>CANQLR010000030.1 GCA_947624745.1 uncultured Clostridia bacterium | reverse complement strand
TTCATCGCTTCTTCAACCGCAACCGCGCACGCAACAGAGGCGCCTACCATCGGGTTGTTGCCCATGCCGATGAGGCCCATCATCTCGACGTGAGCGGGAACGGACGAGGAGCCCGCAAACTGCGCGTCGGAGTGCATACGTCCCATGGTGTCGGTCATGCCGTAGCTGGAAGGACCTGCCGCCATGTTGTCGGGGTGAAGCGTTCTGCCGGTGCCGCCGCCCGACGCGACCGAGAAGTACTTGACGCCGTTTTCATTGCACCATTTCTTGTAGGTGCCGGCGACCGGGTGCTGGAATCTCGTCGGGTTGGTGGAGTTGCCGGTGATGGAAACGCCGACGTTTTCGAGCTTCATGATGGCCACGCCCTCGGGAACGTTGTCCGCGCCGTAGCACTTGACGTCCGCTCTCGGACCGTTGGAGTAGGCCTTCTCATACACGACCTCTACCTGCTCGGTGAAGGGGTCGAACTTGGTCTCGACGTAGGTGAAGCCGTTGATCCTCGAAATGATGAACGCGGCGTCCTTGCCGAGGCCGTTCAGGATAACGCGGAGGGGCTTGGTCCTTACCTTGTTGGCGTTAAGGGCGATCTTGATAGCGCCCTCTGCGGCGGCAAAGCTCTCGTGGCCGGCAAGGAAGCAGAAGCACTCGGTGCTCTCGGAAAGAAGCATGGAGGCGAGATTGCCGTGGCCGAGGCCGACCTTGCGGTTTTCGGCGACCGAGCCGGGGATGCAGAAGCTCTGGAGGCCCTCGCCGATGGCTACGGCCGCGTCGGCAGCCTTCTTGCAGCCCTTCTTGATGGCGATGGCGCAGCCCACGGTGTAGGCCCAGACGGCGTTTTCAAAGCATATCGGCTGGGTCTCGCGGACGATCTTGTCGCAGTCGATGCCCTTGGCAAGGGTGATCTCTTTACATTCCTCGACAGAGGAGATACCGTATTTAGCGAGAACAGAATTGATCTTGTCTATTCTTCTCTCATAGTTTTCAAATAAAGCCATAGTTTTTCTCCTCCTTTAATTATTGTTTTCTCGGGTCGATGTACTTGGCGGCCTCGGCGAATCTGCCGTAGGTGCCCTTGGCCTTCTCGTAAGCGGCGTTAGGCTCGTCGCCCTTCTTGATGAAGTCGGTCATCTTGCCGAGAGATACGAACTCGTAGCCTATGACCTGGTCGTCCTCGTCGAGCGCCATTCTCGTGACATAGCCCTCGGCCATCTCGAGATAGCGAACGCCCTTGGCCTTGGTGCCGTACATGGTGCCGACCTGCGAGCGGGTGCCCTTGCCGAGGTCCTCAAGGCCTGCGCCGATGGAGAGGCCGTCCTCGGAGAACGCGGACTGCGTTCTGCCGTAGACTATCTGCAAAAACAGCTCGCGCATGGCGGTGTTGATGGCGTCGCAGACAAGGTCGGTGTTGAGGGCTTCAAGGATGGTCTTGCCGGGGAGTATCTCGGCGGCCATGGCGGCGGAATGGGTCATGCCGGAGCAGCCTATAGTTTCAACCAACGCTTCCTCGATAACGCCCTCCTTGACATTGAGGGAAAGCTTGCAGGCGCCCTGCTGAGGAGCGCACCAGCCGATACCGTGGGTAAAGCCCGAGATATCGCCTATCTGCTTGGCCTCGACCCACTTGCCTTCTTCGGGAAGCGGCGCGGGACCGTGCTTCGGGCCTTTGGCAACGACGCACATTTCTTCGACTTCGCGTGATAAATTCATTTGTAGTTTCTCCTTTCAACATACTGGTGTATTTTAATACGGACTAATTATACACCATTTCTTTAAAATAAGCAATAGAAAATTTAAATTTTTTTCTTCCTTGACGCAATATTTCGCCTTTGAAAAGCGTATTGTATATGAATGGAATTTTAAGGAGGAATTTATCATGAAAAAATTGACTGCACTGATTTTAACATTCGTAATGCTTTTGACGCTTGTCCTGCCCTGTTCTGCGGTGATGGAAGAGGCGTATGTATGGGGGAATTTTACCGTACTTTGGAGCGAGGTCAGAGATGATGGGCTGTCACTCCTTCTTTACGGAAATCCTTTTGACGGGGACAGCGGCGTCTGCGAGGTATTTTTAAAGAGCGACGAAGAATATCTGGTCAGCGTTGACGAGATTGAACCCGACATCGATAATTCGTCCATTGCATTCTCCATGGCGTTGGCGGAGGCGGGATATAATGCCCTCATGAACGGCGAGAGGATAGCCGCCGGGACGGAAATAGCCCTGCGCTACAACTATGTTGAGGAGAGCTATCCCATGCAGATTGAGGGCATTACCGAGATAAATTTCCCCTGCCGTCATACCGATCTGACCGTGGAGCAGGCGAACGGTTACATCGCGGAGGTTTTCGCGGAGCCCGAGCCTATCCCGGACGAATTCGCCGGCAACTTTTTGAGCGAGGAGTTCCCCGTCGAGACCCCTGCCGAGGCGGGCAGCTGTAGGGTCGACCGGGAGAGTGTAAAATAAGCAAAAATTTTTTCTCTACCCTCTTGACAATCGCGCCCTTTTGTGATATTATACTAACTTGTGGACGCGGTGGACGCGCCCGTAGCTCAGTGGATAGAGTGTCCGGCTACGAACCGGCAGGTCGAGAGTTCGAATCTCCCCGGGCGCGCCAAAGGAAAAGTCGCGAAAACGCGGCTTTTTCTTTTTATTTTCGGCTTTGGCGGTGACATAATGGAGAAAAATTTCAAAAAAACGGTACACGCCTGCTATACCGGCTACATCGTTCAGGGGATAGTCAACAACCTCGCGCCCCTTTTGTTTATAAGCTTTATCGCCGACGGCTGGGCGAGCATACGCACGGTCACTTTATTGACTACATTAAACTTTTTTACGCAGCTCTGCGTCGACCTTTTGTCGGTAAAATTCGTCGATAAGATAGGTTACCGCACCGCGATAGTCGCCGCGCACGTTCTCTCCGCCGCGGGGCTCATAAGCCTTGCAACACTGCCGTTTCTGCTGCCGTCGCCCTTTGCGGGGCTACTTTGCTCGGTGTTTTTATACGCTGTCGGCGGCGGGCTTTTGGAGGTCCTTGTCAGCCCCATCGTCGAGGCCTGCCCCTCCGAAAACAAGGCGGCGGCGATGAGCCTTTTACACTCGTTTTACTGCTGGGGAGTGGTCGCGGTCGTCTCGGTATCGACCGTGTTTTTGGGGATATTCGGCCGCGAAAGCTGGAGGGCGCTCTGCGTTTTGTGGGCGATAGTGCCGATAGTCAACGCGTTCGTTTTCACCCGGGTGCCGATAAACCGCCTCACCGAGGAGGGCGAGGGCATGAGCGCCGGGGAGCTTTTTCGCACCAAAAAATTCTGGCTGTTCTGCGTTCTGATGGTCGCTGCAGGCGCTTCGGAGCTCGGCATGAGCCAGTGGGCTTCCGCCTTTGCCGAGAGCGGGCTCGGGGTATCGAAAGCCCTCGGAGACCTTCTCGGGCCCTGCTGCTTCGCGCTTCTGATGGGCCTTGCGAGGGCGCTCTACGGCAAATTCGGCGAGAGGATAAACCTCCGCGGCTTTCTGATTTTAAGCAGCTGCCTCTGTCTCGCGAGCTACATCACCGCCTCGGCGTGCAAGCTCCCGCTGATCTCGCTTTTGGGCTGCGCCATGTGCGGCTTCTCGGTTGGGATAATGTGGCCGGGCGTGTTCAGCCTTGCCTCCGGCTCGATGCCTAAGGGAGGCACCGCTCTTTTCGCGCTTTTAGCTTTAGCGGGGGATCTCGGCTGCACCGGCGGGCCGACTCTTGTCGGAATGGTCTCCGCCGGCGCGGGGGACGATCTTCGTGTCGGGCTCGGGCTGTCGGCAATTTTCCCGGTGATCATGATAGTCGGCGCGCTACTTCTGCGCGACGGCCGTAACCGAAACGTAACCGAACTGTAACCCGCGCGTTATTGCTTTATCCCGAATCTCGGTATATAATGAGCCTGTCGACAAGTTTCGACAGGCTTTTTTGCGGGGTGATTCCATGAAAACAATAAAATTTTTGCTCGCTTTATTCGTCCTCTTTTCGCTGATCTACTGCCTTCTACCCTCGAGCGCGGCCGCCCTGAACGCCGCCCACGAGGCCTACGGCGTGCCGCTTCCGAGCTTCAGCGGGCTCTATGCGCTCGAAATTTCGATACTCATCTACCGCCTCAGCTTTTACGTCTTTAAAACGGTAAAAAATTCCGTTCTGCCGCTCTTTGAGGCGATAACTTCCCGCCAAAATTCGCGAAAATCATAATTTACCTCTGATTTTTCCCGCCGCTTCGGCACATATTAACATTGCGCATTTTCGCGCCATAAAAAGTTGGAAGGTGAGCAAATGTCATTTAAACTTCGCTTTGTATCGCTCATGGCGGCCATAGCCCTCGCGGCGCCTCTGACGGCCTGCGGGAAGGCTCCTTCTGCGCCGGAAATCGGCGATACCGACGCCTCCGAAAAAATAACCCTCGCCACGCCCGAAGCGAGCGAGAGCTCTCGCGATATGACCTCTCCCGCGCCCGAGAGCACCGCTCCCGTGATCACGACCGAGGCCCCCGAGACCGAGGACATACCCGACGAAACCACCGGCGTTGACGACGTCGTCGAGCCGCTTAACCGCGCCGACAGCGAGTCTGTCGAGGTAATGGCCGAGGCGGACCTTTCGGGAGATTTCTCCGATCTCGACGGCGAGTGCCGCGGCTACGGTCAGGGGGTCAGGTTCGACGAAATGAACCGCCCCAAGGGCGCTCTGGAGTTCAACGAGGAAAACTCGCGCTACAACGCCGAGGCGATACGGGAGGACTCCGGCAAGACCATCAACCTGACCTTCGATCAGGGGTATGAAAACGGCTTCACCGGGAAGATCCTCGACACGCTCAAGGAAAAGGGCGTCAAGGCGACCTTCTTCATCGTCGGCGACTATGCCGAGCGTCAGCCCGAGCTCGTTCAGAGGATGATCGACGAGGGTCACAGGATAGGCTCTCACTCGGTGAACCACTACTCGATGCCGTCGCTCTCGTATGAGGAGTGCCGCGACGAGATAATGGGTCTGCACGAATATATAAGGGACAATTTCGGCGTCGAGATGGATATTTTCCGCCCGCCGATGGGCGAATACTCCGAGAGGAGCCTTGCCGTAACGGGAAGCCTCGGGTATAAAACGGTGCTTTGGAGCTTTGCATATGCCGACTGGGACACAAAGAACCAGCCCGACCCGGCCTCCTCGCTTGAAAAGCTCAAGGAGCGCGCCCACGACGGGGCTATATATCTTTTGCACTCCGTCTCGGAAACCAACGCCTCTATCCTCGGCGATTTCATCGACGAGATGCAAAAAGAGGGCTACGAGTTTTCGACAGAGTTTTGAATATAAAAACGGGGAGGGCGGCCGCTCTCCCCGAAATTTATGATATTATCTCGTAGAGCTCGCTTGCGGCCTCTTTTTTCACCGTCTCCTGAACCGAGAGCACCTTGGCGGAAAGAGGGGTCTGACCGAGCCTTATTTCGATTATATCGCCGACCTTGACGTCGTACGACGCCCTTGCCTGCTTGCCGTTCACGAAGATCCTGCCTGTGTCGCAGGCCTCGTTCGCGACGGTGCGGCGCTTTATCAGCCGCGAAACCTTTAAATATTTGTCAAGTCTCATAATATACCTCTTATAAAAGGAAAAACCGCCCGGTTCTCCGAGCGGCGGCACGCCTATTACTTGGCGACTACGTCCTTAAGAGCCTTGCCGGCCTTGAAGGTCGGGACCTTTCTCGCAGGGATCATGATCTTCTGCTTGCTCGAGGGATTGATGCCTTCCTTGGCCTTGCGCTCCTTGACCTCGAAGGTGCCGAAGCCTACGAGAGTGATCTTCTCGCCGTCGGTGAGAGCTTCGGTGATGCTGTCGACTACAGCGGAAAGAGCCTTCTCGGCGTCCTTCTTGGAGCATTCCGCCTTGGCGGCGATCTTGTTTACTAATTCGACCTTGGTCATTTTCGTTTCCTCCTGTATGTTGCGTAGTAGAGTATTGTGAACCTTATTACGGTACGGTTCAACACTCCTCCATTTTATACGAAATCTTCCCAAAAATCAAGTCTATTTTCCCAATATTTCGTCTTTAAATCGAAATTTAGTAGATATGTCCAACAAAAGAATGAAAAATATGTATGATATCACGGCAAAAGTGACAGAAAATATCACCGATAAAGTGTGCGATATGTATAACCGCGCGGTATTCATTATCCAAAGCCCTCCCGCCGAGGCCAGAACGCCTCCCGCAAGGGGCGTCAGGGTCGAGCTTAGAAGCCTCGGCCTCGTGCCGGTCATGCGGTAGAGCGAGACCACCGTGACAAGGCACATGACCGCCCCGCTTATCAGTGAAGCCGCCGCCGCGCCGCAGAGCCCGAGCGAGGGTATCGGCACCAAAACAAGGTTCAGGGCGAGCTTCACAAACGCCCCGGCAAGGTTCACGGCGATGGGAAGATCCGCCCTGCCGACCGCCTGAAGCATCGAGCAGCCCGCGCCGGTAACGGTCACGAAGGCCGTCCCGAGGGCCATCACCGAGAGCGGGAGATACGATATCGACACCTCGGGCATTCGGGACGAGAACAGAAGCGAGAGTATCTCCTTTGAAAGCGCCGAAAGCCCGAGCCCAGCGGGTATCGAAAGATAGAGGGTCAGGCTTATGACCCGGCGTATCTCGCGGCGAACGCGGGTAAGATCCCCCTCGGCCCACGCCTTTGAAACGCTCGGCAGGGCGCTTTTCCCGAATACGAAGCACAAAGACGGCGCGAGCCCGAAGACGGTCGAGGCAAGCCCGGTGAACGAGCCGTAGAGGTAGTTCGGGAGCTCCTTGAGCGCGACCCCGCTTTTTATTATCTCGGCGTATCTTTCGCGGTACATCTCGGGGTGGGCAAAAAGCGATGCTTTGATTCCGGAAATAATGGTGTAGAGGTCGACGGTGCCGGAAAGGCTCATGACCATTCCCGCAGCCGATATCGGAAGAATAAGCGCGATCAGCCGCTTTTCCGAGGCATTTATCTCATATACGCGCGGCTTCACCGCCCTGTCCGTGCCGTCGGAGAGAAGCTTGTGGCGTATGAGCATGAACAAAAAGCTCGACACCTCGGAGAGCGTCACCCCGAGAACAGCCGCCGCCGCGACCCACGGCAGGGAGCGCTCGTACATATCCGACATCGTGCCGCTCCCGCCCGAAATAAAGCCGTTCAGGGCGCGCCTTTGGGTCAGATACGCGAGCCCGACCCCCGCCGCGACCCTCACCGCCGACTCGGTCATCTGTGAAAGCGCAGTCGGGGTCATGTTGCGAAGCCCCTCGTAGTAGCCGCGGTAGATCGCGGTCACGGTGCCTAAGAAAACGCAGGGCAGTATCGCGATGACGGCGGGCTTTGCGCCGGGGCTGCCGATGACATGCTCGGTGAGAAATCCCGCGAACGCCATCGGAAGAAGCGATATCAGAATGCTCGGCAGGAGGAAGAGCCGCAACGCCGCGCTTTTTACGCTTTTCAGGCGGGAGACGTCGTTTCTCGCCTCGCTTTCCGAGACGAGCTGCGCCACCGCCGGGGTGAGGCTCGCCGAAAAAATCGCGTAAAGCGGCGTGTAAACGGCATATGCGCTTGAAAAATATCCCATTCCCACCCCGCCGAGCATGTTCGCGAGCGCTATCTTGAACACGAGCCCCGCGGCCTTCCCGAAGACCACCGAGGCCATGAGGATCATCGAGCTTTTGATTATTCCCTGTTTTTTTATGAGGCCCACTCCTTTTCGAGGTTGTACGGTAAAGTTTATTCGGACGGGAGGGAGTTTAGAAGGAGGCGAGGGGGAATGCTGTTTGCAGTGTGGCGAGCGAGGGAAGCTCTGCACCAAAGCATGGTTAAATTACTTGGGGCGGGAGGGGTGCTGGCAGCGGGGGCGAAGCCCCGAGGCGCCCGAAGGGCGCCTGTTCGGCCACGCTTGCGTGGCCGAACGTGAGCCGAAGGCTCACAGGGGCTTCGCCGCGCAAAGTCTGCACTATGCTGCGGTGAGGCAGCTCGGTACGCGGGCGAAGCCCGTGTGCGCGCTCTGCGCGCACCGCCCGCCGCGCAAGCGCGGCGGGCATGGCGGCAGCTCCGCTGCCGCCCGGGCTTCGCCGCGCATTTTCCGCACTTTCCTTCTGTAAGTCACAAAAGTGCAGACTTTGCACCCACTCTCCACTGGGGAGTGGCAGGGGAGGGGGCTTCAAATAGCATTCGCTCCCCTGCGAGCGAATACCTTTTGGCAACATAGGTTGGTTTATATCGAAATTGGGTAAAGCGCAGTAAGCAGGAGGCGAAGCCCTAATCACGCACGGAGTGCGCGATTCCCGCCGTTGTGCAGTTTTCAGAATGTTGCAGCATATCAAATTATCTGCTTTTTCTTTCAAAGATGAGTTATCCTTTCCAAGGCGGCCAACGCCCACTCCGTGGGCGTTGGGGCTTCGCCCCGCAGCCTCTACCCTTTGCTGGTTCGATCCAATACCCCCATATTGACATTCCCCCTTTTTTGTGCTAAAATAAGCAATAATGTTATTATCGCAAGGAGGATAATTATGGCAGAAAATGAAAGAAAAAAGGTCATTCTCAGCGGGATTCAGCCGACAGGCGTCTTTACCCTCGGCAACTACGTCGGCGCGATCCGCAACTGGGACACCTTACAGGAAGAATTTGACTGCATTTATTTTATAGCCGATCAGCACGCGATCACCGTTCGCAAGGACCCCGTTAAGTTCCGCCAGCAGACCGTCGAGAGCTATGCGCTCACCCTCGCCTGCGGCATCGACCCGAAGCGCTCCATTGCGTTCATACAGTCCCACAACCCGAACCACTCGCAGCTCAGCTGGATCTTAGGCTGCGTGACCCAGTTCGGCGAGCTCTCCCGCATGACCCAGTTCAAGGACAAGGCCGCGAAGCACGCCGACGACATCAACGCCGGACTTTTCACATACCCCGTACTGATGGCCGCCGATATTCTGACCTATAACGCCGACGTCGTGCCGATTGGGGACGACCAGCGCCAGCATTTGGAGCTCGCCCGAAACATCGCGGTGCGCTTCAACCAGCGCTACGGCGATATGTTCACCGTGCCGGAGGGGTACTACCCGAAGGTCGGCGCGAGGATAAAGAGCCTTCAGGAGCCGACCAAGAAGATGTCGAAATCGGACGACAACCCGAACGCCACCGTCTTTATTCTGGACGACAAGGACACCATCATGCGCAAGTTCAAGCGCGCCGTGACCGACAGCGATTCGGAGATCCGTTTTGCCGAGGGGAAGGACGGTATCAACAACCTGCTTACCATCTATTCCTGCGCGACGGGTAAGACCATCGAGGAGGCGGAGCGCGAGTTTGCGGGCAAGGGCTACGGCGAGTTCAAGCTTGCCGTCGGCGAGGCCGTTGCGGATTATCTCGAGCCGGTGAGGACGAAATTTGCGCAGCTCATGGACGACAAGGCATATCTTAAGGAGTGCTGGACCGACGGAGCGCAGCGCGCGTTCAGGCTCTCGAACAAGGTATTTACGAAGGCCTGCCGCAAGATAGGTTTTGTGGATTACCGCTGACCTATGAAGCTTTTGTTTATATTGGGAGATGCGGCTGTCGGCAAAATGACGGTCGGGCAGGAGCTTGCGAAAATTACCAATCTCAGGCTTTTTCACAACCATATGACGATTGAGCCGGTCATCGAGATCTTCGGGTATTTCAACCCGTCTGCAATAACTCGGCTGCGGCAGGTCATATTTGAAGAATATGCCAAGACCGACAATTACGGCATGATCTTTACGCTCATGTTTGCGTTTGACATGCAGTCCGATTGGGACGAGCTGGAGCACGTAAAGGACATTTTCAGGCCCTACGGCACCGAGTTTTACTACGTCGAGCTTGTCGCGCCGCAAAACGTCAGGCTTGAGCGGAACGCCACCGAAAACCGCCTTAAAAACAAGGCCTCAAAGCGTGACATCGAGCTCTCAAATCAGCGGCTCTTGAACGATGACAAAAACCACCGCTTCGTGAGCGAGCCCGGAGAGATACCCTTTGAAAACTACATCAAAATCGACAATTCGGAGCTGGCGGCTCAGACGGTGGCGAAGATGATAAAAGAGAGATTCGGCCTGTAATTATGAATAAAGATCTGTCCCGTATCTATTTCCCGATAACTGCCACGCCGTTTGAGCGCTCGGTTTATTATGCCGAGATTATGCCCTGCGCCGCGCTGAAGCCTTATATCCGCTGCTTTTGGGGGACTCCGGGGCAGGCGCTCTGCCGCGGACACAGCGACGGCAACCACGGGATCGTGATACCCGACACCTGCATGGACATTATCTTTGATTTTGACTGTGAAAGCGGCAGGGTCTCCGGCAGCTTTTGCGCCATGGACGAAAATTCCTACACCACGGCGGGAAAAAACGAGCCCGCTTTAAGCTCGACCTTCGCCGTTCGCTTTTACGCATGGTCGGCCGCGCTTTTTTCGGACTGGGACTTTTCGGGCAGCAAGAATAAAGCCTTCGAGCCGGACGGATTTTTTAAAGGCATTATGCGGGATCTCGGCGAAAGGCTTTTTGAACTCGATTCCCTTGAAAAGCGGGCAAGGGCCGCGGAGGAGTATCTTTTAAAGAGACTTTCGCTCAAAAGGTTCGATATTGATCTCATGAACTCGGTCTGCGACGTCATAACGTCAAACGGCAGAATGACCGTCGGGGAAATCTGCTCCAAAAACGCCCTTTCCGCAAGGAGGTTAGAGCGGCTTTTCGCCGAAAATATCGGAGTGTCTCCCAAGACCTTTATAACGCTCGTCAGATACCAGCTTTTGTGGCAGGAGATATGCTCGACCGGGCGGTTCGACGCGCTCGATCTTATGTATAAATACGGCTATTTCGACCAGCCGCACCTTCTCAACGACTTTAAAAAGCGCCACGGAATGACCCCGGCGCAGGCGATAAGGCTTTCGCGCGGCGGGTTTTTACAAGACAAGCCTTCTTTATCGGAGTAAAATTTTATCGGGAGGATATTCCGCCCAAAATTTTACTTTAAAGGAGTTTTTAAAATGACAGCTCATGAAAAGACCCGCGCGTTTATCTACCAAAGCGCCCGACCGATCGACTTAGCCGTTTTCCGCCATGAATTTGAAAACGCCCCTGCGGTGGACATCATCTCGGCTCTTTCGGCTTATCAGAACCCCGACGGCGGGTTCGGTCATGCAATCGAGCCGGACAACTTCAACCCGCTTTCGACCCCGATGGGCGCATGGAAGGCGACAGAGTATATCCGCGAGGCGGGAGGGCTCGACGCCTCTCACCCGATGATCAGGGGGATACTTCGCTATCTTGAAAGCGGCGACGGGTTCGATGTCGGGCATGATCAGTGGGCGAACACCGTGCCGTCTAACAACGACGCGCCCTGCGCCGTTTGGTGGAAATATCCCGAAAACGGCGGCGAATTTAAATACAACCCGACCGCCGCGCTTGCGGGATTTATCGTGAGATACGGGGAAAAGGGGAGCGAGCTTTACTGTAAAGGCGTTAGGCTTGTCAGGAAGGCCGCCGAGTGGTATATCAAAAACGCCCCCATAGAGCAGCATATCGCTCGCTGCTTCATCACCATGCACGAGGACTGTTCCGCCGCGGGCGAGACCCCGTATGACAGCGAAGCGCTCTTAAAAAAGCTCGATGAGATTGTTGATCTTTCCGTCTGCCGCGACCCGAGCCGCTGGCGGGAGTATCTGCCCCGGCCGTCCGCGTTCATAAGCTCGCGGGAAAGCCGCTTCTACCGGGATGATCTCGAGGAGATCTGCCTCGCGGAGTGCAGATATATCAAGGACACCCAAAACCCCGACGGCTCGTTTTACGTCCCGTGGACGTGGGGCAACGACCATAAGGAGTGGAACGTCGCGGAGGTCTGGTGCAAGGCGATAATCGCGATTGACAACCTGAAATTTTTGCGGGAGTTTGATCCCGAGTAAGGAGTAAAGATATGAAATTAGGAATGGTAGGTCTTCCGAACGTCGGAAAGAGCACGCTTTTCAACGCCCTGACAAACGCGGGGGCGGAATCCGCGAACTATCCGTTTTGCACGATAGAGCCGAACGTGGGCATCGTTTCGGTGCCGGACGAGCGGCTCGACTGGCTCGCGAAGCTTTACGACACCTTAAGCTTCAAGCCCGCGACTCTTGAATTTGTCGACATCGCGGGGCTCGTGAGGGGCGCTTCAAAGGGCGAGGGCCTCGGCAACAAATTCCTCGCGAATATCCGCGAGTGCGACGCGATAATCCACGTCGTGCGCTGCTTCGAGTCGGACGACATCATTCACGTCGAGGGCTCGGTCGACCCGAAGCGGGACATCGAGACCATTGATCTCGAGCTTATCTTTGCCGATCTTGAGGTCCTGGAGCGCAGGCTCGACCGCGCCAAAAAGGCTCTTAAGGGCGACAAGAAGTTTCAGTCGGACATCGACATGACCGAGGCGCTCATCGCTCACCTGACCGACGGAAAGCCTGCGCGTTCCTACAAATTCAGCGAGGAGGAGGCGGAGATGATCAAGTCCACCCCGCTTCTGTCCCAAAAGCCGGTGATATATGCCGCGAACCTCTCGGACGAGGATTTTTCGGCCGACTACGAGACCCGGCCGCACTATCTGGCCGTCAAGAATATTGCCGAGGCTGAGGGCTCGGTGGTGCTTCCCATCTGCGCCCAGATCGAGGCCGAGATCAGCGAGATGGACGACGAGGACAAGGCGATGTTTCTTTCAGACCTCGGGCTTGAGACCTCTGGGCTCAACCGGATCATCAAGGAGGGCTACTCGCTTCTGGGGCTCATCTCGTTTCTCACCGCGGGGCATGACGAGTGCCGCGCATGGACGATAAAAAAGGGCACCAAGGCCCCGCAGGCCGCCGGAAAGATCCACACCGATTTCGAGCGCGGCTTCATTCGCGCCGAGGTTGTGGCGTTTGACGACCTCAAAGCCTGCGGCACCATGAACGCCGCCAAGGAAAAGGGCCTTGTCCGCTCGGAGGGCAAAGACTACGTCGTTTCCGACGGCGACGTGATACTGTTCAGGTTCAACGTGTGAGCAGAACACCGTCAGTTACTTGTTAAAACTCCTGTTCTATGCACTAAACCACGACTAAACTAACAGTCGGGCAATCTAAACTGTCAGTCGGTTGAGTTTTAAGCGGAGAAAATGTTATAATGCAGTCATCAGATGAAAGGAGCAACACCACAATGAAAAAACAATCTTTTGGAGCTATGATTGCAGCTATGCGTAAAGAACAGGGAATGACACAGCTTGAACTTGCAGAAAAAATGGGCGTTACAGATAAAGCGGTATCAAAATGGGAACGAGATTTATCCTTTCCTGATGTAAATTCGATTCCAAGGTTGGCGGAAATTTTTGATGTAACTGTTGATGAGATTATGCAGGTAAAATCAGATAGTAAGGAAAATGGGAAAGTAAACAGAATTTCTGAAATGGTCTTGAAAGGTATACCTTTGGCAATGGGAATTGATGTTGTAGTTCTATCGCTTATAGATATAATTGAAGCAAGGGATGCGGTCATTATGTTGGGAATTGGATTGGCTTGTATGGCGATTACACATTTTCCAAAAAAGGCTAAATTCCCTTTTACCGTCATCTTCGTTTCCGACGGCGACGTTATACTGTTCAGGTTCAACGTTTAAAAACCGCGCATAAAGCCAGGAATATCAGCGATGTAAAGTCTTGTTGCGCCGCTGTAAAGTAACTGCGGCGGCATGATAGGGGGAGGTATGCTATAATGATCTCATCGAAAAAAGGAGGCTTCATTATGACATTATCCGACAAGATCGTCAGGCACAGAAAGGCGAACGGCTGGTCACAGGAGGAGCTCGCCGAAAGGCTCTATGTCTCGCGGCAGGCGGTAAGCCGATGGGAGAACGGCTCGGCTCTCCCCGACGCCGAGAATATTCTGCAGATAAGCAAGCTTTTTAACGTTTCCGCCGATTATCTTCTGAACGACGGCTGCGAGAAAGACGGGGATATTTCTGCGGGTGATCCCGTCGAAAAGGAAAAGGATACCGCGGCCCTTATAAAAAGGCGGCTGCACCTCATCGCGGGGACAGCGTCGGTAGTGGCGGCTGTTTTCTTCGCGGCAGAGGCTGTTTCGGCGTGCTTTTACGCAAACGTCGCAGCGGGGGCAGCGTGCGGGGCAGTTGCCGTTTTATGCACATTTAACACGGTGATACAGTTCGCGCTGTATTTCAAAAAGCGCTAAGGGCTTGGGGCAGGGGACTTAGATAACAAAAAAGACCTCCCATATCGGGAGGCCTTTTGTATCCGGCTGATTAGTCGTTGAGGGACTTGTCGAGCTCGGCGAAGTACTTGATGGTCTTGACCATCTGGCTGGTATAGCTGTTCTCGTTGTCGTACCAGGAAACTACCTGTACTTCATAGAGATCGTCGGCGATGTTGGCGACCATGGTCTGGGTGGCGTCAAACAGGGAGCCGTAGCGCATACCGATAACGTCGGAGGAAACGATGGGATCCTCGTTGTAGCCGTAAGACTCGGAAGCGGCAGCCTTCATGGCGGCGTTGATGCCGTCCTTGGTGAGGCCGGCCTTCTTGACGACGGCGGTGAGGATAGTGGTGGAGCCGGTCGGAACGGGAACTCTCTGGGCAGAGCCGATGAGCTTGCCGTTCAGCTCGGGAATGACAAGACCGATGGCCTTGGCAGCGCCGGTGGAGTTAGGAACGATGTTTGCGGCGCCTGCGCGGGCTCTTCTGAGGTCGCCCTTGCGGTGCGGGCCGTCGAGGATCATCTGGTCGCCGGTGTAGGCGTGAATGGTGGACATGATGCCGCTCTGGATAGGAGCATAGTCGTTAAGAGCCTTAGCCATGGGGGCGAGGCAGTTGGTGGTGCAGGAAGCGGCGGAGATGATGGTGTCGTCCTTGGTGAGGGTCTTCTCGTTTACGCCGTAAACAATGGTGGGAAGATCGTTGCCGGCAGGAGCGGAGATGACGACCTTCTTGGCGCCCGCGTCGATGTGAGCCTGGCTCTTGGCCTTAGAGGTGTAGAAGCCGGTGCACTCTAAAACGACGTCAACGCCGAGCTCGCCCCAAGGAAGCTTTTCGGCTTTGGGCTCTGCGTAAATGGTGATCTCAACGCCGTCAACGATGATGGCGCCGGGGGTGACGACGGTCTTGCCGTCCTCGGCATATACGGCGGGCTTAACGTCAACGGTGTGGGCGTTTTCGCCTATTCTTCCGCAGTAGCCGCCCTGAGCGGTATCATACTTGAGAAGGTGAGCGAGCATTTCGGGCTTGGTAAGGTCGTTGATGGCGACGATCTCGTAGCCCGGAGCCTTGAACATCTGACGGAAAGCAAGACGTCCGATTCTGCCGAAGCCGTTGATTGCAACTTTTACTGACATGGTAGTGTACCTCCTAAAAAAATTTGCGTTTTAGCACTTTTTATATTACACCAATTCCCACAGTTTTTCAAGGGGTTTGGCAAAAAAATATGAAATTTTTTTATAACGATAAGCATATTTTTCTTTTTGTACTAAATTTTTCTTCCGATATAGCGTGATCTGTCGGAATGCGCCCGCCGGTCTTGACAATTTCCGTAAATGTGATATACTTTTGACCGGGAAATCATTAGTAGGAGGCGCGGCGTGGAAAGACTTATACTTTTCGGGGACGACGCCGAACGCTTAAGCGGCGCGCTTACGGGAATTTACGCCTGCGAGGCGGAGATGATAACAAGGCTTTCCAAGCTCGGGCTTTCGGACGAGATCAAGCTTTCGGAAAAGGCAAAAAAGCTCTGCGCCGAGGCGCTTTCCGTCATGATGACCGAGATATGGAGAGCAAGGGTCTCGGCCGGCGAAAAGCACGAGGGCAGCTTCAACGTCTCGGAGATAGTCGGCCGCTGCGCCGAGCTGATACCCGCCGTCGTTCTGCGCGAGGGATTTTCGGTTAAAACCGACATCGCGCCGGGGATCTACGCCAAGGTCGACCCGTATCGGCTGGTCGGCTGTTTAAGCGGGATAATTATTTACCGGTCAAAGAGCGCGGGGGCGCTCTCGCCCTTAAATATCACGGTAAAGCGCGACGAGCGCGGCGGAGTTTTGATAAAAGCGGAATTTTCCGCAGAAAAAATCGGAGCCCCCGACGGCGGAGACTCCGAAAGATATCTTGAATTTTGCCGGGTCAGCGGCCTGCCGGTAAAGATCGGCAAGGGAGAGGGCGTGAAGCTCGAAATCACTCTTGAAAGCGCCGACGAGCCGAGCAGGGAGGCGCTTCGCGAATACATCGAGCCGGAGGACCTTAAAGTGTATGACTTCTTCGGCGCGCTGCTGGAAATTCTTCAGTCCTCCTCGTCGAATTTGCCGCGGTAGACCCTTCCCGAGATAAGATAGGTGAGCATACAGAGAACGACCGTTATCACCGTGCCGACAAGCCCGTATATCTGCGGGTCGCGGTTTAGGCGGGAGAGCCAGAAATCGGTGAAATAAATGTTGGTCAGAGCGACCTGAGCCCGAGGGTCCTGCATATAATCAAGAAGGAACACCTGCGCGTAGAAGACTATCCCCGTTAAAAGAAGGATTATCGCGACGGTCACAGGCTCGAAGGTGCCGTATGCGGTGTGGCGCTTGCCGTCGTCCCAAAAAAGCGGGATAAGAAAGGCGAGGGCTATAAGCCAGCTGAAAAAGGAGAGCGTTTCGGGGTTGTCGTAAAGCGCGAGGCGGGGGAGCAGCGTCCCTAAAATGCCGAGCACGGCGGTTCTTCCGACGACGGTCGCGAAAAGCATTATCAGCCAGTAAAGCCCGAATCTCGCCCAGCCGTAAAGTATTGTCCTTAAGTTGTCTCTTTCTTCCATTTTCCGGCCTCCTTAAGACGAAAATTCTTAATGATAATTATACCACCGCCGCTTTAAAAAATCAAGTAATTTGCCCCGTTTTTTAAATTTTCGCCCGAGATATTCCAAATGCGCCTGAATCTTACATTGACATTTTGCGCAAAATGTGTTATTGTTAATCCAGTTATATTCGGAGGTGGAAGATGAAAACCGCTAAAGCTTTTTATTCGTACATCATAGCGCAGAGCTTCAACAATATCCGCTCGGCGGACACGCTTAATTATCTTTGCACAAGGCTCGAAAAGCTCCTTCGCGCCGACGAGGACGTTATGATATGCTGGAGCACCGGCACGGTGTATGAGGATATGTATACCGACAGCGTCACGATTCCCGACTGCGCTCTGTTCGCAATAACGACCTCGCGGGTTTTAGCCATCGGAAAAAGCAAGGCTGTGTCGGTGCCGATAGAGCTTTATAACGGGATCTACTGCACGGTGAGCGCGCTCGACTCGGGGGACGAGCTCATTATGGTCGCGAAGGATATCCTCCTTGTATTTGACAGCGGCAGGATAATGACCCGAAGGCTTTTGGCGGAGGTCAACACCAGACACAGGCTTCTGATGAGAAAGATATGCCATATTTTAGGCCACAGCGCGGACGGAAAAACGGTCGTCATCACCGAGGAGAAATGAACGGACTTTTTTGAGAAACCCTTGGCATGCGAGAACAAGTGTTCTATAATATGACGGGAAGGCTGTTCATAACATTTAAAAAGAGCCGTATGAGCGTATCATACGAAGCTGCGGATTTTTATAAAAATCAAAGAAAGGAAGTTTTAGTATGTCTGTTCTTGTTACCGGCGGCGCCGGGTATATAGGCTCCCACACGGTTTTGGAGCTTCTTAACGGCGGCTATGAGGCAGTGGTTTTCGACAACCTCTGCAATTCGAGCGAGGAGGCCCTTAGGCGGGTCGAGAAGATCACCGGCAAAAAGGTCCGCTTCTATAAAGCGGATATGTGCGACCCCGAGGCCATGGATAGGATCTTTGCCGAGAACCCCGATATTGACTCGGTGATACACTTCGCGGGGCTTAAGGCAGTGGCGGTGTCGGTGTCGGAGCCTGTGGAGTACTATAAAAACAACATCGGCGGCACCCTGAACCTCATCGAGGCGATGAAAAAGCACGGGGTCAAGAATATCATCTTCTCCTCGTCGGCGACGGTCTACGGCTCGCCGAAGCAGATACCGATAACCGAGGAGTGCCCCAAGGGCGTCTGCACCAATCCCTACGGCTGGACGAAGTGGATGATCGAGCAGATACTCACCGACGTACACACCGCTTATCCCGACTGGAACGTCATTCTTCTGAGATACTTCAACCCGGTCGGAGCGCATGAGAGCGGGCTTATCGGCGAGGACCCGCAGGGCGTGCCGAACAACCTCACCCCGTACATCGCACAGGTGGCCGTCGGCCGAAGACCTCACCTGAACGTCAACGGAAACGACTATGACACCCCCGACGGAACGGGCGTGCGCGACTATATCCACGTCGTGGATCTCGCAAAGGGGCATATCAAGGCGCTTGAAAAGATTGAGAAGCTCTCCGGCGAGGTGAAGATATACAACCTCGGCACCGGGAAGGGCTCGTCGGTCATGGACGTTCTGCATGCCTACGAAAAGGCGAGCGGTAAGGAGATACCCTACGTCATCGCGCCCCGCCGCCCCGGAGATATAGACAAGTGCTGGGCCGACCCGTCGCTCGCGGAAAAGGAGCTCGGCTGGAGGGCGGAGCTTGACCTTCTGGATATGTGCCGCGACAGCTGGAACTGGCAGCAGAAAAACCCCTACGGCTACGGCAAGCCGGAGTAATCGCGCAAAAAATGGTGAAATTGCTGCCATGAAACGCCGAATAATTAACAGAAAATTCACATTTTCGGCGCAATATTCGGCAAATTGCAGCAATTCAGATAAAAGTGTGAATAAATATTAAGAAAATATTGTATAATTTGGCTATAGTATTTTAGCATAAAGTTTTGTATAATATATTCATCCAAGCGTAATCCGCTTAATTTAAAGGAGGTACAATTATGAAGAAATTACTTGCCATGCTTTTGGCTGCCGTTATGGTTCTTTCCATGATGACCGTTGCCGTTTTCGCTGAAAGCGGTTCCAACGATGTCGAAGGCGAAGAGGTCGACGCTCCCGAGGTAGATGTACCCGCTGCCGACGCTCCCGCTGCTGACGAGAACCCCACCACCGGCATAGCTTTGGCAGTTATCCCGGCCATGGTCGCCGCTGCCGCTGCCGTTGTCGCTAAGAAGCACTAAATTATTTTGACAGGGAAGCCCGACATTTGCCGTCGGGCTTTTTGTTATATTTATTTTTCTCAAAAAAACCTCTCGTAAAGCGAAGAATATATTCATTCCTACGATTTTTGCCGGGCGGGTTGACTTTGTTTCCGCAAGGTGATAATATTAGATAAGCACAGTAACATTGAAATTTCAGGAGGTATATAAATGTATCTTTCCGACATTGAGATCGCGCAGAAAACGGTCATGAAGCCCATAACCGAGATTGCAAAGACCGCCGGCATCGACCCCGAGGGCATAGAGCAGTACGGCAGGTACAAGGCAAAGCTGAACGCGAGCGAGATAATCCGCTCGGACCGCAAAAACGGCAAGCTTATTTTAGTGACCGCTATCACCCCGACCCCCGCGGGCGAGGGCAAGACCACAACAACCATCGGCCTTGCCGACGGACTGCGCAAAATAGGCAAAAATTCGGTAGTCGCGCTTCGCGAGCCGTCGCTGGGCCCGGTATTCGGGATAAAGGGCGGCGCCGCGGGCGGAGGATATGCGCAGGTAGTTCCGATGGAGGACATAAACCTTCACTTCACCGGCGATTTTCACGCCATCGGCGCGGCCAACAACCTTTTGGCGGCGATGCTCGACAACCATATCTATCAGGGAAACGCCCTTAACATCGACCCGCGCAGGATAACCTGGAAGCGCTGCGTCGACATGAACGACCGCCAGCTTCGCTTCATCACCGACGGCCTTGGCGGAAAGGCGAACGGCACCCCGCGCGAGGACGGCTATGACATCACCGTCGCGAGCGAGATCATGGCGGTGTTCTGCCTTGCGAGCGACATCGACGACCTTAAGGCGAGGCTTTCGAGAATAATCGTCGGCTACACCTATGACGACAAGCCGGTCACTGCGGGCGATCTTAAGGCGGTCGGAGCGATGACAGCGCTTTTAAAGGACGCAATCAAGCCGAATTTGGTGCAGACCCTTGAGGGCACCCCGGCGATCGTTCACGGCGGGCCTTTTGCGAACATCGCGCACGGCTGCAACTCGATAATCGCGACGAAGACCGCGCTGAAGCTCGGCGACTATGCCGTCACCGAGGCTGGCTTCGGGGCGGATCTCGGCGCGGAGAAGTTCCTTGACATCAAGTGCAGAATGTCCGGCCTCACCCCCGACGCGGTGGTCATCGTCGCGACCATAAGAGCGCTTAAAATGCACGGAGGAGTGCCGAAAACGGATCTCGGCAGCGAGAATCTGGAGGCTCTTGAAAAGGGCCTGCCGAACCTTTTGAGGCACGTATCGAACATCAAAAACGTCTACGGGCTGCCCGCGGTGGTCGCGGTCAACCGCTTCCCGACCGACACCGACGCGGAGGTCGAGCTTGTTATCCGCAAGTGCCGCGAGCTCGGCGTGAACACAGTTTTGTCCGACGTCTGGGCGAAGGGCGGCGAGGGCGGTATTGATCTTGCCCGCGAGGTTGTGCGCCTCTGCGAGGAAGAAAAGCCCGATTTCAGGTTCTCTTACGAGCTCGACCTGCCCATCGAAAAGAAGATCGAGGCTGTCGTCAAAAAGGTCTACGGCGGCGCGGGGATAACCGTTCTTCCCGCCGCGCAGAAGGAGATCGCGAGGCTTACCTCCCTCGGGTTCGACAGGTGCCCGGTGTGCATCGCGAAGACGCAGTACAGCTTCTCGGACGACCCGACAAAGCTCGGCGCTCCCGAGGGGTTCACGGTCACCGTCAAGACGGTGAAGGTCTCCGCAGGCGCGGGGTTCGTGGTGGTCCTCACAGGCGATATCCTGACCATGCCGGGGCTTCCGAAGGTCCCCGCGGCCGAGAAGATCGACGTCGACTCGGACGGTGTGATTTCCGGGCTGTTCTGACGTTTCAGAGGATAGAGGATAGAGAATTAGAAGATAGATGCGCCCTGCCGGAAAAGGCGGGGCGCTTTTTTGTGCACGCAGTCTCGGTTTGGTTTAAATATAAACAAACAATTGATGATAGACATTCGGACATCGGACTGATATAATTATATCGAACCGGTTCAATACAAAATATGGAGGTAAAGATGAATATTACGATCGGAGAAAAGATAAGGGAGCTGCGCCTCGGGGCGGGAGTTACGCAAACGGAGCTCGCAGAGGCGCTCGGAGTGTCGCCGCAGGCGGTGAGCCGCTGGGAAAACGGCACGACATATCCCGACCTTGAGCTGCTGCCGCCGATAGCGAACTATTTCGGGGTGACGATAGACGGGCTTTTCGGCTGCGAGAGCGGCCGGGAGGCGAAGGTGGCGGCAATTATCGCCGAGGCGGGTTCGCTTGCAAAATATGACAACGGCGTGGACGTAAACATCGAAAAGAGGCTGACCCTTTTAAGAAACGGACTTGTCGAGTTCCCGAAAAACGAGAGGCTGATCTATGAGCTTGCGTCGACCCTCTCAAACGCGGGCTGGGCGAGGCTCGGGGAGCGCATCGAATATGTCGGAGGGTTTTTGGTGCATTCTGCCGACAACTGCAACAACGAATACTGGCAGGAGGCGATAAAGCTCTATGAAGCGCTTCTTTCCGAGGCAAAGGACCCGCGGCTCATCGGCAGCGCGACGTATGAGCTCATACTGCTTTACAAAAATATGGGGCAGTCGGAAAAGGGGATCGCGCTTGCCGAAAAAGCCCCGCCGCTCTGCTACGGCCGCGAGATGCTCATGGAGGCTGCTTCGGACGGCGAAGAGCGGCATGAATACTTGGGCAGGGCGGTTTTAAGGCTTGCGGATCTTATTGCCGAAACGGCGGTGCAGCTTCTCATGAGCAAGGAATCGAATTTTGAGGGTGAGCTTGCGATCAAAACGGTCTCGGGCATAATCGCGCTTTTTGAAACGCTCATCGGCGACGGAAATTTCGGGCCGTATCACCAAAGAATCTGCGATCTGTATCTGTATCTGTCGGAGCATTTGTGGCGGGCGGGGCGGCATGACGAAGCCTTTGAAGCCCTTGACAAGGCGCTTGAACATTCAAAGGCGATAGATCGGCTTTTGCGGGATAACGATGAGGACCCGAAATACACTTCAAAGCTACTTGACGGGGTCTCGATGGAAAAGGAGCTCTGGGCGGGGCGGCCGTCATATACCTCGCGCCTGCCGGAGGACTGGCCGATGTGGATGAAGCCGGATTTTGACGACGTTAAAGGCGAGATGACAAAAGACCCTCGCTGGCAGGATTGGGCGAGGCGGGCGAGGGAGTGAATTTTAGCACTCTTTTGCTCTAACTGTTAGCACTCCATGCAATTGACTGCTAAATTTCGACGTATCATAACCAAAACGTCACGAGATTTTCACAATAGGGGTATATATTGATAATTGTCAAAGGGGAGAAGAAAAGATCCCCAGAGACAAATAAAAAGTTCAAAACCACATACAATATAGTATCCTGAAGGAGGAACGAATTATGTTAGTACCTTATGTAAGAAGAAATCTTTCGGCCTTTGATCCCTTCCGCGAGCTCGACGAGCTTGAACGCGCTTTCTTCGGCGACCCCGTCGAGAAAAAGGGCGCGCAGTTCTCCACCGATATCCGCGACAACGGCAGCGAGTTCCTGCTCGAAGCCGACCTGCCCGGCGTGAAGAAGGAGGACATCAAGCTTGACCTCTCGGACAATATCCTCACCATCACCGCCGAGCGCCACTCGGAGTTCGAGGAGAAGGACAAGAAGGGCAACTACGTCCGCTGCGAGCGCAGCTACGGTTCTTATCAGAGAAGCTTCGACACCACCGGCATCGACGTCGACAAGATCGACGCGGAGTTCAAGGACGGCGTTCTGAAGCTGACCATGCCGAAGCTTGTGGAGCAAAAACCCGAGCCGAAGCGCCTGACGATAAGATAAAAAGAAAAAATTTCGGGGGAGCAGAAATTGCTCCCCCGATTTTTTGCTTACCACCTTTTTTTGTCGCCCAAAACGCCGTCGGTGAAATCTCCGACCGTTTCGCGGAGCCATTCTATGCTGTCGCCGACCCAGTTCGGGGTCCGGTTGCAGCACCATTCGCGGTTGTTGATCGCGGGCGCGCATGTCGAGAAGCCGTGGTTCGCATACGAGTAGATGTGCGTTTCAAAGGGTATGCCGAATTTATTCAGCGCGTTCAGAAAGTCGAGGCTGTCCTGTATCGGCACGGTGCCGTCGTTTCGCGAGGCGAACACGAAGCAGGGGCAGGTCTTTTCGTCGACGAGCTCTGCCGGGTCGGGGGCGGACTTGTTCCACGGGATAGTGGTAGTTATCACCGGGTAGCCGAGTATGCAGGCGCGGGGCCTGTTTTTTGCCAATACCGCCGCGGCGGCCGCAAGGTGACCTCCCGCGGAAAAGCCGATGACGGCTATCCTTTCGGGGTCGACGTGCCACTCGGCGCTGTTTCCGACTATCGTCTCAAAGGCGAGGTCGTAATCCGAAAGAGGGTTCGGCCAGACGGCGTTTTCGTTCAGGGAATAGCGCAGGATAAACACCTGATACCCCGTGGCGAGATAGGGAAAAGCCACCGGGTCGGCCTCGCGGTCGGAGCAGAACTGATACCCTCCGCCGGGCAGGACTATTATCGCCGGGCGCACGCTCATGCCCCAATATTCTCCGCCGACGGGCTGAAGGCAGCAGGTCAGCGTGACGTTTCTTTCTTCGTTCAGAGTGAGCTTTCGTATCTCCATGATGATCGTCCTTTCAGTCGGTTTTTACTCATTATAAACCGAAAGGCGCGAAATGTCAATATTCGTCCGAGATAATAAAATCCTCTGCAACGTCGTTCAGATGGCAGGGAGAGACTCCTTCCTTCTCGCATTTTTTCAGGAGCCTTTCGGCTTTCTCCCTTGTCGGGGTGATATTAGGCGCGACTCCGAGCAGCTCGCCCTGCCCGTCAAACGCGGCCAGCCCGAAGGAGGGCGTTTCCTGTCCGTCCACAATATCGGTCTCTTCAAAAATTCTGTACTTTACCATTGTTATCACCTCGATTCTATCGGTAATTTTATCATATATTGGTAAATATTCGATGTCAATCGAAAAAGGTCGAACGGAAAAATTTTTTTCGGCATATTGCCGCAAATTTTTCCCATGCTATTGACAAACCCCTTCGGATAGGATATAATAACGGTAACCTTATCAAGAGCGGCGGAGGGAACAGGCCCCGTGAAGCCCGGCAACCTTTAAAAGGTGCTAAATCCTGCGGTAGATACCGAAAGATGAGGAAACGAGCGGGCTTTAAAGCGCTTTCCGTCTTTCGGGGAGCGCGTTTTTTTGTAAATTAACTGCGGACGGCATAATAAACGGAGGAACTAATATGAAAAGATTATTTACATCAGAATCGGTGACCGAGGGACACCCGGACAAGCTCTGCGACCGCGTTTCGGAGGCGGTTTTAGACGAGTGCATGAGGCAGGATAAAATGTCCCGCGTGGCCTGCGAGGCGATAGCCGCCACGGGAATGGTGACGGTTTGCGGCGAGATAACCTCTAAAGCGGTCCTTGACATTCCCGAGATAGTGAGAAAGGCGGTCAGAGACATCGGGTACGACAGGGCGAAGTACGGTTTCGACTGCGACACCTGTGCGGTGCTCTCGACCATAAATCATCAGTCGCCCGACATCGCGATGGGAGTGAACGACGCCCTCGAAAGCAGGGGCAAGGGTCAGTACGACATCGGAGCGGGGGATCAGGGAATGATGTTCGGCTACGCCTGCGACGAAACGCCGGAGCTTATGCCTATGCCGATTTCATACGCCCACAAGCTCGCAAAAAGGCTTGCCGAGGTGAGAAAGTCGGGGGAGATAGGCTATCTTCGCCCCGACGGAAAGAGCCAGGTGACGGTCGAATACGACGGCGACAGGCCGGTGCGGATAGACAGCGTCGTCATTTCCACGCAGCACGACCCCGAGGTCTCGCAGGAGACTATCAGAAAGGACATGATCGAGCGGGTGATACGCGAGGTCATACCCGCGAGCCTTCTTGATGATAAGACGGTCTATTACGTCAACCCGACCGGGCGGTTCGTGATCGGCGGCCCGCAGGGGGACTGCGGTCTTACCGGGCGGAAGATAATCGTTGATACATACGGCGGGTATTCCCGCCACGGGGGCGGCTGCTTCTCGGGAAAGGACCCGACAAAGGTCGACCGCTCGGCTGCGTATGCCGCAAGGTATGCCGCGAAAAATATAGTCGCCGCGGGGCTTGCAAGGCGCTGCGAGCTTCAGCTTGCCTACGCCATCGGGGTTGCGAGGCCGGTGTCACTTATGGTCGACACCTTCGGCACGGGAAAGGTCAGCGACGGGGAACTTGCAAGGGCGGTCGGGAGCGTGTTTGACTTCCGCCCCGCCGCGATAATCGACCTTCTTAAGCTTCGGGACATGAGCTATACGCCTCTCTCGGCCTATGGGCACATGGGCAGGGAGGACCTCGGCGTGAGCTGGGAGAAGACGGATCGCGTCGACGAGCTTTTAAGGGCGCTGAAATGAAGCTTAAGGCAGGGGAGATATTCTTTTTGGCGGTCGTCATCGCTGTCGCGGCCGCGGGAATGGCGATATTTCTTAATGAGCACTACCGCGGGAGCTCCTACGAGATAGACCTCTCGACCCCCGAGGACCCCGGAACGCTCTACCCGGTCGAGGTGATAAATTCGGCCACGGCGGAGGATCTTATGCAGGTCAGCGGCATCGGCGAGCAGCGCGCGGGGGAGATTATAAAATTCCGCGAGGCGATCGGCGGCTTCAAGCGGGTCGAGCAGCTTAAGGAGATCTCGGGGATTGGGGAGTCGGTGTATCAAAATATCCTTGACTATTTCTATCCCGAGCCGGGAGCGACCGCTTCTTTAGAGGATACGGAGCCTGAAGCCGAGCCGGAGGTTACATCTCCCAAAACCGAGGAAGAACCGAAGCCGCAGAGCACCGAGCCTCCCGAAAAAACGGAGCGCAAGACCGAGGCGGAGACGTCGGCAGAGCCGGAGCCCGAGCCCGAGACCGAGAGCGTTTCGGAGGCCGAGCCGGAGATCACAAAAGCAAAGGAAATGCGGGCGGTGAACATCAATTCGGCGAGCGCTGAGGAGATCGCGGAGAGCCTTGATATCGACTTTTCGCTTGCCGGGGAGATAGTAGCGCTGCGGGAAAGGATCCACGGTTTTTCCACCGTCGAGGAGCTTTATCTTATTGACACGATGGACAAGGAAACGTATCAAAAGATCAAAGATTTTATACTGTTTTAATAACCTTAAGATTTTTCGGAAAAAATTCAAAAAAAGACTTGACAAACCGACGCGAAAAGTGTATAATACTAAATCGTGGCGCAGGCGTTGCGCCAGCGGTGCTGATATAGCTCAGCCGGTAGAGCGCATCCTTGGTAAGGATGAGGTCCCCGGTCCGAATCCGGGTATCAGCTCCACACAAAAAGTGCTCAAAAACATGGCTTTTTGGGCGCTTTTTTATCACTTTTGTGTCAACATGGTTAACTACGATTCATGGGATTTGAACCTCATTGATGAAAACTACACTGTTTTGCAAATAGTTTTGCAAATTTTGTGAAGATTCACACCCCTCAAACCCGCATCAGATGAGCATTTGCAAGAATTGGTTCGTGCAAATTTTTTGCAAATTTACACTGAGGGTGTCTGACAGTAAACGTTCTCAATCACACTGGCAGACTCCGATTTACTGATTCTTCCTTTGCTAATATAATAAATACGGACAAGATGCGGAGCTTTCCGTGTCTTGTTTGTCTTTATTGCCTAAGCTAC
>CANQLR010000029.1 GCA_947624745.1 uncultured Clostridia bacterium | reverse complement strand
TTGAAGAGCCGCATCAAGTTGGAACACCTCGGCTATCCGGATAAGGGCTATGCGTGGATCGCCTTTATGGACGGCTCCGTACACGGCACCCATCAGGGCTATTTGTGGGTGAACAGGATCTCTGCCGACGGCGAAACGATCGAGGAAGAATATGTCGGAGATGATAGAGAGAACTTGAGAATGCGCATCTTCAAAGATGAGATACGGGTGTGCTTCCGGCGCGATCCGTTCGGCACGGGCAATGACGATTGTTGCAACTTTGTAGGGGTATTCCGAATCTCCGAAACCCGGGATACCATGAACGGCTTTATCCGCATCTTCAAAAAAATATCCGACCGCTACCCCATTTGATTTTCTCCCCTCTTTCGGAAATACAACCATAGCGAAAAAACTTCATTATAAAAGCGGTTGGGCAGAGGTCACTCTGCCCAACCGCTTTTTTGCAACTCGGATATTTATATGGTTTATATCATTGAAATACAACAGGAGACGAACGCCGGTCGCATTCATGGATCGAAACTCCTTATCAGCACAGGGAGGGAAGCGGCTCATCGGTCTCGGGCAAGCTCAAAGTATTATTTTGACAAAATACACAAGCGGGGCCCAAACGCAAACCCTTCTTTTCGCAAACTTTCTCCGCCTTGCAATATAGGTCATAAACATCCATAAGCGGCGGAGCCATCAGGTGCTCCAACGGCGTATCGGGCAAGGGGCGGAAAATCGAAATGATGGGTTGGATGCCAAGCCCGACGATCTTCCTTATGCCTTTCATGAAACTTTTCTTCGGTTCAAGCCCATAGATAAGCATCGCACGGACACTTCCCGGTTGCGGCAAAAGTTTCCCTGCATAGGAAAGTATGCGGTAATATGTTTCCCGCGGAATGGCTCCCTTCCCCGGCATATACTTCACAGCCAATTTTTTATCGAAGATCTCGATATTGCACGCCAATTCGTTCATCCCGGCCTCGACCAATGTCTTGATCGATGCTTCATCATAAGGGAGCGCCATCACATAGATCCGTTTATCCTTCGTGGCATTGCGTATGATACGCACCATCTGGATGATCGTCTGCATGCCGTTCTTTTGATCCATAGACTGCCCGCCTATAAGGAAGTGCTTCACAGCGGGCGAATTGGCAACATAATCATTGACGACCTCTTCCACATCTTTCAAAGAAATGGGATCTTTGCAGGGCACGATATTGCAAAATTTACAGCCGATATTATGTTTCTTATAAATACATTCGTTTGTCATATGGACGCGGAGACGGTCGGTCGAAAGGTAAGCGACCGTCTCGTAAGGAACGCCCCGCGTCGTCCTTTTTGTCCCGAGAGGATCCAAGGGATAAAGTTCCACCCCGGTCAAGAATTTCCCATAATAAAACAGCTTCAAGTTCTTTTCGGTGCCGAGGTCGATCGTGAACGGCGTAAAGCGGATATAACTGATATCGCATGGCGCATTGACGACCATATTCAAAACATTCATATCGACCGCATTGTTGTTGCCGGGACGGATCCCGCCGTTGTCCAAAAGGAACGCCCTTGCACGCTCTGTCAGCTTTACGCCGAGCGACATCAGCGAGATCTTTACCGCAAGACGATCTTTCTTGAGGATCTTTCTGTAAAGTCTTGTATCCGGTTCCACGATGTGCTCGTGGAAAAAGACGCCACCGTCCTCGTTGATCGAAGTGATGTTCCCCTTCAATATGATGCGGAACATATAGATGTTCTTTTTAAGTTTCTGCGTGAGTTTATAGCCGTCCTTGTCCACCTGGGCAACAAGGGGCTCGTTCATAACGTTTTTCAGAATATGATTGCCGAAGACCCTGTTCTCACTATAAATATAGCTATATGTGCTGTACGGCACCCGGTTACCGAAATCTTTTGCGATGAAATCGTTGCGGAAGGCGGAAAGATTGAGCTCCTGCATGCTCGGTCTCCCCTGCTCGGCAAGCGCCAGATCGAGCACCGCCGTTGATCCCTGGAAGCGCGGATTAAATTCCACGAAATAGACATTCCCGTCTGCAATGAGCCCATCTACCCCGCAAACGCCGCGGTAGCCCTCATCGCGTACAAGTTCGCCGATCCGCCTTGCGTACGCTTCGAATTTCTTTCGGAGCGCACCATCGATCCTGCTGTAATTATCATAGTCGGCGCCGCGATAAATGAGCCTTTCGTTCTCCGCATGTAAGACCTGCACGGAACCCGGGAATAGCACGATATCTTTTTCGGTAACGATCATATGGATGTTGATCGGGATATTATTTGCATAGTATTCCGAAACGAGATACAGCCCCTTCGGGTCGAGCATACGAGCTACCTTGGCGGCGTTCCTACGTTCCATACAAAATGTCCCGCTGCCTCCATTCGAAACGGGCTCCTGAATTATGAATGCGCCGCCACGCTTACCGAATTTGGCGCAAAGATCCCCATAGTTACACGCCTCTCCGGGATAAACGGCATGAAAGAAGGTAGGGACCTCGCCCCGTATGAATTCAAAAAATTCAATTTTATTGTTGTACTTTTCGTAATGTTTCCTTTCGTTGAGGCAAAGGATCCTACCGCGATATTTTTCAAGACCGGGAATCGCATAAGCCCACGACGGATCATAAAAGCAAAACTTTGCATCAGGATCTTTTTCCGCGATCTCTGCGATCGCCGAAAGCACAAAGTCATCGCGCTCCTTGCTACCGATATTGTTATCGATGCGAATGCCCTTCCGCCTTGTCAGGCAGTACTCACCGTCTCCGTAAAGGGCGACGCAGCCGTGAAAGAGCGTCCCCGTATGCGCAATATCCGATTCTCTCGAACCTACCCAATATAAATTTGTCATTCCCGTTACCTCCGATCAAAATCTGCCGACACCGATATAGTCATACTCGCAATACCAGAATGACGGATTATAAAATCTGCGTTCCAAGGCTTTCAGATCCTTTTCCATGCCGTTATACCGAGAGGAATTTTCTTTTTCAAGGTTCCTTACGACATCCAGCCTCCAACCGAAACTCTCCTTGAAAAGATTGATCTTTTCGCTCGGCTTCATACCCGAAGTATCCCGCATAGAACTGTAAATTTTTATATCTTCAAACCCTGTCGCCTGCAACCAATTATAAATTTTACTGCCATTCTTTCTGTCGGCGATCCCGGGAAGCGCGTACGTCCTTGAAATGATCCGCCTTATAAGTTCGGTATCCGCATCGGAATTTGCGATCTTGGTCTCGTCGCTCGAACCGCGGATGATCAAATAACCGTGGGGCTTCATGTAATTTCTCAACCGAAGGATGCACTCTATGGGATCTTTCAGAAAGTGCAACACAAGGGAAGCAAAAATAATATCGAACTTTTCCACGCGCATCCTCGACATTTCGAGTTCAAGATGTTTTTCGAAGTCATCGCTCTCGAGATCGACTTGCGCATACTGATACTTGAGCGGACGGTTTTCCTTATTCGCAAAGGCAATACAATCAACGTTCCTATCGATGCCGAGTACTTTTGTGAATCTATCATCCGCAAATCTGCTGTAACCGACAAAGCCCTGCGCACAGCCGACGTCGAGCACGTCATAAGATCGATCTCCATCCTTGGGAAGGATGGTATCAAGGACCTGCATATCGAAGGCAAGGGTATTTTCTCCTTGCATGCGGAGCCGCTCGCGCTCCAATGCCTCGTTGGCATTATATACGCCGCCGCCGATCAAATTCTGATCCTGCGACACCATAAATGCGGGCATCGCGTGGAGCCTTTTATTGAGGTCACTGTAAATTTCCTCCTTGTTCCGTTTTTTGCGGTCTATGGGGAAATAGTAGATCTCTTTGTCCGTTTTCAGCGTTCTGATCGCTTCGGGAAGATCTTCCGCGGCAGGAAGCACGACGCCATCCGCTAAAAATGCAACGATGTGACGGTTGTAACGCAAGGCGAGATCGATCTCGTGGAAGATCCAATCATCTTTGGCAAAGATGCGTTGTTTTTCAAAGGTGTGCTCCGTGATGATGAGAATAAAATCACGGCAATTCTGAATATTGCTTTCGAGGACTGGCTTGAAAGATTCGTTTGGAAGATCTTCCTCACGCAGATTCATATCCCAAAATACGTCATATCCAAGTTGGCCGAGATATGCTTCCGTTAATGCGGCAAGATCGTAATCCTCGTGGCGATAACTGATAAATACTTCATGCGTAGAGATATTTTCCATATTTCTTCCTCATATTGTTTTCTTATTTTTTCTTGATCGTGGAATAGAGAGATATCCCCTTCACATATTGCTTTACGCTCTCGAGACGGGTGGCGGAGTTGTCGTTACCGAGATCGATATTGGGGCTTGCGGTCTCATCCAATCCCGTAGTCGGTATCAACTTGCTGTCGACTTCATAGAAGAAACATTCGACGAACTGGGCACTGTTGAGCCCGATGCACTTCCCGAAATTTACGCCATAAAACGCGCAATGGGTAAAGACAGTATTGGAAATGTTGAGCTTTTCCAGATTGCATCTTCTGAACACGCAATTATTGAAGCTCCCGCGGGCAATGTTGGCCTCGGAAAAGTCATTGTCGTAGAAGATCGCCTTATCCACTCTGGCGCCGATGAATGTAAGATTTTTCATGCGGCAGCCTGAAAATTCACAGGCGAAGATATGTGCCTGCGAAAGGATCGCCGCGCGGAAATTGGATTGGTGGAAAGAAGTTCCGAGGAAAAGGCCGTAGGAGATATCCGCACGGTCGAAGGACGACCATCTTACGGCGCAGTTATAAATGAGCAAGTTGCTCAAATCGGCCGCGGTAAAGCGGGAGCGATCCATTTTGAGCCCCATCAGCATGGCGCGGGATGCGGTCGCTTCGCACCAGTTGCTGTCGGCAAGATCGTGTTGCTCCTCATTGAAATATTCGTCGTCACGGATATTCTCGGAGAGGAGATCGAGTTCGGAATCGGGATCGTCCTCTTTGATGCCGATCAAAAGATCTTTCAAGAAGGGTTCTTCCCGCTCCGTATTGACGATACGGACATTGATGGCGAGCGCCTTGTACATGTTCGCCGCATGCATTTTACAATCGACAAACGTTGCGCCGATCAGACTTGCCTCAGAGAAATTCGTATTGTCGAAATTGCTATCGTAAAAGTCTCCGCCGTTAAGGTTTGCCTTCGCAAAATACGTCGTTTCCGCATTGACATAATAGCCTATACAGTTACTGAGATTGCTCTCCTCGAAGGAGGCGCTGCGCATGTCGACATGGCTGATATCGATCTGCGGGAGAGTACTGGAAACAATATCTGCGCTACAAAGCGTTGTGGGCTCGAAGCAGATCCTTCCATACGATTCGAATCTTGCCTTGCGGTCGCTTGCGGATTCGGCGACCTCGGCCGCGCGCAACTGTGCAAGGAAGTCCCTCCCGATGATCTTCCCTTTACATTCGGTGATAAGGCACCGCTCCATTTCCTCGCTCTTGGCAAAAATCTCATCGAAAACGAGGGACGGCTTTCCATGGTTATCCTTTATAACTGTCGCATCCTTATCTTCCGCGACCCGGAACAGGCGGGGCGACAAATCGTCCGTTTTTGCACAAGTCAGATTCCAAAGGCTATGGGGATCGCCGTCCGTATGACTGTCTCTCGTCAAACTGTAGTGGAATTCTTTAAGAATATCGTAACTCCCCGGATCGCGTTCTTTTTTCGAGTCCGCATTTTGCGCCTTTGCCTCGTGCGCCCTCGTCTCCTGCAAGTCTGTCCATGCCCTCAATTCTTCCTTTCTCTTTTCAAAGGCGTCGACACCGTTCTTCGAATGTCCTAAAAGCTGGCTTACCGATTCGACGGAAACATCGAGCTGGTTATCGCGGAAAACGATATCGTTGAGCAGTGAGTGGCTGAGAGAAGCATTCGTGAGATCCATGCCCGCCATATTTGCATAATTGAACACGCAGTTGTCGAGCGTGGCGCCCTTTGCATCGCACGAAACAAAATTGCAGATAGAAAACTCGGAATCCGTGGCGACGGCATTATCGAGCTTTGCGTACTTGAAGTTGGAATTGATAAAGTTGCTCTTGCTGATATTCGAACGCGAAAAATGCACGCCCGAAAACTCGCTGTGCCCAAGCTGTAATTCTGGCATTTTGCTGTAAGCCGAAAACCGTTCGAGATAGATCCTCCGTACGGCGGTCGCAAGGTCGATGCCGTCGCGCAGGGAATTGATATCCTCCTTCGAGACCTCCGAGATCTCGGAATTCGCAAGATAATTCCTGTAAAGACTTAAACAGTCGTACACATCAAACGATTCGTTGATGAGAATTTTGAGCTTGTCTTTGAAAATTTTCAAGAGGTCGATACACGTCTTGCGGTATGAATTGCGCTGCCTGTTTGCCTCAAGTTCTCTGAAGATCTCGTTATAGTCATTATCGATGTTCTCGTGATCGTAATAGCACCCGCCGCGACGATAATACCGATCGACCTGAACTTTATAGAACGTCTTTAACCTGTTCATGTCCTGCACGTCGAGAAGCTCGGCGCTGTTAGAGGTGCACATTAACCAAATAAACGCTTCACGCGCCCGTCTCGTATCGAAACCGTAACGGAAAACTGACGAATCAATGTTGAAATCGCAAATACGGACGGTGAGAGCATCCAACAAATTGACGATCTTCAAGAATTCGACGCGGTAAAGGTTGAACCGCCTCAACTGCTCGGCCTTGTCCCCCTCCGTCTCCTGCTCGCCTTTGCGATCGCTCTCGCAGTATACCTCTGAGAAAACCGACAAAAAGTCGTAATCAATTTCATTGATATAGTAGTCGTACAGGAACTGATTGGAATCTCTCACGGGGAGAGGAACAAGCTGACAAGCGGCATCTTCTCCCGTAATAAGACCCTTCGCTTTACAGTTTTTAATGCACTCTTCGTAAATTTCATTGATCTTGTCTTGGTACCACTTCAATGAATGACGGTGCTCTTCCAACGTGATGTTCGTTCTGTCCTGAATATCCATATTTCACCTCTTATTCCGGTAAACTTAGTGTATTGTTTTGGCAAAACCTGCAACTCGGGCCAAGACGGAATTGGCAATTCGCTTTCGCCATCTTCTCCGTCACCGAAAGGAACAACTCGCATAGCGACTTCATCGAGGGCGGGATAAGGTGTTCGAGCGGCGTCTCGGGCAAGGGACGGAATACGGAAAGAAGGGGCTGTACGCCGATCTCGATGAGTTCGGAGATTCCCCTCTCCATCGAATCCCACGGTTCCAGACCGACAATGACCATAGAACGCGCATTCCCCGTCTTGCCGAAAACGCCCACCGCTCTCTGCAATACTCGCCTGTACTCTCTACGCGGAATCTGCCCTTTTCCGGGCATGTATTTGCGTGCGCACGTCTCATCAAAGATCTCGATATTGAAGGCGATCTCGTTGAGTCCGGCCAACCTCATTCTGTCGAGCATATTGTCGGAGCAGGGCAAAATCATTGCATAAATATTGTTGAGCCTCCAATGTTTGCGGATCGAGGCGATCGTTTCGATCAGCTTGTCCTCCGCAACGGCATCCTGTTCTGATTGTCCGCCGACGAGAAAGTGACGCACGGTGTTTGTATTGCTATATGCTTCGAGGACTTCGTCGAGATCTTCCTTGGAAAATTCCCGCTCTTCCGTTGCCATGTTGCAGAACCGGCATCCCAGGCTTGCCCGCTTATATTTGCAATAATTCGTAAGGTGGACGCGCAGGCGATCGGTGGAAAGATAGGCGACATCGGAATAAGGGATGCCGTTTTTCGTCGTCTGCTGTTGAAGCGGATCGGTCTTGAAATAGTCGATATCGCAAAGTTTTTCGCCGTAATAATTGAGGATGGGCCTACCGTCCCCCTCGCCTTCGACGTCAAATTCAAAAGGAGAAAATTCTGCGAACTTGATGGAGATCGGCGCGTTTATAACGAGCCTTCCTCCTACTTTCAGATCCATCGCGTCGTTGGTCGCGGGACGGAAGCCCCCGTGGGCCTCGAGATACTTCTCTGCCCTCGCGCTGAAAACAACGCCCTGTGTCATCAACGCGACCTTCAAGGCGATCAAAACATCCTGCGGAATAGTCGCGCCTTGCGTCGAGAGAAGTTTGCCGAAAGTGCGGATATGCTTGATCCAATCCTTCGTCGGATCGACAATGTTTTCGTGAAGATTCAAGAGGTGATCTTCGTTCACCCAGACAATGTTTGTCTTGAAATTGATGCGATACAAATGCGAAACGTTCACATAAGTCCCCATGCCGCGATGATATCCATCGAAATCGATACTTTCTACATACGGGCACCTCTTTGAACGATCCAAGATCATATCGCAATGTTCGTTCGTGCCGGTAAAGATATACGCATAATCGGAGTAATCGACCTCGGCATTTTCGATCCCGCGGTCCCTTTCTTCGGGCCGAGGATTGCAAAAGGCATCATAGTTGAGCTCCTGTATGCTCTTGAAACCGCACTTTTTCAAACCAAAATTCAAAAGATTGGTGGAGGACTGGAAACGGTTATTGACCTCGAGCAAAAGGACTTTCCCGTTGGAGAAAATCGCGTCAACGCCGCATACGCCTCTGTAACCTCTGTGCTGGAACTCCTTGCATGCGATGAGCGCCTGCTCCTTGAATTTTTCTCGCATTGAAGCATCCAACCCGCGGAATGCAATGAAATCCGCGCCGCGATACATCAGACGAAGATCGTCCTCCTTCATGATCTGGATGGATCCGGGCGTGAGCAAGATCTCATCCGAATAGATGATTGCGTGAATGTTCACAGAAACGTTGTTTTCTTGATAGACGGAGCTCAAATACGTTGCTTTGCTGTCCAGATACGGCTCGATCGCTTTTTCATTCTTATCGTCGAGGATGAAGGTCCCGCTGCCACCGCTGGCAACAGGAGCCTGTATGATGAAACGGCAACCGGGTTTTCGCTCGGGGAAAGGTGCGAAATTCCCGTAAACATTGCTGTAATCGCTATTCGCCTTCACACAAGGGACGATATGAAGGACGTCGGCAATTCCGTCGAGCCATTCGTGGAATTTATGCTTATCGTTCATATCGTGCATCAAGCCGGGATCGTTCACGCAAAGAATGCAGTGATGCTTTTCCTGCATCTCTTTGAACCCTTCGATCGAATTGAAGATATTGCCGTTATACAGCATGAACTTCACGGAAGGATCCTTTTCGAGAAGGTTATTTGCTTCATCCACAAGGAATCTGTCCGATTCATACGAAGTATTATTGTGGTCGATCCTGCCCGGGTGTGTCTCATGATTGCAGAAAGCCCGATTGGTGCCCTGATTGCTCCCGAAGATCGTAATGGATCCCGCAAACAGGTCTTTCACGGCAGATATGTCTGACTCCCGCGGCCCGATCCAATAAACTTTCTCCTGTGTAAAAATTGACATATATCTCTCCTCTTCCGCAAAGCGGAAATTTTCTACGGTGTTGCTGGCCTCATTGAGCGTCGGCATCCTCTTCCTCCGCAGGGTTAGTTTTGTCTATTATAACACAAGAAATTGGTTTAAGCAAGTACCTTATTGAGGTTTATCATGCAAAAAGTCAAGTAGGCGGGTGCGCCGCGGCGATAGGGAGACATAAAAAAAGGGCGATTTCCGCCGTTTTTTTGGCTTTGCCTCTTCAATTCACAATGGCGAGGAGATCGGCGAAGGAGGAGAGACGATAGGTCGTCCCTTCGCATTTTGCCCCTTCGCCGAGGCCCGCGGCTTGGAATCCGCCCGCAAGGGCGGCCCGTATGCCCGCAGCCGCATCTTCGACGACGAGGCATTCCCGGGGCGGGAGACCAAGAAGTTCGGCCGCCTTCAAGAATACCTCGGGGTCGGGCTTGCCGCGGGAGATCATGTTGCCGTCGACGACGGCGTCGAAGAAGGCGCCGAGCCCCAACCGCTCCAAAATATACTTTGCGTTCTTGCTCGAAGAACCGATCGCGAGCTTTGCCCCCCTTCCGCGCAGGACGCAAAGGGTGGAAGAGACGCTTTTTGACAGGTCTCTTTCGGACATGGTAGCCAGCATTGACCTGTAAATTTGATTTTTTTGTTCCGCGAGCGCAAACTTTTCCTCGTCCGAAAAAGTCCTTTTGCACTTCCTTAAAATGACTTCGAGACTATCCATGCGGGAGATGCCACGTTGAAGATCGCTGTCCGCCCTCGTAAAATCGCTCACGCCGATGAACGCGGCAAGCTGTTTCCACGCCCGATAATGATATTCGTCGGTGGCACAGATGACCCCGTCTAAATCGAAGATGATCGCCTTGAACTTCATTTTGTTTGCCCCTTTTTCTTATATCCGAGCCCGTGGACGGCCGCGATCCACGCTCCGCCGCTCGCCGCAGGGTGGGTGCCGCCGATGTAGATCTCCCCCGCCCACTGCTTCCCGCCGCCCCGAAGGTCGATCTCCGCGCTCTCCAAAAAGGCGTCGTACGCCTCCTCCCGCCGTCCGATCCCGCAGGCGGCGATGGCATAGCTGCAACGCGAAAGGGAGGAACCATGTTCGGTATAAGGGAGATAAAAATCGTAATTCGCCCGCCTGATTCTTTCGGGAAAGAGGTCGGGATAGAGGTTGAAGAGCATGATGACATCGGCCTGCTTGATGACCCTTGTCGCCGTCGCCACGCCGCCGCTCCCGCCCCAATACTCGTTGGGGTGACGCAGCCGCGAACGCACCTCGTCCACGCCGACGTCCTCGCAGCGGAAATAGCCGTCGAACTGCTCGATGACGCCCTCTGCGTTGGGCTGAGGCAGGTAAAGTTTCTCCGTCCATTCTTTCAGCGTTTGCACGATGTTTTTGGGCAGCCTTGCGAAGATCTCTTCGCAACGGGCGGGATACCTTTGCGCAAACTCCTCTGCGAGCGCGACGCCTTCCTTCGCCGTCATATAGAACATATAATTGGTGTAGGCGTTGTTGTTGACGCGCTCGTGGTACTCGTCGGGGCCGATGACGTCCAACAGCTCGTAGCGCCCCTTGATGTGGTTATAATAGCTGTATGTGCGCGCAAATTGGGCGCATTCGAGGACGGTCTCGATGCCGCCTTCGAGCATAAGGGCATCGTCGTGGGTATGTTCGTAATATTGCAGGATGGCATAGGCGACGTCGGCCGAGATATGGATCTGCTTCTCTTTGAAGTAGGTCCGGACGGGCCTGTGGGTAAAGACGTCGGTCACGTTGAAATCCGAACAGGCGTCGTAGCCGTTCTGGCTCTCCCACGCGTAGAATGCCCCGCCAAAGCCGTAACTTTCCGCCTTCTTCTTCGCCTCGGGGAGGGTGTCGATGCGGTATTGGATGAGCCTCTTCGCACACTCCGGCAAGACTTCCATGTAGAAGGGCAACAGGAAGATCTCGGTGTCCCAAAAGACCGCCCCCTTATAGGTCTGCCCCGAGAGGCCGCGCGCCGCAATGGAATAGCGTCCGCGGGGCGCGAGGATAAGGAGGTGGTAGATGCTGTAATCGAGGGCAAACTGCGCCCTTTCGTCGCCCGCCGCATCTACCCGCGCGAGCGACCAAAGCCGCGCCCATTCCCGTCTGTGAGCGGCAAGCGCTTCGCCATAGTCCGCCTCGGAATATGTTTCCTCCCCGACGAGGACGCGGGCAACGCGGTCCAAAACAAATGTCTCGCCCGCTTTGAGGGAGACTTCCAGCCCGCCGATGCCGCCGCAGACGTTTTGCAACGTTTCCGAAAAAGCGCAGACGACACACACGGGGATATGGAGTTCCTGCGTTTTCGCGCATACCGCGATGCGGTGACCCTCGCAGTGCGTTCCGACGTCGGCGAAATGGGGCCCGTTGAGGTCCCAAACGGCGGGGTCGACGCCCGCTTTGACGAAAAACGAGGCATCCATGTCCGAGGTCAAGCTCATGCGCGAACAGAGCAAGTTCTTCTCGGCGGCGGAGACGAAGCGTTCGCACGCGAGGGTGACATGCCCCCCGCCGACCAAAAATACGGTCTTGCGGCGAAAGATGCCCTCCGCAAGGTCGAGCTCCACCTCATGGGAGAGCACGTTCTCCCCTCTCGCGTCGAGGGGCCTCCCGCCCGCATAGACGGCGCAAAAGAAGGGGTTGAAGGCGTTGACGGTCTCCCGCCACTTGCCCTTCACCCCATCGTAGAGCCCCGCGACGTTAAGCCCGACGCATTCCTTTGCGCCGAACTCGTCGAGCGTGCCGCGGTAACCGAGATAACCGTTCCCGATGAAGAACTTGTTGCCGTTTTCAACGATCTTTTCGGCAAAAAAACCGCATTCTTTCAATGTTTTCATAGTTCAAATTCCCGCGTTCCCGCAAGCCGTTCCCTCTTGCCGCAGACGACGGCCCAAAGGGGCTCTCCGCAGACGGAGACCGTAGCCTTCCCCCGCTGCACGTCCACCGAAATGATGCGCCCCCTGTATTGCAGTTTGAAGGCATAGCGCCGCCATATGGAAGGAATCGAGGGCGCAATGACGAGCTCCCTTTCGTCGCTCCGCACGCCTCCGAAGCCATAGACGATGTTGAGCCATGCCGCGGCGATGGACGTCGTGTGCAGGCCCTCTGAGGTGTTACGGTTATAATCGTCGAGGTCGAGGCGGGCGGCAAAACCGAAGAATTTGAGGGCGTCGTCCTCCTTTTTGAGCTCGCTCGCGAGAATGGAATGGACGGAGGGCGAGAGCGACGATTCGTGAATACAGCGGGGCTCGTAATATTCGTAGTTGGCACGCTTTTGCTCCAAGGTGAAGTCCCCCGCATGGAGGAGCATGAGCATGAGTACGTCGGGCTGTTTGATCATGTCGTTGCGATAGATGCGGTCGTAGCTCCAATGATGATAGAGGGGGAAATCCTCGGCAGGGATATCCTTGACTTCGACGTGCGGCAGGCGGAAGAAGCCGTCGTGCTGTTCGAAGAGTTTGCTCTCTTCGTCATAGGGAATGTACATCTTCTCCGCACATTCCCGAAAGGCGGCAAGCTCCCCTTCCGCGACGTCCAAGCGCACCTTCCCGCCCAATCTTTCGAAGCATTCGACGGTATATTCGAAGGTCTTTTTCGCCATGTAGTTGGTGTAACAGTTGTGGTTCACCATCATCTGGAACTCGTCGGGTCCCATGACACAGAAGTATCCGAACCTGCCGTCGGCGCCGTATTCCCCGCGCGAGAGGAGGAAGCGCGAGATCTCGAGCAACATCTCCATGCCGTAATCGACGAGAAAATCCTCATCGCCCGTCACATTCACATAGTGCCGTATGCCGTATGCGACGCCCGTCGAGGGCTGGAATTGCAGGCTCGCGTGCTGCCAAAGGTCGCATGCCTCATTGCCGTTGAGGGTGGCGATGGGATAGCATGCCCCCTTGCAGTCGAGCATCTTCGCCCGCTCCTTGGCCTGCGCCAAAGTATGATAGCGGAAGAGCAGGAGATCGCGCGCGGCGGCGGGATCGTTGAAGAGGTAGTAGGGCAGGCAATAGGTCTCGGTATCCCAGAAGGCGTGGCCGCTGTACGCCTCGCCCGTGAGCCCTTTCGCGCCGATATTGTCCGTCGGGAAGGCCCCGTGATAGGTCTGCCCGAGCTGGAAGATACAGAACCGGATACCCTGTAAGTTCTCGTCGTCTCCCTCGATCGCAATGTCGCGCTCCGCCCAAAATTTTTCGTAGTAGGCGATATTGTCCGCAAGGGCCTCTTCATAGCTTTTTTGCGGGGCGCCCCCGGGCATGGTCCCCCCCGTTTCGCCCGTCTTGTCCGCGTAGCAGGCAATGCGCTTGGTGAGCGTGAACTTCCCCGCGACGGCGGTGCGGATGCGCACCCCTGCCGCGTGCGCGTCCTCCGCGGGAAGGGCTTCGAATGCGCCCGTCCCCTCCACTTCCTGCGCATAGGCGAGGTATTGCCCCGTGGACTGCGTTCTGCCGACGAGGGAGGCGCGCAGCCCCTCCGCGCGGGAGGAGACCTTCGTCCATCTGCCCGCCTTCCCCCAATGCTTCGTGGCGAGGTCCATCCCGAGGTAGATCTCGACGGCGACGGGGCAACTGCTCTCGATCTCGATCCTTTGGTAGAGGCTGCGGGGATCGTTCATCGAGAGGAAGCGCGAGAAGGTGAATTTCACCTGCCCGCCGCCCGCGTTCAGGGCAAAAGAACGGACATACAGCCCCGATCTGAGATCCAGCCTGCGCTCGAAGGAGAGAAGAGCGCACTTGCCCGTATCCAGCCGTTCCCCGTCGAGAAAGATCTCCGTCTTGATGGGGTCGGCGGCGTTCACCATGTAGTGCCCGCGCTTGATAATGCCCCTGTATGCCGTCTCCGTCTCCTTTTCCGACCATTCATAGATGCCGTTGAAGTAGCAACCCTGCAAAGAGGGCGCCGTGGCGCCCTCCTCCGCATAGCCGCGCAGGCCGCAATATTCGTTGCCGATGGAAAAAATGGATTCCGAGACGGCGTTCTTTTCCTTATGGAAGCCCCGCTCGACGATGCTCCACGCGTCTGTTTCGAGATATTTATCCGCCCGTTTGCCCATATGCGTTACTCCTTGACGGCGCCCGCCGCCGAACTGCCCGTGATCTGCTTCTGGAAGATGGCGAAGATGAAGATCTGGGGAATGATGGAGATCGTGAGGATCATGAGGAGCTTATCGGGCCCGAAGCCCTGCACCGTCCCCATCGTCGCCTGCAAGTTGTAGATCTTCACCATGACGGTCATCATGCTGTCGTCGTTGAGGACGAGGTAGGGAAGAAGGAAATCCGACCATGCCGCCGTCATCGTGAAGATGGCGACGACGCCGATGATGGGCCGCGACATCGGGACGACGATGCGGAAGAAGGTACGCATCTTGCCGCATCTGTCCATTTCCGCCGCCTCGAAGAGCGCCTTGGGAAGCGATTCGAAGTAATTCTTGAACATGATCACATAGTAGGCGTTGGCGCCGAACATGAACCAGAGCGGAACGTAGGTATTGATGAGCCCGAAGTTGATGATCTCGCGGTACAGGGGCACGATGGACATGAGCGCGGGGATCATGTAGCTCGCGAGGACCAATCCGTAGAAGAGTTTATATCCCTTGGGCTTCACGATGGCGAACACATAGGCGAGCAGGCCGTTGAACACGATGGAGCAGAGCACGGCCCCCACGACCACGACGATCGTGTTGAGGAAGTACTTCCAGAAGTTGAGCATGTTCCAAACTTCGGCGAGCTTGCCGATATCGAACACCTTCGGGAAGAAATGGTAGGGCGTCGACGTGAGTTCCCCCGCCTCCTTGAACGAGGAGATGAACAGCCAAAGGACGGGAATGAGCGCGGTGAGAACGGCGACGAACAACACGAGCAGAATGATCCAATATACGATACGGAACCCCGGCCGCTTGTAATCGGCGGCGGTCAGGATCCCGCTCGTCTTACTCCTCAACCTTTTTTGCATATTTCCTCCACTTCCGCGAGACGGTATCCTTCTTGGGCTTGGAAAGGCGCAGATAGACGACGGTGAGCGCGATGATGATGACGGCGAGAATGACGCCCGTCGCGGCGCTCGCACCCGCGTCGAAGGATTGGAACGCATATTGGTAGCTCAAAAGCAGGAGCGAAACGCTCGCCCCGTCGGGCCCGCCCGAAGTCATCACGAGGGGCTCGTAGAACACTTGAAAGACGGAGATGATCTGCAAGATGAACAGCATCCTAACCGTCGGCCGGATGTGCGGAAGGGTGACGTGCCAGATGCGGGCGAGCGGGCCCGCGCCGTCCATCCGCGCCGCCTCGTACTGCGAATTGTCGATATTTTGCAGGGCGGAGAGGTAGACGAGCACCGTTCCCCCCGCCCCCCGCCACGTCATCGTGACGACGATGAGCGGAATGGTGAGATCGGGGTCGGAGAGGAACTGCGAGACGGGAAGGCCCAGCGCCGTGAGGAGCTGGTTGAGAACGGCCCCGGGGTTGGGGTCGAAAAGGTACGACCACATGATGACGACGGCCATGCCCGAGACGATGGACGGAAAATAGATGCCGAGGCGGAAGAAGGACTTGAAGTGCACCGCCTCGCTCAAAAGCAGCCCGAGCACGATGGGCACGAGGAAGCCGATGATGATCGACCAAAAGATATATTTGAAGGTATTGACGAGCGCCTTCGTGAACATGGGGTCGTGAAAGACGCGCACATAGTTCTCGAAGTTGTTGAATCCCACGGCTTCGAATCCCTTGGTCTCGCTGAACGAGAGGAGGATATTTTCCCCGAGCGGCGCCCATACGAAGAACAGGAAGAGCAAGAGCCCGGGGAGCATCAGAAGCCAACCGCTCCAATTCCGCTTGAAGAGCCGCTTTGCCTTATACGAAAAGGAGGAACGGTCCTCGGGAAGCGTCGTTGCCTTTTTCATGATGACCTCTTATTTGACTTTATTGAGAAAATCCTTTTGGAATTGGCTGTTGGCCGTATCGAGGAGGGCCTTGCAGTTCGCCGTCCCCGGACGGGAGAGAACGTTCTGGATGGCCGAATCGAGCAATTTGTACATGTCCTGGCAGTAGTAAGGTTCCTCCGCCCGCTTCATCTGCTCCAAGCTGTCGAAGAAGTCGGAGTAATAGGCAAGGTTGACGTTGAGATACTGTTCGTCGAGCGCTTCCGCCGCCTCCAAAAAGTCGGCGTTCGTCCAGGGGCGGATGGTCGGGATGATGGGCATATTCTTGCTCCGGGCCGTCAGGTGTCCCTGTTCGATCGCCGTGAGCGAGATCTCGTCCGTTTCGGGCGAGCGGCCCATATATTTGAGGAAGAGAAGGGCGCCCTTGATCTGCTCCTTCGAGGCATAGCTCGCAAAGACGTACGGGGTGCCGCCGTAGAGCGAATAGCGGCTCTCGCCGTCGCCCGTGGGCATGGGCACGAAGGCGATGTCGTCCTTTTCGAAGCCGAAGGTCGTCACGGGGAGCATGATGCTGTCGCTCCCGCAGAAGGCCATGGCGACGTTCTTCGAACCGATCTTGGCGTACCAATCGGCATAAGTGAGCGAGGCGTCGGGATAGAGCAGGCCGTCGTTTGCCATATCCTTGATCCATTCGAGGGCCTTGACGGCGCCCGCGTCGTTGAGGTTGGCGGTGTATTTCCCGTCGGCGCCCCTGACCTGCATCGCTTCGCAACCGAAGTTCCACGCCATGTTGGAGAACTGCCAGCCGCCGTTGTTGTTGGCGGAGAGCACCACGAGCCCGTAGGTGTTATCGTAGCAATCCACGACGAGCTCGGAGACCTCTCTGATCTCGTCGAAGGTAGTGGGATAGAGCGGATCGCCGTTATCGTCATGGAGCTTGTACGTTCCGTCCGCGTTCTTTTCGATGACGCCCACGTCGTGGAGCATTTCGAGGTTCAAAAAAAGCCCCATGCCGTAGCCGTCGCGCGGGACGCCGTAGCATCTGCCGTCCTTGGAGACGGCGTCGCGCATGTTCGTGTCCATCTTGTCGAGCCAGCCGAGCTCGGTGAGCTCGTCGGTGATGTCGGCCACCCAGCCGTTGTCGATGAGCTTCTGCGGCTCGGTGAAATAGGTCTGAAAGACGGTAGGGAGCTGCCGCGATGTCGCCTTGGCGGTGATCGTCTCCGCACTGTACTCATACTTGTCCCCCACGATATCGTATTCGGGGTAGTCGGCCTCGAAGGCCGCCTCCCACTTCTCGTACATCTTGATATCCTCTGTGAGCGTGGGATCGGGCCACATGCCGATGCTCACCCTGATCTTTCCGTTTCCCTTTCCGCAGGCGGTAAAGGACAGAAGGAGCGCGCTCCCCATGAGTGCGGACATCGCCGCGCACAACCATTTTTTCATATCCGTATCCCTCCTTATCGAATACTTTTCCTCACTATCATTATAATTTGACAATTTAGTAAGATAAATAGGGTAAAACAGCAAAAACGTTGAGAAAACTGCCCACCTATTGCAACCCAAGGGTTTATGTGCTATAATCGGAGTATGTTCAAAAAGCTCTTCCGCAACATCTATCTGCCCGTTTTTCTCATCGCGTTGACGCTCATCGTGTTCGTCGACGTGTTCTCGATCGTCATGATCGAAAAGACGCTGGGCAACGCATTCGGCAGCGTCGGGCGGAAGCGCGTCTCGCGTGCACTCGATTCGTGCGAGCTCTATATAAATTCCGTCTCCGTCTCCACCTATAACCTCTCCGTCAACGACACCCTCATCGCGGAGCTTTCCGCCCCATCGGATCGGTCGCTTACAAGTCTGCTCGATAATACCTGCAATTATTCTCTCAAAATGAACGGCGTCTGCGCCTATTCGGCGGGCGGCAAGATCTACACCTCGTCGGGCGTCTCGCAGGTCCCCTCCCTCGCGGAACTAAGACAAAACGGCCCCATCGCCGACTTCATCGAAGGCAACGGGGAGAGCCTGACTTCCTTCCGCACCGAATACGTCGCGGACATTTACAGCAATGTCGCCTATCCCGACGACATGGGCGTGGTCACCTGTTGCAGGAAGGTCTACGGCGAGGGCGGCGAGGTGGTCGGCTACATCTTCGCCGACGTGCTCCCCTCCAACCTCTACGATCTGCTCTTCGAACGGGAGGCGCCCGACGACGCCGTCGCATTCATCACCTTCGGCGAGAAGTACTTCGACTACGGCGGCAACACGGCGCATGGGAAGCTGTTGACGGGCGGGCACCGCGGCTACTTCAAGTATGAGGCCTCCGCCGACGACGGGCTCTTCTCGCTCGTCATCTTCGAGAGCACGAAGCCTTACCACCGCCAGCTCGCCATCCTCATCGGATCCCTTTTGGCCGTTTCGGCCGTCCTCGTCGTCGCCGTCCACTTCGCGGCCATGGGTACCGCAAAGAACGTCACAAAGCGGCTTGACCGCCTCACGGCGAAGATGAACGCGCAGGAGCTCCCCGCCCCCACGCCCTCGGACATGGTTACCCCGCCGCCCGCCGCGGAGGATCAAAAGGAGCGTTCACAATAAAATTTTCGGCATCAAAAAAGAGCGCCTGCGAGCGCTCTTTTTTATAACTTTTTGAGCCGCGCCCGAACGCACGTCCCCTTTCCCTTCTCCGAAGTCACCGTAAGACCGTAGCCCTCGCCGTATTGGAGATGGATGCGTTCGTTGACGTTTTTGAGTCCGTAGCCGCCCTCGACGCCCGCGGGCCGTGCGAGGATATCTTCGGGGACGTCGAACCCGTTCCCGTCGTCCTCGACCTCGAAGACGATGTCGTCGCCCTCTCCATAGGCGCGGACGAAGAGGTTGCCGCTGCCCCCGTCGAAGGCATATTTGAGGGCGTTCTCGATGAGGGGTTGCAAGATGAGCTTCAAGATCATCTCGCCGCCGATCTCTTCGGCCATGTCGATGTGCGCCGTGACCCTCCCGGGGTGGCGGATCGCGTCGATCTCGAGGTAGCTATTCACCATTGCGATCTCGTCGGAGACCTTGACGAACTTATCCCCGCCGTGCAGGAAGAGGCGGAAGAAGTTCGCGAGGTTCATCACGAGCCTGTCGATCTCGGATTGCTTCTTGATACGCGCCATCCACGAGATGGCGTCGAGGGTGTTATACAAAAAGTGCGGGTTGATCTGCATTTGCAGGCTTTCGAGTTCCAACCTGCGTTGCAGCTGCATATCCTCGTTGTTCTTCTCCACGAGGTCGTAGATCCTGTCCATCATATCGTCGTAGGTGCGTTCGAGCTGGACGAGCTCGTCGCCCGGAGGGAGGACGGAGGCATGGGTGCGCGTCGGTTCCGCCGTGGCGCTGATGCTCTCGCTGAGGAGCATGATGGGCCGCGAGATCTTGCGCGCCCTGATGACGGCGAGCACCACGGCCGCGAGGAGCATCGCGAAGGAGACGCAAAGCACGATCGCGAGCGTCGTATCCAGCTCGCCGAAGTAGTAGTCGTAATCGAGGACGCTCACGATGCAGCTGTCGAACCCGTAGCGGGAATTGAGGACGGCCGACCGGCTCGTGACGACGATGCTCTTCACGCCGTCGAGCGTGCGCGTCTTGTACTCGGGCGAGGCGGCGGGGTCGTACACGTCGCTGTACACGATGACCTTCCCCACGAGCGTATCGTCGATGTGCGAGACGATATAGCCGTCCGAGCGCATGATGAAGGAATACCCCTCCTCGCCCGAGGCGGGGTCGCACATCTCGCTGATCTTGCTTTCGGACATGTAGAAGAGGATGATGCCCTCGAACCCGTTCACCACGCCGCTCGAATAGATCCCGAGGACGAGGCTCTGCGCCACGTTCCCGACGTAGAGAAGGGTGTTCTTGCGCTCTTCGAGCGCGCCGTAGCCCTCGGCAGTAAAGGCGGCGCTCCCGTTCACGGAAAAGCGGTCCTCCCCGAGGAGAAATTCGACGTCGTCGAAATATTCCGAATCGACCCCCACGCGCTGGACGAGGGTCGCAAAGCATGCCTCGCGGCGGCTGCGGCCCGCCCCTTCGTCGGCGATCGTGAGGAGAAGTTCCACGTTGGAACTGCCCATGATGCGCCCGTAGAGGTAGGCGCTCTCGTTGATGACGTCGGTCACGGCGAGGTCGAGCTCCTCCTGCATGGAGAAGGAGTTGCGGCGGATGTAGTTGTTCATCGAGATGCGGAAGCCGACGTAAAAGACCGCGATCAGAACGGAAAAGACGGCGGTAAGGATACTGACGAAGGACAGTATGAACTTGGTTGATATGTGTTTGAACTTCATTGCATCTTCTTTTCCAGCCATTCGCTCGCCGTACAGCCGAGAAAGTCTTTGAATACCTGCCCGAAATATTTGACGTCGTTATACCCGACGGCATAGGCGATCTCGCCGATGCGCATATCCCCCAAGAGAAGGAGCTCCTGCGCTTTGAGCATCCGATATTCGGTGAGACACTCGTTAAACGTCTTGCCGAGCTCGGCCTTGAATTCGTGCATGAGGTGGCTCTCCGAAGTGAAGAGCATATCGGCGACCGATCTTACCGAGAGCTTCTTCGCATAGTCCCGCTCGATGACCGAGAGGGCGTCGCGGACGACCTTTTTGAGGCGCCCGTTTTCGCTCTCCGTCACGACGCAGTTGATGGCCGTATAGAGGGTGTTTTTACTCAACTCCTTCGCCGCGCGGTAGGCCCGCGGGATATCCCCGTCGAAGGCGGTCGCCGCGACGGGGAAGCGCGTATCGGTGAGTTTGAGCGTCCTGTCGAGGAGCTTCGTGAGCTCCCGCCGCACGAGGTCGAGGTCCGCGGAAGTGAGCATCACCGCCCTTTCCGCAAACACCTCGAAGGCGCTCGTCTGGCCCGCGAAGAGTTTTTCGGCATTGGAGAGGAAGGTCGCGATGTAGGGATCGCCCGTATAGACGTAGATGAGGGTTCCCGCCGCGGGGAGTTGGACGCCGAGGAGGGAGAGCTGTTCGGCCGCCGACCCCGAATTTTCCTCGTCGCAGAGGAGTTTTTCGAACTGCTGCTGCCGCACGATGGGCAAATTGCTGATGAACTGGCCGAGCATGCGGCTGTCCCTGCGCTTTTCCCGAAGGCGCGCCATGACCTCGCTCACCCGACTTAAAAGTTCCCCGCTCTCGATGGGCTTCAACAGAAATCCCGCGACGCCGCTGTCGAGCGCGCGCCGCGCGTTCTCGAAGTCCTTGTAGCCGCTGTAAACGATGACTGCGAGGTCGGCGCCCTCCTCGAAGAGCGTCTTGGCCATCTGCAATCCGTCCATCACGGGCATGCGGACGTCGGCGATGATGAGGTCGGGTCTCAGGCTCCTCGCCATTTCCAGCCCCTTCTCGCCGTTTTCGGCCGCGGCAACGACCTCGAGCCCGATCGACTGCCAATCGATCGCGACCCGCAGGCCCTCCCGCACGAGATAGTCGTCGTCCACGATCAACAATTTATCCATGGTGTCTCCTTCCCCATTATATAATACCTTTGTGCATTTTTCAAGAGGAAACGGGAAAACAGGCCGCCGCTATTGCGGACGGCCTGCCCATTTCCGTGTTACCGGGCGCAAATGCGCGCGTCAGTGCTTCTTCTTTTTCACGACGGTGTACGCGATGACGCCGATGAGCGCAATGCCCGCGAGGACGCCGATGACGATGCCGACGATGGCGCCCGTCGAAAGGCCCTTCGTCTGTTCGCCGGGGGTGGTACCGGGATCGCCGCCGGGAGTGCCGCCGGGGGTGTTGCCGCCCTCCCCGCTCACGGTGATCTGAATGGTATCCGTCGCCTCGTTGCCGTTGGCGTCGCGCACGGTCACGGTAACGGTGTAAACGCCCTCTTCAGCTTGGAATTTATTTTGCTCCAACGTCACCGTCTTGCCGTCCTTTACGACGAGGACGGTCACGTCGAGGTCGTCCTCCGCCGTGACGTCGTCGGAGGCGGTATAGGCGATCTCGATCTCGTCGCCCGCCTTCGCCGTCGTCGGGGTCGTGATGTGCACTTCGGGCTTCACGGTGTCGAGATAGGCAGAGAGCTTTTCGAGCTCTTCGGCATAGTTGTTTTGAAGGGCGGTGAGCTTGACGCCGTCGATCGTGAAAGGACCCGTCTTGATGCCCGTGCTGTGGACGTGGAACTGGTTGACCGCCGCGTCCGCGCCGAGGGCGATGAGGTCGAACACGAAGTTGACGGGCTCGCCCTCTTTGAACACAATATCGCTGTACTTCTTGCCGTCCGCCGTGATGACGGCGTCGTTCTGCTGTGCGATCCAGATCTGCTTGACGGAAGTATTGCCGTTCTTGATCTCCACGCGGAGTTCGGTACCGTTAAAGGCCGCGCCGGGGGTCAGGGTAAATTCAAGTTTGCCGTACCTGTCGTATGCGATATCTGCGCCGTCGATATAGGTGTAGTCCGTCTGTTCGGCGGTAGGAGCCGCGGTGAAGGTCTTTTCGACGGTCACGACGTTTTGGGAGAGTTCCTTGAAGTTTTCCTTGGGCGTCTCGGTGTGCAGTTTGATGTTGTCGAGCTTGAAGCCGCCCATATCGTTCGTGTGGACGTGGACATACTCGAATGCGCCGATCCCGCTCGCGGCGATGTCGATCTCGATGTGCGTCGCGACATCCTTCGCATAGGTGAGTTCGTTGAGCTTCTTGCCCTCCGTCGTGATGAGCGTGCCCTGCGTGTTCTCGCTTCCCCAATAGGGGCCGCCGCCCATTTCGAGCCTCAAATTATCGGGCGAGAAATCATCGCCCTTGGGCGTGATGTCGAAGCTGAACGCCGTCGCGGTGCCGTACTTGTTGTCGAGCGCGAAACCGCCGGCATAGGTGTAATCGGTGACGTCGTTGGTTTCGACGCCGTCCGCCGTGAGATCCTGCACGATGTCGGGAAGCTTATCCGCAAAGAATACGGTATCGATATAGAGCTTTCCCGTGCCGCCGTAGTAGAGGTCCATGCCGCTGTAACCCGCCTCGGAGACCTTATAGCCGCTCTCCTCGATATCGATGACGACATAGTACCAATCGCCCTCGGTATAGGGGTTATCCGCGGTAAGGAGGGGCGTCTTGAACCCGTAGGCCGCATTGAAACTGTTGGCCCAGATGATGTCGGTGTACTTATCGTCGGGATCGCCGAGCGCAAAGCGGAAGCCGTCGAGCGCGGCGTCGCCTTCCCCCTTCATCTTGAAAATGACGTACTTGCCGTCCGCGGTGCCCTTGGACTTGAATTTGAAGTTGATATAGCCTTCCGCCGCGAGGGTGGACGCGTCAAAGACGAGGCAGCCCTCCTTCACTTCGACGAGGGAGCCGTTGGAATAGGAAAGCCTGTAATCGAGCCCCGCATCCGCGAGCCCTTCCACCGTGCTCATGTCCTCATAGACGTCGGTAAAGCCCTTCTGCGCGAAGGAGAAGTCCTCGAGCACCTGTGCGCTCGATGCGTCGAATACGGGCGCGGCCGTTGCGGGCGCGCGCTTCACGTTGTTGGTGAGGTAAATGCGGCGCACCGTGACGCCCCCTTCCGCGCTGCCGTCATAGGAGAATTTGAAGCCCTTCTCCGTCCCTTTGAGGGCAACGGAATATCCGTCGTAAGGGGTAAGGTCCCCCCATGCCGTACCGTCCGTCGTCGTGGCGACTTTGAGGTTTTCCTTGTCGCCCTCCGTCTCGATGACGGCATATTTGTAGTCGCCGACGGCTTCCTCCTTCACCACGGTGAAGCTGCCGTTAGCCGTAAGTTTGACGGCGCGCTTGACGATATAACCCTCGGAAGAGCCTGCCCACCACGTACCCGAATCGGCGAGCTTGGCGGTGGGTTCGACGGTATCGCCGCCGCGGAAGTCGTTCATGATGACGTTGCCGCCCGTCTTGGAATAGCTGACGGAGGCGATGTCGAGGGTGCCCGTTGCGGAGGCGTCGGCCGCATAGAGGTGGATGGCGAGGAGTGGCGTGCCGGCGACGGTCGTGTTTGTCGTCGTCGGATAGATATCGCTGTTCTCATAGCTCGTCGCAAAGGAGATCTCGTACTCCTGCCACTGCGCCGTCAGTTCGGGCAGCGATTCGCTGTCGCTGTCCGTGAGTTGGTCGAGCGTCTTGGCGAGGACGGCGGCGTCGTTATCCACTCCGCGCACGCCGAATTTGATCTCGGAGAGCTTGACGTCCCCTTCGGGCGCGCGCATTTTGAGCGTGATCGTCCCGCCCGAGCTTACCTCGGCGAGGGAGCCCGAGCCCTGCTTATAGATGGCGTCGCCGGGCGTCGTCGAGTTCCCCGCCGTGTACTTGACGCGCAGATAGGGCTTTTCGCCGAGATCTGCATGGTCCCCTTCGGCCTTGACCGTATCGGAGATGGTTTCCCTGTCGAAATCCTCGAATACGACGTCCGTCTTGGCGTCGAACTCGTGATCCTTGGTTGCCTCATCCGCAAGCGCCGTGAGCGTGAGACCCGAGGTCATCGTCGCGATGAGCGCGGCGGAAAGAGCCGTCAGCAAGATTTTTTGTCTTGTTTTCATAATTACTCCCCTTTCAATAATTTTTTTATCTTATTCGCCGTAGACGTACAGCTCGGAGAGCTGGGCGCCGTAGCGAGAAGAACTGTTTGACGACCAAACGAGTTTGATAAACCTCGCCTCGACGGACGCGGAAAGTTTGATCGCATTCACGTTGCCCGTCATGGGGTCGAAGGTGTAGTCCGCGGCGGCGACCGCGGTTTGCCAATCGTTGCCGTCCGTGCTCACGAGGATCTCGATGCGCTGGACGCGCGCTTCCCATGTGAGGAGCGGAGGCAGGTGCATGATGATATCCGTGATCTTGTAGTTGCCGCCGAGGTCGACGGTGAGGAAGGCCCCGTTGCAATCGGAGGGCGCGGTCTCCCAATAGGTGTTCTCGTTGCCGTCGACGAGGTTGTTGGGCCCGTACACGTCGAAGTAGGTCGTCGAGTCGATAATCGCCTTCGTCGTAGAGAGGGAGCACGGGAAGATCTTGATATCGCCGATCTCAATCGTTTTCTGCCCCGTCATGCCGTCTACGCGGAAGAAACGGAGTTGGAGAGCGCTGCTTTCGAGGGTCGCCGAGAGCTTGATATCGAAGTAGTTGCCCGTCGCGGGGGTCGCCGTATAGCGCACGGTGTTGAGCGTACGCGCGAAGTTGCCGTCCGTTTCCTTCCTCGTAAAGACGCTGATATCGAAGTCATATACGTAGGCGCTCCCCTCGGCGAGATAGACCCGCAGAACGCTCACGCTGCCGGCGGGAAGTTTTTCGCCGAAGTCGAGGGTGAGGGCGACAAATTCGTCCTCTTCCCCCTTCCAGCTCTTGGCCTTGAAGAGGGTGCTCCTGTTTCCGTCGAGGAGGTTGGTCGCGGGTGAGGATGCGTCGGCATAATCGCCGCTACCGTCGTCATATTCGGACTTGGCCGTCGTGCCCTTGCCGTGGGTGACGGAAGGGGTGACCTCCGTCATGTTCTTCCCCTTGCCCATGTACGTCTCCTGCACGTCGAGAATGGCGAAATCGGGTACTTCGAGCCCCTGCTGCGCGGGGGAAGGCTGCACCGTCTTGTGCACTTCCTCGCCCGCAAGTTCGAGCGTATAGGGAAGTTTCACGCCCGCGCCGAAAACTGCGTAGTCCACGCCGCCCACGGTGATGCCGCTCACATAGGAATTGGCCGCGAGTTTGAGCGCTTCGGCGCTATCCGCCGCCTTGCCCTCGATCTCGATCCCCTTGATCGTGACGTTCTTCACGCTGTTTTTCGCGCTCTCGCCGTTGATACGGCAGACGATGCTGTCCGCCATGTCGAGCACTTTGATGTTCTCGAAGCGAACGCCGTCGATATAGCCGCGCTCCTCCGATTTGGACCAATTCTGGTTGTAGGCGATGGTGATGTCGATGAGATAATCTTCGAGGCCGTCGTTCTGGTTGTCGCCGAGCATGCGCGCGTCCTCGACGGTGATGCTCTCATAGACGACGTTCTTGATCTCGGCGTCGTCGCAGTTGTGGATGGACATCGCCGCCTTGTGGTAGTTGTGCAGGACGGTGATGTTCTTGAAGGTGATGCCTTCCATCTTCTTGCCGTTGGTTTCGTAGCCGATCTCCATGCTCTGGGCGAGATCGGTCCAGACGACGACGTTATCGAAGGTGATGTTTTCGGTATCGCCGCGGTCGGTATTCTTGACGACGAGGGAATCGTCGAAGGTGCGCACGAAGCCCCCCGTCACGGTGACATCCTTGCACGACTGCACCGAGATGCCGTCGCCGTTGCCCCGCGCCGTGATGATTTTGAGGTTGTCGATCTCGATGTCCTCGCTGTGGTACAGGGTGACTGCCCAGCCCGCGGGATCGAGAAGGGCGATGCCCTCGATGCGCACGTTCTTACAGAAGCGGAGCTCGATGGGAAGGGTGTATTCGGCATCCGCGCGCCTATCGTAGATCTCGCCGCTGATGATGCCCCTGCCGCGGATGGTAATGTTTTCTAGGTTCTCCGCCCTGATCTGCCCATAGACATAGGCGCCGCCCGCGAGATAGAGGGTCTCGTTGCTTTTGAGCGGGATCGCGCCCGCGGAGTACACCCCGGGACCGATATATACGGTATTTGCGGGGACGCTGCCGGCCGAGATTGGATCCTCTTCGATGGGGTTCGCGAAGATATGCAACGCGTTATCCGCCGCGTCCTTCGCGCTCCCGTCGTTGTATTCCAAAGTGTAATTTGCGCAATATTCGAGATCGAATTCCACGGTATTGCCGCTGACCGTGGGCTCCACCCCATAGGAGAGCGGGCGCACGGTGACATCGGAAAGGCTCTCCGCCCCCGCGATCTCCACGCGCATGTGCACTTTTCCCTCGAAGTCGAAGAGGACGACCTGCCCCTTCTCCTGCGAATAGGTGAAGCTGAAGATCCTGTTGTGGTTGACGCGGGTATCATAGACGAAGAGTTCCTCGTCCTCGACATAGGCTTTGAGCCGTGAAGAACTTTCGAGAAGCCCGGGCCCTTCATAGACGGTGAGCTTGGTCTCCGTCACCTTCTTTTCGGGCGTTTCGACAGGGGGCTCCTCCCCGCCGGGAACGGGCGGCCTTTCCTTCCCCCCGCAAGCGGATATGCCGAGCGCCGCGCCCAAAAGGAGCGCGGTCAGGATGCAGACGATCTTCCCTTTTCTTCTCATACTTCCTCCTCCGATACGGAAATGATTTGAACGGTGCATTCTCCGTTAAACGTTGCGAGATATTCCTCGGACTGCGTAAAGATGAACTGTGCCCCCGTGACTTCCCCCTCCTCCTGCACGAAGGAAAACCCGCGCAGATAGCTTTGGAGAAGGGCGAACCTACACTCCTCTTCGGAGGGGCGTTTCCCCGCGAGCGAGACGTTTTTGATGATGACGTCCGAGACGAAATGTTCGCTCTCGAAGCCCGGGCGGGTATCGCGGCAACCGCCGACCGTCGCCGTAAAAAAGCGGGCGGAGAGCACTTTGACGTTCTCCACGCGCACGCCGTCCACCGTGCCGAGGGCGGTGGGTGCGGTATGCTGATCCGACCAGTTGCTGCTGTACAAAATGCGGAAATCGATGAGCCCCACCCCGTCGGCGGGATTGCGGCCGTCCTCGATCGTGATATCCTTGAAGGTCACGTCCTCGATGGCGGCATTGTTGGCGTTATGGATGCTCATCACGGCATTGTGCATGGCGTGGAGCACGGTGATATTTTCGAATGCGATATGGGAAAAGGGCACCCCCACCGTCTCGTAGCCGAGCTCCATGCTCTGCGCGAGGTCGGTCCAGATCGTGCAATCCTTGACGGAGATGTTCTCCGTCGCGCCGTGCACCGAACGGTCCTCCCAGCGGGGATAGTTCTTGACGACGATGGAATCGTCCCATGTGCGTACAAAACAGCCCTCCACCTCGATGTTCTTGCACGATTGCAGCGAGATGCCGTCGCCGTTGGAGCGCGAGGTGATGATCTTGATATCCTCGATGCGGGAATCTTCGGTGAAGTAGAAGTTCACGCACCATCCCGCGGGGTCGAGCACGGAAAATTCGCCGAGAAAGACGTCCTTGCAATCGTTGAAGTCGAGGGGCACCGTGACCGTCCCGCGGTTGGCGTCGCGCTCGAAAACACTGCCGTCGATGATCCCCCTGCCCGCAATGGCGATGTGCTCGGCCCCGCGGGCGAGAAATTTGCCGCGAACGACGGCGCCGTCCTCGAGGTAGACGAGAGTATCGCTCGGAAGATCGATGACGTTCCCCGCGCCGATGCGCGCATCGTTTTGTGCGGTATGCACGCCCGCCGAGAAGATCTCCGTTTTGGAATAGCCTTGATACCGCGCAACGCCTTCGCCGTCGTATGCGCTCACAAAGAAGTG
>CANQLR010000028.1 GCA_947624745.1 uncultured Clostridia bacterium | reverse complement strand
TCCCTTTTAAAAGGATGCCACAAATCTTTACGCGTGGCTGACAACGCCCACTTCGTGGGCTTTGGGGCTTCGCCACGGTCAGTGCCTCTCCGACCCCCCTTGCAATATTCCGCGCTTTCCAGTTTCTACTTGCATGTGCAGATCTGCACTTTGCCGCGTTAAGGTCACAAAGCTCTGCTCCCGTGCGGCGAAGCCCGTGTGAGCCTTTGGCTCACGTTCGTCTGCACAAGCGCGGCCGAACAGGTGCCCACTCCGTGTCCGCCCGGGGCTTCGCCCCGGTTTTCTGCACAAAGATAGCCCCCTCCCGGGTTTGGAAGGGGGCCAATACGTCCCTTTAATATCTCCCTTCGTAATATTCTCCTAAGAATATACTTTCAGTATTACTTCCTCCCCGCCTTTACTCCCCTTATCCCGAGGGCGGCGAAGGTGCCGGCGAGAAGGATATCGGCGGTGCCGCGGAGCTTTTTGCCCTCGGCGAAGTCAAGGTCGGCGGTCTTGGTCCAAAGGACCGCGCAGAGAAGATACAGCGCGCCTAAAATGCCCTCGATGCGGCGGCGCCTGGCGTCCAGTTTTTTCCGTGTGGGTGACAGCATAGTTACCTCCTAATAATTTGAAATGTGTGAGACGAGCCTCTCCCCTCCCCGGGAATCAACCGTCCGAATTTTCGTCGTTGCCGAGGCCTCGTTTGCTCCAATCGTCGCGAATGAAGCTGATGAGGCCGGCTGCGGTCGACTTCTGCGTATACAAAACGGGGTTGGTTTTCGCAGTTGTCGTGATCGAGTAGGCGGCGGGATTGCTACCTCCTAATTATTTGAAATAGGGGGAGATGAGCCTCTCCTCTCCCCCGGGGTCAACCGTCCGAATTTTCGGCGTTGCCGAGGACTCGTTTGCTCTGATCGTCGCGAATGAAGCTGGCGAGGCCGGCTGCGGTCGACTTTTGCGGATACAAAAGTGTTTTTTTGCAGTCGTCGTGACCGAGCAGGCGGCGGGATAGCTGCCTCCTAATTATTTGAAATGTGTGAGATGAGCCTTTCCCCTCCCCGGGAATCAACCGTCCGATTTTTCGGCATTGCCGAGGCCTCGTTTGCTCCAATCGTCGCGAATGAAGCTGATGAGGCCGGCTGCGGTCGACTTTTGCGGGTACAAAAGTGGTTTTTCGTAGTCGTTGTGACCGAGCAGGAGACGGGATAGTTACCTCCTAATTATTTGAAATGTGGGAGATGAGCCTCTCCCCACCCCGGGGGTCAACCGTCCGAATTTTCGGCGTTGCCGAGGCCTCGTTTGTTCCAATCGTCGCGAATGAAGCTGGCGAGGCTGTCGACGGTCGACTTCTGCGTATACAAAACGGGGTGGGTTTTCGTAGTCGTTGTGACCGAGTAGGCGGCGGGATAGCTGCCTCCTAATTATTTGAAGTGTGGGAGATGAGCCTCTTCCCTCCCCCTCCCCGGGAATCAGTCGTCCGAATTTTCGGCGTTGCCGAGGCCTCGTTTGTTCTGATCGTTGCGAATGAAGCTGCTGAGGCTTTCTACGGTCGACTTCTGCGTATACAAAATGGGGTTGGTTTCCGCAGTCGTCGTGACCGAGCAGGCGGCGGGATAGTTATCTCCTAATTAGTTGAAGTGCGGGAGATGAGCCTCTCCCGTCCCCGGGGGTCAACCGTCCGATTTTTCGGTATTACCGAGGCTTCGGTTGTTCCAATCGTTGCGAAGAGAAGCCGACGGGGCGGATTCGGCCGGGGGTGCAGGCTGTCTGCGGGCGAAGCCCGGGCGGCAGCGGAGCTGCCGCCATGCCCGCCGAGCTTGCTCGGCGGGCGGTGCGCGTAGGACGCGCACACGGGCTTCGCCTCCGCATGCTGCTTCAACGCAGGAAAGTGCAGACATTACGCGGCGAAGCCCCGGGCACCCACGAAGTGGGTGCCAAAGGCCGCGCGGAGCGCGACCTTTACGGCGGCAGCGGAGCTGCCGCCTCGGGGCTTCGCCCCATGCGCGCCCTGCCTCACCGCAGCAAAGTGCAGACCCTGCGCGGAGCTTCGCTCCGCGCGGCCGGAAAGCTTGCTTTCCGGCCCACCGGCCACGAAGTGGCCGGTGGGGGCTTCGCCCCGCTCACAGCGCAACCTCACATTAACCGCTTCGCCCAACCTTCTCTTTGCCTCGCTCGCCCCTCGGCTTTGAGCGCAACGGGTTCTTGCTGCTTAACCCCGGCTTTTCTTTGCCTCGCTCATCGCTCGGCAAATAGGGGACCCCCGGCGAGGGTCCCCTACGCCAAAACAGTCCGCTGGACTGATTTTGGCTACCCTCCTGCGCTGGCTTACGCTAAAGGGATTTCGCCCGTTGCGACGGGCGACAAGGGACTCAGTCCCTTGACCCTGCGGCCTTTTGAGGAAAGGCCGGCGAAACCTTTTCGCTTTGTCTCTCCGGGGCTGAGAAATGATCTATCTTCTATCCTCTAATTTCTATCCTCTACTCGCCCACGTATTCCACCATCGTGGCTTCCTTGACCCCCTCGATGGCGAGCAGCTTATCGAGCACCGTGGCTGAGCTCTTTGCATACTTTATGTCCACGGTCAGCTCGTTTTCGCCCTTATATTTCGCCTTGCCGCGGAGCTTCCCCTTCGCCTCGCCGACCGCCTTCTGCACCTCTTCCTCGGCGCTGTCGGCGTATTTCACGACGATCACAAACGTCCTCTTGCCACGGCCGATGAGCGTGAAAATTATGTAGAGCAGCGATATTGCAACGGTGGCGATTATCGCGAACGGATAGAGCCCCGCGCCCGAGGTGATGCCCACCGCGATGCCGAAGAACAAAAATCCGACGTCAAGCGGATCCTTAACGGCCGAGCGGAACCTGACGATCGACAGCGCGCCGACCATACCGAGCGACAGAACAAGGTTCGAGCCGATCGTGATGACGATAAACGCGGTCACGACGGTGGTCAAAACGATGAGGAGCGCGAAATTCTCGCTGTAGACTGCGCCGCGGTAGAAAAGCTTGTAGACGAAGTAGATGATGAGCCCGCAGAGCGCCGCGCAGGCCAGAGACACCAGAATATAGGCGACGGTGAGATGCTCGACGAGCCCGAGCTGTTCGATTGATTCGCGAAGTACTGAACGGATAGATTGCATGGTAATGTTCCTTTCTTATTTAGTGGTGATCTATTTTCGGGCGAAACGCGCGCAGGCGGTCTCTGCACATGGTGAATTTCGAGAGCGCGAGCCTTTGCCCGTGTGCGTTCGCTATTATTTTCTGCAAATGCTTCGGCAAAATATCGTCGTATTTTACCTCGAAGATGACGCTGCCGTCCGCAAATATCGGCACGGTCGGAAGATCCTGATCGAATATGTCCGAGCCGGCGATCCCCGCGTGCAGCGCCTTGTCAAAGGTCAGCCTCACGTTCGAGACGGGGTGCAGATACGCCTCGCGGTCGTAATCTACCACTGCCGACGGGTATAGCCCGCGCGTCCTGCTTATGGCGAATACCTCCTTGCAGAGCGGGTCCTCGCTGCCGCTTAAAAGCGAGAAATCCCCCTTGCAGAGCCTGTCCGCGCACTCTCTTGTCACGCTTGCCGAGCGCTTTTTTATGCGGTCTCCCCGCTTTTCCTTGCACTCGAGCTTTATGACCCCGTCCTCTAAATTATATATCCGCAGCCGGTATTTTTTTCTGTCCGAGACGCCGGCGAGCTTTTCAAAATACGAGGTCTGCGCCGCGTCGTCAAAGTAAAGGCTCCGTATAAAATATTCCCCCGCGGGGCCCGTGTTCGGGTCGGCCGGCATTATCCCCCGAAGAAGCGGCGAAAACGCCGTATATTCTGCCTGCGATAAAAGCAGCTTTATTTCGTGTCGGTAAGCCAAAGCCTGCGCTCCTCCTTTCTCACTTTTCCGCCCCCAAAAGCTCCCGGCGCTTCTTTTCTTCAAGCTTGTGGAGCTCCTCGGTCGCAAAGTGCAGCTTAGTCAAAACGTTTCTTGCGGTCAGCGGGAACACGAAGTAGGTGTCGTCGAGGGTCGCAAGGTCTATCGCGTCTCCCCTGCCCTTGAAGTCGTACTCGATATGCACCGAGCGCATCGACGCGACCGAGCGGTTGAAAGAGAACCTGCCGTCCAAGATCTCCCCGCTCATCGTGAAGCCGTTTTCGTCGTGTATAAGCTCGACGTTCCCGAGGGTCTCGAACCCTATTTTTCCGTTCACGATCCGTTCAAGCCGGGCGGTGTCCTCGAAGCGGTATCTCCCCTCCTCGACCTCTTTTCTGACGTTTTCCCGCTCCCAGCGGTACCAGTCGGGAACGTGGGTGAAAACGTCGGGGCCGTTTTTGCGGTGCAGAACGCCGTAGTCGTCCATCTCCCATATCGCCCCGCATTCGGAGCACCATATGCTCGATTCCTTCGAGTCGGTCGCGAACTCCTTGCCGCAGACCGGGCACTGATAGAGTATCTTGTGGATATTCTGCGCCCTCTGTTTGCACTTCATCGGTATGTGCCGATCCCGGATATAGGCGTAGTCGTCATAGACGAATTTTTCCTCGATCCGCCTCTGTATCTCCTCCGCCGAGAGGGTCATGACCTCCTCGCGGGTGACTATCTGCTCGAATCTCCCCTCGATGGGGACCTGCCGATAGGGCCTTTTGTTCCACTGCGGCGAGCGTATGAAGTTTCCCTTCGCGATGAAAACGCAGACCGGCACCTTCGCCTTCTTGGCGAGTTTGCCGAGCGCCCCGTCTATCTGCTCGTTTATCCCCGCGAGGGAAAATCTCGCCTCGGGATAGATGGTGCAGCAGACCTTCTGCCGCGTGAGGGCGTTTAGGATGTGCCGAACGACGGTCATGTCGGCGGTGAACTTTCTCTTGTAGATGCCGCCCACGCCTCTCATCAGCCACTCCCTCCCGATGAACTCCTCGATCGAGATGACCCACGAGGTGCGAAGCGGGAATATCGCCTTAACGACGAGCGGGAAGTCGATGAACGAGCCGTGGTTGCAAAGTATCAGAAAGGGCGACTTAAGCCCCTCGCAGTTGACCTTTTCGATCTTCGAGCCGCCCGCTATCTTGGAAAACACCGTCGAGCCGCCCCACTCGATCGGCATAAGATAGGGCTTCGGCTTCGAGGGCTTTCTCTTCGTGTCAAAGGATCTCTGTGCCATAATTTCCCTCCTTAAGCCTTGTGCTCATACATTATCCCGAGCGTTCCTGCGCCGCAGTGGCTCGAAATGGTCGAGCCCGCGCGGGTCTCGATGATCTCCTTGAATCTGTAGCCCTCGAGCATATGTCTAACGGTTTCCACGACCTCGGGCTCGGCCTGAGAGTGGGTGATTATGGCGAGGTCTCTTATGATGTCCGTCTTTCCCTCGAGCCGCCCGCGGATATAGTCGGGAATGAACTTCTGCTGGTTGCCGCGGTATTTCCGCCCGACCTGCATTCCCCCGTCGACCATGTTTATCTCGGGGTGAAGGTTCAGAAGATTCGCGCCGAAGGCCTGGAGCGCCGAGCACCTGCCGCCCTTTTTGAGGTATTCGAGGGTCTTTATGACAAAGCTGCAATCGACCCGGGTCTTGTACTCCTCGAGGTCCTCGGCAATTTCCTTGAGCCCCGCGCCCTCGGCGATCAGCTTTCCGGCGCGCAGGATAAGCATTCCCGAGCCCGAGCTCAAAAGCTTCGAGTCGACGGCGTACACTCCCCCGAGCTCCTCGGCGGCGTTTTTGGCGTTCTGGTGGCAGGCCGAGATGCCGCTTGAAATGTTGATGTGAATGACCTCGCAGCCGGTCTCGACCAAAGGCCGCCAGACCTCGAGATATTCATACTCCGAGATCGCCGAGGTCTTAGGGAGTACGCCGGTCTTTTCTACATATTCGTAGAGCTCCGGCACCGTGACGTTCACGCCGTCCTTGCGAAGATCCTCCCCCAGAAGCACCCCGAGCGGGATGACCTTTACCCCCAGCCGGGAGTAAATTTCCTCGGTCAGATCGCAGGTCGAGTCGCAGGTAATTACAATTCTTGACATATTTACACCTCTTCTATCTTCTAATTTTCTAACTATCTATCCTCTAACTCACCAGCCCCAGCCGCCGCCTCCCCAGCCGCCCCAGTTGAATTCGGGCAGCTCGGCGGGCAAAATTCTATCCTTATAGTTGATACTGACCTCATTATAACTCCCAGTATAATTATCCAGCCTCAACCCCGAGCGCTTGTGGGCTATGCGAAGCTCAAGCTCGGTGAGAATTTCGCCGTCTTGGTTTTTCAGGGTCAGGGTCTCGCCCTCCTTGAGGTTGAAGCCCATCTCGATGCAGCCGAGCGCGTCTACGCGGGAGTAGTTCTTGCCGATGAGCTTCACCGTCGAGCCGGCGTGCAGGTTCATCGTCGGGAGCATAAACTCGTTCGAGCCGTCCGAGAGCACCAAGCCTTGGGTGGATATCGCCTCGTCCGAATAATTTTTAATCGTGACCGAATCTCCCCCGGCGGTGTTTTTGTATACCGCCTCGTAGATCTTTATCCCGCCGGCTTTTTTGAGGTTCAGCTTTATCTTTATATTGTCGCCGTAGAGCTTATCCGAGATGACGGTGCTTTGATCATAGACGAGCTGACCGTTTATGTCCCAGCTTTCAAACTCGGCCCCGCCCTCGAGGGTGCAGGAAAGCGGTATCTCCATACCTTTAAAATAGAAGCCGTTGAAATCCACACCGTCGGGGACGATCTTTGCGGTGTTGAGGTTTATCACGGCGCCGCTTTCGGCCCACGCAGAGACGTTATAGATCTCGTCCTTTGAGTATTCGGGGAAGACCTTCGTCATCTGCACCCTTATGGCGTAGGGGCGCTTTTTTATCCAGTCCTTGCAGCTCGAAAGCTCCCTTTCTACGCTCCAGACGTTCGCCTTTCCCTCCTCGGCGGCCGCGACCAGCTCGTGAAGCCGAAGCTCGCAGTACTTGTCGAGATACTGGGCAGTGCGCTCCTCGTTGAAGTAGTAGCCCGCCATGTCGCAGAGTATCCCGAGGAATTTGTCCCTGATGTCCTGCCGCTTGCAGAGCGAGATAAGAAGGTCGCTGCGCTTATAGTACATGTCCCCCTTGTCGTGGACGTCGGCGCGCCAGTCCTCGGGGAAGGTCCCGAAGGCGTCCTCCTTGAAAAGCTGCTGCATATGTGTCGTCAGGAAGTCGTTTCCGTAGAGCCCGAACGCGAAGTCGGTGTCATAGAGCATATACCGCCACTTGCCGTCGTAGGGCGCTTCGTCGGACATCGGCACCGAGCCGGAGGAGTACCGGAAGACCTTGTAGTTGTTGTTCGGCCAGTCGCCGTTCCCGATATAGGAATTTAGCGCATAGTATGTAAGGAAGTTATCTATATCTATCATCGAGGCGAGTTCTTCAAACGTCTCGTCGTCGGTGAGGTCCTTGTAGGCGTAGTCGTACATCTCCCGCCAAGCGGCGTTTTTGGCCGCCCAGTCGGGATCGTCCGTATCCTCTATCATCATATACTCGCAGCCCTTCAGGATGTCCCACGAGCCGTCCTCGACGTTATATTTGTGATCCAAAAGGTCCTCGGAAAAGACCTGCTGGAGCCACGCGAAGCCGTAATACTCGCCGTTTAAAAACACCGCCGCCGGCCGGGACTTCTTGACCTCGATCCCGGTGGCCTCCGCCGCCGCGGAAATGGCGTCGTCGCGGGCATAGAGATACCCCGCGTCGTTCGCGCAGGCCCGAAGCGCCAGCTTTTTATATGACACGACCTTGTTGCCGCTTGAATCGAGCTGGTCGGGGAAGAATTCATAGCGGAAGCGGTTGTCGACCTCGTCGTATTCGGTGCGGGCATAGAGCTTCAGGTTCTTTTGGTCGTTCGATCGGCTCCACCCGCCGAATATCCTCATTCCGCAGGGCTGAGAGATGACGCAGGTGCCGTCATACTCGAACACCTCGACGTAAGCCTCGCGCTCGCCCGCCCTGCCGCGCTGGTTCCAGTTCGCGGGGTCTGTCGGCTGAAGCTCGGGATAGCGCTCCTCCTTCGGAAGCGCAAGGTAGTCGTCGCGCATCTTCCCCGCGATAAAAATGCCGTCCTCATAGTTGTAGAGCTTGTCGGGGTCGATGGTTATCGAGAAAACGAGGCAGTCGAAACGGTTGCCGACGTCCTGCCCCATGATATAGGAGCGGGTGACCGGCTCGGACATGCTGCCGTCGGCGTAGACCGCGCAGGCGGAGATGTCGTAGATTATCGTTTCGTCGCTCGGCGCGCGCATCGAGACCGCCGCGCGGTATTTTTTTCCGCCGGTGCGGGGGTCGGTGCCGTCGCGGGTATAGAGTATCTCCTCGGCCGAATCGCAGCTCAGGACCAGCCTCTGGGAGGAATCATAAAACCCCGCGGGGATGGAAAACTGCACGGGTTCGTCCTCGGTCGACCCGAGCGGCGCGACAGGTTGGACCTCCTCGGCGAGGGGGTCGGGCTCGGGGGCAGGGGTCTCGCTCGGGTGGGTGAGTATGTAATCGTCGAGCCGGGCGACCGCGAGCGATCCCGCGGCCAAAACGACTGCGAGGACGACGGCAAGTATCGAACGGGAAAGTTTCGGGTGTTTCATAAAGCTCCTTTCCGGGCATCGCCCAAAGGGTATGAAGTAGAGGGGTGAAAACGCAGTAAACGGCGGGTGCAAGGGTGCGGGGAGGTGGCAAGGGGTAAGGGTGTAAGGGTGAAAGCAAGAGACAGGCGGGAAAAACGGAAAAAGGCAGCGGCACGCCCTGGATCCCGAAAGCGAAAAACGGCAGCCGCGAAAAGGGAGCGTCCCAAACGACCACATTAAAAAATTTTTGCTTGATGATTCACCGCTGCCAATCGCTTTTCATTAACTGCTTTGGGCTTAAATGTGGGCGGACAGGACACTCCCCAGCGAAAAGCCGACCCCCCCGCTCCGCAAATATCCCGGAAACCGGGCATAAAAAGCAAAATTAAACGCTATATGACTATTATAACATATTTTGCGGGATTTGTAAATAGGGGAGGGGGATAATGCGTGAGAACGGACCTCCCCCTCCCTTGACACCCCACCTTATTTGTGCTATAATCATCCCATAAACAGCGCGTTTGCGCAGGGGGGGAGGACGACATGATAACTACTGTGACCCTGAGTCCGAGTATCGACAAGACCGTCGTTTTGGAGAACTTTTCTCCCGACCGCCTGAACCGGGCGGAGTCCGTCCGGCTGGACCCGGGCGGAAAGGGCGTCAACGTCAGCCTGGCGCTGTCCGCTCTCGAGATCCGTTCCCGCGCGGTGGGGCTTATTTTCGAGCACGGCGACACGATCACGAACGCTTTAAAGCAAAAAAATGTCGAGGCGGATTTTGTCTCCTGCCCCGGGGTGATCCGCACAAACACAAAAATTTACGTCCGCTCGACCCGAAAAACGGTCGAGATAAACGAGCAGAACCCGACGGTGCCGCAAAAGTGTCTCCAAAAATTTTTGGAGAACCTGCAAAAGCTCGCCCACGAGCGGCCCGACGGCGCCATTTTCGTGCTCGCGGGGAGCGTGCCGAGCGGCGTTCCCGACGACATCTACCGAACGATAATCTCGATCATCAAGTCGGAGCACCCTCGCGCAAGAATTATCCTTGACGCCGAGGGAGAGCCCCTTGTCAAGGGCATTTTGGGCGCGCCGTACATGATCAAGCCGAACATCGAGGAGCTGGAGCGCACCTTCAACTGCCGCATCGAGACCGACTACGACATAATCCTTCGCTCGCGCGAGATAATCTCGGGCTGCGGCGTGGGGCTGGTGCTGGTCTCAAAGGGCGATCAGGGCGCGGTCGCCGTCACCAAAAACGACGCGGTGGTGCTCCCTGCGGTGAAGATCACGGCGAAAAGCGCTCAGGGCGCGGGCGACGCAATGGTCGCGGGGGCCTGCTTTGCGCTGTCGAAGAGCCTCGGCCCGGCGGACGTCCTGCTTTTCGGGATCTGCGCGTCGGCGGGCGCTGTCGAGCGCGAGGGCACCGACTTCTGCACCCGCGAACGCTTCGAGGAGCTGATGATGCTCTCAAGGGAGAAGTAGGCTCTCAACAATATCAAAAGCCGCCTTGAAGTACAAATTTTTGTACTCTAAGGCGTGAAATTTATTTTCAAGTCCGTTTTTTTGGACAGATCAACCCTGCCCCGCCGCTCGCACATAGTATCTCACAATAATTTGGCGGAAGCAGCAGGCTCGTAATAATCTAAAAAGCACAAAAACCGCAAAATGCCTTTCTCAGCAGTATCAAGAAAACGGTTTGGAGTACATAAATTTGTACTCGTCGGTGCCAAAAATTCTTTCGAGTCCGTATTTTTGGACAGATCATGTGCTATATTTGAATTAAAGAAGCAACAGGGATCTGACCAGAAAGGATGAACGAAATGAAAGGTTTTGACACGCAGACCGGTTATATGGGGTACGTCGACGGCAGGTATATGCTCTTCGCGAGCGAGGAGGAGTACATCGAGTACGTCTCCGCCCGCGACGACGAGTGAGGCGGCAGGAATAATCAGGGGATAATAGAAGATAAAAGAAAAAGGCGAGGGGGTGCGCCTTTTTTCGTGGGGACGAATGGCAAAAGGGGCGAAGCCCCTGACGGACGCGGAGCGTCCGTCAGGCCGTGAGGCTTCGCCTCACGGCCGCGCGGGACAGGGTCCCGCGCAGGGGCTTCGCGGCGGGGAGTCTGCTCGCAGTCGGTGGCGAAGTCCCGAGGCGGCAGCGGAGCTGCCGCCGAGCCCGCAGAGCTTGCTCTGCGGGAGGATGTGCACGGAGTGCACACCCCGGGACTTCGCCCGTGGTTTCCTGCACAAAGATAGACCCCCTCCCGCCGGGAGGGGGTTGCTGCATAGCTGTGGGTCTTGCACAGAGTTTGGAGGGGGTGGGGCTGAAAATAGCATGAGCGAGCTTGCGAGCGAATACCTTTTACGGCTTGCCCGGGGTCTGTTCCCCTTACAAATTATGCTCAAAGTTCGTCGAGCCACCCCTCCCCATCGGGGAGGGGCAGGGGTGGGGGATTAAGATAGTATGAGCGAAGCGAATACCTTATAGCAACCCATGCGATGTTATCGCGAAATTCCACAAGGCTCAGGGGGCAGGGGCGAAGCCCTAATTGCGCCCTCGGCGCAATTCCCGTCGTAGCAGAAATTCCAACGCATTGCATAATGCCGAGTTTTCTGCCTTTTCAAAAGACCGTACTAACCTCTCCTACGGCGGACAAAGCCCATTTCATTGGCTTTGGGGCTTCGCCCCGGCCAGTGCCTCTACACCATCCTTGCAAAGTCACTCTCTTTCCTTCCCCTACTTACTCTCGCCGCCCTCCCTGCCTCTACGCACCAAAAGTGCAGACCTCACGCGGCGAAGCCCGGGCGGCCGCGTTCCGCGGCCGCTACGCCCGACCCGCAAGCGGGTCGGGCTGTGCGCCTGCTTCGCAGGCGCACCCGGGCTTCGCCTCGTTCACTGCCTCTACGCAACCTTTGCAACTGAACACAGCTTTCCTACTCCTACTTACTCTCACCGCTCTCCCTGCCTCCCCGCAACAAAAGCGCGGCCCCGCGCGGTGAAGCCCTGGTCGGCAGCTTCGCTGCCGACCCTGTGCACTTCGTGCGCAGTCGGCGCCCACTCCGTGGGCGCCTCGGGGCTTCGCCCCACCCCCAACCCCCTCCCACGAAAAAAGCCCCGCACTCGCGGAGCTTTTTGCTTTATTCTATTCTGTGTCTTTCCGTTTCGCAGTCAGCCCATATCGGCCGCCCGCTCATCACGGATACTGCGCTTCGACCTCGCCGCCGGAGGCGATGAAGCTGTCGATGGTCGCGTTCAGCTCATCGAGGCCGTATTGCAGCGTGTCGCCGTAGGCCTCCTTGACCTGCGCCCACGACTGGATCGTGGCGGAGTGGCTGAAGCCCTCAATGTTGCCGACGGCAGACTCAACCATGCTGCCCATGCCGGCGTCATAGCTCATGATTACGTCGTCGGTGCTGTTTACCAGCTCGGTGAGGTAGTCGTGCATCGCGAGCATATCCTCAGTCCAGAGGTATTTCTCCTCCAAAAGCCTGCGGTCGATGTTGACGACGGTCGGGTCTAAGACCTTGAACCTCATGCAGGATACCAGAAGCGCCACGCCGTCGGGGTTCTTGCAGCTCTTGATGATGCAATATCCCGTCGGATAGGACTCTAAATAGTATTTGCCGTCGCCGTTCGGGTCGCGCGGGAGAGGAACATACATAAGCTCCTCGTCCTCCATGTCGCCCCAGACGGCGGAAACGTTCTCGACGGTGTCGGTGAAGCCCCATTCGGAGACGGGCCAGAACAGGCAGAGTCCTTCCTTGACGCCCGCGCCGTTAGCGCTCGAATTTCTCGTCGACCAGTTGTTGTTGTACCAAGGGTACATGCAGCTGTTGGTGCCGAGGTCGTAAAGAAGCGAAGCCGCGCGGTCGAAGCCGGGCTCGTCAAGATTCGATACGAAGTGATTTGTCTCGGGATCGTAGCTCGCGATGGTGTTGCCGGTGCCTCTTAAAAGTCCCGAGTAGAAATACCAGCCGTCAAGGGCATAGCGGTCCGCGTCGGGGTCGGTGAAGTCCATGCACATCTCGTAGAAAACGTCCCATGTCCACTCGTCGTTCGCGAAGAGCTCGGCGGGGTCGTCAAAGCCGTATTCCTCGACAACTCTGCGGTTGTAGGGGCAGACGGTGCCGAAGGTGCGGTCGGTGATCATCATATAGACGTTGTCGCCGAGCGAGAAGTATTTGTAGGCATAATCCTTCATGCCGTTCCAAAGCGGGTCGTCATAGTCGATATACTTGTTTACCGCGTCATAAAGACCCTTTATGGCGAAGTTCGGGAAAGTGTTCGCCTCACCGGGATAAAGATCCGGCGGAGTGCCCGCGAGGATAAGGTTTGCGACGCCGTCGTACCTTTCACCCCACTCAACCTCGACCCATTCGACTTTGCCGTTATACTTCTCCTGGAAGGTATAGTATCCGGTGTTGATCATCTGGTCCTCGCTGTAGTTCTGGAACGGGTCGTACCACGAGAACCACTGCACGGTGGAGTTTGCGCCGGGTGCGTTCTCGGCGTCGGGCAGGACGACTCCCGCTGCGCGAAGAATGGCCTCGGAGTCCTCGGTCGAAAGCGTGAGCTGCACCACCTGGCGGCGGTTGTTCCCGCATCCGACGAAGGCGAGGATCATTATGAGCGCAAAGCCGATCGCCGTGAATCTTTTCAGCATTATTCATCTTCCTTTCTTGATGTAGATTGACGTATCCTGCAAACTGTTTAACAAATTGATACTGTCAAAAACAGTATACATATCCGCGCAAAAATTGCTATCGTGATAATAGCCAAATCGGGGCGGGGGAGTTGGGTGAAAATGACGGGGAGGGAGGCAGGGGCGAAGCCCCGAGGCGCCGTACGGAGTGCAGCGGGTGAGACTGCAAAGCAGACTCACTGGGGTTTGCCACGGGGGAGCGACGATGGGGCGAAGGCCTATGCGCGGAGCGAAGCTCCGCGCGGCCGGGAGGCAAAGCCTCCCGGCATGCCGCCCACGGAGTGGGCGGCGGGGCTTCGCAGCGCGGGGGCTGCACTTTTGGCGCTGTGAGGCGGTGGGAGGGCGAAGCCCGGGCTTCGCCCTCGTTGGGTCTGCACTACGTGCCTCTAACGCAGTAAAGTGCAGGCCTGCATATGCAAGTAGAGGCAGGAAAGCTGCGCTCATTTGAAAGGGTGAGGCACTGACCGAGGCGAAGCCCCAAAGCCCATGGAATGGGCTTTGTCCGCCGTCGGATGGGTTTGTGCTAACTTTATAAATTGCAGACAATTTGACAATTTGCAAAGAATTATAAACTCTGCTACGGCGGGAATTGCGCCGAATGGCGCGATTAGAGCTTCGCCCATGCGGGTCAGCCGCAGCTTTGCGGTACAAACTCTGCACCGCACTCTGTGCAAAACCCATGTGTTTGAGCAGGCCCCGGGCGGGGCAGCATAAGGTATTCGCTCGCACGCTCGCTCATGCTATTTCCAGCCCCACCCCCTCTTTCCCCTTGCGCAGACTTACTACTATAAAGCAGCCCCCTCCCGGCGGGAGGGGGCTTATCTTTGTGCAGGAAACCGCGGGCGAAGCCCCGGGGTGTGCACTCCGTGCACACCCGCCCGCCGCGCAAGCGCGGCGGGCTCGGCGGCAGCTCCGCTGCCGCCTTGGGCCTTCGCCACCGGCCATGAGCAGCCACCCCACCGCGAAGCCCCTGCGCGGGACCCTGTCCCGCGCGGCCGTGAAGCAGAGCCTCGCAGCCCGACGGATGCTCCGCGTCCGCCCCGGGGCTTCGCCTCCACCCTTTGCCCAGCCACAGCGCTTTCTACCCGCCTGTCCACCCGTTACTTAGCCCCCGCCTCGGCAGCAGCCTTCTCCCTCTTCCCCTCTTCCTCCTCCTCGAGCACGCGGTATGCGACCTTCCCGACCAGCGTCGTCGGCAGGCTGTCGCGGAACTCGATGTCGTAAGGCATGGCGTACTTCGCGATGTTTTTGCGGCAATAGTCGAGGATCTTCGCCTTCGTTTCGCCGTCGGGGCGATACCCCTCGCGAAGCATGATAAACGCCTTTATTTTCTGTATTTTATACGGATCCGGAACGCCGATCACGCAGGACATCTGCACCGCCTCGTAGGCGTCAAGAATGTTTTCGAGCTGCGAGGGATAGACGTTGTAGCCCGAGGTGATTATCATTCTCTTGATCCTCTGGCGGAAGTATATGAACCCGTCCTCGTCCATAACGCCGAGGTCTCCGGTGTGCAGCCATGTTCGCCCGTCGCCGTGTATGCGAAGCGTGTTGTGAGTCTCCTCGGGGTTATCGAGATAGCCGAGCATCACCGTCGGCCCGGAGATGCAGATCTCCCCCTCTGTGCCGTAGGGAACCTCAATGTTGGTCCCGACCTCGACGATCTTATAGAACGTGTCGGCGAACGGCTGGCCGATCGAGCCCTCTTTATAAAGGTGCAGCGGCGTGAGGCAGGAGGCGGTCACACACTCGGTGGTGCCGTAGCCCTCGCGGATCGTGATCTTCGCGCCGTGGTCCTTAAGAAACTTGTCGAATCTTTTCTTGAGCTCCGCGGGAAGCGTGTCGCCTCCCGAAAATACGCCCTTTAGGCAGCTCAGATCGGCGTTTTTCATCTCGGGCTGACGAAGGAGCGCTTCGTAAAGCGTCGGCACTCCCGCGATGAAGTTGCACCGCGTTTTCAGGATATCGTGAGCGTATGTTTTCGGAGTGAAGCGGGGCACCAGAACGCATCGCCCGCAGTTTGAAAGAAAAGTATGTATCGACACGCCGAGCCCGAAGCCGTGGAATATCGGCATTACGGCCAGGATCTTGTCGTCCTTGTCGTATATCGGGTTTGCCGAGATGACCTGCGCAGAAAGAGCGTTGAGGTTCAGGTTTGAAAGAAGTATGCCCTTCGTGGTGCCGGTGGTGCCCCCGCTGTAAAGGATGACCGCCGGGTCGTTTTTGTCGCGGTGGGCGATGTATTTTTTCTCATACCCCCGCCCCGCGGCGATAAAGTGCTTCCAGGTGACATATTTCCCCGCCTTTTCGTCGGGAATTTTGGGAAGCTTTTTGCCCTCGGTAAGGCTGTATCCGAGCTTTAAAAGCGGCTTCAGCTCGTCCTTCACCGCCGCTATCACGAGCGTTTTAAGGGTCGGGACGTCCTTTCGTATCGCCTCAAACTTCGGGAAAAACTGATCCAACGTCAAAGCGCAGACGCTCTTTGAAAGGTTCAGGTAAAAGCGGATCTCGTTTTCGCTCGAAAGCGGGTGCACCATGTTCGATACCCCGCCCATAAGGTTTATGGCATAAAACATCACGACCGCCTGCGGGCAGTTAGGCATACACACGGTGACGCGGTCTCCCGGCTTCACCCCCGCCGCCCTAAGCGCCTTGGCGCAGTCGTGAACGTTTTTCTTGAATGTCCTGTAGGTCGTCGACCTGCCCATGAAATCGTAGGCGACATGGTCGGGCCGCTGATCCGCCGCCTCCTCGACCATCTCCCACATGGTGCCGTCGAAATATTTGAGCGTTTTGGGAACGTCGCCGTAGTTTTGGAGCCACGGCGCCCTTGTCTGCGTGAACATAAAGATCCTCTCCTTACGGAATGCGTAGTGCTGCATGATTTTGCTCGGTGTGATTTGGGGGAGCTTCGGGGAGCGCGATAAAGCGGAGGCAAAGGCCGAAAAGCTGAAAAATGCGAAAATCCCGTCCGTCGGGCCGCCTTGCTTTAGCGCTAAAGTGCGAAAAAGCAGGGTAGAACAGAGAAGCCGAAGGAAAAATCGCCGCCGCGGCCTCGGGCGCAGGCCGAAAGCTCCAAACCCGTCCAAGTATAGTATATAACATGGAGGGGAGAATGTCAAGGGCGGGGGAGGGCGGGTATGTCCAAAACGACCACATTATAAAAATCGTTGCTTATTGATTCGCCGCTACCAATCGCTTTCCATTAACAGCTTTGGGTTTAAATGTGGGTGGTTTGGGCACTCCCGAAAGCCCCGAGGCTCCCACAGAGTGGGCGCCGACTGCGAACGATGTGCGCAGGTCGGCAGCGAAGCTGCCGACGGGGATTCGCAGCGAGAGACGCGCGGGATGGAGGGGGGAAGGGGGCGAAGTCCGGGCGGCACATTGGGTTCCCACAAAGTCCGTGGACTTTGTGGGAAGAGGAGGAGCAGCGGAATGAGCGAGCCCTGACGAACAGGAGGGGCGAGGGATATGGAGCTTGCGACGACGAGCCGCCCGGGCTTCGCCCGCACACGCATGCAAGTGCCCCCTCCCACCGGAAGGGGGCAAACGCGAGGCTGAGAACTGCTCAAGGGTCGGAGGGGGTGGGCTTGAGATAGCATGAGCAAAGCGAATACCTTATGCGCAAGGTTGGGCTATATCAAGGTTGGGTAAGGAGCAGGGAGCAAGGGCGAAGCCCTAATCGCGCCTTCGGCGTGCTTCCCGCCGTAGTAGGATTTACAAACCTTTGCAAAATGCCGAATTTCCCGCCTTTTAGAAAGACCGTGCTGCCCTTTCCGACGGCGGACAAAGCCCATTTCATGGGCTTTGGGGCTTCGCCCCGGTCAGCGCCTCTCCACCGCCCTTGCAAATGAACGCAGCTTTCCCGCCTCTATTTACATGTGCAGGCCCGCACTTTACTGCGTTAGAGGCGCAAAGTGCAGCTCCCGCGCGGGCGAAGCCCCGGTCGGCAGCGAAGCTGCCGCCATGCCCGCTGAGCAAGCTCGGCGGGCGGGTGCGCACTCCGTGCGCACCCGGGGCTTCGCCTCATCCTGCCTCACCGCAGCAAAGCGCAATCTCCGCGCGGGCGAAGCCCAGTGAGCCTGCTTCGCAGTCTCACCCGCCGCACTTCGTGTGCGGCGGCGAGGCGCCCTTCGGGCGCCTCGGGGCTTCGCCCCAACCCTTGCACAAACCCCTCCTTTCTCCTCGCCCTCACCCTCTTGCAGCGTTTACCTCGCTCCCCACTCGGCAAAATCAGATCGTACCCCCCACCCTTGTGCGCCACCGTTTATTTCTGCTGTAGCCCCGCCTTCCCTTTGCCTCTCTCCCCACTCGGCAAATGGGGAGACCCCTTACGAGAACGCAACGCCTTGTCGACTTCTGCCTCGCACCTTAGCTCCCGTTGCGCAGCGAACCCGCCGGAGCGGCGGCTTCGCCCGGGGACGAACTGTTTGGCCTACCCTCCTGTGATATTTTGGGGAAGAGGATTTCGCGACTGCGGTCGCGCCAAGGGACTCTGTCCCTTGACCCTGCGGCCTTTTGAGGAAAGGCCGGCGAAACCTTTTCGGTTTGTTTCTCGCAGGCAAGTGCGGATTCATCTCTATCCCCTCCCCTCTAACCCTCTATCCTCTAACTTGACATCCCCGTTTAATGTGCTATAATATTTATATACTCATCCCGACCCGAAAAGGAGGGCTTTTCATGAAAAAAATTCTCGGGCGCGCGATAACCGTTCTCCCCGCCGTGCTTTTGCAGGCGGTGTGGCTCTTTGCCCTGTTCCGCTGGCTTGCGCCTTGGGCGGGGCCGATAAACCTTGCTCTCTCAGTGCTGGCGGTCATCTTCGTCCTCTACCTCATCACCAAGCAGGACGAGGGCACCTACAAAATTCTCTGGCTTTTGGTGATACTCGTTTTCCCGCTCGCCGGGGCGCTTCTCTACCTTATTTTCGGGAACAAGCGCACCGCGAAGCCCTTGCGCAAAAAGCTCGAAAAAACCTCTCCTCTTCCCGCCGATACCCGCGACGGCGCTCAGGCGATGGCGCTCATCTCCTCCTCGGACAAGCGCTTGGCGCAGACCTTCGGCTGGGTCGAAAGGCTCACAGGCTCGGTGACGACGGTAAACCGCTCGGCGAAATATTACCCGCTGGGAGATCTGATGTTCCCGGATATGCTTTCGGAGCTTAAAAAGGCCGAAAAATTTATCTTCGTTGAATATTTCATCATCGAAAAGGGCGAAATGTGGGACGAAATGGTGAAGATAATGGCTGAAAAGGCGGCCGAAGGGGTCGACGTTCGGGTAATGTACGACGACCTCGGCAGCATCTCTACCTACACCTCGCGCGAGGCGGAGGAGCTTCGCAAAAAGGGCATCCGCTGCGTGCCGTTCAACCCGCTCGTCATTATAAAAGGTACCCTGAACTGCCGCGACCACAGAAAAATGCTTATCGTCGACGGGCGAGTGGCGTTCAGCGGAGGCGTGAACCTTGCCGACGAATACATCAACCGCCGCGAAAAGCACGGCCACTGGAAGGACATCGGCTTTAAGCTCACCGGCGAGGCGGTCTTAAGCTTCACCCGTATGTTTGCCGAATTCTGGAACGCCTTCGCCGACGAGCGCGTGCCGGACGGCTATCTTAAGCCCGCCGAGGACGAGACCGCGCAGGACGGCTGCGTAATAAGCTACTGCGACATGCCGACACGCGAAAGCGCCGTCTCGAACGAGCTTTACATCGACCTTCTCTCGCAGGCCAAGGAGAGCGCCTGGTTCTTCACCCCATATCTCATTCCCGGCGAGGCTCTTCTGGACGCCTTTGTCCGCGCCGCCCGCCGCGGGGTCGACGTCAGGATAATCATGCCCGGCGTGCCGGACAAAAAGCTCGTCTACCGAATGTCCCGAAGCTTCTACCCCGTCCTTTTAAACGCCGGGGTGAAGATATACGAATACGGCCCCGGGTTCGTCCACGCGAAAGCGAGCCTTATCGACGGCGAGGTCGGAACCGTCGGCACCGTGAATCTTGACTACCGCAGCCTGTTTCTGCACTTTGAAAACAACTCGCTATACTACCGCGCCTCGCTGCTCGACAGCCTCAAGGCGGACTTTCTCGACACCCAGTCGAAAAGCGTCGAGAGGACCCTTTCCGACATCGGCAGCGGCTTCGGCAAGTGGCTTTTGGACGGCGTTCTTCGGATATTCGCGCCGCTCTGCTGACGCGCTCGCCAAAAAATCATACTGAAAATTTCGGACGGTGTTTTTATTGCATTTTAAGGAGCTGACAAAAAAATACATAGTCACCGACGGCGATTTCTATAAGCGGGCGATGCTGCTTATAATCCCGGTGCTTCTGCAAAACCTCATCAACCAGGGCGTGAACATGATGGACACGGTGATGGTGGGTAAACTCGGCGAGGTGTCGATATCCGCCTCGTCGCTCGCGAACCAGTACTACGCCATCTACAACATCATGTGCATGGGAATAAGCGCCGCGGGGCTGGTCCTGGCCTCGCAGTACTGGGGCGCGGGCGAGCCGAAAACGGTCCGCCGCACCTTCGATCTCGTCCTGCAGATAGTCATGATAATGGGCGCGATATTGGGGGTTCTGACCGCGCTTTTCCCCGAGGCGATAATGAGCCTTTACACCCCCGACCCCGACGTTATCCGCGAGGGCGCGAAGTATCTTAAGATCACCGCGTTCATCTTTCTGCCCCACGGGATAAGCCTCGTGATGTCAAACGTCATTCGCGCCGTCGGAAACGCCCGGTTGGGGCTTGTGATTTCGGTGCTGTCCTTTGTTGTGAACATCGGCGCAAACTACGTCTTTATCTTCGGCGTTCCCGCGCTCGGCATACCCGCCCTCGGGGTGATGGGCGCGGCGCTCGGCACCCTCTGCGCAAGAATAATCGAGCTTTTGGTCTGCGCGGTGTATATGCTTAAGGTCGAAAAGGTCCTCGTTTACCGCCCGAGCGGGGTGTTAAAGCCTCCCAAAAAAGCGCTGTTTCGGGAGTTTATCCGCCTCGGCCTTCCCGCGATAATTTCGGACACGCTTCTGGGGCTTGCCGCCACCGTCATCTCGATGATACTCGGCCACATGGGCAAGGAGGCCACCAGCGCCTACGCCATCGTTGTCGTCATCGAGCGGCTCTGCACCGTCGCGACGGGCGGCATCGCGAGCGCGTCGGGGGTGATGATCGGCCAGACGGTCGGACAGGGCGACTATGAGCGAGCCCACCGCGAGGGGCGCTCCTTCCTTCTCATAAGCGTCGGGATAGGGCTTTTCGCCTCGGCGCTCGTAAGGTTCGCGGGTGTGTGGTCGATAGGAATGTACGAGATAACCCCCGAGACATACGACATCGCCGTCTCGATGATGAGCTCGAGCGCGATAATCGTCTTCTTCCAGGCCGTTCAGAGCGCTCTCTCGAAGGGCATTCTGCGCGGCGGCGGCGACACGAAGTTTCTGATGATTGCCGACGTCATCTTCCAGTGGGTCGCCTCGATCCCGCTCGGCTTCGTGATGGGGCTTCTGCTCGATGTTTCGCCGTTCTGGGTGCTCATCGCCCTAAGAATAGACTACATCATAAAGTCGGTCTGGCTCACCGTCCGCCTCGGCGGCACCAAGTGGATACACAAGGCAAGATCGGTATAAAATTCGGCGCAGAGAGCTTTTCTCTGCGCCTTTTTGTCAGTATTTTCTCACGAGCCCGACCGCCTTTTTCGCGATCTTATACGCCGGACCCTCGAGGGTCTTGCGGACGTTTTTAAGCTCATTCGGAATGTCTATCCCCTGCGGGCAGTGCTGCTTGCACTTTCCGCAGCTTATGCACTGCGACGCCGCCGAGGAGTTTTTTCTCAGCGCCGTGCACATGAAATACTCCTTTAACGAGGTGAACCAGCCGTCCGAAAATCTTCGGTTATACGCGGCGAAGCAACCCGGAATGTCGACGTTTTTGGGGCAGGGCTGGCAGTATCCGCAGCCCGTGCAGCCGACCTTCATCTTCGAGTTTATGGCCTTGACTACGCCGTGCAGAAGCTCAAGGTCGCTCTCGTCGAGATCCCCGACGCCCGACTCGGAGGCGGTCCTTACGTTTTCCTCCACCATTTCAAGAGAATTCATTCCCGACAGCACGCAGGTGACCTCGGGCTGGTTCCAGAGCCACTTGAACGCCCACTGCGCGGGGGTAAGTTTACGGGAGTGCGAATCAAATAGGGCGAGCGCTTCTTTCGGCAGGTTGTTTACGAGCCTCCCGCCCCGAAGCGGCTCCATTATCATGACCGGGAGGCCCTTCCCGGCGGCGTATTTCAGCCCGCGCACGCCGGCCTGTGAGTTCTCGTCCATGTAGTTGTACTGTATCATGCAAAAGTCCCAATCATACGCGTCGACGAGGCGGCAGAAGGTCTCGGTCCCGCCGTGATAGGAAAACCCCGCCCGGCGGATCTCGCCCGAGCGCTTTTTCTCATCTATCCACTTTTCTATCCCGAAGCTCTTAAGGCGCTCCCACGCCGCCGTGTCGGTCAGCATGTGCATGAGATAGAAGTCGATGTGGTCGGTGCGGAGGCGTTTGAGCTCCTCGCGGAAGTATTTTTCGATGTCGTCCGGCGATTTGATGAGGTAGTGCGGCAGCTTGGTCGCGATGTATATGCTGTCGCGGATCCCGTTTCGCTCGACAATCTCGCCGAGCGCAGCCTCGCTCCCGGGGTAGATGTAAGCGGTGTCGAAGTAGTTCACCCCGCCGCGGTATGCGGCCATTATTTCCTTCTCGGCCTTGTCGACGTCCGGCTTTCCTCCCGAGCGGCTGAACCTCATGCAGCCGTAGCCCAAAATCGAGACCCTGTTCCCCTCGCGGTCGTTTCGGTAGTTCATAGCGAGCCTCCTTGAAGTGTTTTTGTTTATTATAGCATATGGGGGAGGAAAAGGCAAGGGGCAATCAGATAACAGAGGGAGAGGGAGGAAGGCAGATGGGGAGGGGGCGAGGGTGGAGCGGACAACCGGGCGGGGAATATAAGGTATTCGCTGCGCGAATGCTATTTTAGCGCCCTCCCCCCTCTAAGGCTTTGAGCAGACTTATAGATATGCAGTTGCCCCCTCCCACCGGGAGGGGGATATTTTTGTGCTGAAAACCGGGGGGCGAAGCCCCAACGCCCGCAGAGCGTGCTTAGGGCTTCGCTCTCCTTGGCGCCTGCGTTTTGCCTAGCTCCGTTATCACCCAAGCTTGTGCGCAAAAGGTATTCACTCGCAAGCTCGCTCATGCTATCTTTAGTCCCACCCCCTCCGACCTATGAGCAGACCCGCAGCCTCGCGTTTGCCCCCTCCCAGTGGGCCGGGTGTCCCCCACATAAAGCCCCTTGCCCATTCCCGTGCTTACAATACACTAAACCTATTCCATTCTCGTTCTCCAAAAAGCAACAACACAACACGCCTTCACTGAAACAAAAATTCTCCTCCCTCGACTACCGCCCAATTCCAAAACAGATCTCTCAACTGCGGCCCGATCATTATCCTCAGAAGTAACAGCGCCTTTGGCTGCAAGCAACTTTATAATACAGATTCCGAATCGCACCTCTCTGCCTTAATTTGCTGAGACTTGATTTGTCAAGGGTATTTCTGCAAAATTTTCATATGTTTTATAATACGGGTAAAACGCTGTCTTATGAGCATAAAAATATATTTAACATTTCTGCACTATATAAAATATTCCACCCAAAATGATATTTTCGGCACTCCTTATACAGAATAAAAAAATAGAGTAAGGCTAAACCTTGCTCTATTTTTGCTTATTTTGTTGATTTATATTATATCGGGCTTTCCCTACATCACCCGGCGTATCCCGTCCAGCCTATTCAGCGCCTCATAAAGCGTCTCGTTTTTCTTTGCAAAATGCAGCCGGATCAAATTATTTACCGGCTCTCTGAAAAAGCTCGACCCCGGGACTGCGCCAACTCCTACTTTTTGCGCGAGGGCTTCGCAGAACTCCAGATCCGAATCATAGCCGAACTCCGAAATGTCCAAAAGAACGTAATATGCGCCCTGCGGGACGGTGTGCCGAAGACCGATGTCATCAAGACCCTTGAGGAACAGGTCGCGCTTTTCGGTGTATTTTTGCTTCAGGTCGCGGTAATAATCATCCTTAAATTTCAGACCCGTGACTGCTGCTTCCTGCAAGGGCGCGGCCGCGCCTACGGTCAGAAAATCGTGGACCTTTTTTGCGGTATCGACGACGCTTGCAGGCGCAATGATGTATCCCAGCCGCCAGCCGGTGATGGAATATGTCTTTGACAGCGATGAACATGAGACAGTGCGCTCCCACATTTCGGGCAGCGAGGCGAAGTAAACGTGTTCGTTAGGCTCGTAAACTATATGCTCATAGACCTCGTCGGTGATTACGAATGCGTCGTATTTTTTCGCAAGATCGGCGATCAGCATAAGCTCGGCTCTCGTGAACACCTTGCCGCAGGGGTTTGACGGGTTGCAGAGTATAAGCGCCTTCGGGCGCTGCCGAAAAGCGTCCTCCAAAACCTCGGGATCAAAGTTAAATTCCGGGGGTATCAGCGGGACATATATCGGCTCTGCGCCCGAAAGGATCGCGTCGGCGCCGTAATTCTCATAAAACGGCGAGAAAACTATGACCTTGTCGCCGGGGTTCGTGACCGTCATCATCGCCGCCATCATCGCTTCGGTGCTGCCGCAGGTCACGACGATCTCGCTGTTCGGGTCGATTTTTCTGCCCATCAGCCGCGACTGCTTTTCGGCAAGAGCTTCGCGGAAATTCTGCGCGCCCCAGGTTATCGAATACTGGTGAAAATCCTCCCTTGTGACCTCTGCAAGCCGGTCGAGAATTTCCTTGGGAGGCTCGAAATCGGGAAAGCCTTGTGATAAATTCACCGCGCCGTATTTCAGGGATACTCTTGTCATGCGCCTGATCACCGAGTCGGTGAACGTCGCGGTTCTCTTTGAAAGTTCAGGCATTTTGCTCTCCTTTTGTCAGAATATAGGATTTTTGGTCGTTTAAAATATGCTCCGGGTCGAGGGCATTTTTAATTTGGCTCATGACATCAAGATTCTCCCTCGCGGTCAGGCTGAGAAAATACCGGCGTTTCGAGATTCCTATGCCGTGCTCGCCCGAGGTTATGCCGCCGAGGCGGTAGGCTTCGCCGTAAATTTTCTCCATATTTTCGGTCAGTTCGCGCTTCCAGACCTCTTCGCTTCTTGAACCCCTCACCACGCAGAGATGGACGTTTCCGTCCCCGGCATGCCCGAAGCTTATCATCTGCATACCGCTCTCACGCTCGGTTTTATTAACGAATTTAATAAACTCTGCGGTTTTATTTATCGGCACCACGATGTCTACCGGCTCCTGCTCCGAGACCGCTTCGACTGCCTTGACAAGCGCACCGCGTACCTTCCAGATATCCGCGGCATAGTCGGGGTCGTCCAAGGTTATGAAGTCCGCAGCGCCCGTTTCGGAAGCCAGCTTTTGCACTCGTGCGAGGTTATTTTTCACTTCCGCTTCGTTGCCGTCAAGGGTCAGAAGAATGTAGGATCCCGCGTCGGGCCGGGGGTATTTTACTCCGCAGAAATCCTCGCCCAGCTTTGCCACCTTTCTCTCGATAAATTCAACGGCGGTAGGGTTTACGTTCGCTTTCAGAATCTTCAGAACGCTTGAAATTCCGCTGTCAAGATCGGGGTAGGGGATAAGCGCGCTGATCGAAAATTCCGGCTTCGGTATCAGCTTCAGAATGCATTTTGTGATGACGCAAAGCGTTCCCTCGGAGCCGATAAAAAGGTTTTTAAGGGACAATCCGCTCGCGTCCTTGACGTTTTTGCCGCCGACGTTTAAGATCCTGCCGTCTGCCATTACGACCTCAAGCCCGCGTACATAATCCCGGGTGACGCCGTACTTTACCGCTCTCATTCCGCCGGCGTTGGTGCTGATGTTGCCGCCTATCGACGACTCCTTTTCCCCCGGATCGGGAGGATAGAAAAGCCCCTTTTCCTCGACATAGCTCTGCAAATCGCAAAGCAGTATCCCCGGCTCTGCCGTGACGGTCATGGTATCGTAATCGAGCTCCAAAATTCGGTTCATATGGGAAAAATCAAGGATAATCCCGCCGTTCAGGGGCACCGTCGAGCCTACAAGATTTGTGCCTGCGCCCCTCGGAGTCACGGCGATTTTATGGGCGTTTGCATATTTTAAAATCCTGCTGACCTCATCTGCGGATTTCACAAACACCAGCGCAGCCGCTTCTCCCCGAAGCCGTCCCAAGGTATCGCTTAAGTACTTGTCCTCGATATTCTCGGTTATAACGCGGCTTCTTTCACCGATTATCTCATACAGCCAATCCATTAAAATCGTCCTCACTTTGTCCAAGCCGGAACGAAGAAGCCCTTGTAGTTTTCCTCAAAGAATTCGGCAGTCTCGTCCGAGCAGAAAGCCTCGGCGACTTTTTTGTAGGTCTCGTTGTCGATATCTTCCGAGCGGACCGCTATCACGCAGACGAAGCTGTTATCGTCGGGGTCGAGATTTTCATAGAAGATCGCGGTGTTCGGGTCTACGCCGTAGCTTGCCGCATAGTTTCCGTTGACGACCGCCGCCGCAATCTCGCTGTCGCTGACATACTGATATGTCATGCTCGCGTTGACCTCTACAAGCTCAACTTTTGATGTTTCAATATCGGTGGAGGTCGGGGTCGAGCCGGAGCCGTCTTTGAGGGTCAGAAGTCCGGCGTCGCGAAGCAAAAGAAGCGCTCTGCCGTAGTTTGTGGTGTCATTAGGAACGGCTACCTTGCCGCCCTCGGGAATTTCCTCGGGGCTTTTATACTGCGACGAGAAAAGGTTCATGGCTATCGTGAAAGTATCGCTTAAAATCGCGATGTCATAGCCGTTTGTGGCCTTGTCGTTTTCAAAATAGGCATGGTGCTGGAAGGCGTTCATCTCGATATCCCCGCTGTCGAGGGCATTATTCGGCAGGGCAAAATCCGAAAACTGCACAAGCTCCACGGTTATCCCCTCGTCGGCAAGCTTTGCAATAGTCGGCGCCCAGAGGTCCTCATAAACCGCGCCGGTGACGCCGAGACGTATGACGGTTTCCTCCTTGCTTCCGCAGCCCGAGAGCAGGGTCAGCAGGAGGGTGAAAGTAAGTAAAAGTGCGATGATTTTTTTGAAGTTTTTCATGGTAAAAAATCCTTTCTTAATTTAAATTTATCAGTGAGTTGCCTTTTTAGCAATAAGCCCGCCGATACACTGAATGACGGTCACGATGACGACTATTGCCAAGACCGATACCCATATCACGTCGGTGTGGCCGTAGTTGTAGCCCCAGGTTATCGCGTAATCCCCGAGACCGCCGGCACCGACGTAACCCGCCATCGCCGTGAGGCCGATCAGGTTTATCAGGGTGATGGTCGTGCCCCTTGAAAGAGCTGCGACGCTCTCGTGAAGATATACCGTGAAGATTATGTTCAGAGGGCTTTTTCCCATCGATTCCGCGGCTTCGATAAGCCCCGGATCTACCCCCGCAAGAGCCGTCTCGACCTGCCTGGCAAAGAAGAAAACCGACGCCGCGACCAAGGGAACTATGACCCCCCGAACGCCGATTTTAGTGCCCATTATCGCCTTTGTGACGGGAAGCAGGATCGCGATGAATATTACAAAGGGTATCGAGCGAAAAAGATTAACTAATTTATCGAGTATCTGATGCACCGCCCTTTGCTTAAGTATTCCGCCGTCGCGGGTGACGGTAAGAATCACTCCGAAAAACAGCCCGAGCACGAACATGATACAGCCGCTCCACGCGGTCATCTGAAGCGTCGCTGTGACGCTGTCCCAGAATCTTTCCGGGTCTGCCATGACGTTCGGCATTATTTTTTCAAGCGCTTCGCTCATCTTTGATCACCTCCACAAACACGTTTTTCTCGATGAGATATTTAATCGCCTGCGTGATTTTTTCGCGCTCGCCGCTGAATATCCCGACGGTGCCGCCGATGGGAGCGCCCTGTATAAAATCAATATCGGCAAAGATCACGTTTAAAACTATGCCGAATTTTTGGGATACCGTCGAAATAAGCGGCTCGGAAACGCTTCGCTCGGTATATGACAGCTTCGCGATTATCTCCCCCGGCTTTAAGGCTACAGCCGGCGAGTTTTCGGCTATCAGCTCGTGTATTTTCTTGAGGTTTGACGTTGTCGCGATGAATGCCTTTGTAAGAGGCTCCTTTGGGTCGGCAAAAACCGAAAACGTTTCGCCCTGCTCGATTACTTTTCCGTGATCCATGACAGCGACCCGGTCGCAAAGCTCCTTTATCACCGCCATTTCATGGGTGATGACTACCGTGGTAATCCCGAGCGCTTGGTTAAGTTTCTTTAATAAATTCAGGATCTGCTTTGTAGTCTGCGGATCAAGCGCCGAGGTGGATTCGTCGCAGAGAAGTATTTTCGGGTCGTTCGCCAAAGCCCTTGCTATCGCCACCCTCTGCTTCTGACCTCCCGAAAGCTGAGAGGGATAGGCGTTTTCCTTATCCGCCATTTCAACGGTCTTCAGCAGCTCCCTGACCTTTTCACTTATTTCATTTTTCGACTTCCCGCTGCCCTTCAGCGCGTATGCGACGTTGTCAAAAACATTTCTTGACGGCATGAGGTTGAAATGCTGAAAGATCATTCCGATCTTCTTCCGCGCCGACCGCAATTCCCGTGCGGATATTTTTGTGATATCCTGTCCGTCGATCAAAACCTCTCCCGAAGTCGGGCGCTCCAAAAGATTTATACACCTGACTAAAGTGGACTTGCCGGCCCCCGAAAATCCGATGATACCGAAAATTTCGCCGTCGCGGATAGTCAGGCTGACGTTATTTACCGCGCGGACGTCGCTCTTTTCGCCTTTAAAAACCTTGCTGACGTTTTTTATCTCTATCAAGTGAACACTTCTCTCATTTTGAATTTTAGGCGCCACCACACAATTATTTTGGTGCAGATACGCAGTCAGATTTTTTGTCAGATGAAACAAAAACCGGAGCTAATACTTTGTGTATTAGCGAGGATTTTTGTGAAATATGACGAAAAATATGCAATAAAAGCTGGTTTTATTCCCAATCGGACTTCGTGGACATAAACGACCGCCCACTCGTCCTCTTGGATAAAACCCCGCGTTTATTCGCAGATGCGCCAAAAAGGCGTTAGCCGCTAATTGCGCGGTGGTGCCTTTATATTTCCCCTCTTGAAAACCTACAAAATATATGTTATAATTAGGTTATGAACATAAAAGGAGGCTAAAGCCATGAAAATATCCACTAAGGGGCGGTATGCTCTGAGAATGCTTTTGGATCTGGCGGAGCACCAAAGCGAGGGCTATATCGCGCTCAAGGACATCGCCGAGCGCCAGGGTATCTCGAAAAAATATCTCGAGCAGATAGTTCCCATTCTCAATAAATCGGACGTTTTGAAAACTAACCGCGGCTATCAGGGAGGGTATATGCTCGCGAAGGACCCGTCGCAATATACCGTCGGGGAGATACTTCGCCTGACCGAGGGAAGCCTCGCGCCGGTCTTTTGCGCCGAGTGCCCGCAGGACTGCAAAAGAAGCGCCGATTGCCCGACGTTTCCGGTCTGGCAGGGGCTTTACCGGGTGATAAACGAGTACCTCGACGGGATCACGCTCCGGGATATTTTGGATAATGAAAAGCAGCTCGGGGCGGACAATTACGTCATCTGATTTTGGGGGATAGTGCCATATTCTCCCTGCCGATTTCCAATTTTCGGAATGTGTAGAATTTTCAGAATTTGCATGACTTCTTAAAAACCCGTTTTTAAGACAGTATTGATATATTATAATATGCGTTTTTCTTTTTATAGATATCTACAAAGCCTTTATTATAGGATTATATTGCTATCTTAAAAAGAATGTAAAAGAAATTTGAATTGATAATTTATAATATTTCTTGAAATCACGACTACCGTGTAAATTCTGAAAATTCTACACATTCCGGAATATGGTAATTCAGAAAATAGGGGGGTCAGAAGATAGAGAATCGTATAGTTTTATCCAAGCTTTCCAAATTCTATCTTCTGACCTCTATCCTCTGACTTTTATTCCGCGAACATCGGGGTGGAGAGATACCGCTCGCCGGTATCCGGCAGAAGCGCGACGATTATCTTACCCTTGTTTTCGGGACGTTTGGCAAGCTGAGTTGCGGCGAAGACCGCCGCTCCCGAAGAAATGCCGACCAAAAGTCCCTCTTTGCGCGCCAAGGTGCGGCCGGTCTCGAATGCTTCCTCGTTCTCTACGGTGATTATTTCATCGTAGACGCTTGTGTTCAGCGTATCCGGCACAAACCCCGCGCCGATTCCCTGAATTTTATGCGGACCGGACACACCCTTTGAAAGGACCGGGGAGCCTGCCGGCTCGACAGCTACCACCTTTACGTTTGGATTCTTGGATTTCAGATATTCGCCCACGCCGGTCACCGTTCCGCCTGTTCCAACGCCCGCGACGAAAATGTCAACCTTTCCATCGGTGTCTTCCCAGATCTCGGGGCCGGTGGTTTTTCTGTGGATATCCGGGTTCGCGGGGTTGGTAAACTGGCTCGGGATAAAGCTGTTCGGGGTCGCTTCGGCGAGCTCCTGAGCCTTTGCGATAGCGCCCTTCATTCCCTTTGCGCCGTCTGTAAGAACGAGCTCCGCGCCGTATGCCTTAAGAAGATTTCTGCGCTCAATGCTCATCGTCTCGGGCATGGTGAGAATGATCTTATATCCCCTCGCCGCAGCAACTGCCGAAAGACCGATACCGGTGTTGCCGCTGGTCGGCTCAATGATGACCGAATCCGGCTTCAGAAGCCCTTTTGCCTCGGCGTCGTCTATCATCGCGCGGGCGATCCTGTCCTTGACGCTCCCGGCGGGGTTGAAGTATTCAAGCTTGCCGTAAACCGTCGCGCCCAAATCCTTTTCCTTGATGTAGTTTGTGAGCTTTAAAAGCGGCGTTCTGCCGATGAGGTCGGTGATTCTGTCGTATGTTTTCATAAGTTTTGCTCCTTTCAAAATTGCGTCGATATTCGTTTATAAATGGTTGTAATACCGTTCGCGGCGACATCGTTTGAAGATCATCATAATGTGCTCCTCCAAAAGCATATATAGCCTATTGATTATATAGGCATTATATCACCGCGCGCCCCGTATGTCAATATCAAAAATAAAAATCCGCTTTTTTAACAGTTACTATTGACAATGGCGGGGTAAATATGTATAATGCATATAATGCCGATAGGTTTAATTTAAGATGATCTAATCCGTAGTACAATTTTAGCGATGAAAGCTGCGAGAGTGAGTATGAAAGGGCTTGAAGGGGTACAGGAGATAATCGCCGACAGCGGTATAGCCTATAACCATACCCCCCCTTTCGCCATTTTTCTTCTCCTTTCTTCATAGGACGTCATTTCCGCAAATGAGCCGTCAGCTATGATGTAATATTTTTGGGAGAATGTCCCCTTTAC
>CANQLR010000027.1 GCA_947624745.1 uncultured Clostridia bacterium | reverse complement strand
GCTTAGGCAATAAAGACAAACAAGACACGGAAAGCTCCGCATCTTGTCCGTATTTATTATATTAGCAAAGGAGAAATGCCGAATGAAAAAAGCAGCTTTATTATTGGTTTGCCTATTATTGGTATCCTGCGGGGCTCGCGGCGGGCAGCCAGATCATTCCGTCAGGACCTTCAGCGCGTACACAAATCTTTATATGAACGGCGAATTTTTATCTCTTCGCGATACGCTTTATTTTACCGATTTTTCCTCGATGAAAACCGTTGCGGTCTGTCCCTATGCGACCTGTACCCATACGGACGAAAGCTACTGCGCCGCCAAAGGATTCGGCAATCTGCCGATATTATATGAGGATAAGATATATTATTATTTGGTCGAAAAAGAGTGGGACAATGAAAAAATGACAAGCAGCAGCGTTTTATACGCCTCCGACACGGACGGGACAAATCGGGCAAAGAAGGGAAAGCTTGATGGCATCAACGCGACCTTGGGAAGTAAAATGTCGATCGTCGGGGACAGGCTGTATTTTATCGGGACTAAGGAAGGCTTCGACGCCTCGGGGCTAAAAAACGACATGGACAGCTCTTATTTATACTCCTACGACTTCACCGAAAATTCCTTTGAGGAGGCCGCGTTTATTTGCGACGGTCTGGCCGCGGTAAGGGGGATATGGAACGGCAGCTTATATATCACATACATAAACAGCAGCGACTACAGCGCCGGGGCTTCGCTCACGCATTATGAAGCCCGCTATTCCTTCGATGACGGCAATATTTATCCCGTGGATAAAGAGCCCGTGTGCATATCGGAGAATTATATCCTTTTTTCGCACGACGGCGGGTTAGAGGTCTGCTCCGACGGCGGGGAGAGCGTGATCTTACCGGATTATCAGCCTGTCGAATTATGCGGTTACACCGTTGTGAACGGTATTCTGTTTTCGCAGATGTACGATACGGTAGTCGATCTTCGCTCGGGAAAAAAGTATCTCCGCGGCGGCGAGAGCGGGGCGCTCGTTTTGGCATATTCGGACAACGGGTATATCTTGCGCAATTATTCGGCGGAAAGCGGCCTGTATGAGTACTTTTGGGCTTCGGAAGATGAGCTGATAGGGAAAGAAATAATTTAAAAAGGAGCTAATTATATGAAAAAACTGTTTGCAGCAATTTTAGCCGCGCTGCTTCTTCTGACCTCCTGCGGCGGGGAAAAGAAAACCGAATACGCCGAGGGGTATGAGACCGCTCGCAGGAGCAACAGATTCTCAAACCTCAATCTCAACGGTATGTTTTATACCGAGGGCGCCGACGATTTTTCGACTCCGCGGCTGTGGTTTTTTGACTTTGACTCTATGAAGTCTGCAATAATGTGCTCCCGCCCGAACTGTCCGCATGACGACCCGGATGTCTGCACCGCTTTCGGAGTGCAGGGAGTGACAAGCCACCCGACAGTTGTAGGGAATAATCTTTACTTCTTCCGCTCTGACTACGAATGGGACAAAGACGAAAAGCTGCACACATATAAAGATATCTATAAAGCCGAGCTTGACGGCAGCTCGAGGGTAAAGTATGACACCCTTGAAGATATCGACTACATTCAGGACCTTGTGATGAAAGGCTCGGTCGCCTATTTTACCACTATCGTGGAGGAAAAAGAGCCTCACACGGGCGTCGCAGCGGGTAACGGAGAGACATATATCTGCAGCTACGATTTCATAAACAAGGAGTACAATAAATGGCAGCTTACAGATTATCCCGCACTTCCGAATATACTCGGCGAATATAACGGCGGACTGTATATACGCGATTATAACAGTATTTTCCTTCGCTTCGACCTCGAAACCGGCGAGATAACCGATTGGGACATGCCTTTATCCTCGATAAATGAATACGACGCCTACAAACCGATGTTTGCAAGCGGCGGCTACTACGGATATATGGACGGCGACAATTCGGTCATAATTGACAGCGAAGGCAATGAGATGGTTTTTGAAAACTACGAGCTGCCTGATAACATCGCCGTGTTACCCGTCAACGGGTATTTCTTCAATACCGACGGCACCGCTATCGACCTTTCAACCGGCGAAGTGCTTGAGCTCAATAAGGGCGTTGTCCCAAAATATAACTTTGTTCTCTGCTATCATGACGGCAGCTATATTATTTACAGCGAGTTCGGCGGCGACAATTTCAAGAAGGTTTCGGAAGAGGAGATGTTTAAGGGGAGGGAGGGGTGACGAGGGGTGGGGGTGAGGGGAGGGACGGAGGAGGAGTTTAAAAATTCATCGCCAAGGTTAAGAAGTATTTGGAGATGACCTAAATCACGCCGGCGATGCTTAATGGATTGGGCAAGGCGGTATATATGTTCATAAGACTGAAAAGGGAGAGGGCAAGCGGGTTCAGGAATTGGATGTTTTCTATGATTTCGTGGGAATCCTTACGAAAAGCCTGTTTGAGGATATAATAACGAGCCGATGAAGTGATACATCGGTTCGGGGAATGAACAAAATGATGTTCAGGGGGGACGGCCCGGAGGCAGCCCTGCATAAAACAGCAAAACAAAAATTTTAATGCGGCGGTCTGCCAAAAGGGTGCTAAACAAAGCCATATCCGAGCAATCGGGTATGGCTCTTGCTTTTATGCAGTTATTCTTTTATTTCTTTTTATTTAATTTGAGCTATAGTATATAGGCAAATGTTTCATTTGCATAACTTGTTATGTTGCTACAAACTGCAATGTTTTTTCCTCATCATGCTCAGAAACGGAAAAGCCTTTTAAATTAAATATGCCCGAGCCTTCTACAATTATTATCCTGTTATTGACAGATTCAGCCACTTTGTCCTTGAAGCCTCTTGAAATGAAGATTTGCCTAAGAATATCATTATTTCTATTTTGTGCCGACGTGGAAAACTTGTGAGTATTTTCGCCGTGAACAAATAGAACCAGTCGGCGAGAATCGGCTTTTGCCAGCCACTCAATGAGATATTTCCACCACATACCGTCTGTTATTCCGGCTGATAAACCATACAGGCAAACGTATTTGCTAACGTCAATAATTCGTTTCGCCTTGCTGACCCTTTGTTCCCCACAATCATTATTCAGCCTTTCTTTAATAAGATATTTTTCAAAATAACGGTCTTTAACCGAATCGGATATACATAATTGACTTGAATTATTACCCCAAATATAATGCCGGTTTCTAAATCGCCATGTATATATAACGGATTGTCTACTGCGTCATGATAAATTGATGAACCGACAGAATGCTGACCAAACCCGCTTGATGTTGAGCAGCATTTTATTATTTCATCTAATGCATATGTATAATTATACGTTATGAAAGCGTAATGAATTCTTTCGGTCGTTTTTGAAAGGAGCGTTTTGTACTGCTGTCTTTCAGTTAAATTAAAATTATAATAAAAGTTGGTAACATTATTGCTAAAGGTTTTGAAAAGTTCTTCAGGATTGTCAATATGAAATCGGGAGTTTTCAAGGGAAAGGTATTCTTGAAAGCAGTTTTCCATGGATTCTTTGCTGTTGAGAAAACTTTCAATTTCCTTTTCTGAATATTGCTCTAATATATTGCCTAAAGAAACTTCCAAGTCAGATCAATAATCTATAATTTCATCTTTTAGCAATAAAGATAATTTATCAGTCGGATTTTTTAAGTAGTAATATTTTTTAAAATCTTTGTAACCTGTTTTCAGTCCAAGATTTAAGTCAAATCCATTTCCAATCAAAAAAGTTATGTTCACGTCTGTCCTCCAAATATTGCTGTCTATAAAAACCGAATTATAGGATACTTTTATTATAGCACATTATTCAGAAAACTTCAAGATATAAGACAGCATTATGTATAAATCTAAACACATAGATCCTTATGTAGTTATCTTTTTTTAACGTTTTTCCCCGCCTGCTTGCCCTGTTCTTTAAAATCGTTGACTTCTCCAATATTTTAATCAGCGTTACAAACTCCTCTTTTGACAGCTTGTTATAATCAATATTCAAACTTGAAAGCCATAATTTTGCACTTTTCTCCTCTTGACTGCCCTCAAAGCTAAGAGCCGCTTCAACATTTTTCTGCATATTCGCTACGGTCGAATCAACATCAGCAGTTGTGATATCAGGTTTATGTTTTCCTCGTATATCCTCGAGAATCACTTTCAAATCGGCATAAGCTGCCGATTGGCGCATGGAAAGCCGAGAAATTGCAGGTTCAGAAAGATTTTGAGGAAATACAAAATCAGTTTTCGGTGGTGCGCGATGATGTCAAGAGGCTTTGGCAAATCAAATACGAAGTCGAGCAAGCAAGCAAACAATCAAACTAAGGAAAATGAAAAATCAAAAAGGAGAGATACTTATGAAATTTAACAAAAACGGCGAACAGCCGCAGGTGCAGAAAAAACACAATTTTCGGTTTGACGAGAACGGACATATCATTGTGCAAGATCCACTCTACAATGTCCTGCCGACGGTCACGGTTACAATCGAATCCAAAGGCACAACCTACCGATTCGCCGGCAGTTATGACGGTGAACACAGCCTGCCCGCAAAAATTCTGAAAAATATTGCGCTTTACAGCGATAAAGGAGTTGAAAATGATGGCTGAATGTGGTATAATCGAAGCCAGCAACCCTGTTATGGCAGACTGCTCGCAGAAAGGAGCAGAAATGAAGCAGTCTGAAAAAATAACAGCGATTTACTGTCGGCTCTCGCGCGATGATGAGTTGGCTGGTGAATCAAATTCAATATCCAATCAAAAATCAATCATCTCAAAGTTTTGTCGAGATAACGGTCTCAAAAATTTGCAATATTTTGTGGACGACGGTTATTCCGGGACAAACTTCAATCGACCTGCATGGACAGAATTGCTTGACAAAATCGAGAATAGCGAAGTCGGGACTTTGGTCGTAAAAGACATGAGCCGCCTTGGACGTGACTATCTAAAAGTAGGATTTTATACTGAGGTTCTATTTGTCGAAAAAGGTGTGCGATTTATTGCTATCAACAACGGGATTGACAGCCAGAATCAGCAGGACAGTGATTTTACTCCGTTCCTTAACATTATCAACGAATGGTATGCTAAGGACACCTCAAAGAAAATACGAGCCGTAGTTAAGGCAAAGGGTGAGGCTGGCGAGTACCTTTGCACAAACCCGCCGTACGGCTACTTGAAAGACCCCGACAATAAGAAACGTTGGATAGTCGATGCAGAGGCAGCGGCGGTTGTTAAGGACATTTTCGGACTATGCGTCGCGGGAAACGGGCCGACGCAAATAGCTCGAATTTTGCAGTCAAGGAAAGTGCCAACTCCCACCGTTCACGCTAATTCGCTCGGTCTTGCAACGAGGAATCCTCTGCCCGAAAATCCATACCGTTGGACGGGCGACAGCATTTCGGACATTTTAGAGCATAGGGAATATCTTGGTCACACGGTCAATTTTAAGACGCACAAGCAGTCATACAAAGTCAAAAAGACCGTAAACAATCCAATAGATCAGTGGCGAATTTTTCCTAACACTCACGAACCGATTGTCGATGAGGAAACATTCAACCGTGTTCAAGAACTTCGCAAAAACAAGCGTCGACCGACGAGAACAGGTAAGACTAATATGTTCTCGGGGATTGTGCGATGTGCCGACTGTAGAGAAAAGATGTACTATTGCACAACCAAAAACTTTGATAAACGGCAAGACCACTTCGTTTGCTCGTCGTCGAGAATCAACGGAAAGGATGCTTGTGAAACGCATTTTATTCGGGCAATCATCTTGGAACAGGGCGTTCTTCACCACATTCGCATGGTGATGTGGCTTGTTGCCAATTACTAGGAAAAGTTTAGGGCAGCACTCGGAGCTATGCAGAAATCCGAGATGAAAAAGGCTCTTGCAAGCAAGAAAAAGCAGGTTAACCAAATTGAGCGTAGAATCGACGAATTGGATAGACTCTTTAAAAAAGCTTATGAGGACTATGCCAATCAAAGACTTTCAGAGACAAGATATGAGATGCTCTCGGGAGATTATGAAACCGAACAGGCTGAATTGTACGAAAAGTTAGAAATGCTGACGACGGAGATTGAGCAGCAAGAGGAGCAAGCGGACAGCATCGACAAATTCATCGCTAAGGTAGAAATATTTGGAGATGACCGAACTCACGCCTGCGATACTTAATGATTTAGTTAAGGCGGTATACGTTCACAAGCCTAAGAAAGTTGATGGCAAGCGTGTTGTGGACATAGATATTTCCTACGATTTCGTGGGAATCCTGCCGAAAAGCCTGTTTGAGGAAATGAAAAACGAACCGACGCAGTAACACATCGGTTCGGAAAACAATCAAAAGTTGTTTTATTAGGGACGCCCCGGAGGGGGCTTTTTGCGTGGGGTGGGTGGGGCGAAGCCCGGGCGGCAGCGGAGCTGCCGCCATGCCGGACATGCTTGCGTGTCCGGCGGTGCGCGTAGGACGCGCACACGGGCTTCGCCCATGCAGTTTCCCGCACCCAGCTACGAAAGAAGGAAAGTCGGCGCGACGGAGCGAACGAGCGGCGGCATATTCCGGAGCTTAAAATGCCGCCACGAGCGATGCGCAGTCCGCGACGACGGGGCGAAGCCCCCGCCTTTGTGCCTGTCCCACTCCCATGCCCCAACCTACTCCCGCCCACCTCTCTGCTCCGCCGCAGTAAAGTGCAGAATCTGCGCGTGGCGAATCCCGGGCGGCAGCTCCGCTGCTGCCATGCCAGCCGCGCAAGCGGGTCGGACTGTGCGCCTGCTTCGCAGGCGCACCCGGGCTTCGCCCCAGCACTGTCCTGTCTCCCCGCACCAAGTTTGCAGACCCCGCGCGGCGAAGCCCCGTGGGCGCACTTCGTGCGCCCACGCCGGGCACGCAAACGTGCCCGGCACGGCGGCAGCTCCGCTGCCGCCTCGAAGCTTCGCCCCTTCCCTCCCCCTCCACCTTCACCGTTCTCACTATCTCCCCGCATCTTTGCTCGAAGCCGCTGTCGTCGGGGTCGGTGCGGATAAACTTTACATACAGGCACCAGTCGCCGCTGCGGACGGCATACCCGAGCTGCTTGAAATCCCCCTCCTTATAGCTCGCGACGCTGCGGCAGCTGAACAGGTACGGCTCCTCGGGCGACCATTCGTGCTCGCCCTCCTCTAAGATCCTTACATTCCCCGGCCCGTACTCCTCCGCCGGGAAGGGGTTTGCGATCTCGAACGTCTTGCCGCGACTGTCGCTTGTGGCCGTAAAGCCGTTAAAGTCCCGGCCCTGCGGCAGCGCGAAGCTCACGCTCAGCTCCTTTTCGGGATCGCCGCCGAGCTGCGGGTCCTGCGCGCCCTCCGCCCTTTCGATATGCGAGGCGCAGATGGCGGCGCTTACTCGGTATACCCCGTGTTCCCGGCCTCGGGAGCGGCGTTCCCGAGCGGGAAGCTCTGCGGAAAGCTCGCGTTTTCGGTCATCGCGGGGGCGATGAGCCCGTCGTCGGTCGAGATCTCCGAGACGTAGGACCCGGTGATCATCAGCGTTTTGTGGCGGTTGATCCCTCCCCCGTCGGGGCTTGCTATCCTGTAATTTATATTGATTATCCCGATCTTTTCGCCGCGATATAAGATGCTTTCGAGCTCTCCGCCCTCGGCAGAAATACCGTCAAGTATCTCCTTGGCGCCGCTGTAGGTCATGAGCTGATCGGGGGTTATCGTTATGCCGCCGAGCTCGGTGAACCCGAAATTGTAGGCGAAGTAGTACCGCTTATAGGTGCGGCCGCCCTCCGGCCTGCCGGTCTCGTCAAAGGTGCCGTCGTAGTCTCCGCCGTTATAGAGCGCCACGCCGTCGTACCACATCTGATCTATCCCCGAGCCGAGCCCCGAAAGCCCGTCCTCGTACCACGTTCCGCCGTCGACGCCGAATATCTCCGAAAACGTCGCCGACGCGCCGCCTACAGCCTCGACGGTGTAAAGCTTCGCGTAGCCGAAATCGAGAATGTGGACCTGATCGCCCGAAACGGCGTAGCTTCCCCTTTCGACCTCGGTAACGCCGCCGTCGTTGACGAAATAAAGGGTCGCTCCGGTCTCGACGTCTCCCACAATGCCGAACGCCTCATATGTGCCGTTCTGGTCGAAGTCCTCGGCGGCGAAGGCGTACACCTCGTCCGCGCCGGTCTCGGTATAAAGCGTGTTCAGGAGCCTGTCGCTCGACTCGCCGTCGATCAGCTCGTCCTCATATCTTGTCGTGTAAACGGTAAAGACCCTTCTTTTGAGCTCGGTGTCGTATATCCCGTCGATCTTCCACTCGCCGTTTTCCCTTTTGAAGACGATCTCCGCCTCGCTGCGGCTGCGGTCCTGCCAGACAAAGAAGCTTTTCGCTATTATCTCGCTTTCGCTTACGACCTCGGCCGACTTGAGCGGCATGTTCAGCATATACCTCACCGGCTCGGAATCCGCAAAGTACAGATACCCGTCGACGATCTTGGTATAGTCGTCCTCCTCAAAGTACGGCTCGCACTCTTTGGCCGCGTCGTCGGTATAGACCGATCTTATCGCTTCCATGCAGCCCTCGGGGGTGTCAAACGGGCTCGGCATCGCGTAAAACGGCACGTCGACCGTGACCCCGTCCCCCAGATCCTCGGTGATGACCGTCGGCTCGTGAGACCTCTCGCCGTCGCCGAAGGAATACGCCTCGTGGCAGAGCACCTCGCTCGCCCTGAAAAGCCTCTGACCGAGGTGGTCCATCAGCTCCCCGGCATACCCGAGCGGATCGGTGTTCGGATCCCACTCGGGCGCGGGAGGCTCACTCATGCTGTCGGCATTATATGCCGTCGCGCTTAAGCTCCACTGCCCATCGCTGTAATCAAGGGGCAGGTCGGTCGGCAGCCCGTCTCCGACGTACTCTATATAGACCACCGAAGCGCCCGAGACCCTCCGGCCGTTCTCGCCGTCCGCGAGCTCCAGAACCGTCGCCGCGACGGTGTCCTCCTCGGAGAGCACCCGCCGGTAAATTTTCAGGATAGTCCTGTCCCCGACCTGAAGCGACGTCGTGTAGACCGCCGAGAGGTCGTTCCCCTTCCCGCCGATCTCGGGGGCATAGGTAAGGCCGTTCTGCTCGACATACGGCCCGCCGCTAAGAAGCTCGTCCGCCATGTCGTCGGTGAAGAGCCCGCGCAGGAAGCTTTCCAGCCCGCTCCAGCTCTCAAAGCCGCTCTCGGTGACGGGATAGTAGGTCTCGCCGTCAATCTCGACCCCATTTTCGGCCGAAAAGCCGAGCGTGTCGTAGAGATAGATCCTTTCGTAGGTTAAATAATCCTCCGCGAGCGAGATATAGTCGCCGGGGCTGTCCTCGGCGCGCTTGTTTTCGATCTTCCACTCCCCTCCCGGCTCGCAGGAAAGGGTGTAAACGCCCTGATAGCCGCTGTTTGCGCCGCTCGGGACAATCCTTATTTCCGCCTCGGAATGCTCGCCGCCGCTGCCGTCGGCGTTAGTTTGCGCCGAGGTCGAAATTACCTGATAATCCGGCGAAGAGCCGTCATATGGGGCCTCCTTGCCGTCGCAGTAGGTCTTCCCGCCGATGTCCGTCATCGCGGGGGAGGCAAGGTAATTCTCCAAAAGCTGCCCCGTGTAGGTGCTCTCCAGCAGATCCCGCCACTCGGAATAGTCGTCTATTCTCTCGTCGGTAACGCGGTAGTAGGGCGCGCCGAACGCCGTTTCGTCGCTCTCGGCGGCGTGCTCGGGCGAGCTCTCGCCGATATAGCGCATTATCTCGGTATCACGGTCGATAAGCTCTTTAATTATTTCGTCGGTGAGCTCCGGGGTTTCGGGAGGCTTTTTCGCCGTGCAGCCGAACAGAGCCCCGGTCACGACCGCGAGTACCACTACCGCGGCCAAAAGCGCCGCCCCGTTTTTCTTTGTAAACTTAGTTAATATATTTGAAAACCGCTTCTTCATTATCTTTTTGCCTCCGCTGAATCTTGTCGAAAGGCTTCCCGAGATGCTTGAGCCCGTGCTCACCGCACTGAAAAGCGCCTCGGAATACGCCTTTCGCTCTTCTATTCCTGCGCCGCTTACGACGCCCTCGTCGACCGAAAGCTCCATGTCGACGTCCGCCTGCCTGCGCATAAGCCATATCGCCGGGTCAAACCAGTGAAGCGACACCGCGGCGGTGAACAAAAGCTTGAACCACACGTCGCGCCGGCGGTAGTGAATGAGCTCGTGGCGGATCATGAACCGAAGCTGCCCGCCGTCCGGGAGCGCCTCGGGCAGAACGAGGATCGGCCGGAAATAGCCCATTATCATCGGGCTTTGCGCGGCGCTTGACCTCACGAGCGTGAGCTTTGAGCGCCGGGAAACGCTGCCCAGCTCCTCAGAAAAAATGTCAGCCGCCTCGCCCGAGGTCAGCACCTCGCCGCACCCGAGGACCCGCCTTTTATAGAGCATGAAGCCGATAATATGCACCGAAAAGCAAGCGGCCGCGCCGATTATCCACACCGCCGCCAAAATGTCGAGCGGGGTGACGTTTATGCTTTTGGGGGAGGCCTTCTGCTCCTCGGGCGCGGGTGCGGGCGCGGGGATAGGCTCGGAAAGTCGCTCGGGGAGCTCAAACTCGAACCTCGGGTATGCCGCCGCCGCGGGGGCGTTGTATACGGGAGCGCTTTCGGAGGGGGCTGCGGATTCCGGCAGGGGCGCGAGGTCATTCCTCGGCAAAAAACCGCTGACCGGAATAAGAAGCCTCACCGCAAGCACTGCCCACACCCAGAACCGCCATTTTGCGGCGTATCGGCCGGTCACGGGGGACAGAAGAAGGAGCAAAAGCGCCAGCGCGCCGGTCGTGACGGAGACGCTCAGAACTGTCACGAAAAGTTCAGCCATTTTTTTCCTCCTCCAGTCTGTCAAGATACTCCCTCAGCTCGCGGATGTCGTCCTTTCCGAGCATGTCGTTGTCGTAGAGGGTCGCCACAAGGCTCCGCGCGGAGTTGTTGTAGAGCCGCTTCAGGAAGCTTTTGCTCGCGCCCGCCTTGTAGTCGTTTTCCGACACGGTAGGGAAGTAAAGGTTGGTGCCGCTCTGCCGCTCGCAGCGCAAAAAGCCCTTGTCCTCGAGCCGCGAGAGGGAGGTCATGATGGTGGAAAGCGGCCAGTCGCGGCGGCTTTTGATCCGCTCGCGCACCTCCACCGAGGTCGTCGGCACCTCTCCCGACCATATCGCCTGCATGATCTCGAGCTCCGCCTCGCCGAGCTTTTTCGGTGGAGAGGCGGGAGGCGCCGACGCGGCAGCGGCCGAAAGCCTGTTTTCCGGCTCGGGTGAGAGCAGCGCAGACTCCCGGGCCGGTTGGGGTTTAGAAAGTTTTTTCATTGTATCACCTCTTGTTATACGATTGTGTAGTTAATTATACCACGGTGTAACGAGTTTGTCAAGAGGGGTGGGGGAAATTTTTCAAAAAGGGGAAAATCTCCGGGTGGTGGGAGACATGAGGTATGTATGTTGCGGAGATGAGGTGCGGGCGAAGCCCGGGCGGCAGCGAAGCTGGTGCCATGCCGGACCCGCTTGCGGGTACGGCGGTGCGCGTAGGACGCGCACACGGGCTTCGCCGGTGGGTGTCTATCGCTTTACCTTCTTAATGTAGTAAAGTGCAGGCTCATACAAGTGGGGGCACAAGCCTTGTGATCCTATGGAAACTATGGTGGGGCACTGTGCATGGGCGAAGCCCCGAGGCGCCCGAAGGGCGCCTAAACCAAATCCGCTTGCGGATTTGGTGTGGCGGCAGCGAAGCTGCCGCCCGGGGCTTCGCCGGTGGGTGTCTACTGTTTTACCTTCTTAATGCTGCAAAGTGCAGACTTGCACAAGTGGGGGCACAAGCTTTGTGCTCCTATGCAAACTATGTCGGAGGCACTGACCGGGGCGAAGCTCCAACATTCGCGGAGCGAATGTTGTCCGCCGGCGGGAAGGATAGCAGTTACTGTTTAAAATGCAGAGATTTTGGCATTTTGAATAGTATCAAAACTATGCAACGGCGGGAAGCACGCGGTAGCGTGCTTAGGGCTTCGCCCTCCATGCGTTCAGTGCTTTACCCTCACTTCGATATAGCCCAACCTTGCGCATAAGGTATTCGCTCACAGGCTCGCTCATGCTATCTCAAGCCCCACCCCCTCCAAACTCTGTGCAGACCAACAACTATGCACCAGCCCCCTCCCGGTGGGAGGGAGGTCGCACCTTGTCTGCGGGCGAAGCCCCTGCGGCAGCTTCGCTGCCGCTTGCCCGCCGTGCTCCGCACGGCGGGCGGGTGCGCGCTCCGCGCGCACCCGGGGCTTCGCCCCCGCACCCCCGCACCAAAAGCGCAGCCCCCGTGCGGCGAAGCCTCAGCGCCCACTATGTGGGCGCTGTTTGCGCACTTCGTGCGCAAGGGCGGCAGCTCCGCTGCCGCCCTTGGCTTCGCCCCCGTTTCCCGTCAGCTCACCATCTCCTTGCTCCCCTCCGTGTCCGCCGAAGTCTTTGTCCTACCCCCATTCACGTCAAAACGCCCCAGCCACCACTGCCTCCCTCTACTCCGCGCAGCCGAGACGCTTAGCTTCCAGTCAGCCCTCCACATCGCCCAACACGAACCCCATCGCCTTGCTTCCCTTCCAGTCAGATCACCTAACGGCTCGCACCCCCATCGCCCCCTCTCATCCAACCTGCTTATCTTCCCAACCCGCCGTCCGCTCCGTTCCCCGCGGTTACTTCGCACCGTTCCCTAACATTCCCGAAGCCTCTCCCTACCCCCACCACACCCAAACGTCCCCGGCCGCGGTCTCGATCTCGACCTCGCCCGTCCCGTCCGAGCTTTTGCGAAAGGCAGTCAGGCGCGAGGTCTCCCCGTTCACGCTGATTTCCCCGCCCGTGGCCTCGACGTCGAGCTTCCGAGGCTCTTGGGCAAGGTCTACCTCGACATTCCCCGAGACCGACTCGACGGTCAGCTCCTCGGGATTCTCGAAAAGCCCCACGTCGACGTACCCCGAAACGGTCTCAATCTCGAGCTCCCCAAAAACGCCGTAGACGACCGTTTCGCCCGAAACAGTGCTCGCGCGGCAGCTTATCGCCTCGCAATCGGCGAGATACGTCTCCCCCGCAACATTAACCACCTTAATTTGTTTTGCAACCGCGCTGTCGATGAACACGTCCGCCGAAACGCAGTTCGCGGCGATCTCCTCAAGATCCGCCAAAACCTCGGCCGGAAGCCCTATAATAAGGTGTTTCGTGACGTTCGACGAGTGCGCCGGCGCGCAATATTTTATCTCGAGGCGCCCGTTTTTCACCTTGTAACGCATTAAATCGAGAGGATCGTCGACCCCGTCCTCGCAGTACTCAAAAATCTCGACCGCGTTGCCCTCGCCCGGCATGACCGTCACGCTGCCGGCGGGCCAGCTGATGTCGAGCGCATCGACCTCGTCGGAGGAAAATTCTGCCTCCGAAGCGGCGACGTAGCCATCATCCTCGTTATAGTAGAGGAGCTCGGAATTTACGCTCAAACCGCCTTCCGAAGCGGCTTCGTGGGCGATTCTGATTCCCCGGCGGAGCAAAAACGCGCCCCCGACCGCGATCCCGACGACGAGCGCGAGCACGGTCACGACCGAGATGATGATCGCGGCGGTCTCGCCCTTCGCGCGCACCCGCGGCGTGTAGCTGTAGGGGCGGTACTGCGCGCCGTTCAGCGCCGCGACCTCCGATTTTACGGCCTCCACGGCCTGGTTGTAGGCGTAGACCTCGCCGGCCTGAAGCGCGATCAGCTCGCGGTATTTTGCGAACGCGAGCCCGGAAATGCGCTCCCGCTCGGTCTCCGGCAGCCCCCTGCCGTCAAAATATGTATTCAAAAATTCCCGAATTTTCTCTTCCATTTTGTCCCTCTTTTATCCATAATTTTCTTGATCCCACACCTCTCCCACCCGCCAACTCCAGCTGTTTGGGTGATTCAGCAAGGCTTCTCTCCTAATTTTTGGGGATTCGGACAGCGACTGCACACTATTTTGTTTTCATTTTTTGCAAAGTTATGCCGTCCGCACCACTCATTGCCATTTTATGGTGACCTCCACCACTCCCTCGCAGCTTTGCACACTAATTTCTGTAAAAGCCCTTTATGAGGCTCTACGCCTGCCTTGGCCGTAACCCCTCATCAAGCCTCCGGCAATTCCTCCGAGCGCCCCTTTTATATAAGGTGTAAGCCCGAACCCATAGTCTATGATTTTATAACTTTTCCTCCTGCTTTTTCACGCTCGGCCGTCACCGCGACCGGCCTTGCCATAACGATTCGGAGGTTCACTCACCAAACCAATTTGCTCGGAAACGGCCTGCCAATTTATGCCTCTTTCCTTAAAGCCCGGCAACGCCCTCCCACAGCCCGAAAATCATTATAACAACGGGCTTTCCGACCTTTTGAACCTCAATTATTTCAGCATTTTCCCTCCGACCTACCGTAGCAACAGGCAAAACCATTTGCAAACTATTTGACATAGTTTAGGCTGCCAAAGCGATAGATTCCGAAAAACGCCCTCCTAATTTCGCCATTTTCAGCGTTTTTTCTTCACGTCCACAGCACGCCCGGAAAAATGCAAAGACAGCGGAGTTTTCCTCCACACTCGTCTTTCCATATTTTGCTGTCCAACCGTTCATCCCCTCTAATAAAACCAGCTTCAGCAAGTTGCCATATTTTAGGCTGTTTGAGAAATAGGCTCCGAAGAATTGTCTTCCTAATATTGACATTTTGTGCCTTTAAAATCCATCACACCAGGGAAATTTAATGCTCAATCGCCTTTCCGTCCTATGAGCCTCGCCCAGATTTTCTTAGAAAGCTCGCCTTTTAGCAGATCGCCCGCGCAATTGATTCCCAAGTTAGAAATTTACCATATTTTAGGTCTGTCAAGACGCCGATCCCGAGAAATCACTCCCCAATTTTTGCCATAAGTTCGCTTTCCGAACCGATCGGCTCGGCGTTTTCGATGCTGATCCCGGCGTCCTCGGCAATTTTCGCTGCCTTTTTCGCATAGCCGCTCTTGATCGCGCCCAGCGATTTTTTGCCGAGCACCCCCGCCGCGACCGGCATTATCGCGAGCACGGCCGGCTTTTTCTTTTTCTGTTTCGCGCCCGCGCGGCTGTTTTTCGGCCTTTTCGGCGAGAAGAGCCCGCCTATCCCCGCGGCGGCCAGCACCGCGGCGACCGACACCGCTCCCGCGGCGATTTTTTCGGGCGTGAGGCTGTTCGAGCCGATGACGATTCCCCTGCGCGAATCCTTGGAAATTTTTTGCAAAACCATACCTGCCTCCCAAAATGCTGAACTGTATTAACTGCTTGCTAAATTCATATCCGGTTTTTCGACCTGTTTGTGGTTATTATAACACACCCCGCCTCCCCTGTCAATAATTGTTGACTTTCCTCCCCTTATGATATATAATAGCCCTATACACATTTTTCAACCACGGAGGCCGCATATGAAATTTCACTACATGGGCAAGTTTGACGGGGACTACGAGAAGCTGCCGGGGAGGGAGCACGAGGAGGGACACGTCGCGTTTCGCGAGCCGGACGGGAAGAAGCTGCCGATCGTCATAAACGCGCTGAGCTTTGCCCTCGCGGCAGTGCTGACAATTCCCGCGATAATATTCGGGCAGGAGGGGCGGGCAGCCTTTATCGACGCGCACGGCGTGCTGCCCTTTGCGCTTCTCTTTGTTGCCCTGATCTTAGCGAGCAGTATGCTCCTCATTTTTCCTCACGAGCTGCTGCACGCGGTCTGCTTCAAGGGCGACGTCTACATGTATACCGACTTGGGCCGGGGATTGTGCTTTGTGGTCGGGCCGGAGCTGTTCTCGAAAACGCGGTTCATAATCATGTGCATGATGCCGAACGTCGTTTTCGGGATCATCCCCTATATTATCTGGATAATTTTTCCGAACATCTGGTGGCTCGGGATATACGGCGCGGCGGCGGTCAGCATGGGCGCGGGCGACTACATGAACGTCTTTAACGCAGCGGTGCAGATCCCGAGGGGCGCGAAGACCTATATGCACGGGGTGAACTCGTTTTGGGTGAGGACCGACAAAAAGGACTGATTCGGGAGAACTTATGGAAATTATTGACACATATTCCTCCGCGCTTGCCTCCTTCGACGGCGCGGGGTTTTCGTTCGCAAGGTGGAGAAAATATATAGACTCCGAGCTCCGGGGCTGTTTTCGACGCTTGCGGAGGACGTGAAGGGCGCGCTCGGGAGCGGGGCGAGCGAGGAAGATTACATAGCGGTGTTAAACAATGCCGCAAAGCGCAGAGACCTTCTCGAAGCAGCTCACGAGGCGTTTCTGAACGTGACCGACGGCCTCGAGGAAAAGATCATCGAGCGCTTCGGGAGGAGCGTCGACGCCGCGGTCGTCTTCTATCTCGGGCTTTGCAACGGCGCCGGGTGGGTGACGGAATACCGCGGGAGGACGGCGATACTCCTCGGAATGGAGAAGATCGCGGAGCTGAACTGGTGCTCGGTCGGCGATATGCGCGGGCTGATCTGCCACGAGCTGGGGCACGTCTATCAGAAGCAGTACGGCGTGCTGAATCGGCAGTTCTGCAGCAGCTCGGACGCGTTTTTGTGGCAGCTTTTCACCGAGGGCGTTGCGATGTGCTTCGAGCAGGAAATCGTCGGCGACCGGGAGTTTTACCACCAGGACAAGGGCGGCTGGAAGGCGTGGTGCGACGGCCATTTTGAGGAGATAAAGGCCGATCTTGCGGCGGATCTGTCGAACATGACCCCCTCAAATCAGCGCTATTTCGGCGATTGGGTGAGCTATCACGGGCATGGCGACGTGGGGTATTACCTCGGGTGCAGGTTCGTGAGGTTCGCGCTGGCGGACTATGATTTTGACGAGATAATAAGCTTCGGCATTGATGAGGTAAAGGAGCTGTTTCAGCGGTTTTTAAACGAAGCGCCGAGGCAGCATCACGAAAATAATTGACCAAATGAAGGAAAGGAAGATCATCATGATAAAAACAGGAGATATTGCCCCGGATTTCGAGCTTTTCGACCAAAACGGGGAGGCAAGGCGGCTCTCGGACTATCGCGGGAAGCGGGTGGTGCTCTACTTCTACCCGAAGGACAACACCTCGGGCTGCACCGCGCAGGCCTGCGGTTTTGCGGCTCTTAAGCCGAGCTTTGAGGAGAAAAACGCGGTGATAATCGGCGTGAGCAGGGACAGCGTCGGATCTCACAAAAAATTCGAGGAACAAAAGGGGCTGAATTTCACGCTTCTTTCCGACCCCGAGCGGAAAGTCACCGAGATGTACGGCGTCTGGCAGGAGAAAAAGACGGCGGGGAAGGTCTCGATGGGGGTCGTGCGGACGACGTTTGTGATCTCGCCGGACGGGCGGGTCGAGAGGGTCTACGAAAAGGCGAAGGCCAAGGAAAACCCGGCGGAGGTGCTCGGCGGCCTATGAGCGAGACCCGGGAGGAGCGTATCGCGCGGTTCGAGGGGTATCTTGACGAGGCGAACGCTGCGATAGATGCGCTTGAAAAGGCGCTCGGCGAGTATCGCAGGGTCCGGCCGAAAATTAACGCGCTTAAGGAATATTACGCGGGCGAGTGGCTCAAAGATTTCGAGGCCGACGAGGCGGGACTGCTGCCGCAGGGGCTAAAGCGGGGCGTGCTCTCGCAGGACGGGGTGTTCGACCTGCTCGCGAGGGACATGGCGGTGAGGGAGGAGATGGGGGAGTAAGGCGAAGCCCGTGTGCGCACGGAGTGCGCACACGCCGGACGTGCTTGCACGTCCGGCGAGGCGGCAGCGGAGCTGCCGCCCGGGCTTCGCCCGGGTAGAGAGCAGAAGAAAGAGGGCGGAGGACAGAGCTGTTCCGCCCGCCTCTGCAAAGGGTGAGCCCCCTCCCAGCGGGAGGGGCTGCTGCATATCCATGTTTTTGCAGAAACTTTGGAGGGGGTGGGGGATAAAATAGCATGAGCGAGCTCGCGAGCGAATACCTTATATCGATTCGTCCGGGTTCTGCTCAAACTGGTAGATTTCAAGCATAGTTCGACTGGCGCCTCCACCGGGGAGGGACGGAAGCAGGGCATAAAATAGCATAAGCGAAGCGAATACCTTATGGCACAGTGTCCGAGGTTCGCTCAAACGTATGAGGTTTGCACAAGGTTCGGTGCAAAGTTTGTAACGCAAAGCTGCGGCTGACCCACATGAGCGAAGCCCTAATCGCGCCTATCAGGCGCGATTCCCGCCGCTCGTCGTCGCAAGCTCCATATCCCTCGCCCCTCCGCGAGCATCGGGGCTCGCTCATTCCGCTGCTCCTCCTCTTCCCCACAAAGTCCACGGACTTTGTGGGGCCCCCTGTTTACATGCGGCGGACAACATTCGCTCCGCGAATGTTGGGGCTTCGCCCCACCCCTGTGCCTCTCCCCGCCCTTAAAAATCTGCCCCACTTTCCTGCCTCTACCTACAGCGGGCGCCCCTTGCTTTACTGCCGTACTGTGGAAAAGTGCAGTCCCTGCGCGACGAACCCTCGGGCTTCCACGGAGTGGGCGCCACAGACCCCGCTTCGCGCGGCCTGATGTCGGCAGCTTCGCTGCCAATGCGAGGGTTCGCCTCTTGCACTGCCCTGCCTCCCCGCCGCTCAGTGCAGCCCCGCGTGGCGAAGCCCCTGCGGCAGCTCTGCTGCCGCACCGCCGACCCCGCAAGCGGTGTCGGCTCGGCGCCCTTCGGGCGCCTCGGGGCTTCGCCCCAGCTCCCAACGCCCCTTCCCACCGGGAGGGGGATCCACCTATTTATAAATCTGCTCAAACCTCGTCGGGGGAGGGCGCTTAAAATAGCATGAGCTCGCTTGCGAGCGAATACCTTATGCGCAGGTTGAGGCTATAACGAAGTTTGGTAAGGTGCAGAAAATACGGAAGGCGAAGCCCTAAGCACGCTACCGCGTGCTTCCCGCCGCGTGTCAGATTTTTGGCTTTGCTACTTATCAAAATTCCTGCTTTTACCAATTTTATTGCAAAACCTTCGGCGCGGCAGACAGCATTCGCTCCGCGAATGTTGGGGCTTCGCCCCACCCCGTGCCTCTCCCCTACCTTTAAAAATCCACCCCACTTTCCTGCCTCTACCTGCAGCGGGCGCCCTTGCTTCACTGCCGTACCGTGGAAAAGTGCAGCCCCCGTGTGGCGAACCCTCGGGCGCCCACGAAGTGGGCGCCACAGGCCGCGCTTCGCGCGGCCTGACGTCGGCAGCTCCGCTGCCGACGCGAGGGTTCGCCTCTCACACTGCCCTGCCTCCCCGCAGCGCCGTGCAGCCCCCACGCGGCGAAGCCCCCACTGCGCTTTTCTCCATATTTATCCTTTTCCTCGGCCTCCCGCCGGCCTCCCCTTACTTCTTCTTATCCTTTATCCCCAAAATCTGGTTGACAATGATCCCGAGAATAAGCGCGGTGGCGACGGAGGTTATCGTGAGCGCACCGAAGCTGAGGGACAGGCCGCCGATGCCGCAGACGAGGATCGTCGAGACAACGAACAGGTTGCGGTTTTCCTCGAGGTCGACCTTCTGCACCATCTTAAGTCCCGAAACGGCGATGAATCCGTAAAGGGCGATGCAAACGCCGCCCATAACGCAGCTCGGTATCGAGTTGACGAACGCCACAAACGGCGCCACAAAGCTCACGATTATCGCGAGGACCGCGGTCGTGATTATCGTGACGACCGAGGCGTTGCCCGAAATTGCCACGCAGGCGATCGACTCGCCGTAGGTGGTGTTGGGGCAGCCTCCGAAGAGCGCGCCGACCATCGAACCGACGCCGTCGCCGAGGAGGGTCCTCGAAAGTCCGGGGTCTTCAAGCAGGTCTTTTTCTATGATGGACGAAATATTTTTGTGATCCGCGACGTGCTCGGCAAAAACGACGAACGCGACGGGAATGTATGCAATCGCAATCGCGCCGACATAGCTTGCCGAGAGCTCGCCGAACGCGCCGAACGCCTTAATAAAGGTAAAATCGGGTATGTGAATGAGGGTGTGGAGCCCGAAGCCTCCGTCGACTAAATTTGCAAACGACTGGTAGCTGATGACCTTGAGAGCGTCAATGCCGGCGAGGTTGCCGATGACCGTGAAGACGGTCGCGAGAGCGTAGCCGCCCAAAATGCCGATGATAAACGGAATGAGCTTGACGAATTTTTTGCCGAAGGTCGAGCAGACCGTGGTCACCAAAAGGGTGACGATGCCGACGAGCACGCAGATGAGCGTCGCCGCGACGGATGAGCCGTCGTCCGCCTTGACGCCGCCGGTCTGAAGGTCGCCTATAGCGTTCCCGGCGAGGCCGAGTCCGATTATCGCGACGGTCGGGCCGATGACGACGGTCGGCATGAGCTTGTTGAGCCAATCAACGCCCGCGACCTTGACGAGCGCCGCGATCAGCACATAGACGAGGCCCGCAAAGACCGCGCCGAGGATCAGCCCCAGGAAACCGAGCTGCACCGTGACGCCGCCGGCAAAGGCCGCAGCCATTGATCCCAAAAACGCAAAGGACGAGCCGAGAAAAACGGGGCTCGAGGCCTTTGTGAACAAAACATATGTGAGTGTGCCGACGCCCGCGCCGAAAAGCGCAGCCGCAGGGTCCATAGAGCCGTCGGCGATCTGCCCCGAGGTTATGACCGGCACCACCAAAGTTGCCGCCATTATCGCAAGAAGCTGCTGAATGGCGAAGACGATCATCTGCCCGAACCGGGGCTTGTCCTTGATTCCGTAGGTTAGTTTCATTGTTTTGACCTCCTTCGGAGCATTGCTCCACATTTCTCTAAAATTTTAGCATATATGAGGCGATTTGTCAAGATGAAGCGAGGGGAGCAAATCGGTGCTTTTATTATGCGGGCAGGGGGGAGATGGAGAAAGCGCAGGGGTAAGGCACGGAAGTTGGCGCAAGGGGAGAGCATAGGTTCAGCTCGCTTTTGCAAAACTTTTCGTTTCATACTGACGCCTATTGTTGGGGTGATGTCGTTTCTATTCGGGTCTGAGTTCTGATCTCTGATTTTTGATCGTCTGACCGGGGCGAAGCCCCAACATTCGCGGAGCGAATGTTGTCCGCCGCGCCGAAGGTTTTGCACGATATTTGGCAAAAGCAGGAATTTTGACAAGCAGCAACGCCGTAAAATCTGACAAGCGGCGGGAATCGCGCCGAGGGCGCGATTAGGGCTTCGCCCATGCGGGTCAGCCGCGCCTTCGCGGTTCAAACCGTGTGCCAAACTTTCTGCAACCCCCATGCGCTTGAGCAGACCTCGGGTGGGGCGACATAAGGTATTCGCTCCGCTCATGCTATTTTAAGCCCCACCCCCTCCAAAGTTTCTGCAAAATCATGGATATGCAGCAGCCCCCTCCCGGCGGGAGGGGGCTCACCCTTTGCAGAAACGGGGCGGAACAGCTCTATCCTCCGCCTTCTTTCTTCTGCGCTCTACCCGGGCGAAGCCCAGGGCGGCAGCTTCGCTGCCGCCCCGCCGGACGTGCAAGCACGTCCGGCGTGTGCGCACTCCGTGCGCACACGGGCTTCGCCCTACTCCAACTTTCCCGCCCCCACTAACATCTTCTGCCCAATCCCCTATCCCTGCCCTGCGCCTTTTACTTTACTGTGCTAAACCATAAAAAGTTGATTCGATTCCGCACATCAGCCCCACCGCCGCTCCGCAATGCACCCCGAAATTTTTCCTAAAAGCCTTGACAACCCGCCGCCGTTATGATATAATGTCATGGAACGCGGGTATGGCGGAATTGGCAGACGCGCATGGTTCAGGTCCATGTGAAAGCAATTTCATGCAGGTTCAAGTCCTGTTACCCGCACCAATTACCCGGACACTCCGGTGGAGTGTCCGGGTAATTTTGTAAGGCCAATACGCGGTTTCCATTAAGGTTCGGAAACGAACTTTGATACTCAAGGCTGTTAAAGCACTAAAAGGAATGAGAAACCGCTAAATCAAAAGCCTTTAGAGCTTTTGATTTTGTTACCACGCACCACGGCGTCGCAAGCTTCATATCGCTTGCGGCGCTTTTTCGTGCTACGCACTCGAAATCGCCGCTGCACTCATTTCGCTGCTCCGCCTTTTCCCCACAAAGCTGCGCTTTGCGGGGACCCCGTGGATATGTCCCCTCTTGGGGACTTTTCTATTGGTAATGCGAAATGCTATCAAAGCGCAAGCAAAGTAGCTAAAATGCAGAAAGTACGGCAACAACTCAACCCTAATATATCGCAAAAGTTTGGGCGCTTTGGATTGCATGGACGCGATTAAAACTCTTTGAGCCGACCGAGGCAATCCTTGTCGCCGAGGGAAGGCGAAAAGCAAGTTTTAACGCTTCCATTAAGGTTACAAGTCTTGTTACCCGCACCAAACGCACCAACACCCCGGTGGGGTGTTGGTGCGTTTTTGGAAGGGCAATACGCGGTTTCCTCAAAACTTTGGGAAAGCGCTTTGATACTCAAAGTTGTTAAAACGCGAAAGGGAACGAGAAACCGCTAAATCAAAAGCCTTTAGTGCTTTTGATTTTGTTACCACGCACCACGGCGTCGCAAGCTTCATATCGCTTGCGGCGCTTTTTCGTGCTACGCACTCGAAATCGCCGCTGCACTCATTTCGCTGCTCCGCCTTTACCCCACAAATGCGAGCATTTGCGGGAAGCCCAGATTTTAATCCGAACCTGTTCCCAATCGACGACACGTTCGGATTATTGCTTTTCTTCGGCAGGTATGAAGCAACTCACTTCAGAAATGGCAAGAAAATTTTGCCGACGTCAAAGCCGCGAGGACCGCGAAAGAAAAAACTGAAATAGTAAAAAACAGGCGCACCGCTCGGTACGCCTGTCCTTTTATTCAGTTTTTCTGCATCTTGTTTTCTTCCTGCTGCCGCTTCCACTCGGAGAACTCGCGCTGACCTTCCTCGCTTTCGTAAAACGCGATGATGTCGGGTAACAGGCATCGAGCAATCGCCTCAATTTTGTGCTGCGGTATGGCAGTGTTGTTGACCAATTTTTTTCGTCTGCTCAAAAGTACCTCCAAGACTTTACAAGATGCAATTTTCCACGGCTTCTGATTTCACTTAGTTTATCACCTCCTCGCTAAGTTTTCGATTACTTTGTCCGCTTTTGCCAGACAATTTCATATCCGAGCGCGTCGGCAAGCTCAATAGCCTCCTTGTACCGCAGAGATTCGCGGTTCAGCTTGCCCGAGAAGTTTGAAACGCTGTCGCTCCAACCGTAATCGACCGACAGCTTGTCCACGGCTTCCTGCATAGTGAAGCCCGCACGTACGATGTTTGCTTTGATTTCGTTTCTGATATTCATAAATTCCTCCTAAAAATTATTTTTTCCAGTCAGTGAAGTGCTTGCGCTATATGGCGGCTTATTTACGTCTTTCGGCGTACTTTTCTTTTCAAGCCCAGCCGCTCCATTTTGACGGTATGAACAGTTATCCATAGACAGGGGTATCACACTTTGCTGTTCTGCGTGACTTTGCACCAATCCATGAAAATTCACGCATTATGGCGTATTGCTTTCGCTCCTCAACGTGCCGCTGAATGGCGAAATGTGTTCATTTTACTGCCAAAAGTTTCGCCGTTTTCAATATGATTGATTTTTGCTACAAGAATTTCAATGGCATCACCTCCATAATCAATGATACCACGGATTTGTCTATAGACCTCCAAAACCGTCATTTTGCAGGAAAAAGAAAAAATTTGCCCTCAAGTCTTGCAGATTTGCAAGACCGAGGGCAAAATGCATAGCATTTTTCTTAATCATCATTGACTTTTCTCGCAAGACTGATATAATTTATATAAAACCTCATTGGAGAATACTATCATGAAAACTTTGATTTTGAACGGCTCGCCGAGAAAAAACGGTGACACTGTAAGCCTCATCTCAATAATCACCCAAAATATTACCGGGAATTACAGAATTGTTGACACTTACAGATGCAATATTTCACCCTGCCTTGATTGCAGATACTGTCGGCAGAACAATGGCTGCATAATACAAGATGAAATGCAGGAAATATATGGATACATACAAGAATGCGACAATATTTTAATCGCTTCACCGCTTTATTTTTCTGAATTAACAGGGAAATTATTAGATGTCGGAAGCCGGCTGCAAACATATTTTTGCGCGAGATATTTTAGGGGCGAAGATCCTGTTAAAAAGCCTAAAAAGGGGCGGTTATCTTAGTCGGCGGCGGCGACGGTCATATTGAAACGGCTTACCAAACTGCCTGCACGCTTTTGCGGCTTATGAATTGCAGCAGTATTCACGAGGCGGTTTATAGCCATAATACCAACGAAAAACCTGCTGTTGATGATAAAAACACGCTTGCGGGGGTGAAAAGTATTATTGAGTTTTTTGGCGAGGAAAAATGATTTGATGCCGGGACGTTGTTAAGTATTTAATTTTTCAGAGCTGGCGAGGAAGCGGGCGAATGGCAGCAAAACCAGCTTTCATTGGATTCATTCCCTCAAAATAAGTACCCAAACCGAAAAAACGGCTTGGGTACTTTTAATATCAATCAAAAATTTTACCCCGATTTTACATTTCCACGATAGAAAACTTGACATTCCCGAGCTATCATTGAATTGTACCTCGGGGCAAAAAATTTAAGGAGAAATGAAAATGAAAAAAATAATTTTAATCATGCTTGCTGCGATTTTTGTGACATCTACCCTCTCCTCCTGCTCATCTCAAAACAGCTCCACCGTTTCCACCGACGGCTCCACCTCGATGGAGGAAGTCATCGGCATTTTGGGCGAGGCGTTTGAGGAGAAGTACGGCATCAGTTTCACCTACAACCCCACCGGCTCGGGGTCGGGGATCCAAGCGGTCAAGGAGGGACGGTGCGACATCGGGCTATCAATCCTTCCGTTATAATCAAAATCGTCATATTGCCCAAATTATTACTCAATAATTTTTATTCCGACAGCGCAAAAAATGTCAACTTTGCTTGAAAAATGGCAGAAATCATGGTATAACTAAGATGTGAATTTATATCAAAATTTATTAAATGAGTAAGCATAAATCGTCAATGCGGTAAAGGACGCCGCTTATATCCGATAACGTCTTATCTGAACAGGCGGGAAAAGTTTGACTATTGCAGCTTTGCCTTTATTGCACGACGTCGGATTTCATTAAGATCCTGTTTTTGAAATTAACCCAGAAAGGAAAATGCTGATAATTGTGACTCTCGTTTTAGTTTTAGGCACAATAATATTTTTGATAGTCGCAGTGATACTGTCGCTGTTTCTTGCTGTCAGATCGAAAAATCCCAACAGAAAACTGCCGCTTGACGATAAATGGGAATCGTCTTATGACGCAATTAAAAATATGAGGATCGGTTGGAATTTGGGCAATACGCTTGATGCCTGCAATAATGAACCCAACGAAAATTCGGGCAGCACCCCATATGATTATGAAACGGCTTGGGGCAACCCGATCACAACAGCAGACATGATAAAGGCTGTTAAAGAAGCGGGGCTCGGGGCGGTTCGTGTACCTGTTACTTGGTATGAGCATCTTGATGAGAATAATAATATTGACGAGGCTTGGCTTAATCTCGTAAACGAAATTGTAGATTACGTTATAGACGAGGGGCTTTATTGTGTAATTAACGTCCATCATGATACAGGCGAAAACGGGTGGCTGAGAGCGTCATATAAGGATTTTGATGTTAAAAGCGTACGATTCGTAAAAATATGGCAGCAGATATGCGAGAGGTTTAAAGACTACGATGAAAAGCTGCTGTTTGAAGGCTTTAACGAAATGCTGAACGATGACGGGTATTGGAGTCACCCCGGTGACGATGCATTCAAGGTTATTGATCGGTATAATCAGCTTTTTGTAGATACCGTGCGTGAAAGCGGCGGAAATAATGAACACAGAAATCTTATTGTTGCAACATATGCGTGTTCGAGCGCGCCGAAGCAAATCAACAATTTCCGTTTGCCGAAAGACAGATACCAAAACCATTTGATAGTTACCGTTCATAATTATTCGCCTATGCAGTTTACCGCAAGCGAAGCGGCTCGGATCAAAATAAGCGATAAGATCTCATTTAGCAGCAAAATTGTCACAAGTATGGAATATTTGTATTTCGCAGCTTATTTCAAATTTTTAAATGTACCGCTCATCGTCGGAGAGTTTGGCAACACTTGGAAAGACAATCCCGACGAATCCTGCGAATATGCTTCATTTATAACGGGGCTGATGAATTCGCATAATATGACGGGATTTTATTGGGACGACGGAGGTATGCATAGGCTTCTTGACAGGGAAAAACTTGAATGGGTAAGACCGGGCTTTGTCGAAGCGATGATGAAGGGGGGCGGACAGGTGCTCACTGCGAGGTGATCGGAATATCCAAAACGATACATTGTGACCGCCCTTGTCACAAGCTCACCGCGAATAAGTAAGACATCAGCATACACCTCTACCAAATAGCTTTTACCAACCATCCCTTAAGGAGGCTTCCTTTCACGGTGTATAACGCCAAAGAATCAAAACTAAATCTTCCGAACATGCAGCTTGATTACATCACCTTCGGCCGAGGGTCAAGGCCGATCGTCATGATTCAGGGTCTCAACACGCGCGGGATAAAGGGCTCGGCGATGCCGCTCGCGCATCTGTACCGGATTTTTACAAAAGATTACAAGGTTTATCTTTTTGACAGGCGCCCGGACGTTCACGAAGGCATAACCGTGCGGGAAATGGCCTCGGATATCGCCGCGGCAATGGACGCTTTAGGCATCGCAAATGCCGATGTTTTCGGCGTTTCGCAGGGCGGAATGATCGCACAGTACCTCGCGATAGACCGACCCGACCTAGTGTGCAAGCTCGTCCTCGCGGTCACGCTCTCGAAAAACAACGACACAGTGAGGCGGGTCGTCGGCGGCTGGATCGAGATGGCGGAACAGGGAGATTTTAGGAGGCTCGTCGCGGACATGGCCGAAAAGATGTATTCGGAAAAATATGTAAGGCGCTGCCACCCGCTCATGCCGCTTTTGACGGCGCTGCAGAGGCCGCGCGACGTCCGGCGGTTCGTGATTTTGGCGAGGTCCTGCCTCACCTGCGAAACGTTTGAAAGTTTGGGGGAGATCAAGTGCCCGACGCTCGTCATCGGCGGCAGGCCGGACAAGGTCGTCACCGGCGCGGCCTCCGAGGAGATTGCCGAAAAGCTCGGCTGTAAAATTCATATGTACGAAAATTTGGGCCACGCGGCGTATGAAGAAGCTAAAGATTTTAATCAAATCGTATATAACTTTTTGGTGGATTTATAGTTGAAGGACGAAAAAGCGCATACGAAGTTTCGGTCAAGAAGAAGTGTGCAGAGCGCCATGAAAAGCCTATACAGAACGACTGGGTTGAGGGTTTGGTAGTTAATGAAGCTATTAAGATGTTAATGAACGGCAATGCGGCCGAAGGATCCCCCTTGCCCCACTCCTATCCCCTTGTTATAATATCCCCACAGCATTTCGGAGGCGGTGGAGTTTGAAGATCATCATTATTTGCTTTTTGGCCGGGGCGGGGGCGGGGCTCGGGACCGGGCTCGCGTGGATGAGCGCGGCGGCGGTCATCAGCCCGATGCTCATAACCTTTCTCGGTATGCCCGCCTACGAGGCCGTCGGGATCGCCCTTGCGAGCGACGTTCTGGCGAGCGCCGTGAGCGCCTACACCTACGGAAAAAACAGGAATCTCGACATTAAAAACGGCCTGTTGATGATGGCCGCGGTGCTTCTGTTCACGTTTTTCGGGGGCCTTGCCGCCAGCGCCTTCCCGAACAGAACCATGGGCAGCTTTTCGGTCGTCATGACGATGCTTCGGGCATTAAATTCATTATCCGGCCGGTGATGACGACAAAGGAAAAAATGGCGCAGACAAGCCGCAAAAAGCGGGCGATTCTGTCGCTCGTCTGCGGGTCGGCGGTAGGGTTCATCTGCGGGTTCGTCGGCGCGGGAGGCGGCATGATGATGCTTCTGCTCCTGATCGGAGTGCTTGGGTATGAGCTCAAGACCGCCGTCGGGACGAGCGTTTTTATTATGACATTTACGGCGCTGACCGGTTCGGTGAGCCACTTTGCGATCGGCGGGGCGCCGGACATTTTCTGCCTTGTGCTCTGTGTTCTGTTTACGCTTTTGTGGGCGAGAGTTGCCGCAATCTTTGCGAATAAGGCGAGCCCGAAAACGCTTAATCGCGCCGTCGGGGTGATACTTATTTTGCTCGGCGGGGCGGCATTGGCGTTTAATTTGGTTAAATAGCTCTGCAGCGGTAGGATGCTTTTGCTTCTGACCGGTGTGTTTATCATGACATTTACGGTGCTGACGGGGTGTTTGCGCGTGAGGACGGGGGCGAAGCCCCGAGGCGCCCGAAGGGCGCCTCGCCGGCCCCGCAAGCGGGGCCGGCGGTGCGGCAGCGAAGCTGCCGCAGGGGCTTCGCCGCGCGGAGTCTGCACTGCGCTGCGGGGAGGCAGGAGGTGGGGCGAAGCCCCAACGCCCGCAGAGCGGGCGTTGTCCGCCGCGCCGAAGGTTTTGCTCTAAATTTGACAAAAGCAGGAATTTTGACAAGTAGCAAAGCCGCAAAAGCTGACACGCGGCGGGAATCGCGCCGAGGGCGCGATTAGGGCTTCGCCCATGCGGGTTCGTCCAAGCTTTGTGCTTTCATCCCCCGTCGGACTTGCTGAAATAGTTTGATGGAGTGAGCAGAAACCCGGATGAGTGGCCATAAGGTATTCGCTGCGTTCATGCTATCTCAAGCCCCGCCCCATAACGCCGCGCGAAGTTAGATGTAACTTTTACTATAGATACGCGGCGTTTGCGAAGCCGACGGGGTCGGTACAGGTCAAGTTTTTGCTAACCTTATTATCAACGGGCGCTCGACCAAGGACTTCAAAGACCGCTTAATTATAGCAAACACCCCCTCCCGGTGGGAGAGGGTCGGTAAGCGTCTTCGCGATAGGCGGGGCGGTGATGGCAGCTAATTCGGTTAAATAGTGGGGCGGTATCGCGCACGAAAAAAGGCTCTTGCGGGCGAGGGCCGGGGCGGGAGTTCGGAACGGAGGCTTTTATGGACAGAGACTGGATATTTTCGGAAGACGGCTTCACCTGCGGGCTTCGGGCGGCGGGGGTGCTCGTGAGGGACGGAATGATACTTGTGCAGAGGGAGCGGGGTGGGAGCGAATACGCCTTGCCGGGCGGGCACGTTAAGGTCGGGGAGACGCTGGAGGGCGGGCTTTCGCGCGAGATGGCGGAGGAGCTCGGGATCAAAATCAAATGCGAGCGGCTTTTGTGGACCGAGGAGGCCTTTTGGGAGTGGGGCGGGAGGTTGGCGCACACCGTCGCGTTTTATTTCCGGGTCTGGCTGTGCGGCGGGGAGGATATCCCCGAAAACGGCGGGTTTGTTCCGCAGAAGGACAACAGCGAGGTAGAACTGGGGTGGCTGCCCGTTGACGAGCTGCAAAACGTGAGTATATACCCCGCATTTTTGAAGGAGGAGATCAATCGGCTTGACGGGCCGGCGAAGCATTTTATTTCGAGGGATAATTAAATTGCGGGAAAGGCGCGGGGCGGTCAGGCCTCCCCACTCTTATTAGTTATGTTCGTGACCCGCCCCTGCTTCGTTTAATTTCAACCGATCAGCCACTTCCTCCGGCGTATCGACAATATTCCCATTGCCGTCGGCGGTCAGGATCGGGGCGGATTCGGTGACGCCGGTGAGCTCCGCTGCCTCGCTGAACTGCCGAAGCGCCTTTTTGAAGCCGTTTTCGGGCTCCTCCTTGAGAATATAAAGCAGCCGGCGGTCCTCACGGTCATTCGTTTTAACGGCGCAGAGCCGGCCGCCGTTCGGGTTCTGAACGACCCCGTGCGTCAGGATATATTCGACGTTTTTGCGGTCGGTGACGTCGTCAACGCGTCTCATGCGCTCGGCGTACTTCTGATACTCCGGGTCGTCCTTATATCTCGCGAAATTGTGCCATGTTGCACCCGTGATGATGCCTTTGTAAACAGGCGCGGCGAAGTTCCTTATATCTATCGGACATTCTCCCTCAAATGGCAGGTTTTCGTATTTCAGAAGTATCGCCAGGCCGTCGTATGAATACAAACAGCCGCCGCCGCTGTAATAGGACACGCCCTTTTGAGTCACGCAATCTAAAGTTCCGAACCGCTTCGTTCCGCATGTTATTACCGTGCCGTCGGGCAGATCAAGCATGTTCTCTATCAGCGTTATCGCCGCGTCGAGCGCCGCGAAGCCCTTTTCGCGATCGTCAAAGAAAAGATAGTTGTTTGAGAGGCGAAGAAGCGCCATGAGCTTTGAGTGGATCCACTTATCCGGCTTTGTCAGGTCGGGGTTATCGGAAAGCTTTTTCAGAATATGGAGAGCCTGCTCGCAGCCGTTGATCGCCTCTTTGACATCGCCCACGTTTCGGTAGGTCGTCAGAAAATTCATGATATTTTCCGTCTGAACAAACATCTGATACTGATAAAGCGCGCGCCTCTTGTTTTCGTCGCGGCCGCAATAATAGCCGCTCATAAGATTGAGCTTGCTGACGTCCTGCTCCGAGCCGTACTCGCGGATAAAGTCGAGCGCGGTCTTTTCGTCGTCCTCCGAATTGAGATACCCGTAGATCAGGTCGTCGTGCCAAGCGGGGTCGGCGCAGCGCCTGAGCGCGTTTTTGGCGATCCGGCGAAGCATATTCATGTCCCGCTTTTCCTTGGGAAGCTCGCCCACCGCGACCATGGTGTTATAAACCGCAAGCCATTCGTCGGGAAATTCCGCGCACCATTTGTTTAATATTTCCAGCCGTTTCTCCGCGCCTTCCGCAGATCTGAAACGCGAATAATATTCGTTACGGCGGGTCTCGCGGGCCTTTGCAGATACCCCCAAAAGCGCGTCGACGGTGGTGCCGAAATATCCCGCTATCACGGGAAGCATCTCGATGTCTGGGTAGGCGGCGCCTGCTTCCTTTCATTATGGTAACGATTTTTTGATTTTTGAATCTCAATCAATTTTTCCTATAAACCTGTAATAGATGTCTACTTTCTGGCGCTTTTCGCCGTTTTCGAGCGTTTCGGCCTCGTGGACTGCAATCCTTTCAATCAAAGCGTTCAGCATTTCAGCGGTCAG
>CANQLR010000026.1 GCA_947624745.1 uncultured Clostridia bacterium | reverse complement strand
AAAGGAGAATGTCGATGATACCGATATGGCTGCTTATAGTCGTCGCCGTTGTGCTTTTGGCCGCGGCCGTCGGCGCGGGAGTCTTAAGCTACCGCCGCGGATATGACGACAGGCGGAAAAAGGCCGAGGCAGAAATAGGCTCTGCCGAGCAGGAAGCCGAACGCATCGTTTCGGAAGCCCGGAAGAACGCCGATTCGCTGAAAAAAGAAAAGCTCATCGAGACTAAGGACGAAATCTACAAAGCCAGACAGGAAGCCGACCGCGAGATCAAGGAACGCAGAAGCGAGATCTCGCGCCAGGAAAGACGCGTACAGCAAAAAGAGGAGACTCTTGACAAGAAGATCGACAATCTGGAGCGCAAGAACGAGCTCGTTCAGCAGAAGCTGAACCAGGCCGACCAGAAGCTCGCCGAATCCGAGGAGATAAGGCGGAGCCAGATAGAGATGCTCGAAAAGATCTCTCAGCTTACGCAGGACCAGGCAAAGGACTACCTTTTAAAGGAGCTCGAGGACGACCTCGCGCACGAAAAGGCGGTCAGGATAATGAACTACGAGGCGCAGATAAAGGAGGAGTGCGAGGCCAAGGCGCGCCAGTACATCTCTCTCGCCATCGCAAGATGCGCCGCCGACCAGGTCTCGGAGAGCGCGGTCAGCGTTGTCCCGCTGCCTAACGACGAGATGAAGGGCCGCATAATCGGCCGCGAGGGAAGAAATATCCGCGCGCTGGAACAGCTCACCGGCGTCGACCTCATTATCGACGACACGCCCGAGACCATCACCCTTTCCTGCTTCGATCCCGTCCGCCGCGAGGTCGCGAGGATCGCCCTCGAGCGGCTCATTCAGGACGGCCGCATACACCCGACCCGCATCGAGGAAATGGTCGACAAGGCCCGGCGCGAGGTCGAGCAGGTCATCAAGTCCGAGGGCGAACGCGCTGTTTTGGAGGCTAATATCCACGGCCTCAACCACGAGCTCGTCAAGCTCATCGGGCGGCTGCACTACCGCACCAGCTACCGCCAGAACGTACTTAACCACTCCATCGAGGTCGCTCACCTTGCGGGCATGATGGCCTCCGAGCTCGGGGTCGACCCGACGCTTGCCCGCCGCGCAGGTTTACTTCACGACATCGGCAAGGCGCTCTCGCACGAGATCGAGGGCTCGCACGTTCAGATAGGCGTCGACGTCTGCAAGAAATACAAGGAATCGCCCGACATCATTCATGCCATCGAGGCGCACCACGGCGACGTCGAGTGCCACAGCGTCATCGCGGCGCTCGTTCAGGCTGCGGACGCGATCTCGGCGGCACGTCCGGCCGCGCGAAGCGAAAACTTCGAGAACTACATCAAGCGGCTCGAAAAGTTAGAGGAAATTTGTTCGAGCTTCGACGGCGTGGAGAAATCCTTCGCGATACAGGCCGGCCGCGAGGTAAGGATACTCGTTATCCCCGAGAAGGTCTCGGACGAGCAGATGGTCATCGTCGCCCGCGAAATTTCGCAGAAGATAGAGGACGAAATGGACTACCCCGGGCAGATAAAGGTCAACCTTATACGCGAATCGCGAGCGGTAGACTACGCGAAATAGCCTAAACCCCCGGAAATTTGCACAAAACCCCGCCAAAATTTCGCCCGTGAATGTGCAGTTTCAACAAAATAAAAAAATCCCGAAAGTTTTTGCAACATTTTCGCCTCCGACTGACACTATTTAGACAGCGGGAGGCCGAGACAGGCAAACGCTCTCGGGACTTTTTTCAAAATAAAATTGGAAAAGGGTTGACAATTCCGACGAGTTATGCTATAATTGTCGATGTCTTGGGCTTCCGAGACAAACCAAAATTCCTATACCCGTATAGGGATGAAAACCATATCCTAATTTTTAAAGGAGGAAATTACTATGGCAAAGAAAATTCTGGCCGTCGTTTTGGCGGTCACGGTAGCCCTCTCTGCAATGGCTATCTCTGTCTTCGCTGAGGATGTCAAGATCCCTGTATATCCTACCAGCAAGACTAATCCTTTCAACAGTGCCGGCGGCGTTACCACCAACACCAGCTATGACACCACCACTGTTGCTGTTACCTTCGATGTCCCTCTGTACGCTCTCTACGGCTACATGGATTCCGACCACTACATGGTATTCACCCTGCCTACCAACTTCGGTAGCAACGCTGATTCCTACTACAGCTATGACGGCGACAACATCAAGTTTGTTACCGACGCCAACGGCTCTCCCGAGCTCGACGACAAGGGTAACAAGAAGCCCGTTATCAACAGCTCTGTAGCTACCATCAACTGGTCCCTCATCGTAAACGGTGTTGAGTATGTTCTCGAGCAGACCACCGGCAAGACCAAGCTCGCTAACCCGAGATTCGACGCTTCTCTTAAGAACAAGGAATACTCTGAGCACAAGGTCAACTTCGGTTATGCTACTCACCCCTACATGGCCGGTTTTGATACCACCATTCCTCAGTCCACCGGCTATGGCGATACCACTTCCGTAAGACTGGTCGCTAACGTAACCGTTTCCGGCTACTATTCTGACTGGAAGGTCGATATCTCTGCCTTCACCCAGAGCTGGCAGGAAGTTTACAGAACCGCTAACGTTCAGTTCTACAATGCCAAGGACGACACCCCTGTTACCGGTTCCCGTTCCTTCATCTGGCAGTGGACTCCTACCAAGGGCGACAAGACCGTTGACAACCACCCCGGCAAGTACACCTTCGTAACTTCCGACTGGACTACTCAGTACCTCCAGCAGTACGATGCCGCTACCGGCACTTGGGTCAACCTCGATCCTACGAACACTTCCGAAGTTCCGCTGACTTGGGACCACACTCTCCAGAACCAGTCCTATATCTACGGCTCTCCTTCCGACACCGTTAAGCTCGTTGTCGAGCTCGACAATGCCCTCAACGGCCAGGCGACCTACACTCTGTGGGCCTCTACCGACGCTAACCGCGGCACCAACTGGTGGCAGTACAGCGGCGCTCGTCAGTACGTCTCCGAAGTCAGGATCGACGGTACTCAGGAGTCTCTTGAATTCGACGTTCCGATCAGCACCCTTATTGAACCCAACTACGGTACCTTCAACCAGGAATTCGTAATCTTCGAGAACATCACTCTTATGGATTACAGATTCATGAAGAACCCGCTTAAGTTCCAGTCCGCTTGGGGCAACAACAGCTCTGCTCTTAACCTCAGCGCTATGGGCTCCGGCAACCTTGGCAGACTCTCTTGGGGTTGGAGCGATGTCGTCAACTTCGACGGCGCTCCTCTGAGATACGCTGCCGGCGGTGCTTCCGAAGAATACCGCACTTCTAACGACGGTACTGCTGCTCCTGCAAAGGCTACTGCTATGTACCTCCTTATCCCCGGTGAAGAAGAGCCCGATGCCGCTGAGAAAGTCGACTCTCCTGTCGAGGGTGGCTCTAACGAGACCGAAGGCGAAGAGGTTGACGCTCCCGCCGACGAGACCGAGACTGCTGCTCCCGCTCCTGCCGAGGACAACAACCCGACTACCGGTATTGCTCTTGCTGTAGTTCCTATGCTCGTAGCTGCCGCTGCCGCTGTTGTTGCTAAGAAGCACTAATTCCTCCTATAAAAAGAAGGATCAAAAAATCACCCCGCCTGATGCAGACAGGCGGGGTTTTTTCTTAAAATTTTTTTTTTGGAAATTGCGTGATAGCTCTTGACATATCCCTGTCACTTTGGTATAATGTATCTATCAAATCGCGATAATATATATTTTAAAGCAAAGCAAATACCTTTTTGCGGCAAAAGCGCCAAAAAAAGTATTTGCTTAAAGTCGTTTTAGAGAACTAACAACCATTTTTGTGAAAATTGCACAAATACTTTCGGAGATTACCATGGCAGAACTTTTAACCGCAACAAACATCACCCGCGACTTTATCATCGGCGACGGCTCGGTGGTACACGCCTTAAAGGGCGTAAACATTCAGGTCGCCGAGGGAAAGCTCACGATTTTAAAAGGGCGTTCCGGCTCGGGAAAGACCACCCTGATAAATATGCTCGGCGCTTTGGATAGGCCGACCACCGGCGAAGTGATCTTCGACGGCGAGGACATCACGAAGCTGTCTGACCGCAAGCGGGACGAGATCCGCCGCTATAAGATGGCATTCGTGTTCCAGTCGGTCGCGCTGATGAGCTCGATGACGGCGTATGAAAACGTCGATTTCGGGCTGCGGCTGGCGGGGTTCCCCCTCGACAAGCGTCAGGAGAGGGTGACAAAGTGTCTTGAAGAGGTCGGCCTCGCAAAGAGAATGCACCACCGCCCCGGCGAGCTTTCGGGCGGCGAGCAGCAAAGGGTCGCAATCGCGCGGGCTTTGGCCCACGAGCCGAAGATAATCTTTGCCGACGAGCCCACGGCCGAGCTTGACTCGGGCACCTCGCACCACATCGTCGAGCTTTTCAAGCGGCTCGTTCTGGACGAACACATGACTATAGTAATGACCACGCACGACGTCAGCCTTTTGGAGATCGCCGACCGCGTATATACTTTGGAGGACGGTGAGATCGTTGACTAAAAAGAAAAAGGCAAAGCTCGCCCACGAGCAGGAGCTCATCTCCGAGAGCGAGTATGCCATCGAATGCGAGAACCTTGTCAAGATATACAAGACCGACCAGATAGAGGTCGTGGCGCTCCAAGGTCTCGATCTTCAGATCAAAAAGGGCGAGCTTGTGGCGATAGTCGGCACCTCGGGCTCAGGCAAATCGACGCTTTTGAACATGCTCGGCGGGCTCGATAAACCCTCCGCCGGCAGCCTTACGGTGAACGGGCGGAATCTTCTGAAATTCACCGAAGAGGACTACATGATCTATAAGCGAAACACCGTCGGCTTCGTCTGGCAGAACAACGCGCGAAATTTGGTGCCGTATCTGACGGCGGTGCAGAACGTCGAGCTCCCGATGCTCCTTCAGGGCCAAAAGCAGCGCCGCGAAAAGGCGTTGGAGCTTTTGGAGGCGGTCGGCCTCTCGAACAGGATAAACTCCCGGCTTGATCAGATGTCGGGCGGCGAACAGCAAAGGGTCGCCATCGCGATATCCTTGGCAAACGACCCGGCGATACTTCTGGCCGACGAGCCCACCGGTTCGGTCGACACCAAGACCTCGGACCAGCTGCTCGGGGTGTTCAAGGACATTAACAAAAACCGCGGCGTCACGGTCGTGATAGTTACCCACGACCTTAGGCTCGCGAAGCAGATAGACCGCGTCATCAGCATACGCGACGGCAGGACCTCGAGCGAGATCATAAAAAAATCCCACGCCGAGATAATGTCCGAAACGAAGGGCTGGGACGGCGCGGAGGAAGAGCAGGAGGTATCCGAGGAGCTCGTGGTGCTCGACAGAACGGGCAGGATGCAGATCCCGAAGGAATACCTCGAAGCGCTTGAGATAAAGGGCGGCTCAAAGGTCAAGGCTGATCTTGATCTCGAAAACGAGCGCATCTACATTCACAAGGCCCAATAACCTACTTTATTAACCTACATGGAGAAAATATACGCACTCCAAATCTATTGAAAGGTGGATTCAAAGTGAAAGACACAATGATCAGGCGCTTTATTGCAGCTGTCATAGCTCTTACCATGGTGCTCCCGCTTATCCCCGCGGTCTATGCCGACTCGAACGGCGCGCAGACCACGGCGACCAAGGAAACCTCGGCGCAGTCTATCGACGAAGAGAACCGCGCGCGCACCTACGGCACCTACTATGACACTCATGCAAGCGACCCGAGGCCGAAGCAGGAGGCCGTGATAAACGGCACGGATTACGTCAGCGCTTCCGAGGAGACCGGCGCTTATGTCGGCGCGGGCGACGGCGGCGTGGGGGACGTTCTGTTCTGGCCCGAGGCTTCCGGCGAGGTCGATTTTACCGTTGACGTTCCCGAAACGGGCGTTTACGGCATAAAGATCGAATACTACGCCCTTGAAAGCTCTGCCAACAACATCGAGCTGTCCGTGGCGATCGACGGCGTTATCCCGTTCGACTCTGCGGAGCGCGTCGCGCTGTCCAAGATATGGGTCGGCGCCGAGAGCTCGTTCGACCACGACGAGCAGGGCAACCGCACCGGCTTCCGCACCGATATTCACGACAACCAGATAAGACCTACCCTCGAGGAGCAGCTCGGCTGGCAGACCGCATGGTTCAAGGACGGCGACGGGCTCTTTGCGGGTCCTCTGGGATTCTACTTTGAAAAGGGCACTCACACCCTCTCGCTGATCTCGGAAAAGGCAAGGTTCGCCATCAAGTCGATGACCCTCTGCAACCCCGACGAGATCCCGGCGGCGAAGGACGTTCCCAACAAGGTGACTGTGGACGAGAGCAAGGCGAGCGCCACCACCGGCGTTCTGGTCTCGATCGAGGGCGAAACCCCCTCCACCGCGTCGGACATCACCCTTTATCCTACATACGACCGTTCGACCTATCTCACCTCCCCCTCCGACCCGACCAAGATGACCTACAACACCATCGGCAAGGAGAACTGGAAGTCCTCGAACCAGTACATCAGCTGGGATTTCGAGGTTCCGAAGGACGGCTACTATAAGATAGGCATCCGCGCCAAGCAGGATCAGATGCGCGGTCTTTACTCGAACAGGACCATCTACATCGACGGCGAGGTGCCCTGCAAGGAAGCCGAGCAGGTCAAGTTCTACTACTCCACCACGTGGAAGTGCGTAACTCCTGCCGACGCCGACGGCAAGACCCTCTACTTCTACCTCAGCGCCGGAAAGCACAACATCATGCTCGAGGCAATGCCGGGCGAGATAGGCAACATCATGCGTAAGCTCGACGACGTTATCTACTATCTGAACAGCTACTACCGTCAGATCCTTCAGATAACCGGCCCGTCCCCCGACGAATACAACACCTACATGATCCAGAACCAGATCGAGGGCATTCTGGAGGACTTCGCTACCTACGCTCAGAGCCTCCGCGACATCAAGTCCGAGGTCGAGACCCTCGCCGGAACCAAGGGTACCGAAGCCGTTTCGCTCGATACCATGGCTAAGCTTCTGGACAGATTGGTCGACAAGCCGGACGAGATCCCGGGCTGCCTCGGCCAGATCAAGGATAACATTTCCTCGCTTTCCCAGTGGATGGCTGACTACCGCTCTCAGGCCCTTGAGGTCGATATCATAGAGATCGCCTCCGCCGACCAGAGCTTCAGCCCCATCAAGGAAAACTTCTTCAAACAGCTCACGTTCAGCTTCCGTTCGTTCTTGGGGTCCTTCTTCGAGGATTACGACGTCCTCTCGGACGATAACGCCGAGGCCCTCAACGTCTGGGTATCCCTCGGACGCGACCAGGCGCAGATAGTCAAGGAGCTTGTCGACTCCTACTTTGCAAGCGAAGACAGACCGGTCAATATCAACCTCGTTCAGGGCGGTATACTTGAGTCTACTCTTGCCGGCAAGGGACCTGACGTTGTCCTCTTCGTCGGCGGCGACCTGCCTATCCAGCTGGCCGCGCGTGACTGCCTCGTCGATATCTCCCAGTTCCCGGACTATCAGGAGGTCATCAAGCGCTTCGCCCCGAATATCATGACCCTCTACACCTATCAGGACGGCGTCTACGGGCTGCCGATCTCCCAGACCTTCTCGATGATGTTCTGCCGCAACGACGTTCTGGCAGGCTTCGGCTTCGACAAGGGCCCCGAGACCTGGGACGAACTGATCGACATGCTCCCGACCCTCCAGAGAAGCTATATGGGCGTCGGCTTCAACTTCGACGCATACGCTACCTTCCTCGTACAGAAGGGCTTAGGGTACTATAACCCCTCCAAGACCAAGACCATCTTCGAGACTCAGCCCGCCGTCGAGGCGTTCGAGATGTGGACCAAGTTCTACTCGACATATTCCTTCGAGCAGGTATTCGACCAGTTCACACGTTTCCGCTCCGGCGAATATCCGATAGTGGTTACCGGCTACACCTTCTATAACCAGCTCTACATGGCCGCCCCCGAAATAAGAGGTCTTTGGGACTTCCAGCTCATCCCCGGCACGGCCGATGAAAACGGCAACGTAAACCACGCGACCACCTCGGCCTCCAACGGCGCGATCATCTTCTCGAAGCTCAACCAGCACCAGAGAGAGGTCGCATGGGAGCTCATCAAGTGGTTCACCTCCGCCGAGATCCAGTCGGAATACGGCCGCTCGATCGAAGCGCTGTTAGGTCCTATGGGACGTTTCGAGACCGCTAACCGCGAGGCCCTCGGCCAGCTCGCATGGAGCCAGTCCGAGCTCGACATGATAAGGACTCAGATGGACGCCACCGTCGAGATAGACATCATCCCCGCGACCTACATCGTCACACGTAACATCACTAACGCCTTCAGAGAGACCATCAACCTTGCTTCCAACCCGCGCGATACGCTGCTTTGGTACAACAAGGATATCAACGACGAGATCATCCGTAAATACGAGGAACTCGGCATCCCGGTTCCCGAAGAATCTTAAAGGAGGGATAAGACATGGCAAAAGAAAAAACGACCGAGCAAAAGAAGCCGAGGCCGATAAATACCGAGTCCAAGGCGGCCTATACTCTCCACCTGATGAAGATGAACCAGGCCTGCTACTGGATGATGCTTCCGTTCTTCCTGCTCTTCGCGATATTCACGATAATTCCCGTCGTGATGTCGCTCCCGCTGGGACTGACTTCCTTTAACCTCGTCCAGTTCCCGCACTACATAGGGCTCCAGAATTTCTACTCCCTGTTCGTAAACGACGACGTATTCCTCATCGCCATCAAGAACACCCTGATCTTTGCGGTATTCACGGGACCGTTCTCCTACGTTCTCAGCTTTATACTCGCATGGCTCATCAACGAGATGAATCCCTTCCTCAAGGTATTCTTCACTTTCGTTTTCTACGCCCCGTCCATGACGCCTTCCGCGTTCGTTATCTGGCAGCTCGTCTTCTCGGGCGACTCCTACGGATACTTAAACTCGGTGCTTTTGGACCTCGGTATCATCAATTCGGCTAAGCAGTGGCTGACCGACGTCACCTACATGATGACCGTCGTCATCATAGTCCAGCTGTGGATGTCGATGGGCGCGGGCTTCCTGGCCCTTCGCGCAGGCTTCCAGGGCATCGACACCGCCCTTTACGAGGCGGGCGCCATCGAGGGTATCCAGAACCGCTTCCAGGAGCTCTTCACCATCACCATCCCCGCGATGGGACCGTCCCTTCTGTTCGCCGCCGTACTTGCAATTTCCGGCGCGTTCACCGTCGGCTCGGTCGGTCAGGCGCTCTGCGGACTGCCGTCTACGGGATATGCCGTCCACACGATAATGAACCACGCGCAGGACTACGGCTCGATCCGTTATGAGATGGGCTACGCCTCCGCAATATGCTTCGTACTCTTCGCGGCGATGCTTATATGCAACCACGTCATACGAAAAGTGCTGAGCAAGTATACCGATAACTAAAAAAGGAGGGGAATATCTTGGCTGAAAATACTAACGAAATGATACCCGAGTCGTTGGAAGCCGCCAACGCAAGAGCGCTGAAAAAGCTCAAAAAGCGTCAGAAAAAGAGAGGCGACATCGAAAAGGCGAAGGTCAAAAAGTCAAAGGGCAAGCATATAAACGGCTCTTTGGGCGGAGATATCTGCATATTCATTCTTCTCTTCCTCCTCGGTCTGTTTATGGTCTTCCCGCTCTACTACTCGATAGTGCAGTCCTTAAAGCCGATAAGCGAGCTGTTCGTCTTCCCGCCTAAGCTTTACGTTTTGCAGCCCACCGGCGAAAACTTCTCGAACCTGTTCAAGGTCGCCGGAAACCTTTGGGTACCGTTCTCGCGCTATGTGTTCAACTCGGTGTTCATCACCATCGCCATAACGCTTATGCACGTCTTCGTCGTCTGCTGCTGCGCCTACGTCCTTTCCAAGTGCCCGCAGATACCGGGCTACCGCGCGGCAAACCAGCTGATCGTCACCTCGATGCTCTTCACCTCGACGGCTACATGGATCATGCAGTTCGTCATCATGGCGAAGATGGGAATGATAAACACCTACTGGGCGATGATCCTGCCCTCGGTAGCGACTCCTATGGGTCTGTTCCTCATGAGGCAGAACATGTCGACCATCAACGACGCGATAATCGACGCCGCGCGCGTCGACGGAGCGGGAGCATTCAGGACCTGCTGGCAGGTCGTTATCCCGAACCAGAAGCCGGCCATCGCGACCCTTATAATCTTCGTCTTCCAAGGCGCTTGGAACGTACAGGGCGGCGCGCTGGTCTATAAGGAGCAACTGAAGACTCTGCCGACCATCATGTCGCAGATCGCCGCTTCGGGTATCGCGAGACAGGGCATTATCTATGCCTCCGCCGTCGTTCTGATGATCCCTCCGCTTGTCATATTCCTGATCGCACAGAGTAACGTTATGGAAACCATGGCCAACTCGGGCATGAAGGATTGATTCAATAGTTCGGTACTTCTACTAATATATTGAAAGGTGATAAGCGGTGAAAAGTATGAAAATCAAAAGAATATTAACTGTACTGATCGCTGCCGTGCTCGCGCTTGGAGTTATGTCGACCACAGCGCTGGCAGTCGATCCCTATACGACATACAACTATGACGCGTGGTATAACGCGCTTCCGTCGCAGGCGGGATACGAGGTCATTCAGACCGTTACCTACCGCGACGTCGGACTCGAAAGAGTTAGAGACCCTTCTTCGGAATTTTACATCTCCGACACCGAGAACGTCAATTTCTCGGACATGAAGGACTTCTTCATCTCCCCCAAGGGCGAGATGTATATAGTCGATACCGGCAACAACAGGATAGTCAAGCTCAGCATGGACTTCGAGCTTCTGGCAGTCTATAAAAACTTCCCAGGCTCGACCGCTAAGCACACCGTCGTCGACGACCAGGGCAACGAGATAACCGTCGACGCCGACGAGCTCAAGGCCCCCTACGGCATATTCGTCGACAAGGACGACGTCATGTATATCGCCGACAGGGATAACCAGAGAATAGTAAAGTGCGTCGAGGAGACTCCGACCTCCGCAAGGATACTTCAGGAGTACTACAAGCCCGAGACCGCGCTCTACGAATCCCAGTCCTTCTACTGCACGAAGGTCCTCGTTGACGCCGCGAAAAACGTCTACGTCATCTGCCCGGCCGTCAATAAGGGAGCTATAATGTTCAGCGACTCCGGCTCCTTCGTCGGCTACTACGGCGCGAACCGCGTCGAGGTCACGGCCGAGGTCATAAGAAACAAGCTGTGGCGCAAGATAGCCTCCGAGGAGCAGATAGCCTCGCTCACCAAGTCGACCCCTGTCGAATACGCTAACTTCGACATCGACGACGAGGGCTTCATCTACACCGTCACCGAGGTCGCAAACGCCTCGACCGACGCCGTCAAGAGAATGAACCCCGCAGGCTACAACATCCTTGAAAAGACCGCCGACAACAACGAGTTCGGCGACCAGGTCTCGGTCACATACAACGGCACCACCTACGCCACCCGTCTTACCGACATCGCGGTATCCGACGACCACTTCATCAACATTCTCGACTACACCTCGGGCCGCGTCTTCCAGTACGACGAGCGCTGCAACCAGCTCCTCATCTTCGGCTTCGACCAGGAGGAACAGCGCGGCGGCTTCTCGAACCCGAACGCCATCGAGACCTGGGGCGACAACATCTACGTCCTCGACGGCCGAAACAACGACATCACGGTGTTCGGCATGACCGAGTTCGGCTCCTATGTCCACGAGGCCATAAAGCTCCACAACCAGGGACTTTATGAGGAGGCATACGAGGTCTGGAAGGAAGTCCTTAAGCGCGACGGTGCCTTCTACATGGGTCTTGTCGGCACAACTAAGGCTCTTTACAACCAGGACGATTACAAGGGCGCCATGAAGTACGCCAAGCTCGCTTTCTACGGCGACGAGTACGACAGAGCCTTCGAGGCCAACCGCCAGGAGACCTTAAGAAACAACTTCACCCTCTATGTTATACTGATAATCCTTCTTGTGATACTCTACTTCGTCGTGAAGATCCTTCAGAAGAAGGGCAAGATACCCCAAAGGCTCATCGCGACGGGCGTCGGCAAGGTCGTCGACGCGGGAAAGAACGCCGTTATGAGCGTAGTTGAAAAAATCAAGAAAGGGGGCAAGGGCAAATGATCTATGATATGAAACCTTGGGCATGGGTCAAGCACGTTGTCTTTCACCCGACCGAGGGCTTCGAGGACATGAGATGGAAAAAGGCCGGTTCAATGAAGATCGCCATATTCATCGTCTTCCTCCTCTTCTGCTCGCAGGTGTTCAGCACCCGCTACGGAGGATTTGCCTATAACGTCCGAGGGTATTCCGACGTCTTCAACATCATGCCGATACTCGTCCAGTCGGTAGCCTACTACGCGACATGGGTCGTTGCCAACTGGAGCCTCTGCACGCTGTTCGACGGCGAGGGAAATATGCGCAGGGTCGCGATCTATTCGGCCTACGCCCTTGTTCCGTTCATCGTCGGCAACTTCCTTTCGACCGGCATCTCCTACTTCATCACCCTTGACGAGTCGATCTGGTACAACGCCATCTTCCAGGTAGGCCTTTGGTGGAGCGTGGTGCTCATGGTCTTCGGCATGAAGGCCTGCCACCAGTACAGCTTCACGACCACCATCGTGACGATGATCTTCACTGTCGTCGGCATGCTCATCATACTGATACTTCTGGCGCTGATAATGTCGCTGTTCCAGCAGGTCTACGTATTCTTCGCAACCATCTACACCGAAATACTCTACCGAGTAAGAAGCTGAAAAGCAGAAAGTGAGTAAGAATTATGAATGACATAATTAAAAAATTACTGGCTTGCCTGCTTACGGCGGCAATGCTCATTTCCACCCTTGCTTTCCCGATAACGGCCGACGAAGCCGCTTCGGACAGCACCGACACCTCGGAGGGGGGCGAGGACGTCGAACAGGCTGAGCCCCTCATAACCGACCAGCAGGCGATCGCCAACTGCCAGATCGCGGCTGAAAACGACAAATTCATACTCTACTACGACGAGGGCCTTGTCGCCGAAGAAGAGGGCGACGATCCCGAGCCGACCATGGAGAGGATAGGCTTTTACGTCAAGGAATCGGGCGTTATCCACTGGGTGAACCCCATAAACGCGCTCTCCGACACCTCGACCAACAAGTCGAGCCTTCGCAAGAACAGAATGAGCTCGCTTGCCTATAAGTACGGCAACGCCACCGACCTCATCACCTCCTCGGCGTTCCTGTTCTCCTACAGAGAATGCACCGAAAAGGGCAACACCAAGATGGAACCCGAAAAGGACGGTCTGAAGGTCACATATAACCTCCGCACCGCCGGCGCGACCGTTCCCGTCCACTATGTTTTGGAGGACGACGGCCTTTACGTCTACATCGACACTAAGGAAATCAAGGAGCGCAACGGCTATAAGGAGGACGTCAAGGACGACACCGAGGCCGAATCCGACACCGTTGTCATCACCGAGATCGCCATGACCCCGTACATGTCCGCCGCCACCGAGGAGGACGAGGGCTATATGCTCCTTCCCGACGGCTCCGGCACCGTGGTAAGGCTCAACAACGGCAAGGGCGCTTACGCCGACTATTCGCAGGACATCTACGGCCGCGACATCACTCAGGTCAAGGAGGTCGAACCCGACCAGACCGAGCAGGCTTATCTGCCGGTAATGGCGATGGTAAAGGGCTCCGACGGACTTGTCATGATAGCCACCGACGGCGACACCTTCGCGAAGGCAAACGCCAACGTAAGCTACTCGAAGCAGGAAAACTCGATGTATAACAACTGCTACTTCTCCTTCACCGTCCGTTCGACCGACGACTACTACATGACCGGCGACTCTTCGGCCATCATAGTCTTTGAAAAGGGCGACGGAACCATAGGCGTACCGAGAATCGGCGTCAAGTACATTCCCGTCACCTCCTCGAACGACGAAGTCACCGTCGCCGAGATAGCCGACGTCTACCGCAACTACCTCATCGAGGAGAAGGGACTTACCAAGAAGTCCACCGCCTCCGACCCCGCCCTTTATGTAGACTTCTACGGCGGCACCTTAAAGGCAAAATCCATTCTGGGCTTCCCGATAAAGCTCAAGACCGCATACACCAAGTTCAGCGAAGCGACCGAGATAGTCTCGCAGCTCAAGGAATTCGGCGTCGACAACCTCGTCGTCAACTATAACGACTGGTCGAACGACTCGATGTCCAACAAGCTCGACACCGGCGACTCGATAGCGGGCGTCCTTGGAGGCAAGAGCGCCTACAAGAAGATGCTCAAGGCCTTCAGCGAAGCGGGAGTAGATTATTACGCCACCGTTTCCGGCCTCACCTTCAAGTCTAACGGCAACGGCTTCTGGACCCTCTTCGACACCGCATACAGAGTCTCGAAGTCCTACTCTCGCCAGTACACCTACAACATCGCCTACGGCACTCCCGACTCGGGCGTTGCCCCCGCGCTCCTGACGCCTCGCTCGGTAGCTAAGCTCTCGAAGAAGGTCACCAAGAACCTCGGCAAGTTCGATCAGGGTGCCGGTCTGGGACTTATCTCCACCACCCTCTGGAGCGACTTCTCGAACAAGAACCGCACCAACCGCAACGTCACCGCCGAGAATGTCGTCGAATACTACAAGGCGGCGAAGGAATCGAACGGCAAGGTCATCGCGGACAGCCCGAACGCCTACCTGCTCCCCTACGTCGACAGGATCGAGAATCTGACCCTTCAGTCCTCTCAGTTCAAGGTTTCCGACTATGACGTTCCCTTCTACCAGATGGTAATGCACGGCTACGTCGATTACGCCTCCGAGGCGATAAACGGCACCCCCGACACCACGGTAGCGGTACTCAAGGCGATTGCCGCCGGCTCGAACATCCACTTCGACTTTATCCACAACGAAGCGGCCGAGCTTGTGAATACCGATTACGTCAACCTGTTCTACGCCTGCTATGACGGTTGGCTCGAAGAAGCCGCCGGGGCATACAAGCTCGTGAACGAGGTTTTGGAGGGCGCAAAGGACGCCACGATATCCGACTATGAGATAGACGGCAAGGTCATCACCACCACCTACTCGAACGGATACAAGACGGTGGTCGACCTCGACGCCGGCACCGTAACAGCGAACGGCAAGACCTATAACTATACAGAATATGTCAAAGGAGGTCTGAAATAATGGCTGAAACCCAAAACGAGGCCGTCAAGGAGGTCAAGGAGGTCAAGGTCAAGGCTCCCAAGGAGCCGAAGCCCCCGAAAGCTCCCAAGGTAAAGGGAATGAGAATAGCCTATGAACGCAGAAAAGCGCTCTATGCCTACGGCTTCCTGGCGATATGGATAATCGGTTCCCTCTACTTCTTCATCAGGCCTCTGCTTCTGTCCTTCTGGTACTCCTTCAACAAAACGTCGGTAGACCTCGGACACCTCGGGACCGAGTTCATAGGTATCCAGAACTACATCGACGCCTTCAGAAAGGATACCCAGTATACCGAGGCCCTGCTCTCGGTATTGCAGGAGACCCTGTGGCAGACCCCGCTCATCATCATCTTCTCAATCTTCATCGCGGTCATCCTGAACCAGAAATTCCGCGGAAGAACATTCGCCCGCGCGGTATTCTTCCTCCCGGTTATAATCGCCACCGGCCCGGTAATCTCCATCATCAACGGCGATATGGACACCTCGGGTTACTCGGGAGGCGCCGAAGCCTTCTCGACCATGTTCGAGACGGATATGACCGGCGCGCTGATGAACTTCCTCGGCGTTTATAACATCTCCGACAAGGTCACCGACCTCATCTCGACGGTAACGTCAAACGTCTTCAACCTCGTCTGGGACGCCGGTATCCAGATCATAATATTCCTCTCCGCGCTGCAAAACATTCCCGTTTCCGCGCGCGAGGCGGCGTCCATCGAAGGCGCCACCGCATGGGAGTTCTTCTGGAAGATAACCATCCCCTACATCAGCCCGATGATCGTAACGAACCTCATCTATACGATAGTCGACAGCTTTATCGACCCGTCCAACGGCGTTATGGAGCTGGTGCTGCAAGAGTCGTCCAACTGGAACCACGGGTATTCGGCCGCCATGGCTTGGGCATACTTCGCGATAGTCGTTCTGGCCCTCGCGATAGTGCTCCCGATACTCAACAAGTTCGTCTACTACGAGGTATAAAGGAGGGATAGCTATGGCAACAGCAAAAGAAGAAAAATTATTTGAAAAAGAGCGTGCAAAGGCTCTTAAGGAGAGGCACAAGGCCTATAAGGCCGCCAAAAAGGCAGGTACCCTCGACGAGCGCATAGTATCCCCCGAGCACACCGCTTATCTAAGAAGAAAAGCCATCGTCGAAAAGGTCTGGCCGTTCTTCCGCTTCCTGATACTGTTCGGGCTCTGCTTCGTTATCCTCTACCCGCTCATCTACATGTTCTCGACGGCATTCAGGCCGAACGTGCAGATGACCGACCCGTCGGTAATCTGGCTGCCGAAATCCCTGACGCTCTCGAACATGATCGACGTCTGGGAAACCATGGACTTCGGCGTGACGCTTTGGAACACCGTAAAGCTCAACCTTGTCTGCTCGCTCCTCTCGGTCGTGACCTGCGCTCTTACCGGCTACGGCCTCGCGAGATTCAACTTCAAGGGCAAGGGCATCTGCTTCGCGGTCGTCATCATGCAGATAATCGTTCCCCCGCAGATCACCGTTATCCCGATCTACCTTCAGTGGGCGTTCTTCAAGGGCTTCGGCCTTGTAAAGCTCCTTGCGGGTATGGGCGTTAAGACGATCTTCGGCAAATCCATTCAGGTCGCGAGCTTCGACGGCAGCTACTACTGCTCGATGATAGGCCTCCCGCTCGTCATGTACGTCCCTGCGATATTCGCAAACGGCATCAAATCGGGTCTGTTTATCTTCATCTTCCGCCAGTTCTTCCGCGGACTGCCGGTAGAGCTTGAGGACGCCGCCTACCTCGACGGCTGCGGCCCGTTCAAGACCTTCATCAAGATCATGATCCCGAACGCGTCCTCCGCGTTCCTGACCGTCTTCCTCTTCTCGATAGTCTGGTACTGGAACGACTACTATGTATCCTCTACCTACATCAACGGTTACCACACCGTAGCGCTTGAGCTCCAGAAGCTCTCGAACACGCTCGACCAGCAGCTCTTCAACGGCGCTCAGGTCGGCACAAGAAAGAAGATAGTATGGCTCGAGTCCGGGTGTCTGCTTTCGATAGCCCCGATACTCATCATGTATATCTTCCTGCAAAAGTACTTCACAGAGGGCCTTGCCCGTTCCGGTCTGACCGGTATGTGATCCTGCGCGAAAGCGCTTATGTCGCAAAACCTGCCGTTTTTTGGCGGCAGGTTTTGGCGATAAAAAAGAGCTTAAAAATCCGAGGAATTTATGAAACGAATACTGTCAATTTTTGTTTTGACGATATTTCTCTGCGGCTGCTCGGGAGAAAAAGCGGCGCTTAATTCCGGCGACGAGCCCACCGTGTCGATCATGACCGGCACCCCGGCGCTCACCTCCCCCGAAACAACTGCCCCCGAAACTCTCCATCCCGAGACTACTGCGCCCGAGACTACTCCTCCCCCCACGACAACCGAGGAGACCACCGTTTTCGAGGTCCCGGACGTCTATGAGGTGCAGGATTTCGAGCACGACTACGAGGACTTCGACGAGCTTATCGAGCTTGAAAGGTTCGGCGACCTGTCCCGCCGCCGCGAGGGCTATTCCGGCGACGGCAGCGTGAGCCTCGCCCCGGGCGAGACTCTCGACATAATAATCGACGCCCCGACCTCGCAGCACTATAACGTCACGCTTCGCCTCGGCTCGGACGGTGATTCGGGCGGTGAAATGGCTGTAGACGGCCTTTTTGGGGTCTATCTCATTGATATCCCCGGCGGGGACGGCTATGAATCGGTAAGATTTGACAGCATTTATCTCTCTCAGGGCGAGCATACCCTGTCGTTTTCGGGCTTCACCTCGGCGGTCGAGCTTGACTGCCTAAGGTTAGAAAGCTCCTCCGCGGTCGACGGGCTCGACTATTCGGTCGCGCGAAAGCCCGTCACCCCCGAACCTCTGCGAAAGGCGCGGAAGCTTTACGAATACCTGCGCAAGTGCTACGGCGACCTGACATTTTCGGCCCAGCAGTGCACGCAGGGCACCAACGACGAGATCGACGCGATATATAACGCCGTCGGGAAATACCCGGCAATCCGCTTCGGCGAGCTTATGGCCTACTCCTCCGGCGAGGATTCGGGCGAGATCGAGCTTGCCCTCGATTGGGCGGAAAAGGGCGGCATCGTCGGCTTCAGTTGGTACTGGCAGATGGGCGGCTCGCTCTATCTCGAAAACGGCTTCGACCTTTCCTTGGCCGTCACCGGCCTCGACATCGCCTCGATGAGCGGCGAGGTCCTGACCCAGCGCTACTCGGCGGGCGAAATAAGCCTCGAGACCTTAATGGTCATCGACGGCATCGACTCTGTCGCCGCCCAGCTGAAACGGCTTCGCAGCGAAAAGGTGCCGGTGCTCTTTCGGCCCCTGCCCGAGGCTTCGACCGGCGTTTACTGGTGGAGCCGCGACCCCGAAAGCTACCTCTGGCTCTATCGCCTCGTGTTCGACCGCATGGTGAACTTCCACGGCCTCGACAACCTCATCTGGATATGGAACGGCCAGAGCGCCGAGTTTTACCCCGGCGACGAGCGCTGCGACATCATCTCCCTCGACGTGTACCCCGAACAGGACGTCGGCGGCGCGGGCGTGAACTTCATGCTTCTGGCGAGGGAGATCTCCGACGCGAAGATGGCCGCCGTCAGCGAGTGCAGCGTGCTCCCGAACCCCGACGAAATGTCGCGGGACAAGGCCGCGTGGGCGTTCTGCTCCGTCTTTTCGGGCGATTACGCGGACGTCGCGGGCGAGCTCTCGCAAAAATACATGAGCCTGACCGATTGGGACCTCTTTTACTCTGCCGATTCGGTCGTGACTCTCGATGAAATAGAAGACTATTCGTAATAACGCGCTAAGTTATTACTTTTAGTATAGATTATTCCGTTTAAGCCCGCACTTTCGGGCGAAAACGATACGCAAAAGGACCTTTCTTTGAAACTAAAAAGGAGCAGTGCTATGAAACTGAAAAGGATAATAATGGCGGCGGCAGCGTCGGCAATGTTGATGATGTCGCTCGGCGGCTGTTATTTCTTGCCCGAGGAGGAGGAGCTCTTGGAGGCCCCGGTCGTCAAGGAAAACGAGGTAAACTATACCACCACGACCGCGACCAAGCGCGACATCGTCAAGCAGGTGCTCACGATGGGCACCATCGCCTCCGGCACCGAATATAACGCGCGCTTCCAGGACGTCGGCGGAAACATAAAGGCCGTCTACGTCTCTGCCGGCGAGACTGTCACCGAGGGCCAGCTTCTGGCCGAGTTTGAAACGTACGAGCTCGACCAGCAGATCGAGCGCATGGAGTTAGAGCTCGAGCGCGAAAGATTAGAGTACGAGATCGCCGTCGAAAAGCACGAGTCCGAAAACGTTAAGGCGAAGGAGCAGCTCGACGTGGATCTTATGCAGAACGACCTCGACAAGCTCTACGCCGAAAAGGACGCCGCAAAGCTCTATTCGGGCGTCACCGGCACCGTCTCCTACGTGATGACCTGCTCGCCCGGCGACTGGGTGAACCCCGGCGAAACGGTGGTAACGGTCATCGACGTCACCGACCTCTATATAAAGATCGACCCTCAGAACGAGGTCGGCGAATTTCTGATCGGCCGGCCGATAACGATCCGCTACGACGGCGAGCTTTATGACGGCACCATCGTCAAAAACACCTCCGGCAAGCAGTGGGACGAAAGCACCGGCGCCGCCCTTGTCGACTCGGACGGAGTTGAGATCTTAGGCGAGCAGTCCGACGCGATAATCGTCAAGTTCAACGACGTTATCCCCGAAAGCTCGGCTGTCGGAAACATCGCCGACACGCTTCTGATACTTGACAAGCGCGAAAACGTCATCGTAATTTCCGCGAACCTTGTCAAAAAGGTAAACGGCGTGCCCTGCGTCTATGTTTTCAAGGATAATCAGCGCATAACGGTAAACGTCGGGCTCGGGCTGCAAAGCGGCTCGCTCGTCGAGATCACGTCCGGCCTTGAAGAAGGCGACGAGGTGATCATCAGATAAACGGTCTTACTATTTCGGAGGAAAACAAATGCTCACATTGCTGATCCGTAAGATGCGCAACACCAAATGGATGGTTATTTGCCTTCTCATCGGCTTTATAATGGCGACAGCCATGACAAGTACGATACCGATCTATATGCACGCCTCCCTGCAGCGCATGCTGATAAAGGATATGCAGGCATATCAGGAGGACACCGGCGAATACCCCGGCGTTTACGCGGTATCTAAGACAATAGTTTCGGGCTCGAACGCCGCAAGACAGCGCAACACCGTCGCCGACATCTACGCGAAGGCGGTAAACCGCTTCAACGACCTCTTTGTGCCCTATCTCACCCATAAGTGCTACACGTCCGATTCCTACCTTTACATCACGAACATCGAGACCGAGAGCGGCGAGCCCGCCATGATAAAAATGGGCGGCATGACCGACATCGGCGACCACATCAACATCGTCTCGGGGCGCATGTTCGAGCCGGGAAAGACCGCCGACGGCATTTATGAGGTCATCTGCACCGAAAAGGCGCTCCAGCTCTCACAGGCCATGCCGGACACGGTCTATGAGGTCACGAATATCCTCTCCCCCGGCGAAACGGTGAAGATAAAGATAGTCGGCGTTTTCGAGCTCAAGGACCAGAACGACACCTACTGGTCTGAGGGCCTCACCGAATATGACAACACCATGTTCTGCGAGTTCAACACCATGATCGACGACGTTATCCTCTCGGGGGTCGTCAACCTCAACCAGGTCGACTGCCGGATCATCATCGACTACCAGCACATGGACATGAACGTCATCGAGCACGTCAGGAGCCAGTTCGCCTCGCAGGCCGAAAAGTACAAGGACGACAACGCGACCTTCGAGGTCCCCGCGCAGGAGATCCTGGAGAGCTACGCCGCCAAGGCCGGCTCCCTGAAATACATTCTTTTAATGCTCGATATCCCGGTCATCTTAATGCTGATATTCTACCTCTTTATGGTATCCCAGCTCAATATCGAGAGCGAGCGAAACGAAATAGCTATGCTCAAATCAAGAGGCGCGTCTTCTTGGCAGATACTTCGCATCTATGCCTATGAGACCCTTATTCTGGGCGCGATTTCGGCTCTCATCGGCCCGTTCGTCGGCCTCGGCCTCTGTAACATCTTGGGCGTTTCAAACGGCTTCTTGGAGTTTGTGAACCGCCCCGCGCTTCACGCAAAGCTCTCTCTTACGGCCTTCGGCTATGCCGTCGCCGCCGTCGGAGTGTTCTTCATAACCACCCTTCTGCCGATTGTCCCGGCCTCGAGGGTATCCATCGTCGCCCACAAGCAGTCGAAGGCCCACAGCCAGAAAAAACCCTTCTGGCAGCGCTCCTTCCTTGACGTCATCTGCGTCGTTCTCCCAATAGCTTGGCTCTGGTGGTATAACCGCCTCAACGACAACCTTATCAGCCAAGGAATCGTGGACACCTCCGCGGCGATGAACCCGCTCATGTTCGCGGCCTCCACCGTGTTCATCTTGGGCGCGGCGCTTCTCTGCGTAAGGATCTACCCCTACTTTATCCGTTTGGTCTACACCATCGGCCGCAAGCACTGGTCCCCGGCGGCGTACATCTCGCTCAACAACATCGGCCGCTCCTCGACCGGGCGCGAAAAGTTCATCATGATCTTTTTGATCCTCACCGTGGCGCTCGGCATATTCTCGGCGAACACGGCGCGCGCGATAAACCGCAACACCGAGGAGCGCATACGCTATAACCTCGGCGCCGACGCGGTCATCTCCGAGGCGTGGAAGACCTCGCGGGTAAAGGTCACCGACCCCGAAACGGGCGAGGAAAGCTCTACAACCCAGTACACCGAGCCGGAGTTTGAAAGATACTCCTCTCTCGCCGGCGTAGAGCTCGCGACACCCGTTTTCCAGCGCGACGCGGTGCAGCTCCGCCACGACGAATCGACCACCGTCGACGTCCACGTCATGGCGATAATCCCGAGCCAGTTCGCCCGGGTCGCGTGGTTCCGCTCCGACCTTTTGCCGAGCCATATCAATAACTACATAAACGCCCTCAACGAGTGTCAGGACGGGCTTATCATTTCGAGCTCCTACGCCGAAAAGGCGGGAGTGAAGCTCGGCGACGTGGTCTCGGTCAAGTGGGCGAGAAACGACTGGTTCGAGACGGTAGTCGTCGCCGTGGTCGACTTCTGGCCGTCGCTTAACCCCTATGACAAGAACTCGGCCGGCGAATACCGCGACTTCGCGATAATGAACTACGACTACATGTCGATAATGACCATCACCGAGCCCTACGAGGTCTGGATGAAGCTCAAAAAGGACGCCGACATCGGCGAGCTCTATCAAAGCGTCGTCGACAACGACATCACCGCGACCCGCCTCGACGTCGCCTCCCAGCTGATAATCAGCTCCAAGACCGACGCGGTGCTTCAGGGCGTGAACGGCGCTCTGACCCTCGGTTTCATCACGATAATGGCGATGTGCTTCATCGGCTTCCTCATCTACTGGATACTCTCGATAAAGGGCAGAACGCTCCAGTTCGGTATCCTCCGCGCCATGGGCATGAGCTTCGGCGAGATAATCTCGATGATAGTCTACGAGCAGATACTTGTCTCGGGCGTGTCGATATTCCTCTCGATCATCATCGGCGGAATAGCCTCCGACATCTTCGTGCCGCTATTCCAGGTGCTCTATAACGTCACCGACCAGGTGCCGCCGTTCAGGGTGGTCTCCCAGAGGAGCGACTATATCAAGCTCTACGCGATAGTCCTTGTCATGCTCATCGTCGGTTTCATCGTGATAGCGCGGCTCATCAAGCAGATAAACATCAACAAGGCGCTCAAGCTCGGCGAGGATTAAGCCGTCAAAAACCCAAAAAACGTCCGCCCGGGGGCAGCTGCTCTCGGGCGGAAGCGAAAGGAAATTTTTATGTTAGACTCCGAAACGTTAAACCGTTTTGCGATCACCGTGTTCGAGACGGCGGTCTTCGCCGCGGGCGCGGGTATCCAGCTTCTCTGCTGCATGTTTTTGAAGGGCAGCGTCGGCAAGCTCGTGCCTTCGGTCATAGCAAAGCTTCTCATGAAGCTCTGCGGGGCGGTCGGCGTGTCGCTGATGGCCGTCGGCTTTACCGAGGACGGCTGGGGCGTGCTCGGCTACTTCCTTTTGGGGCTTTTGTCGCTTGTGCTGATGTTCGTGCCGCTGGCGTTTTTGTGCGGGACGGCGGTCGGCTGGTTCGTCTACGCGCTGATCCGCACCCCGAAGAATAATAACGGCCAAAGGAGTTAAAAATGTACCGTCTGATAGACAGCGTCAAGGGCTTTTGCGAGACAAAAACGGGGCTTTTCGGGTTTTTGCTCGTGATGGCGCTGACCGCGATCCCGATAGCCTTTGTCGCGATAACGACGGCGCTTTTCGGGTATGAGTTCAACAGCGCGATAATAATTTTCTGGGCGTGGTTCATTCTGGAGATCATCATGCTCTGGAGCCTTGAGCGCCCGATAATGATCGCCGCGCCGTTTATACTTCCTTTTGTGGGGCTGGTGGTCGTTCAGGTCATCGACTCGACGAGCGTCGCCATCGCGCAGTATTTCCACCCCTACGCCGCGTTCGCCTACAACGCCGAGTATGTAATGGTGACCGTCTTCGGCTCGGAGGTTACCGGCTGCTTTGCCGCAGTCCCGGTCTATTTCCTCACCAAGCTCCTCCGCTGGGTGTATGAGAAGATAAAGTATAGGTAGACGACGGGGAGTAATATACTGATGAGATATTACGGAGAGTAGTGCAGATTGTTATACTGATCGTAATAAGTGCGCTGAATATTACCATAAGTGCAGACATATATGAAAAAGGCAGACTGCGAGGTCTGCTTTTTGTGCGGGGAGAGGGGAGGGGCGAAGCCCCGGGCGGCAGCTCCGCTGCCGCCACGCCGGGCACGCAAGCGTGCCCGACGTGGGCGCACTCCGTGCGCCCACGTGGCTTCGCCCCGCCTGCGTGAAAACTTCCCCCACCCCCAACCCACCCGCCCCCTCCTGCTTTCGCAGTCGGGGGCGGTCATCATTCATTATCCGCTAAATCACTTAACTTCCTTGACCCACAGCCCGTGCAGGTTGCAATACGCGTAGACCTTGCACTCGCCGACGTTCTCAAACGTCACCTCGGTCGACTGGCCGGGCTCGAGCATGACCTGCGTGATGCGGCTGCCGGCGACCTGTGCGACCCACATGATGTAGTGCTCGGCGGTCATCGGGTGCTCGACCGAGCCGACCTTCACGACCATCTTGTCGCCTTTGATCTCGACGTGGGGGACGTGCTTCTCGACGGCGGCGTCGGTGGTGTTGGCGACCAGCTTCTCCGGCTTGCGGCCGCAGCAAAGCGCGTTTTCGGCGCTTCCGGCGGCGTTCAGGATGACGTTGCCGCAAAGCGGGCATTTCAGAAATTCAAAGTATTCTTTCATGGTAAAACCTCCCAAAAAATAAGCTTGCCCCCGCGCCCGCGGAGGCCGTAATTCAATTTTAGCACATATTTTTCGCGATTTCAAGCCCCCGCCGCATTTTTTATGAGTCCCTCTCGCCCCGCGCGGTGCGAATTATCAGCCAAATTATGTAAACGGTGAGGATCATGACCGTGGCGCTCGCGGTGTCGAGCAAAACGTCGGTGATCTGCGGCCCGCGGGAAAGCGCGAAAAGCTGTATCGTCTCGTCGCAGACGGCGATGAAAAGCACCGTCGAAAAGGCGTTCCAAAGCCCTTGGAAGCCCCTTTTCAGGCCCGCCCACAGGAAGCCGAGTTCTAACCCCATCACCGCGTATTCGGTGACGTGCGCGACCTTCCTGACGTTTTCGAGCAAAAACGCCGTCGCGGCCTCGGGGAAGTTAATGAATGTAAGTATTTTTTCGAGGAGCTCTCTGACGTTCTGGCTGAACTGCCCCGACTCGCTCCCCGGCAGCGCCGAATTTATCCAGATAAAACCGACCGTCAGTACGATCAGCGAAAGTGACAAAATCAGGTGGCGTTTTTTAGACAATATGCTCATTTCCTTTCCGGCAAAAATTATCCTTCCGCGACCTCCGTGACCTCGGCGCGGTCCCCAAAGACCCGAAATCCGACCTCTAACCCCCGGTATCTGAAGCGGTAGATCCTCTCGGGGTCGTCCTGATAATGCGGCCTCGGGTCCTGCGAGATCATCTCCGAGATCGCCTCTGTGCGATCCCCGGCGGCGGCCCGAAGCTCCTCCGGGAAGTCCACCGAAAGCCGATATTCCGCGGATTTTTCCGCAAAACCGCCGACCGCCCCGGGCAGCGAATCCGCGTATTTCAGGTACGGCTTGACGTCATATATCGGGCTCCCGCTGACCATGTCGGCCCCCTCGACCAAAAGCGTAGGGCCCAGTTCCTTATCCTCAGAATATTTAAGCAGCTTAACTGCGCTCAGCCCCAGCCTGTTCGGGCGGTTAGGCGAACGCGTAGCGAACACCCCGACCCGCGAATTTCCTCCGAGCCTCGGCGGGCGTACAGTCGGCGAAAAACCGCCTTTTTCCGGCTTTTTTGAGGCAAAATCCTCCGAAAAGCCCCAGATGAGCCAAAGGTGCGAAAACTCCTCAATGCCGCGGAATGCCTCGGGCACGCGAAATTTCGGCTCGAAGATTATCCTCCCGACGTCCCGGACGAGCCCGCTCTGCCTCGGCACGCCGAATTTTTCCTCATACCCCGTCTCGATCCACGCGATCCTCTCGATCTCCACTTCGGCGCTCCTCTCCAAAGCCCTTCCCCGGCCTGTTTCTGCTAATTTTTTCTTCCGAGCCTCTATTTTATCACAAATACGCCCCTGTTGCAACCTCAAAATGTTTCAGAAGTGTTAAAAAATCGTTAAAAATTTGTTTTTTGTGTTTCGGAAATATTAACGGCCGAACTTACTTTGGTACATGTTTCCAATACACTGCCCCAAATAGGCAAAAATCGCTGTCAGAATAAGGTAGATCCACGCGGTCGTATTGTAAAAAATAAACATCATCGGCAGGAACAAAAGCGCGGAAACAAGCGGCAAAACCGGGTCGCGGCCGTGCTTTCGGCCGTAGAAATACCCCACCGCCATGCACCCGCAGCAATCGAGCAGCGGCACGATATTATATATGTCCGCCCGGCCGAGGCCCATCGCCCCGAACGGCAGCGCCAAATACACCGCAAGTATCACCGCGGCGTAGGGAAGTGCCTGTAATAGGCGCTTCGGCAGGTTCGTCTTCATTGCTTTTTCTCCTTCATGCTCTCGGCTTCGTCGCCGTCCGGGGTGACGTAGACCGTCTTCTGGTCGGTATAAATTACCATTCCCGGCTTCGCTCCCGCGGGCTTTTTCACGAACCTCACCCGGGTATAATCGACCGGCACGTTCGAGCTGTTTTTGGCCGAAGAGTTGTAGGCGGCGATCTTCGCGGCGGCGAAAATGCCCTCCTCGGTGGGCTCTCTGCCCTCTAAAACGAGCACGACGTGGGACCCGGTGATGTCCTTGACGTGGAACCAAAGGTCGTTTCGGTCGGCAGAACGCAGGGTCAGCCGGTCGTTTTGGCGGTTGTTTCTCCCCGAGAGTATCAAAAACCCGTCCGTCGAGCGGTATCTTATCGGCGGGAGGGCCTTCGGCGCCTTCACCTTTTTCCCGCCAGACCTTAAGTAGCCCTCGGCCTTTAATTCCTCGCGGATCTCGTAAAGCTCGGCCTCGGCGGTCGCGCGGGAAAGCGAGTCGAACACCGATTCGAGATATTTTATCTCGCTCTCGCCCTTTTCGATGAGCCCCCGGAGCATCTTTTCGGCGGTGTCGGCCTTGCGGTACTCCGAGTAGTATTTCTGCGCGTTCATCGACGGCGTGAGGCGCGGGTCGAGCGCTATTTCGACCTCGGGCGAGCCCTCCTCGTAAAAGTTCGGGACGGTAATTTTTGTCATTCCGCGCTCTACGGCGTAGAGGTTCGCGGTTATTAAGTCGCCCTTTATGCGGTATTCGTCGCGGTTTTTGCACTCCTCGAGCTCGATCTTCTGGCTCGCGACCCTGCGGCGGACGCGCTCGTTCAAAGACGTCAGCACCCGGAAAAGGTCGTCGGCGCGCTGCTTGGTCTGCATAAGCGCGTCGCGCTCGGTGTAAAATCCGTCCAAAAGCGCCGAGGGGGTATCGTATTCCTTCGTCAGCGTGAGGCCGCCGTACTGGTTTATTTTTATGAAGGAAAAGTCCTTCATAAGGCCGTTTTTGTCCTTTACAAGGCAGTATACGTTCTCCCGCCGAGCTATCTTTTCTTTAACGTCTTTAAGAAAATACAGCAGACGGTCGGTATTGTCGCCGCTAAGCTCGCTGCATAATTTTTCCTCCCCGCGGCAGGCAAAAAACGCCGCCTCGCGGGCAAATATCGGGGAGATACCCTCGAAGGCTTTGACAAGCGCCTTCGAGAGCTCCTGCTTATCCCCCGAAAGGCGGCTTAAAAGCTCCTCGGGGTCAAAATCAAGGGGATCGAGCCGTTTCTCGCGCGGGGGAAGGCTGTATGCCGTGCCGGGCAGCACCGGCCTCACCCTCGACATATCCTCGCCGACCCGCTTTATTGAGTCGATCACCCGCCCCTCGGGGGAGATGAGGACGATGTTCGAGCAGCGCCCCATTATCTCGACCGCGAGGGTCAGGCTGACCCTATCGCCAAGCTCGTCGGAGGCCTCGAAGTCGAGGAAAAGTATCCTCTCGAAGCCGTCCTGACGGATATTCACGAGCTTTCCCGAGCCGATGTGCTTTCGCAGCAGCATGCAGAACATCGGCGGGACCTGCGGGTTTTCGGGCTCGCGGAGGGTCAGATGAACCCGCGCCGAGCCCGCCGAGGAGTTCATCAGAAGCTTTTTCGTGCCGCTTTGGGTGCGAAAGGTGATGACAAGGCTCTCCCGCGCGGGCTGGTGGATCCTGTCGACCCGAGCGCCCAAAAGCGCCTCCGAAAGCTCCCTTTTTATAAGACTTAAATAGATGCCGTCAAGCGCCATTTTTCCTCCTTAGTCGGTGTAAAGTCCTTTGACAACGCGGTCCGCGGCGGTTATCCCGCATTTTATCCCGAAGCGCTCGGTGAGCTTTTTCGCAAGATAGGGAAGCGCTATCGCCTCGGTCTCGTAGTGTCCCGCGTCGATGAGGGTCATGCCGAGGCGGTCGGCCTCCAAAAAGCGGTCGAGCTTGACGTCCGCCGTGACCACCGCCTGCGCGCCCTGAGAGTAGGCGTATTCGAGCGTTTCGGAGCACGCCCCCGAGGCGCAGACGACCCGAGTTATCGGTTTTTTGCCGTCGCAGTAGCGAAGCGCCGCCGAATCGAAGGCAGTTTTGCAGAGCTTCGCGAGCTCCTCCGCCGACATTTCGGGGCACTCCGCCGTTGCGCCGTATCCGACCGGAGCGCCGGTTTTCGGGTCCTGACGGTTTATGTAGGGGATCGCTCCGAGGTTTTTGAAGCCGAGCCGGTCGACCATCATGTCGCTTAAGCTGTAGGGCGCGCTGTCGAGGCAGGTGTGGGTGCCGATACAGGGCAGGCCGTAGGCGAGTGCTCGCGAATAGGGCTGTGACAGGTCGATGTGCTTTGTCGCGTGGAAAATTACCGGGTGATGGCTTATTATCGCGCCGAAGCCGCCGCTTTTCGCCTCCTCGACCACGGGATTTGTGATGTCGAGGCACAAAAGGACGGAATTTATCTCACGCGGATCAGACATTTCGCCCACGCAGAGCCCCGAGTTGTCGAAGCTGTCCTGGTTGCAAAACGGGGCGAACGAGTCCAAAAAATCGTAAATTTCTTTAATTGTTGCCATGGTGATTCCTCCGAAAAATTCAGCTCTTTTTATCGGCAAACGCCGCAATTTGATTTGAAAGATTAAGTATTTTCTCCGCCTCGGGGGAGGGTTTTTGAGAGCGGCTCATGCCATCGGCGGCGGCCTTTAAGCGCGAGGCCTCCCTTAGAAGATACTCGCGCGAGGGGGGATCGGCCGGATCGAGATGACCGATCTCGGCCTCAAGATCACTGAGGGCGCGGGGGACGGGCTCTCCCGAAAATTTTGCATTTATAATCGTATAGGCGAACCGGCCGTCTATGACCGCCCGCTCGGAGGCGACTTGAAACCCGCGATCATGCAAAAACCGGCGGAGATGCGACGCGCGGGAGTTCGGCTGAAGGATAAAATTGACGGCTTCGCTCCTCGGGGCGGGCGAAAGGATCTCCGCGATAAGCTCGCCACCCATGCCCGCGATGACAACGTCGGTGACGGCGGGGAGAATGTCGGCGGGAATGTCCTTAAAGCCGTCCGAGAGGAGAGGGATCACCCTCCTCGAAAGCCCGAACCGCGCAATATCGGCCTTTGCGGCGCTTAGAGGCCCCGGCGCGACGTCGCAGGCATACGCAAGCCGCACCCTGTTTGCCTCCGCCAAAAAGCAGGGGAGCAGGGCGTGGTCGGTGCCTATGTCCAAAAGCACGCCGCCGCGGGAAACGAGCCCGGCGCAGGCGGCAAGCCTCGGCGGGAGCTTAATCAGCATCCTGACCGAAGTAGGCGCGGAGCTTCTTCACGAGCTCGGCAGGGTCGTTTCCGTGAACGGAACAGGCCTCCTCGATGGTCTCGCCGCGCGCGCTCGGGCATCCGAGGCAGTGCATGCCCATCTCCAAAAACAGGGGCGCGCAGCCGAAATCGACGTCCAAAATGTCGCCGATGACCGTTTTTTCAGTGATCTTGTCCATTTGATTACCTCCTTGATTATTTTGGCCGAAAAGGCGGATGATATACTATTATAATACATTTGGGGAGAAAATGCAAGGGCTTGGGGGGGAAAAGGGGGCGGGATTTTGGAGGAGGATCATCAAAAAAGCGGGAAAAAGCCGTGAAAAAAGAAAAGGGGATTATTTTTTCAAAAAGCCCTTGCATTTTTCAGAAATGTGTGATATAATATCAAGGCTGTGGAGCGGTATCGAAGAGGTCATAACGGGCTCGACTCGAAAACTGATTGGATATTTTTGGAAAATTTCTCGGAAAGTGCTTTATTTTCGGGACTTTGTAGGCTTGGCAATTTTTCTGTTCTCTCTATCAGTTCTCTCCTGATTTTGAGGGACTAAAATTGAATAAATTTGGAGACGTATCGAAGTGGTCATAACGGGAACGACTCGAAATCGTTTGGCGGGTGATGAGCCTGCCCGTGGGTTCGAATCCCACCGTCTCCGCCACGGCGTCGCAAGCTTCATATCGCTTGCGGCGCTTTCTTCATGCTTCGCATTTGAAATCGCCGCTTCACTCATTCCGCGCGCAGACGCGATTATTTCTCCGTGAGACACCCGAGGCAATCGTTGTCGCCGAGGGCAGTCGAGCGGCAAGAAATAATGCTTCTGCATACGCCTTTACCCCCACAAACGCAGGCGTTTGCGGGGACCCCTGTCGCAAGCCGCATATCTTCTTACAGCGATTTAATGCCCAAACCGCTCATGAGCGCGCCCGCTGAATCAAGCTTAGAAGAATAGTCCAGATGAGCATAGATGTTAGCCGTTGTGCTGTAATCGCTATGTCCGAGCCATTCTTGGATCTGCTTCATCGGAACGCCGTTCGCCAAAAGAAGTGACGCGCAGCTGTGCCGGAGGTCGTGGAACCTTATCCGTCTCAAACCGTTTTCCTCTAACAGCTTTGGAAAGCTGTCGGTCAGATAGTGCGGCTTGATTAAATCTCCTATCTCCGTAACGCAGATATAGCCTAAGTATTCCTTATTATAGCTGCGCCCGCAAAGTCGGCGATTTTCTTCCTGCTCCTCTTTCAGCTCAAGCAGCCTTTCCCGCATAAACGGAACAAGCGGCAGCGTCCTAAGACTTGATTTGGTCTTGGTAGTATCTGATTCAACAAGCGTCAGCTTGCCGTCCACATTGCAGACCGTGACTGTGTGGCAGATTGTAATGGTGTTTTTGCCGAAGTCAATCGCGTCCCACCTAAGTCCTAACGCTTCACTTCTTCTAAGTCCGTAAAACGCGCCTAAGAGAATCGGAATTTCAATCTTTGTTCCTTTGGAAACCTCAAACAACCTGTTCATCTCGCCCGAATCGTAATACTGCCCGACAAACCGTTCTTTCTTTGGCAGAGTAACTTTTTCAGAGGGATTGGAATCAATCAAATCAAGCTTGATGGCATACTTTAATGCCGAATGGATATTTGCGTGGTAATGTTTGATTGACGACGCGCTCACTCTCTTTAACTCATCGAGATAAAATTCTTGAATATCTCTCGCCGTGAGCTTTTTGAGCGTTACCCTTTTCTTTCTGAAATACGGAGAGATTATGCTTTTAACAGCGTTGCAGTATGAAGAATATGTAGTTACCGCAATCGAGCCTTTGACAATTTCAAGCCACTGTTCAAGATACTCCGAAAACAGCAGGCTTTCGTCGGTCAGTTGCTTTTCCTCAACAAAATCTCTGCGAGCTTCAATCAGAAACTGTTCAGCCTTTTTCTTGTTGCCCTTAACAGGCAGTCCTGTAGCTATCCACTTAGTCTTTCTTTTGCCAAAAGCATCATGGCAATTCAAGACTGCATAGTAATAACCTTTCTTTTCACTTAAATGACCTGCTACCATATTCAATGCTCCTTTCAAGGCAGCAGATCCTCTCGCGCCTGATACATTTTAAGATTTCAGCGCATTTTTTAGGTTGCGCATTATCTAAATTATATCACAAACGCTTTGAATATGGAAGTAAATTTATCACTTTAAAGTGACGATTTTTCTGCTGCCTGTTTGTGCAAAATTATCAATTCTCACAATTTCCTATCCCAAGGTAAGTCAGAAGATGTATCTTCGGAATCCTGTACGACCGACCGACTTTGAGATTCTGAATTTTTCCGTCTTTAAGAAGCTGATAGCCTGTCTTTGTGCTTATCCCTAAAATGCCGCACATTTCTTCGATGTTCAGAACGTCTGGGTAATCTTTGAACATTATCCTGTAAGCGTCACGCTGGGAAATCTGTGCTACTGCTGCCATGCTATCGCCTCCTATTTTAATTTAAGGGCGGCAAGTTAAAGTTTGCCGCCCATGATTGTTTGTGTTTTTTCATTTCCGACATATTTGCTGCAAGCGTCCCTGCCGAATAGGGAATGCTGTGAATTGTTCTCGGTAAGAACATCATGGGA
>CANQLR010000025.1 GCA_947624745.1 uncultured Clostridia bacterium | reverse complement strand
TTTTCCGTCTTTCAATCCTTCTTCCCTTTTTTATAATTTCTCTTTTTTTACTCTTGACTTTTAATAGGTAGGCTTTTGAAAAAGTACATATCGGTGTATATTATATCACAGACGAAAGAAAAATGCAAGGGCTAATATAGAAAATAGGGGAGAGAGGTTAGAGAATGGAAGATAGAAGCAGCGCATCGTTACTGAGGGATGAACCAAAAAGGTTTCGCCGGCCTTTCCTCAAAAGGCCGCAGGGTCGAGGGGCTTCGCCCCCACCCCTCCTCCACAATATGTCGCTTTCACGAAAATTCCCCGCACCCGATTTTCTCAAACCTTTCAGAATTTTTCACCTGCATTTAAAACGCATTTAATTTTCGTGTCGTACAATATAGCCGTAAACAAAAAAGCAGCCTCGCTGCATCAATAAAAGGAGTGTCTACTATGTACGAAAACAATTACGAAAATTATGAAAATTCCTACGTCCCGCAGGCTCCTGCCCCGAAAAAGAAAAGCGGCGCCGCTAAAATAGTCGCCGTCGCCCTTTGCTGCTCGCTGTTTGGTGGAGCAGTCGGAGCCGCCGGCACCTTCGCCCTGACAAAGCTTTCCCCCGAGGATACCGCCGCCTCCACGATCTTAGAGAGCAGCCGCGATACCCAAAGCCCCACCCTCGGCGTAAGATATGTCGAGCCGGGTAAGGAGCTCTCCGCCTCCGAGGTCTACAACCAAAACGTCAACTCGACTGTCGGCATCACGACCTCGATAAACACAAACTACTTCGGCTACCACACCACCGCAGCCGCTTCGGGCTCGGGATTCATCATCACCGAAAACGGCTACATCGTCACCAACTACCACGTCATCGAGGGCGCCTCCTCGGTCACCGTTTCGACATATTCGGGCGAGAGCTACCCCGCCGAAATTGTCGGCTATGACGAGGAAAACGACATCGCCGTCATCAAGATCGACGCGAGCGGCCTCACCCCCGTCACCCTCGGCAGCTCCGACGGTTCGTCTGTGGGCGATTACGTCTGCGCAATAGGCAATCCTCTCGGCGAGCTCACATTCTCGCTCACGCAGGGCGTTATAAGCGCTCTTGACCGCAGCGTCACCGTCGACGGCAGGTCGATGAATCTCATTCAGACAGACTGCGCAATCAACGCCGGCAACTCGGGCGGCCCGCTCTTCAATATGTACGGCGAGGTCATCGGGATAACCAACGCCAAGCTTTCGAGCAGCAGCTTAAGCGAGGCTTCAATCGACAATATCGCCTTCGCGATCCCGATTGACGACGTCAAGAGCATGATCACTAGCATCATCTCCGACGGCACCGTCGAAAAGCCGTATATAGGCGTTTCCATCTCGACCCTCGGCAGCGAATACCAGCGCTTCGGCATGTCCGGCGTGGTCGTCCAGGGCGTAGATGAGGGCTCCCCCGCCGATGAAGCCGGCCTTCAGCAGAACGATATCATCACCGCCATCAACGGCAAAACCGTCACCGAAACCTCCGAACTCATCGGCGAGGTCCAGAGGTGCTCCGACGGCGAAAAGGTCACCCTCTCCGTCACCCGCCAGGGAAAAGAGATCACCGTCGACGTCACCGTGAAGATCAAAAAGCAGTCCGCCCTCGCGAACGGCAGCGATAATGATGACGACAAGAACGCCAATGGCAGTGGAAACGGAGGCAATAACAGCGACAACGGCGGCAACGGCAACAACAGCAACGGAAATAGCAACGGTAATGATAACAGCAATAACAACGAAACCTTCCCCTTCGGCAACGGCTTCAGCACCTTCCCCTGGTCCGACCTGTTCCCTTGGGCAGGGTCGGAGATGTGAGGTTAGAGAATAGGGATAGAAGATAGAAATAAAAAACCGCGGGACAGGCTGAAAGGCTTGACCCGCGGTTTTCTTTTAATATATCATGAAGAACCTCTTAAACGTGTTGACAGATCTGCTCGATCTCTATCCTTCTCCCCCTCAATTCTTCTCCAGCTCCCTCAGCGCGTTGATCTCCTCCCGCGAGAGCCTCATCACGCTGTCCTTGAGGACCTTTACCTGCTCGCGGGTGAAGACGGCGTCGCCGCCGGTCTGTTCGAGCTTGACGTGAAGCTTCCCGGATATCAGGTTCGAGTCGGTGACCGTCCCTTTCCCGGACGGCGTTTCGACGATAGCGCCTATCTTCGGGGTGATCTTCAGAAGCTCCTCATAGCCGTCCTGCTCGTATTTCAAGCAGCACATCAGCCTTCCGCAGGCGCCGGAGATCTTTGTCGGGTTCAAAGAGAGCGACTGCTCCTTCGCCATTTTTATCGAGACGGGCTGGAAGTCGCCGAGGAAGCTCGAGCAGCAAAACTGCCTGCCGCAGATGCCGAGCCCGCCCATCATCTTCGCCTCGTCGCGAACGCCTATCTGCCGAAGCTCGATCCTCGTGCGGAATACCGAAGCAAGCTCCTTTACGAGTTCGCGGAAGTCGACCCTGTTTTCCGCAGTGAAGTAGAAAAGCAGCTTCGAGTTGTCGAAGGTGCACTCCACCTCGACAAGGCTCATCTTAAGCCCCAATTTCGCAATTTTTTCCTCGCAGATCGCAAAAGCGTCCTTTTCCTTGAGCTTGTTTTTCGCCATCTGCTCGCGGTCCGCGTCGGTCGCGATCCTTATTATCGTCTTAAGAGGCTGAACTATCTCCTCGTCGCTGACGTCCTTGTTTCCGAAGACGACCTCGCCGCATTCCACGCCCCTTGCGGTCTCGACGATGACCATGTCTCCCGCGTTGACGGTCTCGCCGCCTGGGGAGAAGTAGTATATTTTTCCTACGCTTTTGAAGCGCACTCCGATGATCTCGGTCATAACTTATTTTCCTTTCCTTTACAGTTCCTTGGCGAGCCTGCCGCACAGGTCGCTAAGGCACAGCCCGACGGCCGCGTTGCCGTTTATCCTTTTTTCGGCGACGCTCACCGCCTGATACATTCTATCTACGGCCGCGCGGCGAATGTTTTTCGAGAGCTTTGCCGCAGCTGCCCTGTTTTCCGAGCAAAGCGGAGCGTCAAGCTTTTGCGCCGCGACGTCCCGCAAAACGGTCTTGAACGAGGCCAGAAGCTCTAAAATATCCCCCCTGCCGTTCGGCAGATCAAGTGAGCTGAGCGCCGCGGCCATCATGAACTCGTCCCGCTCGCTCATCGCCTTAAGAAGCCCGTTAAGCGCCGTGAGCACCGCGCTCTGCCCCTCGTTTTCGACGTACTGTATGCACTTTCCGACGTTCCCGCCGTAAACCGATATCGCCCTCTCGATGAGCTCCTCCCGGCCGTTTTCTCCGAATTTTTCTTTGAGCGCCGAGCGGCACTCCTCCTCGGTCATCTCACAAAGACCCGGGGCGATCACCCTCGACATAACGGTCGGCAGAATTTTTTCCCGCGAGCAGGCGGTCATCAGAAACATGACGTGCGGCGGCGGCTCCTCGAGGACCTTAAGGAGCATATTCTGCGCCTCGGGCAGCGAGCGGTCGATGTCGGGAAGAAAATATATCTTCTTTTCGCTCTCGTTCGGGGCGATCTGCGCGTCCGAAACTATGCTTCGCAGCTCGTCCGAGAGGTAGTTGCCGTTTTTCCCGCCCGGCGTTTTCTCAATAAAATCGGGATGAATGCCCTTTTCCGTCTTTTTGCACGCCAAACACTCCCCGCACGGAACGCCCGTCCCCTTTTCGCAGAGTATCTGCTTCGCGATATGGCGGCAGAGCGTTTTTTTGCCGACTCCGCTCTCGCCGATTATCATAAAGGCATGGGGGAGGCGTCCCCGGCAGATCATTGAGCATATGAGCTCGGTGATCGCGCTTTTTCCGTAGAGGGTCATCAGAATTTTTCAAACCTTTCGACGTCGGTCACAAAAACGGTGGCGCCGCCGACGGTGATCTCGACGGGATATGTCGAGAAGGCCCCGCCGATGTGAGAGGAGGGCAAAAGCTGCTTGCGCTTTTTGCAGTGCGAGCGTATGAGCTCGATGACCTCCCCGACCTTGTCGTCGTCGAGGCAGATGAGAAGGGTGGTGTTTCCGGCCTTCAGGAAGCTTCCGGTGGAGCTTAGGCGGGTCGCCTGCACCTCGCTTTCGGTCAGCGCGTCGGTCACCCCGCGCACGTCGTCGTCGTTAATAACGGCAAAAATCAGCTTCATAAACGTATCTCCTTTCGGACTAAAATTCTCCTGATACCATTATAACATATTTTCGGATAAAATGCAAGAGGGAAAAGGGGAAGACCAAATTAAGAAGACAGAAGTAAGAAATCAGAAGGCAGAATTACTAAGGTGTCATCTTCGGCGACAAATTTTAATGTTGCAAATAATGTATGGGGAATGGGCACTCGCGAGGGGACAGTATGATGACAGAGAGCAAATTGTTTTGCGGCCAAAGTACGCTGCCCTTTGGAAACCTATGGCTTTTTGAGGAAAATCGCAGCAACCCCTTTCTGCCCTCTGTCTTCTGCCCTCCGTCCTCTATTTGCTCTTGCATTTAGTAAAAATCTGTGCTATAATAACTATATATTGCGTTCGCAAAAAATTTTAACGGGGGTTTTGAGATGCCTGCTAAGAAAGAATACGGCAACGAAGCCATACGCTCGCTGAAGGGCGCGGACAGGGTGAGAAAGCGCCCTGCGGTCATTTTCGGGTCGGACGGGCTCGACGGCTGCAAGCACTCGGTGTTCGAGATCATCTCCAACTCGGTCGACGAGGCGCACCAGGGCTACGGCAAGAAGATCACCGTGACCCGCTACAGCGACAATTCCATCGAGGTCGAGGATCAGGGCCGCGGCTGCCCGGTCGACTTCAACAAGGTCGAGAACCGCTATAACTGGGAGCTTGTCTACTGCGAGCTCTACGCCGGCGGAAAATACGACAACGCCAAGGGCGATTCGAGCTATGAATATTCGCTCGGACTGAACGGCCTCGGCGCCTGCGCCACCCAGTATGCCTCGAAGTATATGGACGTCGAGGTATACCGCGACGGGTTCAGGTACGATCTTCACTTTGAAAAGGGCGAGAATATCGGCGGACTTAAAAAGGAGGAGACCAAGCGCCGCCAGACCGGCACGAAAACGCGCTGGCTGCCCGATTTAGAGGTCTTCACCGACATCACCATCGAGAAGGAATATTTTACCGATATGCTCAAGAAGCAGTCGATAGTCAACCCGGGGATACAGTTTATCCTCCGCTATCAGGACGACGACGGCAATTTCGAGAGCTTCGAGTACCTCTATGAAAACGGGATACTTGACTATGTGAACGAGATCGTCGGGCTCGACTATATGACCGCACCTCAGCTCTGGACCGCAGACCGAAAGGGCAAGGACCGCGAGGATATGAACGAGTACAAGGTGAAATACAACTTCGCCTTCGCGTTTTCTAAGACCGTGAAGCTTGCGGAATACTTCCACAATTCGAGCTTTCTTGAATACGGAGGCTCGACCGAAAAGGCGGTAAGGCAGGCCTTCACGAGCTATATCGACAGCTACATGAAAAACAACGGCAAGTACCTCAAAAACGAATCGAAGATACTCTATCAGGACATCGAGGACTGCCTTGTGATGGTCTCGTCGAGCTTTTCGACGCAGGCTTCCTATGAGAACCAGACCAAAAAGGCGATAAACAACAAGTTCATCTACGACGCCGGGGTCGACTTTCTGAAGCACCAGCTGGAGGTTTACTTCATCGAGAAGCCGGAGGACGCCGCGAAGATATGCGACCAGGTCCTCATCAACAAGCGCAGCCGCGAGAGCGCCGAAAAGACGAGGATATCCCAGAAAAAGATGTTCGCCGAAAAGCTCGACATGGCGAACATGGTGAAAAAATTCGTCGACTGCCGCTCGAAGGACACCGACCGCCGCGAGCTCTATATCGTCGAGGGCGACTCGGCTTTAGGTTCTGTCAAGCTTGCCCGAAACGCCGAGTTTCAGGCAGTTATACCCGTCCGCGGGAAGATCTTAAACTGCCTGAAAGCGAGCTACAACAAAATTTTCGAGAGCGAGATTATAACGGATTTGATGAAGGTTCTCGGCTGCGGGGTAGAGGTAAAATCCTCCAAGAACAAGGACCTTTCGAGCTTTAACCTGAATAATCTTCGGTGGTCGAAGATAGTCATCTGCACCGATGCCGACTACGACGGCTTCCAGATAAGAACGCTGATACTCACGATGCTATACACCCTCGCGCCGACGCTCATCGAAAAGGGGTATGTTTACATCGCGGAGTCGCCGCTTTACGAGATAAACACCAAGGACCGCACCTATTTCGCCTATGACGAGGCGGAGCGCGCCGACATCATGAAGCAGATAGGCTCGCAGAAGTTCACCATACAGCGTTCGAAGGGTCTCGGCGAGAACGAGCCGGACATGATGAGCCTTACGACCATGAACCCCGAGACGAGGCGGCTCATAAAGGTCGGCCCCGACGAGGCCGAGCACACGAAGTTCATGTTCGAGATGCTTTTGGGCGACAACCTGTCCGCGCGAAAGGAATTCATAAACAACAACGGGCACGATTATCTCGAGCTTGCTGATATATCCTGACCCCGGGCTCGCCACCTGCTCGCACAACCCCTTCGGGGCGCGCTCCGCAGACGGCTCGCCCTCACCCTTACGCGCCCACACAAATAATTCGGAAAGAGGATAAATATGGCAAAAAAATCAAAAGACAAAGAACCCAAGCAGCCGAAGCTCTCGGAGCGCCACCAACAGGCCTATATCCAGGGCGCCGGCACCGTCGTCGACGAGCCCATCACGATAACGCTCGAAAAAAACTATATGCCCTACGCCATGTCGGTAATAGTTTCGCGCGCCTTCCCCGAGATAGACGGCTTCAAGCCCTCGCACAGAAAGCTCCTTTACACCATGTATAAGATGGGGCTTCTTACCGGGCCGAGGACTAAATCCGCAAATATCGTCGGCCAGACGATGAAATTAAATCCCCACGGCGATCAGGCCATCTATGAGACTATGGTCCGCCTCGCCCGCGGCAACGAAGCCCTTTTGCACCCCTACATCGACTCGAAGGGAAACTTCGGCAAGGCGTATTCGAGCGATATGCAGTACGCCGCCTCGCGTTATACCGAGGCAAAGCTCGAACCGATTTGCAGCGAGCTTTTCTCGGACATCGACAAGAACACCGTAAACTTCGTCCCGAACTATGACAACACCATGCAGGAGCCGGAGCTTCTTCCGGTGACGTTCCCGTCGATTTTGGTGAACTCCAACGTCGGCATCGGCGTTTCGATGGCGAGCGCGGTCTGCCCCTTTAATCTTCGGGAGCTCTGCGAGGCGACTATCTCCCTCATGCGCGACCCCGACTTCGACGTCATGCAGATAATGAAGGGTCCCGACTTCCCCGGCGGCGGCTATATGCTCTGGGACGAGGAGAAGCTTCGGCAGATATTCAACACCGGCAGGGGCTCGGTGAAGATAAGGGCGAAATATACCTACGACAAGTCCGCAAACTGCATTGAGATAACCGAGATACCCCCGACGACGACGGTCGAAGCGATAATTGAAAAGGTGATAGACCTTGCGAAAAACGGCTTAAAAGAGGTCGCCTATATCCGCGACGAGACCGACCTGAGCGGCCTTAAGATCGCGATCGATCTCAAGCGGGGAGTAGACCCGGACGAGCTCATGCGAAAGCTCTATAAGCTCACCCCGCTTCAGGACAGCTTCTCGGCAAACTTCAATATATTGGTGAACGGCTACCCGAAGGTGCTGGGAGTCACCGACATTATCCGCGAGTGGGTGAAATTCCGCGTCGGCTGCGTAAAGCGCCGGGTCGAGTTCGACCTAAAGAAAAAGACCGACCAGCTCCACCTGCTTTTGGGCCTCGAAAAGATACTTCTTGACATCGACAAGGCGATAAAGATAGTCCGCGAGACCGAGGAGGAGGCCGACGTCGTCCCGAACCTCATGATAGGCTTCTCCATCGACGAGACGCAGGCAGAATACGTCGCCGAGATCAAGCTTCGGCACCTTAACCGCGAGTACATCCTGAACCGCTTAAAGGACGTGAACGACCTGCAGGAGGAGATCGACGGCCTTAAGGACACCCTCGGCAGCGAGAGAAAGATAAAGCTCATAATAATCGACGAGCTTAAGCGCGTGGCGGACAAGTTCGGCCAGCCGAGAAAGACGATGATCATTTACACCTACGACGAGCCGGAGGTAAGCGCCGAGCCGGAGGTCGCCGACTATCCCTGCCGCCTGATCATGACGAAGGAGGGCTATTTCAAGAAGATCACCCCCCAGAGCCTTCGCATGTCGGGCGAGCAGAAGCTAAAGGAAAACGACTTCATCATCTCGGAAAAGGATTCGTCCAACCGCGCCGAGCTTCTGTTCTTCACTAACACCCAAAAGTGCTATAAGGCCAAGGCGTCGCAGTTTGCAGACTCCAAGGCGAGCGTTCTGGGCGATTATATCCCCGTCGCGCTTAAGTTTGAGGAGGGCGAGACGGTCCGCTTCATGGCCTCCACGACCGACTATTCGGGCTGTCTTCTGTTTGTCTTCAAAAACGGCAAGGCCGCAAAGGTCCCGCTTAGCTCCTACGAGACGGTCACCAACCGAAAGGTGCTTTTAAAGGCCTACAGCGATAAATCGGAGCTCGCCGCGATACTCGATATCGGCGAGGGCAGCGAGGTGATGATACGCTCGACGAACGGCAGAATGATAATCTTTAACACCGCGATGATACTCCCGAAGTCGACGAGGGACACCCAGGGCGTTCAGGTCATGACCCTCAAGGCCGGCGCAGAAGTCGACAGCGCGTATGTCATCGACGAACAAAAGGCCGCCGAGCTCTCGAAGTACCGCACCAAGACCCTCCCCGCCGCCGGCCCCTTCGCCAAGGACGTCCCCGACCCGGACCAGATGACGCTGCCGGTAGGGGATAGAGGATAGAAGATAGAAGATAGAGGATAGAAGCAACGCACAACTTTAGAGAGACAAACCGAAAAGGTTTCGCCGGCCTTTCCTCAAAAGGCCGCAGGGTCGAGGGGCGGCGCCCCTCGTCGCCCGTCGCAACGGGCGAAACTCCCCCTATGCGTCAGCGAACGCAGGACGGGGAGAAAAAATCTGTCCTGTGGACAGTTTTTTCGTGGGGAGACCACCGTAAGGGGTCTCCCCGTTTGCCGAGCGACGAGCGAGGCAAAGAAAAAGCCGGGGTTACATCAAAGGTAGACGGTTGCGCACAGAGCCGGAGATCAATTCCTCATTTGCCGAGCGACGAGCGAGGCAAACAAAAAGCCATAGCTAAGCAGCAGAAAACCTGCTGCGCTGACAGTGGATGCTACGATCGCAGCATCCACCTTTTTTAACCCCCATAAAAAAAGCGCCTCCCGGCGCTCCTCCACCCTTATTTTCCCCCTCTGCCCTCCGCCAGCCCCAACATCACAAAGAACATCGGCGCCGTATAATACATCGTATTCCCGAACATCGACGAAACGAAGTACCCGACCGCCGCCGTGAGCGCCGCAAACGCGCAGGGCGAGAGCTCCCTCCTCCGCCTGAATGCGCGCCAGAACACCGCCACGACCCCGCCGAGATAGCAGACCGCCGCCGGCATGCCGAAGAACGCCGAATACTCCAAAAGCTCGTTGTGCGGTCGGTCGCTGTACGCCTCCGCCGTCAGCCGCTCGCCGATCCCCTCGACTCCCCAGCCCAAGATCGGCCTCTCCGAGATCATCTTAGCGGTTGAGGTCCAAAGCCGCCACCTGCTCGTCCCCGCCCCGTCCGCCGAGCCTTCGGGCGCCCTGCCGCTGAGGTCCGACGACACCTTCTGCACGTCTCCGAAAAATGTCGCGATATTCGTGATGACGGTGTCGAGCCAAACGCTCATAATAAGGGTGATCGCGATAAAGAGCGCGAGCGGCACAAGGCTTTTCGCCTCAAATTTTTTCGAGCGCAGCGCCGCGAAGCCTATCATGAAGCAGAGCCCCGCGAAGGACGCAAGATACGCGCCGAAGGTGTTGTTTAAGATTAGCACCGCGACGGTCAACGAAAAGCTAAGCAAATAAAGTATTTTTCGGGAGAGCTTCTCCGCCCCGAAATACATCGCCGCCGCGAGCATTCCCGCGATAACAAGGTGATAGCCGTAGTGGTTGATCTGCAAAAACACCCCCACGACCCCGCCGGCCGAGTTAAGCTCCGAGGTGAAAAACGACACACGATAGATCCTCAGCCTCGCCGCGACGACGTGAATTATCACCAACGCCGACATTATCGCCGAAACGCTCAAAAACAGGTCAATCAGCCGCTTTTTCGCGGCATCGCTGCTTAAAAGCGAGCTCACGAACCAGTATATCCAAAGGTAAATTATAAAGCTCATTAAGCTTTCGCAGCGGTAGCCGTCGCCGTATTTCGCCTCGTATGTAAGCCCGTTCACGGCGGTCGAGAGGAGCATCCAAACCGTCATAACTCCGAAAAACGCCGCCGTCATGTTAAACGCCGACATCACCCCGGGCCCCTTATAGCGCAGCTTCACAAAGCAAAGCGCCGCGCCCAACGCCCCCAGCACCGCCGCCGCGTAGTTGATCCACACGATGTCGAGGCTGAACGCGTTGTAGTAAAACAGGCACTTCAGAAGCTCCGCCGCCGTCGCGAGGATAAAGACCGCTCCGGGCGCCGCGAGCAAAAACTCTGCGGCGCTGTCGGGAACGTTCTCGGCGATGGCTCTCGGGCTGTCAGCCCTTAAAATTTTTAACAGTTTTTCCTTTTTTGAGGATACCTCCGCCCCGCTCATTTGTTTCTCACCGCGCGGTCATAATCGAATCCGCGGTCTGGGGTAAGTGGAGCGAGTGACAAGTCAAAGTACTTTACGGCAAATTCGTCAAGCTCAAACCTAATCTCGGCAGTCCCGCCGGCGGTTATCCTTTCCGTCTCGGCGAGCGGCTTCGCTGCCTCCCGCAAAATGGCCTTCTGCGCGGGTTTAAGGCTCCTCGGCTCTCCGAGATCGTGCCAAATTTTCAGCGGGTTGCAGGTCTTTTCGTCGACCGTTTCTGTCAGAAGGCAATACTCTCCCTCGGCGGGCAGCGTCACCGTCACGTCAAGTGAAACGCCTTTACGGTCTCTCTGCGAGTTCCACACCACCCCGCGGTAGCCGTTCTCCGTCTTTACCACCACACACTCATCTGTCTTGAGAACGCACTCCCGCTCACCGAGCTGCTTGAAGAACACGAAAGTCCAGAATGTCGGCTTCGGGATGCACCCGTTCGCGACGAGCCCGAACCCTCCGTAGAACGGCGCGAACGGCACCCCGTTCTCCTCGAAGATGTCCCCGAAGGTCCAGTAGGAATAACTCTCGTTCACGTCCCCGAGCCTCGAAAGCTGGTGAGCTAAAAACGCGGCGTTCTGGTTGGTGTCGTGTATCGGGTTGTCGGGGCTGTACGAGGTCGAAAATTCGGTGAGGTGAATGTCGAGCCCCCTAAATTCCGGGTATCCGTCGATGATGTCGCGGGTCGATTTCAGATTCTCAAACCCCTCCTCGGGGTCCATGAGCTCCTGATAGACATAGTGCCCCTGCCGGTCGGGCTGCTCGGTGGTGTAGTGGTGCCGGGTGATGAAATCCGGCTTTATTCCCTTCTCGCGGCAGTGCGCCAAGAAGCCGTCTATCCACACCGGGTCGTTCACGCCGCATATCGCCGGCCCGCCGACCTTAAACCGCTGATCGACCGACTTGACTGCCTCGAAGCTCTCGTCGAAAAGCCTGAAATACTCCTTCATATCGGCGTTTTCCCAGAATCCGGGCAGGTTAGGCTCGTTCCAGACCTCGACCGGCCATGTCACGACCTCGTCCGCCCCGTAGCGCTCCATAAGGTGCCCAAGCGTCGCCTTGATCAGGTCCTTCCACAGCTCATAGTCCTTCGGGGGAGAGGTGTGCCCCTGCCAGTAAAACACCCTGTTTTCGGACTTTGCGAGCTTTTTCGGCATGAACCCGAGCTCCAGAAACGGCCTCAGCCCGACCCGTCTGTAAGCGTCCATCACAAGATCAAGGTAGGTAAAGTTGTACTCCCGATGCACAGGGCTTTCGGGGTCCCAGAATTTTTCGCGGTTCTCCTGATATATGGCCATGTCGTCGTGGAACAGCCCGTGCCCGCGAATGTGCTTGAATCCGATGTATTTCTGCACGAGCTCAAGCTGGTCCTGGTATTCCTTTTGGAGCGCGAGCCCCATTCTTCCCGTGCCGACGCAAAAATCAACGTGGTTGTTGAACTGCGCCGAGGAATCTTCGGCGATAGTGTAGCGTTTTTCGATCTTCATAATGTAACCTCCAAGCTTTTTTACTATTTTATACTATTTTTTCATTTAAGTCAATACCGCCGGAGTAACTTATGTGCTCTCACCGGCATAAAATATCACAGCAAGATATTATTGCGCGGGAAATAATTTTTAAGGGAGTGCTTGAATTGACATATACTCTTATCACGGTCTCGTCGGTGACATATGCGATGAAGGCCAAGAGCGTTTTAAACGGCGCGGGGTTTTACTGCGAGATAGAGCGGCAGGAAAAGGGTTCGCGGAACGGCTGCGGCTACCAGATAAGGATAAAGGACGACCCGGCGGTGGTCTGCCGGCTTTTGGAGGGCAGGGGGATATCATGCCGCGAGAGGAAAACGGTGGAAAGATGAGGCAGGTATATTTTGACAACGCTGCGACGACATACCCGAAGCCCCCGTCGGTAGTCGAGGCCGTAAAGACCGCCCTCGAAAAAACAGGCGGCAACCCGGGCAGGGGAGGGCACAGCTATGCCCTTAGCGCCGCAAAAGCGGTCTATGACGTCAGAAAAAAGGCGGGGGAGATGTTCTCGGCCGAGCCCGAAAACGTCTGCTTCACTCAAAACTGCACCTACGCCCTGAATCTCGCGATAAAGGGGGTCGTTTCCCCGGGCGATACCGTCGTCATCTCCTCGCTCGAGCATAACGCCGTCGCCCGCCCTGTCTACGCCTTAAGCAAGAGGGGAGTGCGGGTCGAGGTCGCGGCGGTAGAGAGCACCGACGGAGCGACGCTGTCGAATTTTAAGGAGCTTCTCCGCCCCGGGGTTTGCTGCGCCGTAGTCACCGCCGCATCAAACGTCACCGGAAGGCTTCTGCCGATAGCGGATATAGCCGATCTCTGCCGAAAAAACGGCATCTGCCTCATCGTCGACGGCGCTCAGGTCTGCGGGACCCTGCCTATAAGCCTTTCGGATGGGATAAACATTCTGTGCACGGCGGGGCACAAGGGGCTTTACGGGCCGAGCGGCACCGGGCTTTTGATCTCGGACGGAAAATATGAGCTTGACACCATCATCGAGGGCGGCACCGGCGCGACCTCGGGCGAGCTCTCGCAGACCGATTTCCTGCCCGAGCGCCTCGAGAGCGGCACCTTAAACACCGCGGGGATAGCCGGTCTCGGCGCGGGGCTTGATTTTGTAAGAAAATACGGGATAAAAAACATATATTCCCACGAGGCCGAGCTCTGCGCCGTTTTGGAGGACGGCTTAAAGAGCCTCGGCGGGTTCGACATTTACCGCGAGGGCGAACGCTTCGCGCCGATACTCTCATTCAACCTCCGCGGCCTAAGTTCGGAGGAACTGGCGCGCAAACTTTCCGACGAAGGCTTTGCGCTTCGGGGAGGGCTTCAGTGCGCGCCGCTCGCCCACAAGACCCTCGGCACCTTCCCCGACGGCACGGTTCGGTTCTCGCCGTCGGTGTTCAGCTCATCAAAGGACGCAGCGGCACTTTTGAGCGTTCTGAAAAAAATTTGCAAAACGCCGCGTTAAGCTATTGAAATTTTCTGCAATATCTGCTATTATATAAATAATTGACGGAGTGTTCTTTTTTCGGGAGCGGCTTCGCCCCAAATTATTGACTTTCGGGTGGTGTTGCAGGTGCAGGATTATTATCAGATAGCGCTTGATTATATCAGCGGCCTTTTGGAAAGGCTTTTGAGCGTCGTTTCCTCGGTTCGCCTTGTCGACGTTATAGATATGCTCTTGATGACCTATATCATCTATAAGGGTCTTAAGATAATCCGCGAGACGAAGGCGCAGCAGCTCATCACCGGCATCGTGATACTGCTCCTTGTATACGGCGTTTCCGCCGCCTTAAAGCTGAAGGTCATGACCTTCCTGTTCGGCAACTTCTTCCAGGTCGGCTTGATCGCCATCGTGGTCGTCTTCCAGCCCGAGCTTCGGCGCGTGCTCGAAAAGGTCGGCCGAACTAACGTAAAGACGGTGTTCAACTCGGGCGGCAGGGACGAGGAGATCACCCAGCGCTGGGAGAACGCGATAGAGGTCATCGGCGAGGCCGCAAGCCAGCTGTCCGAGACCGCGACCGGCGCCTTAATAGTCATCGAGCGATCCATACGCCTTGGCGAGCAGGTCGAGACCGGCACCGTCATGGACTGCATACCCTCGGTCCAGACCTTCGGCACCATATTCTTCCCGAAGACCCCGCTCCACGACGGCGCTGTCATCATTCGCGACGCGATGATCTACGCCGCGGGGTGCTTTTTGCCCACCCCCCAGAAGGAGGAGCGGATAAATAAGCAGCTCGGCTCGCGCCACCGCGCCGCCATAGGCATGAGCGAAAACTCCGACGCGATAATAATCGTCGTTTCCGAGGAGACCGGCACCATCTCGATAGCCGAAAACGGCGACCTCACGAGGGGCTACTCCAAGGAGCGCCTTGTCGAGTATCTTCGCACCAAGATAATTCACGAAAACGCCCGCGAGGTGAACATTTCCGGGATATTCAAATACGGAAAGGAGCTTATCAATGGCAGAAAAAAGAACTAAAAACAAAGCCCGCAGGGATAATCTCCTGACCCTTATCGCCTCTGTTCTGGTCGCGATAGCCGCGTGGCTGGTGCTTTCTCTGACCGCCTTTTCCGACCTTTCGGTGACCCTTCGCGACGTCCCGATAGATTTCTCCCTCGAGGGTACATACGCCGACCTTTTGGGGCTCTCGGTGGTCGATAACGACATCTCCGCCGTGAACGTCTCCTTCGTCGGCCAGCGCGACAGCGTCGGCAACTATACCGCCGACGACATCAAGGTCACGCTCGACCTCAATAACGTAAGAACCTCCGGGACATACGATATCCCCCTCGTCGTCACGAGCGTGAACGGCGACCAGCTCGACAACATCGAGATAGGCCCGCAGAGGACGGTGCATATCGAATTTGACCGCTATGACAAGAGAACTCTTTCTGTCGCCGACGGCACCCTGACCTTGGACCTCAGCAACATTTCCGCCGCGCCGGGATATGTAATTGATGAGGAGGAGGTCGAGATTACCCCCTCCGAGATAGTCATTTCCGGCCCGCAGGACTATATCGACCAGGTGACCTCCTGCGTCATCTCCTTCGACAGCGGAAGAACGCTGTCCGAGTCGGCGAACATCTCCACCCCGAGCTTCAAGCTCTACAGCAACAACGCGGTCTTTGAAAACCCGAAGGTCTCCGCCGAGGAGGACTCCTTCGGCGTATACATACCGGTATACCTCACGAAGCGGCTCCCGCTCGACATCACGATAACCACCTACTCGGACAACGTCGACGTTTCCTCGATACCCTACACCCTCTCGGAGGATTCCATTCTCGTCCGAAGCCAGAACGCCGGGATAGACCGCATCGACAATATCGGCCTCGGCTATGTCGACGTGAGAAATATCCGCCCCGGAACGGTCCAGACCTTCTGGATACCCTTGAACAGCTACTACGAAAACATCTCCGGCATAGACAAGGTATCTGTCAACTTCGACCTCGAGGGCTATGCCGAAAAGAACCTGACCCTCACGAACTCGCAGATATTCGCGATAAACGGCTCGAGCGACTATAAGGTCACGGTCGAGACTAACCGAATTTCGGTCACGGTCGTGGGACCCGAGGAGGTTCTGGATGCCATCGACCCGCTTAACTTCGTCGCGGAAATTGATCTTATCGACTATAATCTTGAGGATCTTGCGGCGGGGCAGGAGAGGTTAATGAACCTTTCGATCTACGCCCCGGGGTACTCGAACGTGTGGGCGATAGGCTCGTATCAGGCGTTCGTGAGAATAACTCCCGCCGAGCAGACCGACGCGCAGACTGAGGAATAAGAAAAAAGGGGCGACAGTTTCGCCCCTTAACTATGAGAGGTGATAAAATGGCGGTATTGGCGAGCGGGATAGTCTGTAAGGCTGGGGTCTCGGACGGCGAAATACTTCAAAAGGCGCTCAGGACCCTCGGGCTTAACAGGCGCGAGGTCGCGAGCCTCGGCATATATAAAAAATCGGTCGACGCGAGGCACAAAAACGACATAAAGATCACCTCCTCGGTGCTTTTGGAGCTTAAGGACAAGCCCCGCGAGGAGGCGCTCTGCAAACGCCCCGACTGCCGCAGCTTTATTGAGCCGCAGCCCGAAATAGCGATATCCGACAAAAAGCGGGACGGAAGAACCGTCATCGCGGGCTTCGGCCCTGCGGGAATGTTCTGCGCACTGATGCTCGCCGAAAACGGCTATAAGCCGATAGTTTTGGAGCGCGGGGCAGAGGTCGGGGAGCGGGTGAAAGCGGTCGAGAGCTTCTTTTCCGGGGGAGAATTAGACCCCGAGACCAACGTTCAGTTCGGCGAAGGCGGCGCGGGCACCTTTTCGGACGGCAAGCTCACGACCAGAATAAACGACCCCCTCTGCCGGTACGTCCTAAAGCGCCTTCGGGAGATGGGCGCGCCGGAGGAGATAATTTACACCTCAAACCCGCACATCGGCACCGACAGGCTCCGCGAGGTCGTAAAAAATATTCGCGGCAGGATAATCTCCCTCGGCGGGGAGATACGCTTTTTAAGCCGCCTCGACGGGATTTCCCTGCGCTCCGGCCGGGTGATGAGCGCTCATGCGTTGGGTGAGGATATAAGCACCGCCTCGCTTGTTTTGGCCTTCGGACATTCGGCAAGGGACACCTTTGAAATGCTCCTAGGTTCCGGTGTTGTGATGGAGCCGAAGCCCTTTTCGGTCGGCTCAAGGATAGAGCATAAGCAAACCGACGTCGACTTTTCGCTCTACGGCGCGGACAGCCGCGAGCTCGGGCTGCCGAAGGGCGAATACCGCCTCTCGGAGCGCTTAAAAAACGGCAGGGCGGTCTATACGTTCTGCATGTGCCCCGGCGGCGAGGTGGTCGCGGCTTCAAGCGAGCGCGGGGGAGTGGTCACCAACGGCATGAGCCGCTATCTTCGCGACGGCGAAAACGCGAACGCGGCGCTGGTCGTCTCGGTCGACAAAAACGACTTCCCGAGCGGGGTGCTGGGCGGGGTCGACTTCGCAAGAAGCATAGAGCGCAGGGCGTATCGGTTAAGCGGCAGCTATTTCGCGCCGTCCGAGACGGTGGGCGAGTTTTTGGAAGGCGTATCCAAACCCTCGGTCAGCCCGACCTACCGCCCCGGGGTGATAAAGGCCGACCTTGCGGACGTTCTCCCGGGGTTCGTGATCGAGTCAATGCGCGAGGGGCTGTCGGTCTTTTCGCGTCGTATGAGCTGCTATAAGGACCCGGGCGCAGTCCTGACCGCACCCGAGACAAGGACCTCCTCTCCGGTGAGGATACCGAGAAACGGCGGCGGGACGGCCATCGGGATCGACAACCTCTACCCCTGCGGCGAGGGCGCGGGCTACGCCGGGGGAATAATGTCCGCCGCGGTCGACGGCGTTCACACTGCGCTCAAAATTATGGCCTCCTACGCGCCGTATGAGGGATAAAAGCGCCGACCGAGGCAACAGCCGAGATCTACACCCCCTTGCGCCGCTAAAGCGGCTATCTCCTGTGTACTTGCCGTCCGCAAACGGTTTTGACAAACCGTTTGTCGCCAGCAAGTTTGGAAACTAAAAATTTGAATTTTTAGGAAGTAAACAAATCGGAGCATGGAGGAAACTTACATGATTGATTTCATTGTTAATCTGTTTGCGGAGATTGCTGATTTCTTTATTACTTTTTGGGTGGATAATGTCATTGACAAGTTTGCTAAAAAGAAATAAGTAAATCCGCATTTGACAAAGGAGTTAAACTGAAATGAAAAGAACCATTCGCGAAAATATCAATCCCGCATACAGCTTACATGATATGAATGTAATCGCTTTTGAAGTAAACGGGAACGATATTGTAATGAGAACACAATCAGGCATGGTCAAGACTATTCCACCATTTTCGCAAGTAGATGGGTATGTGGAGTTCCATAATGTTCGGTGGGATTTCAGTTTCGTTTATCTATTGGGCGTAACAGGAAATGAAGGTATCTTTACAGGTGAAAAAATGTTTTTGAAGGACTTTATCTCAAAATCCGCTCCTTTCGGTTTTTCCGTTATGGATGAATCTTATGGATATAACACAACGAAATTCAGCGGGTATCTCTTATCCAACCGTGAACACCATGAATGCTTTATTGATATATACCATGAAGGAGATATGGTGTTTGTAGAAAGCTGACCATTTCCCGTTTGTCGAACTGAACACAACAACTGAATACCGAAAGATTGACCGTTGACACACCGGCTCCCCGGTGAAAAAGCCAGCGGTCTTTTTTTATCCAAAAATCAAAAAGGAGGTCATGCAAAATGGCAAAAACAATCGACCAGCTCCAAGCGGAGATTGAGAAAAAGGAAGCCCGGCATACGCCGGGCGCCACAAGGAACAGCGGCTCAAAAACCGCTTGAAGTATTACGAAATAGTATGAACATGTCAAGTGGTTTTTGAAAAATTCTTCTAAAATTTTGCGGGGGGGGGTACATTATTGGGAATACTACCGAAAATACCCCTAATCGACCGAAAATCGAAATATTTTGTTGACAACTGTGCAAAAAAATGATATAATCTACTAAATACATTTTATGTTAAAACGTTATTTTGCACCGGAGGTGTTTTATAATGACTACCGAGAAGCTTTTTATGCTCCTTCGGCAATCCCGCGACCCCGCCAACGATTGGGAGACCGCCTGTAAGGACGAGCCCGAGCCGGAGCTCACTTCTCTTGTGAAGGAAATTATGCGCAAAAAGGGGAAGGACTGCGCCGAGATGAGCGAGGACGCGCTCATAAGCCGCTCGTTCGGGTATCAGATAATTTCCGGGATAAGGGTCCCGTCAAGAGATATAGTTCTGCGCCTCGCGCTTTCGATGGGCTGCGACCTTACCACCACGCAGAGGCTTTTAACTTTAAGCGATCGGGGTATACTCTATCCCCGGAAAAAGCGGGACGCGGTCCTAATTTCCGCGATAATAAGAAATCTCGGCGTTGAAAAGACGGACGAGCTTTTGCGCCAAAGCGGCCTTGAGCCGATAATATAAAATGGAGAAAACGAATACGCTGCCGAAGCTTTTGTCCGAGATAGGGGAGTATAAGCTTTTAGGCACGCTCAGGGACGGCGACTGCCCCTGCTCGGTCGTGTACGACAGGGTCTGCGGCCGCAAGGTCTTTATAAAACGGGGCGAGAGCTCTGCAATACAGAACGAGGCGGCGATGCTCACAAAATTCCGGGGCGTCGGCGTCCCCGCTGTTTACGGCTGTTTTGAGGATCGGGACGGCGCTTTTTTGATGCTCGAATATATCGAGGGGGAGACCCTCGCCGAGATGATAAAGCGTAAGGGCACCGTCGGCGAGGCGCAGGCGGCCGCTATCGGCGAGAAGGTCTGCCGGGTGCTTTCGAGGCTCCACGGCGCAGAACCGCCGGTGATCCACCGCGACATCAAGACCGAAAACGTGATGATAAGCCGATCCGGGGAGATTTGGGTGCTCGATTTCGGAATATCGAGGGAGCACAACAACATATCCGGCAGGGACACCACCGTCCTCGGGACGCCGCTTACCGCGCCGCCCGAGCAGTTCGGCTATACGCAGACCGACGAGAGGTCGGACGTATACGCGGTCGGGATACTATTAAACGAGCTGACGACGGGGAGCGTGAAGGTCGGCGAAAGGAAGGTTAGGGGAAAGTTAGGCAGGATCATCAGAAAATGCACCGAGTTTTCGCCGGACAAGAGATATAAAAACGCCTCGGAGCTGCTTTATGCCCTTAGAAGCATTACCGGCAGGGGAGAGCGGCTCAAAAAGTCAGTCGCGGCCGTGTGCACCGCGGCTTTAGCGGTCTGCTGCTTGGCGCTCGGGAGCGTTATGCCGAGGCTTGCCTATTCTCACGAGATAATACCCGATACCGCGCAGGGGGAGGAGTATGTATTTTCCGACCCCGCGATGGGGGATCTCGTCAGAAAGGCGCTCGGAAAGGGCGAGGGGGAAAAAGTCACCGAGGACGAGCTGCTTAAAGTGACCGAGCTGCGGCTCGTCGGCGCGGATACCGAATGCGGCTGGGAAAATATGATAATTCACGGCGAGTCGATAACGGTGGTCGACAGGGTGATCACCGACAGGGGAGAGATCTCGAGCCTTGAGGACCTGAAAAACATGCCGAATTTGGAGCTGATAATACTCTGCAATCAGAATATCACCGACATTTCGCCGCTCGCGGGGCTGAATATACGCTATTTGTGCCTGCACGGGAACGGAATAAGCGACCTGTCGCCGCTTAGCGAGTGCGTAAGCCTTGTGAAGCTCGTGATAAGCTCGAACCCGGTCAGCGACATTACGCCGATACTCGGGCTGCCCGAGCTGACGGAACTCAACATGGGGGCTACCGACATAACCTCGTTTGACGGGCTCGGGGAGCTTAAGGCGCTCACAAAGCTTGAGGTTCACGACTGCCCGAAGCTTGAGGATATGGCGGGGCTTAAGGAGGTCGCGGGGCTGACGTTTTTAAGCCTTCGGCCGACCACGCCGGACGCGCTCGAAGCGATAGAAAATATGAGCGATCTGCGGGCGCTTTACATCTGGAGCGCGAACAGGCTCAAAAGCTTGGAGCCGCTTGCAAACCTCAAGGGGATAAAGTATCTCGGGCTTGATTCCTGCGGGCTGAACGGCCTCGAGGGGATAGACGAGTTCCCGAAGCTTGAATATCTGACGTTTCGCTTCACCCACGTCGAGGACATCTCGCTTTTGGAGAGCGCCGAAAACCTCTGCGAGGTGGCGCTTTCGGGCTGTTCGGTGAAGGATTATTCGCCGCTCGGGAGAATGCCGTCGCTCGGCGGGGTGTGGTGCGATATAGTTCAGGAAAACGACGTCAGAGACGCGATCACGGAGGAGCAGGAGGTCCGGGTCACCGTCGAGACGTGGAATTAGGAGAATTGAATGACGGATAAGGAAATAAATGCAAATTATTCCGCGCCGACCCTCGCGTTTTTGGGCGACGCGGTGTATGAGCAGCTGGTGCGGGAGGCGCTCGTGAAAAGGGCGAATATGCCCGCGAACAGGCTGCACACCGAGGCGGTGAAGCTGGTATGCTGCGAGTATCAGTCGGCCGCCGCGGAGAGGATATTCGACCGACTCACCCCCGAGGAGCAGGCGGTCTATAAGCGGGGGAGGAACCACGGAGGCATCACCCCGCCGAAGCACTCGACAACGGCGGATTACCGCCGCGCGACGGGGCTGGAGTGCGTTTTCGGCTATCTTAAGCTTTTGGGGGACATTCGGCGGATTGAGGAAATATTTGAGCTTATTTCTTCGGAGGAGTAGCGTATGCGCGAGTTTGTCATCGGAGAAAACGACGCGGGGCAGCGCCTCGACAGGTTTATAAAAAAAGCAGTGCCTCGGCTCGGTTCGGGGCTTTATAAGTATATCCGCCAAAAGGATATAAAGCTGAACGGCAAGCGGGCGGAGATCTCGCAGATACTTGCCGTGGGAGATCATGTGAAAATGTATATCCCCGACAGCTATTTCGAGGAAGAAAAAAAGCCTCCCGAGCCCGAATACAAGGGTCTCGGCGAGGTCAAAGCCGTTTATGAGGACGAAAATATCATCGCGGCGTACAAGCCTGCGGGGCTGGTGGTCCACGAGGACGACGGCGGCGAGACTGACACGCTGATTTTTCGGATCAAGGGGTATCTTGCTGAAAAAGGGGAGTATGACCCCGGCTCGGAGCAGAGCTTCGCGCCCGCGCTCTGTAACCGTATCGACCGCGGCACCGAGGGGCTGGTGCTCTGTGCGAAAAACGCGGCGGCGCTTCGCGAGATGAACAGGATAATCCGCGCAAGAGAGATCGAAAAGACCTATTTATGCCTTACGGTGGGCGTTCCCCGCGAGCGTGAGGGGACAATCAGGACCTATCTTGAAAAGGACGAGCGCGAAAACACGGTATACGTCCGCGCAGAGAAGACGCCGAACTCGAGGACGGCGGTGACGAAGTACCGGGTAGTGAAGGCTTCGGGGGAGCTTGCGCTCGTCGAGGTCAGCCTTCTGACCGGAAGGACGCACCAGATACGCGTGCATATGGCGTATATCGGCTGCCCGCTTTTGGGGGACGGGAAGTACGACCGAAACGCGGTAAACAGGCGCTACGGGGTGAAAAGCCAGTGCCTTTGCGCGTATAGGATAGGGTTTCATATCAAGGATAAGGGCTCGCCGCTGGGGTATCTCAATGGGGTGAGGATAGAGGCGCCTCGGCCGGGGTGGGGGAGGTGGGGGGAGTAGGGGCGAAGCCCCGAGGCGGCAGCGGAGCTGCCGCCGGGCCCGCGCACGAAGTGCGCGGGCGGCGTTCGCGAAGCGAACGCCCGGGGCTTCGCCACGCAGGCGCATTGCTTTGCTGACTTAATGCGACAAAGTGTCGATTAGCACATACAGGTAGAGGCACAAAGGCGGGGCCTATTTACAAAGAATGGAAGAGCCGCCGTGGGGCGAAGCCCCAACGCCCACGGAGTGGGCGTTGTCCGCCGCGGGTGGTGGTTTGCACTGGCCTATAAAATAGCGTAAAGAACGACTTTTATTGCACTTGGATAATTTCGTTACGCGGCGGGAAGCACGCGGCAGCGCGCTTAGGGCTTCGCCTTCGTCGCCTCCCGTGCCTTGTTGCGGAATCCCGCGCGGGGCGAAGCCCACGGGCGGACGTGAAGTCCGCCCGCCCCGGCTGTGCTTCGCACAGCCGGGGCGCGTTTGCTCCGCAAACGCGGGGCTTCGCCCCTTCCCGCGCCAAAGCGCAGCCCCCGCACCCTCTCCGCCTCTAACATCTACCCTCTATCCTCTACCTTGACTTCTCCCTCCCCGTCTGCTATAATATAACCGAAAGGGTGATAATATGAACGCGCTTCAAAGGCTTATCGACGGCAACCGCCGCTATGTTGAGAACAATTCAGTGTCGGGCGATTTCGGCCGCGGGATCCGCCAAAAGACCGCTTCGGAGGGGCAGCACCCCTTCGCGGTGATAGTCTGCTGCTCCGATTCGAGGGTGATCCCTGAGGCGATTTTCGACTGCGGATTGGGTGATCTTTTCGTCGTCCGCACTGCCGGAAACACAATCTCCGAGAATGAGCTCGGTTCGGTCGAATACGCCGTGTCGCACCTCGGCTGCGGGCTTGTGATGGTTTTGGGTCATACCTGCTGCGGGGCCGTTTCTGCGGCGCTTTCGGGAGGAGCTCACGGCCATACCGCCGCCATCACAGATATAATTTCGCGAAATATAGATGGCGAAACCGACCCGACTTCAGCCTCGCGTAAAAACGCCGAGGCGGGGGCAAAAGCGCTCTCCGAGGCGCTTGGTATCAAGGTGCTGTCGGCGGTTTACGACATCGAGACCGGGGAGGTATCGCTAAGCCGATAATATAATTTTGAGGTGGTTTTATGACGGTACTGAATTATCTTCGGCGGATCTGTTCCGCCTCCGGGCTCCCGGATAAGCTGTTTTTGCGGCTTTATGCCGTGTTTTTCGCCGCGTCCGCGCTTGAGATAAGGCTTGCGAGGCTTCGCGGCATAGACCCCATTGCCGACTGGAAGGAATTTGTCGGCGGGGTGAATATTTTAGTCGTTTTATTTTTTGCCGCGCTCGGCTTTATCATTCTGTCCGAGCTTTTCCGCATTTATGAGGACTCCGACAGCGCGGCTCTTATAGTCTCCTCGGTGTGGTTTGCGTGCGAGGCGGTCACAAAAAGCGGCAGCTTTTACTTCGCGATGGGCGCGGGAGCGGCGGCCGCGGTTTTTTCCTGCTATGCGCTCTCGAAAACGGGGTCGCGCCCGAAAATATCATCGAAGCTCTGCGCCGCGCTGATCGCTCTGACGGCGGCGGGGGCGTTTTTGTTTGTCGGGCTGACGTCCGTCTACAAGCACAAGGCTTTCGGCACGCCCTGCTTCGACATGGGCATTTTCGTGCAGACATTTCACGAGCTTAAGACCTCGTTCAGCGCGGTGATAACCTGCGAGAGAGGGGAGCCGCTGTCCCATTTTTATGTCCACGGCTCATACATTTTCTGGCTGTTTCTGCCGATATATGCGCTTTTCCCGTATGCTGAGACCCTTCTGTGGGCGCAGCCCCTTTTCGCCGTCGCCGGGGCGATCCCTCTCTGGCTGATCCTCAAGGGCCGCGGCTTCGGAAACGCCGCTAAAACAGGCTTTTGCGCGGTATATCTTTTGGCGCCCGCGCTTTTGATGCCCTGCTACTTCTCGTTTCACGAAAACGCCTTTTTGCCTGCACTTCTGATGTGGTTGCTCTACGCGGTCGACCGAAAAAATATCCCGCTTATGTATATAATGTCCGCTCTCGTCTGCATTGTCAAGGAGGACGCGCCGCTTTATGTTCTCTGCATATGCCTTTATTTTCTTTCGGAGGAAAGGTCGAAAAAGCGCCCGCACGGGCTTATCTGCGCGGCGCTGGCTTCGGTCTATTTCGTCATAGTCATGCACCGGCTTTTGAAATACGGCGAAGGGGAATATATGACCTCGTCGCGGCTCGGGATACTTATGGACTCCCCCGACAGCGGAATGATCGGGATAATTCTTAACGTGATTAAGGACCCCGCGCGGTTTTTCAGCCTTTTCTTCACGGAAAACACCCTGCTTTTTGTGGTTGAGACGCTTCTGCCGCTGATGGCGCTCCCGCTCATGAGCACGCGGCTGAACCGATACCTTCTCGTGATACCCTACGTCATTATGTGCCTTGTCATCGGCTCGAACTACCGCTACGCCGCCGACATCGGCTTTCAGTATATCCCCGGGCCGTACTGCCTGCTCATATATCTTTCGGCGATCAACTATGAAAACCTCGGAAAGGGCCGCAGATACGCGCTTTTGTCCGCAGCGATATTCTCGCTGGTGTCTATAGTCGCGCTTGCCTCGCCGAAGATAGATTATATCAAGGACTACCGCGAGGGGAAAGAGGGCTTTTCGAGCAGTGAGGAGGTTCTTAAGGCTATCCCCGAGGACGCGTCGGTCTTGGCGAACACCTTTATTCTGCCGCACGTCGCGCAGAGAAAGGAAGTGTATGAGCTGACCGAGGGGCTTCTGAAGGAGGGCTTTTCGGCGGAGAATTTTGACTGTTACGCCTTAAGCGTGAACGACCCGCTCACCCCGGCGGTCGAGGAGATAATTTCCGCGGCGGGGTATCAAAGGGTCGCGCGGTCGAAGGGATTTACCGTAATTTGGGCGAAAAATGCCCCGGCGGGGGTTGAAACCGACTGAAAAATGTGGTATCATAGAGAATATGCGGAAGGAGCGTGCGGCGATGAAACGGGTTTTTAAAAGTCTTAAGCTTTCGAGCTTTATAATGCTCACCCTCGCGGGAATAGTGAACGCGTTCGGAGTGGTCGCGTTTTTGAGCCCGGTGGGGCTTTATGACAGCGGCATTTCCGGCACGTCGATGCTCCTTGCCGCCGTGACCCCGAGGGCGTTGAGCCTTTCGGTATTTCTGATAATTTTAAACGTCCCGCTCTTTTTGTACGGCTATAAAAGGCAGGGCGCGGCGTTCACGGTGTATTCTCTTTACGCCGTTGCGGTATATTCTATAGCCGCGTGGGCGATGGGCTTTTTCATCTCAGGGGAGGCGGGAACATCCGCCGTCGCGGGGAGCGATCTTTTATTGTGCGCGCTTTTCGGAGGGATAATTTCCGGCGCGGGCTCGGGAATAACCATACGCTTCGGGGGAGCGATAGACGGGGTGGAGGTCTGCGCGGTGATATTTGCAAAGCGCATAGGGGTTTCGGTGGGAACGTTTGTGATGCTCTATAACATCGTTTTATACGTCGCGGCGGGGTTCGTCACGAAAAGCTGGATATTGCCGCTTTACTCGGTGGTGGCCTATATGGCGGCGCTTAAGACGGTCGACTTTATCGTGGAGGGGCTTGACCGCTCGAAGTCCGCGATGATAATTACCGAGCGGCCGGACGAGGTCTCGCAGGCGCTGATGGCGGCCTTCGAGTGCGGCTCGACGAGAATTTCCGCCCGGGGAGGGTATATGAATACCGAGAGGACGGTCATATATTTCGTCGTGAACCGCTTCCAGATAGCGAAGATGAAAAACATAATCCACGCCGCCGACCCGAACGCCTACTTCACGGTGAGCGAGGTGGCGGAGGTGTTTAAAAGCTCTTTGGCGGGCTCGGCGACGGCGGCTCACGAGCCTCTTGAAATTGAATACAGGGAGCTGAAGGAGGGAGACGGCGATGACAAAACGGAAGCTTAAGAAGATAGCTATCATCGGGATGATAATTTCCGCGGCAATATGGGTCGTTCTGACGGCGGCGCTCGAAAACGTCGGTCATAACGGGGTGTTTGTCGGCGCGGTCGCGGGGCTGTCGCTCGGAGGGGTGCCGACGGCGTTTTTGCAGTTTCGGCTCTGCCTTACGGATCGGGAAAAATGGGTGCGCTGGGTGCCGGCGGTGACGGCTTTGGCGCAGATACCCCTGATCCTGCTTTTATATCTCTTCGGAGGGGACATCGGCGGGCTTCTGGCGCTTATGATACTTGCCTTTGCGCTCGCGCCGTCGGCGGGGATATGCCTCGGCTGGCTCGCCCACGGAAAGCGGGCCGCGCTGATCCCCCTGAACGTTATTTTCATAGCCTATCTTGTGCTCAACGGCCTGCCGTTTTTCGTGAGGCCGTTTGAGCTCGTCGACGCTATAACGCTTTTATACCTTTTGGTGGGGGTGTATCTTTGCATACGCCCCGCGGAAAGGAGCGAAATATGAACCCGAAGATAAAGCCTGTCGTGTATTTTTGCATAAGCGCCGCGGTTTGGGCGATACCCTCCTACTACCTTTGGGGGAGTGCTGCCGGGCAGGTGTTTTTCCGGCTTTTCGGGATAGTCCCCGCGTTTTTCCTGCAGCTATGCATGTTCGTCCCGCCGGTCGAGCGGTGGGTGAGATATGTCCCGATACCCGGTATTTTGGGCTTCGGGGCGGTAGAATTTGTCATCATAGCGGCGCAGGGACTTTTAGGCGCGCCTGCGCTTATTTCCGCCGCGATGTTCGTTCTGACGCCGCTTGTTGGGTTTTTGCTCGGCTGGGCGGCGTATAAGATATACAAAAAAAGGAAGCCTTGAGAAATGACCGAAAAATTTGTCCGCCAAAACCTTAAATATCTTAAAGGCTTCATGACCGAGTCGAGCCTTGCCGCCGCGCGAAGGACCCACGTCCTTTTGGGGGATTTCATGGCGGTAGCGCGCGGCTCCGGCACGAGGCACGAGCGGCGAAGCTTTGAGAATTTTGAGGCCGAGTGGATCAGCCCCGCCGAGGAGCGCCGCCCGGGGGTGATACTTTATCTTCACGGGGGCGGCTATACCTGCGGAAACATCGAGTATGCGCGGGGCTTCGGAAGCGTCCTTTCGAGCGAGTTCGGGATTCGCGTCTTCTGCGCGGCATACCGCCTTGCTCCCGAAAACCGCTTTCCCGCGGCCGTCGACGACGCCGAGACCGCCTATGACTACCTTTTGGAGAGCGGGTATCCTCCCGAAAAAATTATTCTTTGCGGCGAGAGCGCGGGCGGCGGGCTTTGCTATGCTTTAAGCCTTCGGCTTTATGAGCGGGGAAAGCCCCAGCCTGCTGGGATAATCGGGATCTCGCCCTGGACGGACCTGACCCTTTCCGGGAAATCGCACCGCGAAAACAACGAGATCGACCCGTCGATGACCACCGAGCGGGTGAAATTTTTCGCTGAGTGCTACTCGGACGATCCCCAAAACCCCGTAGTTTCGCCGATATTTTTTGATAAGGACAGGGCGGACTTTCCGCCGTCTTTGATCTTCGCGGGAGGGGACGAGGTGCTCCTTGACGACTCGAAGACTATGCAGGGGAGGCTCACCGAGGCCGGGTTTCGCTCTGAGCTGATAATTCGGCCGAACCTCTGGCACGCGTATGTCCTCTATAATCTTCGGGAGTACCGAGGGGACTACGAAAAAATCGGCAGATTTTTGGACAAGCGGCTTTTGGGAGAGGTGAAGCACTGGTCGAGGCTCGACAACGCGGCGCTCATCTTCCCCGCGGCGAAAAGGCGGGGCTGGCACAACGTTTTCAGGCTTTCGGCGACGCTTTCCGAGCCGGTGGACGTTTCCGCGATGCAGTCTGCGCTCGAGGTGACGGTGAAGCGGTTCCCGCTCATCGGCTCGCGGCTGCGGGCAGGGGCGTTCTGGTATTATTTAGAGGAGACGTCCGCGCCCGAGATAAAGCGTGACGGCTGCCAGCCGATAATGAAGCAGCGCTTCGGCGAGGTGAGAAGGTGCGCGATACGGGTTCTCTACTACAAAAACCGCATCGCGGTAGAGTTTTTCCACGCCGTGACAGACGGCAACGGGGGACTGATCTTTTTAAAGAACCTGCTTGCGGAATATATCAGCGTTAAGTACGGCGAGAGCCTGCCGCTGGAGTGCGGCATAACAGATCGCCTCGCGAGTCCGACCGACGAGGAGCTGGAGGACAGCTTTTCGGAGTATGCAGGAAGGGTATCGGCTAAGCGGAGCGCCGACAAGGCATACCGCTTGACAGGCGTTCGCGAGAAGGACGGATTTTTGAATCTCACGCTCGGGATAATGTCCGCAAAAGCCCTTACAGAGCACTGCCGCAGCCTCGGGGTGACGGTGACGTGCTACCTCAGCTCGGTGATGATAATGACCCTCATAGGGCTTCAGAAGCGTAAAGTCAGAGACCTTGACAAGCGCAGACCGGTGCGGGTGCAGATCCCGGTGAATTTAAGGAAGCTTTTTCCGTCCGAGACGGTCAGAAACTTCGTCATGGTGGTGAACGTCGGGGTCGACCCGAAGATGGGGGACTACAGTTTCGAGGAAATTTTAGGGATAGTCAAGCGGCAGATGGAGCTTTACATCACCCCGAAGAACATGCAGGCGATCTTCACAACGAACGTGAACTCGGAGAGGTTCTTCATCATTAAATTGGTGCCGCTTTTCATCAAAAACTTCGTCATGAAGCAGGTCTTCGACCGCGTGGGCGAGTCGCAGGGCTGCATAACGATATCAAACCTCGGGGTGATAAAAATGCCGCGCGAGGCCGAAAAATATGTAAAGGGGTTTGACTTTATACTCGGTCCGCAGGCAAAATCTCCCCATAACTGCGCGGTCTGCACATACGGCGACGAGCTTCGGATAAACTTTATCAGAAGGTCGGAGTCGCCCGAGCTGGAACGTGAATTTTTCCGGAATTTGGTGAGGCTCGGCCACCACGTCACGGTGCAGTCGAACCAACGAGAGCTTAGCGAAAGGCAGTGATTCTATGTATTGCGTAAAATGCGGCGTCGAGCTGGCCGACTCGGAGAGGGTCTGCCCGCTCTGCAAGACGCTTGTCTTCCACCCGGATATCCCGGCGCCGAACGGCGATCCGCCATATCCCGAGTTTGTGCCGTCGCCAAGGCGATTTAACCGCTTCGGCGCGCTGTTTATCCTCACCTTTATTTTTCTGATACCGCTGTTCATCTGCCTTCTTATCGACCTTCGGCTGAACGGGCGGGTCGTCTGGTCGGGGTTCGTAATCGGCGGGATTGCGCTCGGCTATGTGACGCTGGTGCTGCCGTTCTGGTTCAGGCGGCCGAACCCGGTGATATTCGTCCCGATAGGCTTTGCGGCGGCGATACTGTATCTTCTATATATCGACCTTGCGTGTCACGGACGGTGGTTTTTGGGGTTCGCGTTCCCGGTCGCGGGGATAGCCGGGCTCATCGTGACGGCGGTCGTAGCGCTCTGCAAGTACCTCAAAAAGGGGAAGCTGTTCGTGTTCGGCGGGGCGTTCATCGCCCTCGGCGGGTACAGCATGCTCATCGAGATGTTCATCGTGATTACCTTCGGGCGACGGTTTGTTTTCTGGTCGGTCTACCCGCTGACGGCATGCGTTCTCATCGGGCTGATGCTCATCGCGATCGGCGCCTGCAAGCCCCTTAAAACGAGCCTCGACAAGCGGTTTTTCATCTGAATATTTTTGGAAATTCAGCTCCTGTAAAGCAATTTTACTTTACGCATTTGGCCAGATTTTCGGCGGAATTTTCGCTCCTTGAAATTTGTTTTTTGAGGGCGGAACCCCGCCGATTTTTTGTGTCAGAGCGTAAAGCCGGATGACGGTAAAAGGCGTAAAATAGGCAGTTTTCTGCAGCTTGATTGTAAGGGAAAATAGCTTTACATGCTGATTTTGACAAGATTTGGTACATATTCAAAATTCGCTGGTGTTGGTGAAAGTGCAGGGGATGGGCGGGACTGCCTCACGGAAAAGGCGGGCACGGAAACAGGCTGTAAAGGCGATTGCTTTACAGAGAATGTGCAAAAATCGGAGTCCGAGCCGTCAAAATCACGAAAGAAGCGTTGAAAAATTTAGCGCAAAAAAGTCCGAAAATGCCGCTTTTTTGAGAGGTCTTTTGGAGAAGTGTCTACATATAGAAAGATTTTACGTTTTGACACCATATATTGTGTACCGTTCAGCGGATTTCCTTCCAAAAAATTACAGGCATTTTGAACAAATCGCTCACCCCATTTTGGCAATTTTCACGAAATTGAGCTTTTTCTCGGTTTTGATTGACCGAAACTCTTGACTTTAAAAGCGGAAGTGTTATAATATGTATGTCTAAATTTACATGATTCTGTGTAAATTGTTTAGCCTGTTTAACTATTTCAGGCCGCACAACAAGTGCTAAGGAGGAAATAAGTATGAAAAACTTGAGGAGAGTTTTAGCAGTCATGCTGACGGTCATTCTGTCGGTTTCGATGTTCTGCGAGCCTCTCGAGGCCGCGGGGTTTGACTTTGGCCAGATCTTCGCGTACTCAACCGTAAACAGGAGCTCGGGGGCTGCCCCCGGCGTTGCTTCGATGGCCTCGAAGGTCAGCACCGGTACCCTTTCGGGGTTGGTGAGGAGGATCGCAAACCCGACGCAGGAGCCGGGGATTAGTACGATCGCTTTGACGGGCGGAGAGGTAGATTTCTTCGAGGCTCTTGGTCAGTTGAGCGATAAGAATACCGTTAAATTCAAACTCGTTCATCCCGATGGAACCGAGGTCGATTATTCCGATAATATGGAATTCGGCAAGGGCGACAAGCTCCACTTTTACATTGAGTACAAAATGGTAAAAGAAGGGCAGCTCTCCGGGCAGGACATTGTTTTGGATATTCCTCCTCAGCTTAAAGCTGCTGACGGCCTAAAGGGCGTTATCACATCTGACGACGGCATTTCCGGCACTTGGAGAGTGGAAAACGGAAAGGTTCATCTTTCGTTCTATGAAAGCGTTGACAATCTCAAAGAGCGTGAGTTTAACTTTGATCTTGAAGTTGAAATTCCTCCGACGGGAGACAAGTGGCGCGACGAAGATAATCTTAGTTTTAATTTCGGAACAAAAGAGTATCATTTTACATACGAGGAAGGTGCAGGCAGCGCTACCGTTGTCAAGACTGCGGGGACTCCTTATGTCAACGAGAAAGGCGAAGTTATAGTTGACTATACTATTTTGGTCAATGTGTCCGGGCATCTCAAGGATCTTACGTTGGTCGATAATTTATCAAAGGGTACATATACGGGGACTCTCACTTCTGTTCCTGCAGCTTCTACGACTCCTTCTATCGAGGGGCAGACGTCGTTCACACTTAATTATTCGCAGGACTTCTATGACGGCGAAACTGTCAAGGTTACATATTCCTCCAAACTTGGCTCTTTTGGCGACTTTTATGATATTAAAAATATTACTGATTATAAAAACACGGTTACTTACGATTATGATGATACTGTGAAAGCTGAAAAAGTACCCGAGGCCAGCACATCTGTTACTCCGAATGGGCCGGGAAAAGCTTCCCTTGCCAAGAGCGGCAGCCTGATCAAAAACGCGGACGGTACTTATTCGATCCAGTGGACTATTACTTTTGACCCGGGCGACTTTATCAGGAATAATTTTGATAATCTTTGCGCTGCGAATGGAGTTGATAAAAATGCTAAAGACGCTCTCATTCTGCTTCTCAAGAAATTGGGTCTTAACAGCGTAACTGATGATCTGGGCAATAATCTTGCCAAACCAGAAGGTTGGACCGGTACCATTCCGATCGAAGACTTCACTGTCACGAGTGATAACAAACTCACTTATACTTATACTACTCTGATAACTAAATCTGATCCTGCCGACGACGATGTGTTTACTAATTATGTAAGCACTGAATTCCATGGAGACCTGCACGATCCAGGTGAGGTTCCCGGGCCGTCAAAGGAAGTAGACAACGGAAAGCTTACAAAAACATTCGACGGGCCGGAGTATACGTCCGAAGGCGACTTCATGAATTGGACGATTACTTATGAGCTTCCCGCTGCGGGGCTTAGCGAAGACTTTGTCATTCATGAGATTTTACAGAATCAGCCGCGTGGCAATAGCCCTTCTAATGTATATGTTCATCAGCTTATTCCAGATAAACTTGTTATTAAAGATGAAAGCGGGCATGTATATACTTCTTCCGACTATAGTCTTGGTGAGCTTTCTATAGATTTAAATTCTTATGGGAAGCCGTACAAGATTGATATTACCATATTTAAGTCAAGTATTGATAAGTATCATTCAAGAAAACTTACAATCTCAGTTGTTTCTGCTCTGTTTGATGAAGAAGGCAACAGGGTTGACGGTAAGTTCATTTATGATCATCAAATATATAATGAAGCTAACAAGGTGGGCGCTTCTTGGTATACACAAGTCAGACTGGGCGGCGTTGAAAAGAAAGGCGAACCTAATACTCATATTGAAGGTGTGCCTGATACCATTGATTGGACAGTAACGAGCCTTGAAGATTTTTATTCGAGAATTTATGACACAATCTACGACAATGGTAAACAAACGTTCTCCATTAAGTTTGTTGATACTCTTCCGGCTGGATTGACAATTTTAGGTACGCCGACTTTGTCCCTTACTAACATGCCGCAACATATTTCTTCGCAATCCATTGCCGAATTTAATAAGTTCCTTTCACAGTGCCTCACAATGCAGACACCGGTAAAAAATGCCGACGGTACGACAACCGTTACATTTGAATTTAATCCCGGCGAAAAATTGGAAGTGTTGAGAAAGTATCCTTTTGTAGGAGCATATGACTCACGTCTGGTATTTGAAGGATTACGGGGATATGTTGACTATTGTAACTCTAACCCCTCAGCTTCGGATTGGCTTAGCGGTATGTATGATACTGCAAATAAAGCTTGGACCCTTGGCCTCCAGATTAAGTACACCACCAAGGTTGACCTTGCGGAGGCTTACAAGAACGGCCAGGACAAGAATGGCAACATAGTATTTAATAACTCCGTTAAGGAATATCTTGACGGCAGCGGAAGCTTTGTCGATGACACGACCGCTAATGTTACTTATTCCACCAGCCCCAGGCTGTCCAAGGAATATCACTTCAATACGAACGATAACACGGAATCGTTTGGGCTTGTTGAATACCTTAAAAAAGCTTACGGCTATGGTGACGAAGAGGCAAAGAACCAGGCAGATCCCGGCATCAATAATAGCTGGGCTATGCAGAACGGATATTACCTCGTAAACGGGCAGGGCTATCCGAACTTCTTCTTCGTCATCGACGTCAACCCCGAGCGCGTAGTTCTCGCGGATATGCTTAGTACGCTTGAAGGCTATACGCCTGTCGGCGGCGGCAAGATTGTCGTTGTCGATACGCTCGGCAAGAACTTAAGCCTGTTCCTTGAGACCTTGCGCGTCGTAGAGGTCAACAAGGACGGTTCGCTTAAAGTGCTTAATCCCGGCACCGATTATACATACTCTATAGTTCCAAATGCGGAGGGCAAGGACGTTCTCACAGTAAACGTTCCCGACGGCAAGTATATCAGAATTTGCTACGGCACCAATATCGCGTTTGAAGAAGGGAAAACACAGATCGAGGATCTTGTTCAAGACGTCGGCAACGTGGTTCAGTTCATGGGCGATCAGGCGGTTTTGAGTGACGGCGAGACCGATTATGAGGCTAAAGCCAAAGCCAGCTCCAGCATAAGCGGTACTAACGCTTCTTTCGAGGTTCAGAAGGTTTACTATGAGGGAACTTCGATGGTCGCAATTAAGGGCGCGAAGTTTGAGCTCTACAAGGTAGTATCTGTAACCGGCGATGGCGGAGTTGTTACCGGCTATACGACCGAGAAAACCGAGTTTGTTGTTGATTTTAAAGATTCTGCTTATAGAAGAGTTCAGATTCCCGATTTGAACTGCGCATACTATATGCTTCGCGAGATTCAGCTTCCGAATGAAACGAACGGCCACGAGTTTGCCTACAAATCTCCCGATGTTTACTTCAGGATTGAAGGTATGACTCAAAACGAAGCTTTAGAAGCTGTTTTGAAAGAAAACGGTATTACCGTAGGCGTTTTCAAGAAGATCGGCGTCAACACCATTTCTAATGACGTTGCGGGTAAATTGGCTGTTGAAAAGGTTGTTAAAAATGCGGACGGCAGCGTGAATAATGATGACGATAATGAATTCAGCTTCACCGTTTCCTTCACCCCGATGGCCGAAAGTATTACTTATTCGAGTGACAATGACGTTACTGTCAACAAGAATGCTGACAGTTACACGTTCGCTCTTAAGAACGGCCAAAAAGTAACGTTCGCTAATATTCCCAAGGACACGCAATACACCGTTACGGAGACTACGGCGGAGGGCTACACCACAACCTACACCAAAACCGTAGATACCACCGCCGAGCCTGCAACTGCTGGTTCGAACGTCACAGGTACGATCACCGCCGATAAGACGGATACGATTACTGTAACCAATACTAAGGGCGACGTAAAGGGCTCGCTGAAGGTAACGAAGAAAGTAGAGACCAACACCAATGAGAAGGAGAAGTTTAGCTTCAGCGTAAGCTTTGAAGGAAGCAATCTCGACCTGATAACTCCGAAGAGCAGTTTAGGAGTAAAAGTCGAGAAAGCGACTGACAAGGCAGAGTATACCTTCGAGCTTGGAAACGGAGAATATGTTGAGTTTACCGAAATACCTGTAGGTACGAAATATACCGTCAAGGAGACCGACAGCAAGGGATACGAAGCGACCTATGGCGGCGAGGCGATACCTGCTGACGGAATAACCGACAAGATAGAAGGCACCGATCCGGTCGAGATCACTGTAACTAACACTAAGAACGTCGAAAAGGGTTCGTTGAAGGTAACGAAGAAAGTAGAGACCAACACCAATGAGAAGGAGAAGTTTAGCTTCAGCGTAAGCTTTGAAGGAAGCAATCTCGACCTGATAACTCCGAAGAGCAGTTTAGGAGTAAAAGTCGAGAAAGCGACTGACAAGGCAGAGTATACCTTCGAGCTTGGAAACGGAGAATATGTTGAGTTTACCGAAATACCTGTAGGTACGAAATATACCGTCAAGGAGACCGACAGCAAGGGATACGAAGCGACCTATGGCGGCGAGGCGATACCTGCTGACGGAATAACCGGCAAGATTGAAGACACCGATTCGGTCGAGATCACTGTTACGAACACTAAGAACGTCGAAAAGGGTTCGTTGAAGGTAACGAAGAAAGTAGAGACCAACACCAATGAGAAGGAGAAGTTTAGCTTCAGCGTAAGCTTTGAAGGAAGCAATCTCGACCTGATAACTCCGAAGAGCAGTTTAGG
>CANQLR010000024.1 GCA_947624745.1 uncultured Clostridia bacterium | reverse complement strand
CTTTGCCCGATTTTAGATGTCCATTGTTGAAAATTTCTTATCATCGCACTATTGACATCACACCATTAGACTTTCGGTAGGTCTTGTCGTGAAATTTGAGAGTTTTTTTGTCTATCACTCCGTTTTCGGGCGGCGCTGCATAAAGCTCGGGGCCGTCCGGCAATAAAAAAGCGTCCGAGATGAAAACTCATCGTGGACGGGCGTGTTAAAAGGTATCTCTTTTTTCGGAGCCGTGTCGTGAGATTGAGTGCATTCGTATGAAATTGTGCGAGTAAAGCGAAAACTGACGGATCTTCATTTTAGCGGCTCCTTTCCCTGAAATTTGAGGTTTTGCGGTGATCTTTTTTTGAAATCTTGGATATTATAAGCCTTATCTTAGGATTTGTCAATAGATTTTCGGCCAAAAAAATGTATAGATTTTTGCAGAATAATTGCAAGCTTTTAGATATTTTGCACATCGTCCCCTATCCCCCGCCCCAAAAGCCTTTGCGGCGATTTTCATTAAGCGGGTAAAGTGCGGGTGTAAAAAACCTGCGCGAAAGAAGATTTACCTCACGCCTTATCCGCCCGGGCGCTGCCCTTGAACTCCTTCTCGACATGAAGGTGCTCGGTCATGGAGGAAAGGCGCAATCCGTCGAAGTCCATTTCAAGAATATAGGGCATCCGGTCGATTATGCGGAGGAAATCGCCGCAGCCGAAATCGGGCTTAAAATAGTTAATGATGCTGCTTAAGGCGGTGCCGTGGGTGCCGACGACGACGCTTTTTCCGCCGTTTTCCTTTAAAATTTCGTTCAGAGCTTCGATGTTCCGCCGCTGCACCATGGCTATCGACTCGCCGTTTTCCTCGTGATAGTCGTGATCTGCCCAGCGCTTCTGAAACATTCCTAAGTTGTTGCCGCCCTCCCACTTTTCGCGCTCGCGAAGGCGCTCGTCGAGAATAATCTCCAGGCCGAAATGCTCGGCCGTGCTTTTGATCGTATCAACGCTGCGCTTATAGGGGCTACAATATATCGCGTCGACCTGCCTGTCCCGGAAAAATCCGAGAACCGCGCGGGAGTCGGCGATCCCCTCGTCGGTGAGGGGCCTTGTGCGGTCGTCGGCGTGGTCATGCCTCGGCTGCGCGTGTCGGACAAAATAAACCTTGGTCATACGGCCTCCTTAATTTTTCTTCGTCCAGACGGACGGACTTAAGGCGAACAGAACGGGGTAAATTTCGAGCCTGCCGAGGAGCATCGCGACCGAAAGGACCACCTTTGAAAAGCCGCTGTAGCCCGCAAAGCTGCCCGCGGGGCCCACCGCGCCGAGCCCCGGGCCGACGTTGTTGAAGCAGGCGAGCACCGAGGTGAAGCGGGTCTCGAAGTCGAACGGCTCGAAGCTTATCAAAAGAAAGATGGCGAAGATCATCGCGACGTAGACCGCGAAATAGGTCGACACGCCGGAGATCGTGCCGTCCTCGAGGGGCTTGCCCTCGAACTTGACCGACGACACCGAGCGCGGGTGGAGCATTTTTTTCAGCTCGCGGCGGACCGCCTTGAAGAGCATTACCGCGCGGGAGACCTTTAAGCCGCCCGCAGTCGAGCCGGCGCAGGCGCCGATCATCATGAGTATCACAAGTATTGTCTTGGAAAAGTCGGGCCAGAGGTTGAAGTCGGCCGTCGCGAAGCCGGAGGTCGAGACTATCGACATGACCTGAAACGCCGAATTTCTCACCGCTTCGCCCGCGGTCTCATACATTCCGCGGATATTGAGGGCGATGGCGCAGACCGAAAGAAGGACTATCCCGACGTAGGTCCAGAGCTCCTCGGAGGAGAATACCGCCTTGAAGCGCCGTATCAGGGCGAGGTAGTAGAGGTTGAAGTTGATGCCGAAGATGAACATGAACGCCGTCACCACCCACTGCAAGTAGGGGCTGAACCCCGCCATGCTGTCGGCATAGCAGCCGAAGCCGCCGGTGCCCGCGGTGCCGAAGGCATAGATCATCGACTCGAACACGCTCATTCCGCCCGCCAGAAGAAGTATGATCTCCAGAACGGTCAGAATAAAGTAAATGATGTAAAGTATCTTTGCGGTCTGCCTCACCCTCGGGACGAGCTTGCCGACGACCGGGCCCGGCATTTCCGCGCGCATTATGTGGATAGTGCGGTCGGTGCTCATCGGCGCGACCGCCATGACCATCACGAGTATACCCATGCCGCCGACCCAGTGAGTGAAGCTTCGCCACATCAAAAGCCCGCGGCTCATCGACTCGACGTCGGTGAGGATCGACGCCCCGGTGGTCGTGAAGCCGGAGACCGTCTCGAAAAAGGCGTCGGTATAGCTCGGTATCTCGCGGCTGATGACGAACGGCAGCGCGCCGATGAGGGAAAACATCACCCAGGTCAGCGCGGTTATTACAAACCCCTCGCGGGAGTATATCACCGTGTCCTTCGGCTTCGAGACAGCCATTATCAGCAGCCCCGCCAGAACGGCGGCGGCCATCGTTATAAGTATCGGGTACGCGCAGCTTTCGCGGTACCACAGCGCAGTCACGAGCGGGAGGAGCAAAAGCACCGCTTCAAGATGAAGCATTCTTCCGCAGGTGTAAAAAACCATTTTGCGATTCATCTCCGCGCTCCTTTACGCCAGAATGTCGAGGATATCCCCGAGGCGATTGTTCGAGGATATGACCACTACCCTATCGCCGGGAAGGATTGTGTCCGAGCCGGAGGGTATAACCGTTTTTCTGCCGCGCATTATCCCCCCTAAGAGGATATTCGGCTTGAGCTTTATCTCCTTAAGCGGCACTCCCGTGAGGCGGGATTCGCCGGTTATGCGGAACTCCAGGGCCTCGGCCTTGCCGTCGAATATCTTGTATAGCGTCTCCACCGCCGAGCCGGAGGAATTTTCCAGCGCTCTTGCGTACTGAACGAGGATATTCGAGGTTATCTCCTTCGGCGAGACGACCGAGTCTATCCCTATTTTGTGGGCGAGGGCGACCAGCTCGTCGCGGTTTATCTTGACTATCGTCTTGGGGACGTTCATCTGCGAGGCGAAAATGCCTAAAAGAATATTTTCCTCGTCCATACCGGTGAGGGCGACGAACGCGTCGCAGCTGCCGAGGCCCTCCTCCATTAAAAGCTCCTGCTCGGCGCCGTTTCCGTGGATAACGGTCGAGGTCGAAAGCGCGGAGGCAAGCTCCGTGCAGCGCTGCTCGTCCTGCTCGATTATCTTCGCACTGTTGCCGGACGACTCAAACATCTTCGCGAGGTAAAACGCGGTCTTAGAGCCGCCCAAAATAAGTATCTTTCTTGCCTGGCGCTGCAGGGAATTCAGCATTTTAAGGAGCTTTTGCATCTCGGGCAGCGAGGCGGTGAGGCCGATCTTGTCCCCCGCTTCAAGGCGGAAAAGCCCGTTCGGGATAAATACCTCCTCGCCGCGCTGGACGGCGCAGATGAGAAACTGCGCGTCGTATTTTTTTCTTATCTCCAAAAGGTTCTTGCCGACGAGGTCGGAGTCGTCGCCGAGGCGGAACTCGATCATCTCGAGGTTGCGCCGCGAAAAGGTCTCGATCTTAAGTGCCGAAGGAAACTTTAAGATATTATAGAGCTCCTGCGCGCTTCTGAGCTCGGGGTTTATCGCCATGGAAAGCTCTAAGTGCTGCCTCAGAAAGCTTAAGCTCGAATCGTTGTACTCGGGGTTTCTTATCCTGGCGATGGTGTTTTTCGCGCCCATTTTCTTCGCCAAAAAGCAGCTAAGCATATTCAGCTCGTCCGATTCGGTCATCGCGACGAAAAGCCCGCTGTCCCCCGCCCCCGCCTCGGAGAGCGTGTCGCAGTCGACCGCGTTGCCGCAGACTCCCATGACGTCGTAAACGTTGGTGAGCTCGCTTATGACCTCGGATTTTTTGTCTATCGCCGTGACGTCGTGGCCCTCGGCGGCAAGGCTCGCAAGGACCGACGACCCGATCTTCCCGCAGCCCGCAATAACTATCTTCATATTACCCTCCGTCAGAAAATATCAGCTTATATTATTACTCTTTAAAAAACATCACCTTATATAATACCACTTTTATTTCGGTTTTGCAACTCTTTTCTTGCCCGCTATTGAAATTTTATGCGTTTTGTGCTATAATTTATCATAGCTCATCTCAGAAAGGAAGATATCCATGAAAAAATCGTCCCTGCTTCTTAAGTCCGGGCTGTATCTTATCCCCTGCTGGCTCGCCTCGCTGGTAATAACCACCTTCTTCGCGATGCTCTATTTCCGCTTCGGGATGATAATGTGCTTTCTGTTCGGGTTCTGCTCGCTCGGGGCGACCCTTGCCATCTACGCCGATTTCTGCTGGAAGGCGGGCGGAAAGATGAACACGAAGTCGATGCGCCTGAATAACGAGGTCACAGCGGACCGTAACTTCGGCGCGTTCATCGGGCTTGTCCCCGCGGGGATAAACTATATCTTCGTGATACTTCTCTACCTTTCAAAATTCGGGGTGATAAAATTCGACTTCTTCCCGATCTATAAGACCCTCACCCTCTACTTCATGCCCTTTACCTATATCTTCGCGCCGAACTCGATAGTATACGAGGCGGACGGCGGGGTGAATACTGCAAACGTTCTGGCGCAGGACTTAAACGCCGGCATGCTCATTCTTGCGGCGATAATGCCTCTGACCTTTATTTTGGCCTGCTGGGCGGCGTTCCGCGTCGGGTTTGATCATATCGACCTTAAGGAGAGGATACTCTACGGCGGGAGAAGGGACTGATTTTCGGGGGCTTGGATTCTAAACGGGGGTTTGCCTTCATAAGCTTGTAATAAAACAACCTTTGGAGGTAAACTTATGTTTCAGAAGCTTTGGGTAAACAGGGTGGGCGCGCTTATAGTGCTTTTGTGCACATATCTTTTGGTGTTCGGGTTCATAAGGACGTCCCATATGCCGGAGGATATCCTGGCCGCCGGCAGCGAGACCGACGGCGCCCTGCCGATGATAGTTTTGGACGCGGGGCACGGAGGGATCGACAGCGGCTGCGTGAGCGTGAACGGCGCGGAGGAAAAGGACATCAACCTTAACATTCTTCTGAAGCTCCGCTCGATGCTCGATATGTCGGGGTATGAGGTCACGGTCACCCGCGAAACAGACCGCTCTATCCACGACAGCGGCGTTCAGGGGCTCGGCAATCAGAAAAAGTCTGACATGGAAAACCGCCTTAAGATAATAAATTCCTTCGACAACGCGGTGTTCGTGTCGATCCATCAGAACCTCTTTTCCGACCCGCAGTATTACGGCGCGCAGATGTTTTATCCCGAAAAAAGCTCCGAGAGCGAGCGGCTGGCGGCTCTGATGCAGCAAAATTTCGTGAGCTTACTTCAGCCTGAAAATCTTCGCGAGATAAAGCCGGTCGGCGACGAGATATACCTTCTTAACAACGCCTCCTGCCCGGCGGTGATGTGCGAGTGCGGGTTCCTTTCAAACCCCGACGAGGCCGCAAAGCTCGAAAGCGACGACTATCAGACGCAGGTCGCCTTCACCATCTACAAGACCCTCTGCGACTATATCTCGGGAATGGGCGGGGTATAAATAATTTAAGGATGTGAAAATATGGCAAAACAACGCTCGGTATACGTCTGCCGCTCCTGCGGCTATGAAAGCCCGAAGTGGAACGGAAAATGCCCCTCCTGCGGCGAATGGAACACCTTTGAGGAGGTCGAAAGCGCGCCGGTGCGCGTAAGCGGCAGCTCCTCCTCCCGGGCAAGAGCGGTAAGCGCGGCGAGGGTGACTCCTCTGAACGAAATTGATCTTTCGGACAACTCGGAGGTGCGCTATTTCACCGGCATGAACGAGCTCGACCGCGTTCTGGGCGGAGGGCTCGTGAAGGGCTCGCTGGTGCTTTTAGGGGGAGAACCGGGTATAGGAAAATCCACCCTGCTCCTTCAGATATGCGAATTTCTGGGACAGTCCCACACCATCTTATATGTATCGGGAGAGGAATCGGCGCGGCAGATAAAGCTTCGGGCGATACGCCTCGGGGTCGACTGCGACAGCCTCTCGATCCTCGCCGAATCTAACGCGCAGACGGTCTATGACGCGGTCCTGCAGATAAAGCCGGACATCGTCATCATCGACTCGATACAGACAATGTCGATATCCGAGATAAACTCGGCGCCGGGATCAATCACCCAGGTGAGGGAGTGCACGAACCTCTTTATGCGGCTCGCAAAATCAGAGGAGATACCGTTTTTCATCGTCGGCCACGTCAACAAGGACGGCGCGATCGCGGGGCCGAAGGTAATGGAGCATATCGTCGACGCGGTCTTATACTTCGAGGGCGACCGAAACCTTAGCTACCGCATACTTCGCGCCGCCAAGAACCGCTTCGGCTCGACAAACGAAATAGGCGTTTTCGAGATGCTCGACATAGGGCTCCGGCAGGTCGAAAACCCATCGCAGATGCTTCTTTCGGGGAGGCCGCACGGGGTCTCGGGCTGCTGCGTGGCCTGCGTGATGGAGGGCACCCGCCCCATCTTGGCCGAGGTGCAGGCGCTGGTCGCGAAATCCTCGCTTTCCTCCCCAAGGCGCGTCGCCACGGGGTATGACTTCAACCGGCTGTGGATGATACTCGCGGTTCTGGAAAAGCGCCTCGGGTTCTATTACGGCTCGCTCGACGTTTACGTCAACATCATCGGAGGGCTGCGGATCACCGAGCCCGCCGCGGATCTGCCGGTGGCGATGGCGCTCTACTCGTCTCTTACGGATCAGGAGGTCGGCGACGACGTCATCGCGTTCGGCGAGATCGGCCTCGGCGGGGAGATACGCACGGTCTCCCACCTTGAGCAGCGAATTTCGGAGGCGGCGCGGCTCGGGTTCACAAAGTGCGTCGTCCCGAAGCACTCGCTTAAGAGCATACGCGCGCCGAAGGGGATCGAAATAATCGGCGTGAACAGCTTAAGACAGGCGTTCGAGGCGATGAAATAAATTTTTTGGGGGAGCAGTGCCGCTCCCCCGTTTTTTATGCCGAGACGACAGGCGCTTTTTTCAGGGCGATCCCCTCGCCGTCGCACTCGGCGAAGACCCTGCCGCGAAAGCCCTTTATCAGAAGGTCGGAGAGCGGGTCCCCCACCCTCTCGTCAACCACGCGGGAGATGTCCCGAGCGCCGAAGAGCGAAAAGTCCGCGAGCCGCGCTATCCCCACGGGGACGGCTTCGGAGTAAGAAAGCTCGATCCCCTGCCCGGCCGCCCTGCAAGAGAGCTCGTCGAGCCGCATTTTCGCGATCCTCTCGCAGTCGCCGCCGCTTAAACGGTTGAAGGAGCAGACCGCGTCGAGGCGGTTCATCAGCTCATAGGAAAATGTCTTTGAGAGCGCCGCCCGGGCGCTTTTCTGATCGCTTGCGAAGCCGAGAGAGCCGCCCGATCCCGCGACGGCGTTGGTCGTGAGTATCACCACGCTGCTTTTGAAGGACACCTGCCGCCCGAGGCTGTCGGTCAGAACGCCGGCGTCCAAAATTTGCAGAAGGAGCGAAATTACTCCCCTGTCCGCCTTTTCGAGCTCGTCGAATAAGATAACGCTCGAGGGGCGCTTTCTCACCCGCTCGGTGAGCTCGCCTCCGCTCTCGTGGCCGACGTATCCCGGGGGCGAGCCTATCAGCCGAGAGACGGTGAACGGCTCCGAAAACTCGGACATGTCGAATTTTATCAGCGAGCCCTCGCCGAAAAGCTGTGAAGCCAAAAGCCTTGACAGCTCCGTTTTCCCGACCCCCGTCGGGCCCGAAAACATCAGCGCCGCCATCGGTCCCGAATGTGAGCGAAGCCCCGTGCCTGCGCGCTTTAAGGCCGTTACGACAGCCTCTATCGCCTCGGGCTGGCCGATTATCTTCTCGCTCAAAGAGCCGATGAGCTCCTCCGAGCGGCGGGCGAAAAATCCCCGTTCGGGTATGCTTGTCTGTAAAGCTATCACCCTTTCCACGTCCTTTTCGGTGACGGAGGGCAGGACTGCCTGCTCGGGGGTCTTTTCAAACAGCTCCTCGAAGTATTTTTCCTTGCTGATCCGCCCGCTCACATAGTCGCTGAACGCCGCCGAGAGGTCGTTTCGGCTCCCCGAGGGCGAGCTTCCCCGAAGATTCACCGAGGCGCAGGCCTCGTCGATAAGGTCGATCGCCTTGTCGGGCAGGCAGCGCTCGGCGATGTATTTTTTTGACAGCTCGACCGCCGCCTCGAGCGCGCCGTCGGTAATGCTTACCCCGTGGTGGGTCTCGTAGCGCTCCTTAAGGCGCTTGAGCATTTTCACCGCCGCCTCGCCGCTCGGCTCGCCAACCTTTAAAACGCAGAACCGCCGCTCTAACGCCTTGTCGCCCTCTACCGTCTTTCGGTACTCGTCATAGGTCGTCGCGCCGATGAGGCGAAGCTCTCCCCTTGCAAGCATCGGCTTTAAGATATTCGCGGCGTCAATGGCGCCCTCGGCCGCGCCCGCGCCGACGAGGGTGTGCATCTCGTCTATAAAAAGTATCACGTCCTTCGAGCGGCAGGCGTCGTCGATACAGGCTTTAAGGCGCTCCTCGAAGTCTCCGCGGTACTTCGCGCCCGCTAAAAGCGAGGTCAGCGAGAGGGAGTATATCCTTTTCCCCGAGAGCGCGCGGGGCACGTCTCCCGAGGCTATTTTTGAGGCCAGCGCCTCGACTATTGCGGTCTTTCCGACCCCGGCCTCCCCCACAAGGCAGGGGTTGTTTTTTGTCCGCCGAAGAAGGATCTCGATGAGCCTTCCGATCTCGCCGTCCCGCTCTACGCAGGGGTCGTAGCCGTCCGCCGCCGCCCTCTCGACCATGTCGAAGGCGTATTTTTCGAGCTGGGTGAGCTTTCCCGCCTCCCTTTTCCCGACGGCGGAGCTTTTCTCGACCGCCTCGCCTGCTGTCGAGACCAGCTTTGAAATGTTGCAGTTCAGATCGTACAGTATGCTTCGCGCGGTGGAGTTTTGCTGCGACAGAAGCGCGCATAAAATGTGCTCGGTGCCGACCTTGGTGCCGCTCACCTCGCAGGCGGTGCGCTTAGAAAACCTTATGCAGCGCTTGGCGGCGGGGGTGAGCATCGCCCCGGTGACGACGGTGGGCTCGCCGGTGCCGATGAGCTCGCGGATCTTTTTCTCGACCGAGCGGTAATCGACCGAAAAGCGCTCCAAAATAGCCGAGGCCGCGCCCTCGGAGTAGATGAGCCCCATCAGAAGGTGCTCGGTGCCGACGTAGGTGTGGCCCATCTGCCCCGCCCTGCGGATAGCGTGCCCGACGGCCTTGAGCGCGTTGTCCGTAAAGTCGGAGCTTGTGTATATCTCGTTGAAGTCAAACAATCAACTCATCCCTTTCGCATGGCTTTTATGTAATTATCGGCTCAAACACGAAAAATAATCACTTTTTTAATTCTATGCGAAAGGCCGGCTTGGTTACGATAGCTAAAGGCTGCGGTGTAACACATTTTTCGCTTTGCCATACAATGTAGTATGAAGTTTGAAACTTCAAAATTTTACATGAAGGAGCAAATCACATGAACTGCTTTGGAAACGGCTACTGGTGGATCGTCATTCTTATCCTCATCATCCTGTTCGGCTTCAACGGGAACGGCTGCGGATGCGGCTGCAACAGCTGCAACAGCTGCGGCAATAACTGCGGCAACGGCTGCGGCAACGATTGCGGCTGCGGCTGCTAAGCAAAAAAAGATCCCCCCGGCCCAAACGCGGGTCGGGGGGAATTTTTTTAGTCGGCCGAATAGGGCAGAAGCGCGCAGTAGCGGGCTCTCTTGATGGCCTTGGTGAGCTCGCGCTGATGATACGCGCAGGTGCCGGTCACGCGGCGGGGAAGAATTTTAGCGCGCTCGGTCATGCACTTGCGAAGCTTCGCGGTATCCTTGTAATCAATGGTCTCGGCTCTGTCTACGCAGAACATGCAGACCTTTTTGCGGGCCTTTCTTATGGGCCTGTCATTGGATCTCTCCATGGATAATTCTCCTTTCACAGATCATCGCTTAAAACGGAACGCCGTCGCTCGACAAAATGTCCTCGAAGTCGCTCATATCTCCTATCGAGATAGGCTTCTGGTCGGGTTCCTCAAAAGCGGGTTTCTTGGGGGAGTCGTTTCTTTGATAAGAGTTTTCGTTTCTGGACTGATAGCTCGGCTGATAGTCGCCGCCGCTCTGCTGCTTCGGCTCGCCGGTGAAGGAAGCGTTGTCGACAACGACCTCCGTGACCCAGCGCTTGTTGCCGCTTCTGTCGTCGTAGGACCTTTTCTGTAAGCTGCCCTCGATGGCGATCATTCTTCCCTTGCCGAAATATCTGTTGATAAATTCGGCGGTCTGACGCCACGCGACGCAGTCGATGAAATCGGTCTGGCGCTCCTCGCCCTGTCTGACAAAGCTTCTGTCGACAGCGACGGTGAACGAAAGCACGCTTACCCCGGACTGAGTAGTCTTAAGCTCGAGGTCCTGCGTGATCCTGCCCATCAAAATAACTCTGTTAAGCATAATAATTGATCCCCCTTTGGTTTTCGGGCATTACTTCGCGATAACGATGGAGCGAAGAACGCCGTCGGTGATGTTCAGAACTCTTGTAAGCTCGGCAGGAAAATCGGGCTTGGCGTCGAAATTGAAGACGACATAGTAGCCCTCCGACTCATAGTTGATGTCGTAAGCAAGCTTGCGCTTACCCCACTCATCGACCGCGGTCAGTTCCGCGTTAGCTTCGATCATTTCCTTGAACTTTGCGACAAGAGCCTGAGCGGCCTCCTCGCCGTTTTTCACCGAGAAAACTATCATGGATTCATAGCTTCCCTTGATCTTTGCCATACTTGCACCTCCTTCTGGATTCGTCCGCAACTTTTGTACGGACAAGGATAACATTAGAATTATAGCACTTAATTTCGGGTTTGTCAAGAAAAATTTTGGGGAAATTTGAGGGGAGGGGGAGGGGATGGAGAGGGCTTGCCACGCTTTTCTCCCCCTCTATCCTCTACCCTCTATCTTCCAATCCCCCCTACTCCCCCATTTTGATCTTTATCTCTGCCAGGAGGCCGTCGGAGTAGAGGAGTTGGGCGGTCCAGCCGCCGTCTTCGGGGGCGGAGACGAGGGTCACGGTGACGCTGCGCTCGACGCGGACGCCCTTTATCTTCAGCCTTGCGAAGCTGTCCTCGATACTGTCGCCGAGCTTTACGCCGCGGATATCCAGATCGAGCGGACCGCTGCGGGAGGTGATGTCGAGCCCGGTGAGCTCGCCGTTTTCAAACACCGCCTTATTGCCCTTGGTGATGACGTTGCAGCTTTTTTCGCCGATATCCGCGCCGAGGCTCTCCAAAATCGCCTTGATACGCCCGTCGGGATCGGGGAAGCAGGGCTCGCTCTCGCCCGCAAGGGTGATCCGAAGGCTGCCGCCCTGATAAGTCGCCGTGAGACCCGCCGCGGGAGGCTCGATGACGCTTGTGAAATCGACCGTATTCGGGTCGAGGCGCATTATATTCCTCTTTAAATATCTCGTGAGCTCGTTTACCGCGCTCTTGTGCACATACGTCTCGGGGTTGTTCGCCGAGGTCGTGTAGACCTTCGTCTCGGAGGGGTCGATGCCCATGTTGGTGTCGCCGGGGTCGACGTTGTTGCCGAGCTTCGAGGTCAGGTGATACGCGATATCCTGCCCGCCGACGTTGATGACCTTATATATCAGCTCGTCGTAGAGGGTGAACACGCTGCCGTCGTCATATCGGGTGACCAGCGCGATATACTCCCCCTCCATGACCGGGCGGCCCTCCTCCTGAACATATTTCGTGCCCTCGGCGCGCATGAGGGTCTCGACGCTTAAGACCTGCGAGCCGAGATAATCGTAGGTTATTTTTATTCTGTAGAGCGTTTCGGCGTTCGGGTCGACCGTGATGATGTCGGCGACGTCCTCGAGCTCCCAGACCTTATACGCCTTAACTATCTCGAACCTTATCAGCCCGAGCTGCATTCTGTTCCCTTCGAGCTTCCTGTGCCGAAGGTCCGCATAGTCGGCAAATTCCTTCTCCGCGGTCGTCCCGGTGCAGATGTCATACCCCTCGGGGCCGGGCACGGGGGCTTCGGCCGGGACATCTCCCGCGACTTCCGCGCTCTCCTCATCGGTATCCTCGACGGGGGCTTCGTCGGGGGCTTCGGCACCCTGCGCGGGGGCGGTATTCGCGCCGCTCGGGACAGGGGCATAGCCGCCCTCAATGGGGGGCGTGTAGGATTCGACGGGGGCGGTCTCCGTTTCCGCCTCGGCGGCCGAAGATTCGGGGGTAGTTTCCTCCTCTGCGGAGGCTTCGGGAGCGGGGGCGGGGGCTTCTACGGGGGTAGTCTCCTCCTCGGCAGCGCTCTCGGGAACGGGGGCTTCCACGGGCATTTCAGAGCCCTGCGCGGGGGCATAGTCGGACGGGACAGCTCCGCCCTCGGAGGGGGCAGCGGGGGCTTCGACGGGGGTGTCCTCGGTCTCCGCCTCGGAGGAGGCTGCCGGGGTTTCGGCGACCGGCTGCCCGTCGAGCGAGCGGCCGCGTATCTCTATCGGGTGGGAGGTTATTTCGGACGTTATCGCCGCGTCGGGCTTGCCGTCGGGGGTGCCGAGGTCGCGGTTCACATAGTCGTCGCCGTTGAAATCGCCCTCGTACTTCGGCGAGGCGTAGGCGGAATAGACCTGCTCGGGCTCACCGTCCTGATCTTCTTCGGCTTGGGACTGCTCCTTGGCCTGCGGCTCGTCGGCGGGCTCGTCGGCGGGGGCTTCGGGTTCGTCGAAAATCTCCCCCAAAACGGTATTCTCGTCTTCATCATTCGCGGGGGCTTCGCCCGCGTCGTCGGCTATGGCATTGTCAACTTCAGAGCCGACCTCCGCATCGTCGGAGTAGGCTTCGGGCTCGTCGGCCTCGTCGGCGGCCTCGGGAAGATATGCGGGCGCGGAGAGGATATTGCTCTCCTGTGCGCCGTTTGCGGCGTCGGCTTCGTTCGCGCTCTTAAGCCCTTTGACCGACAGAACGCTCACCGTCGAGACTGCCAAAATAAGGCACGCCGCGACCGCCGCCCAGCGGTATATCTTCTTTTTGTTTCCGCCGGGGGTCACGGTGATGGGACTGCCGACGGCCTCTCCCCCGTTTTTTTCATACTCCGAGAGCATTTTTTTCTTAAGGCTTTCCTTGAACTCCTCGCTTAAACGGAGGCTTTCGACTTCTTTAAGATATTCTGTTTTCTTCACAGTCAAATTCCTCCTTTAAGATATTCTTGAGCCTCTCCCGCGCGCGCTTTAAAAGCGAGGCCACGGTGTTCGGGTTCTGCGAGGTGATGGAAGATATCTCGGCGATCTTATACCCCTCGAAATAGTATAGATAGACCGCCGTTCGGTATTTTTCGGGGAGGCTTTTTACGGCCGCCATCACGCTCGACTCGCCGAATTTTTCTTCATATGAAGCTTCGGGAGTTTCGTCGAGCTCGGTCTCGGGGTGAGCCTTTTTCCGCCGGTTCAGCGAGGCGCACATGTTAAGCGTTACCCGCAAAAGCCATGCCTTTTCGTGCTCGTCCGACTCGAAATCGGGAAGAGCCTGCATGAGCTTTAAAAATACCTCCTGTGTTATATCCTCGGCCGAGTGAAGGTCGTTGAGCGCGTGGCAGGCGGTCCTGTAAACCATGTCGGAATAGCGCTCCACCGCGGAGGATATGTATATATTGATGTCGCTCGGCATACCGCGATAAACTCCTTTCCGCCCTCAAAAACCGTTTCACACTTAATACGCTTTTCGGGGCAAAAATATTGCACTTTTTGTAAAAATATTTTTCCCGCCTTTTTCGGGACAAAATACTCCTTATACTATATTATAATATTTTTTTCGGTTTGTAAAGAGATTTTCGGAAGATTTAATAATATAAATGCAAAAACTTAATATTTTATTAACAATTTTAGGCTTGACAAACGGTGAAAAATGTGGGAATATTATTATGTGGAATTATGGGGCAGACTGCCCTTTCAGCAATAAAGCCGGGCAAAGGCTCGGAGGACACGGAACGGAGTGTTATCGTGAAAAAGGTATTGGTAGACGGCCACTACGGCACCATAAATCTGAATCTTTCAAAAATGATAGGCGGCCGCGACGATCTTGAGGTCATTTGCCTTGAAAACAAAAATCAAATCTCGGATCTGAAGAGAACGTCGCTTCTCAACACCGCGGATATAGTAATTTTATGCCAGTCCGCGCAGACGGTGGTCGAAACCGTCCCGAAGATCACAAACCGCGAGGTCAAAATAATCGACACCTCGAACGCATACAGGCTCGCGCCGACGTGGGTATACGGAATGCCGGAGCTTTGCCCCGAGCAGAGGAAAAAAATAGCCGAGGCCCGCTTTGTCGCGCTTCCCGCGCCGATGGCGGTCGGCTCCTGCGCGCTCATAAACCCGCTTCTTCGGGGAAAGATAATGCCCCCGTACCTGCCGCTCTATATAAACTGCGTGGTGGGGTACTCCTCGGGCGGGGCGAACATGATCGCGATGTACGAGGACCCCGCGAGGCCGAGAAGCTTTTCCTCGGCGAGGCAGTACGCCCTCGACCAGCAGATTTTGCAGCAAAAGGAGATCATGCACGCCTGCGGGATATCCTACCGACCGTCGCTCAACCCGATGATCGACGACTATCCGAACGGGATCCTGGTGACGATGCCGATGCACCTGCGCACGCTGCAAAAAAGGCTCCATTCCCGCCAGATTTGGGATGTTTTCGCGAAGTATTACGAGAAGGAGCCGCTCATCTCGGTGGTGGATTTTGACAGCTCGATCGACTCGGTCGGCGGATTTTTGGACGCGGGCGGCATGGCGGGCTCGAACAAGATGCAGATATTCGTCTTCGGCGACAACGACATCTGCCTTCTGGCCGCAAGGTTCGACAACCTCGGCAAGGGCGGCTCTGGCGCGGTGGTTCAGAATATGAATATTATGCTCGGGCTTGATGAGTTCAAGGGCGTGCTTTAAGAGGACAGAGATCGGAAATCAGAGGGCAGATTTTCAAGGTGTCGCCAATGGCGACGGATTTAAGTATAGATCACTATCGGACAATTCTGCTTTATCCCCGCTTTGGCGGTCAGGATAGAAATTTTTGCAAGGAGGCAGTTTGAAATGCGCATTCGCGGCTGATCGCGGACTTCTTCGGCTCGGCCATAGAAGTCCCGGAAAAAAATAAAATATCGGAGGAATTTTTTATGGCTGAAAATTTTGATAACGTATTTATTAAAGGCCGCGGTGAGAAGCTTCCTAAAGCGCTTATCGCGGCCGTTGACACCGGCGAGTACGACATCGAGCGCTCGATAGCGGAGCTTAAGGAGCTCGTCTATACCGCCGGGGGAGAGACCGTCGCGGAGGTCGTCCAAAAGCGCCCCGCATACGACAACGCGACCGCGGTCGGGCAGGGACGGCTCGAGGAAATGAAACGGCTCGTTTCGGACCTCGAGGTGGACGTGGTGATCTTTGACACCGAGCTCACCGCGACGCAGATAAGAAACATCGAGGAAGCCCTCGACGTCGAAACGATAGACCGCACCATGCTCATTCTCGACATCTTCGCGCAGAGGGCGACTACGCGTGAGGGCAAGCTTCAGGTCGGGATCGCGAGGTACAAGTACCTGCTCCCGAGGCTTTCGGGAATGGGGAAGGAGCTTTCGCGGACCGGCGGCGCGGTCGGAATGAGGGGCGGACCCGGCGAGACAAAGTTAGAGCTCGACCGGCGGCACATTCGCTCGCGGATAAGCGCCCTGAACGCGGAGCTCAAAGAGATCTCGCAGCGGCGGGAGCTCCTAAGAAAGCGCAGGAAAAAGGACGGCGTGCTCTCGGCGGCGATAGTGGGATACACTAACGTCGGGAAATCCACCCTGATGAACGCGCTGACCGAGGCGGGGGTTCTCTGCGAGAACAAGCTCTTCGCGACCCTCGAAACGACCTCGCGCTCGATCGAGCTTCCGGACGGCAGAAGCGTTCTTCTGACCGACACGGTAGGGCTGATAAGCAGGCTGCCCCACCACCTCGTAGAGGCGTTCAAGTCGACCCTCGAGGAGGCCGCCAACGCCGACGTGATACTCCACGTTTCGGACTGTTCGAGCGAGGACATCGGTGAGCAGACAAGGGTCACGAGGGAGCTTCTTTCCGAGCTCGGCTGCGACGGGATACCGGTCGTGACGGTGCTCAACAAGTCGGATCTTTGCGAGTGGAGCGAGAACCTGCTGCCCGAGGGGGCGGTGCTCGTCTCGGCAAAGGAGGGCAAGGGCCTCGACAGGCTTTTGGAGGCGATAGCTAAAGCTCTTCCCGAGACGGCAAGGAGGATGCGGCTGAAGCTGCCCTTTTCGGAGGCGGGGCTGCTCTCGAAGATAAGGGAGCAGGGACAGGTGTTCGAGGAAAAGTACCTTCCGGACGGGATAGAGGCGGACGCGCTCGTCGACGTGAGGCTTTTGGGCGCCGCGGAAAGGTACCGCATATGAATTAAGGAGGTATTTATACCTCCTTTTTTGCGTTTTCAGTGAATGAGCGCGAGCCCGTCGCGCGGGGGCGGGCGGGAGCATAGTATGAAATATCGGTCCGGGCCGTTTATATACGCCGCCGTGCGGGGGTCTTCCGTGCGGCGGCGGGAGGATCGCGAAAAAAATTTTTCTTTTCGGCTTATTTTGTTTGACAATCCGAGAATTATATTGTATAATTACAGTGTATCTTTATGTATGCGAGGTCAATATGAAAACCAAAATTTCCGCCTCTATTCTTTCCGCCGACTTTGCGCGGCTCGGGGACGAGCTTTCGCGCGCGGAAAAAGCCGGCTGCGATATGATCCACTTCGACGTCATGGACGGGCATTTCGTGCCGAATTTAAGCTACGGCGTGCCGGTGCTGAAATCGATCCGGCGGTGCTGCGATCTTCCGTTTGATGTGCATCTTATGATCACCGACCCGCTGAAATATATCGACGCGTTCGCCGACGCAGGGGCGGATCACATAACCTTCCACCTTGAAGCCGAGGGGGACAGGCGCGGGATAATAGAAAAAATACGCTCGCGGGGGCTCGGCGTCGGGATATCCGTCAAGCCGAACACGCCCGCAGGCGAGCTTATTCCGTACATAGCCGACATCGACATGGCGCTCGTGATGACCGTCGAGCCGGGCTTCGGCGGGCAGGGGTTCATCCCCGAAACGCTCGGGAAGATAACCGAAATTCGCCGCGAGGCCGAAAGGCTCGGACTTCCGCTCGACATCGAGGTCGACGGGGGGATCGGGAAAAACACCTCGAAAAAGGTGATCGCCGCGGGGGCGAACGTTCTGGTCTCAGGCTCGTATCTCTTTAAGTCGGAGGATATGGCCGAGGCGGTGAGATCTCTCCGCGGCTGATACGGTGCTCGCGGTAGAGCTCGCGATAGACCGATCCTATGAGCACCGCTTCGGAGTGCTCGCAGATGATCGGAAGAAGCCTTTTAAGCTCGGTGCGGGAAAGAGAGACCTCCAGCGCGCCGCCGGGAAGCTCGCGGCAATTTAGGCGCGTTTTCAGCGCGCTTTTCGAGGCGGAACTTCCGCAGATCATTAAAACAGGGATATTCACGGGGCGTGCTTTGAGAATTTTCATCGGTGAACCCCCCTTAAGGAAAAATCTTAATATAAGGAAAAATTATGTCGACCGTAAGATCAGAAAAGCTTAGGTTCGGTAAAATTACCGCGCTTTTGTGTACCATTTTATTCATGTCATATTACTACTACGGGCTCCGCGCCTTTCTGACGGCCGGGGTCTCGGTCGGCGCGTCCGTGCTCACGGAATACCTCTGCTGCACGGCAAGGCGCATAAAGTACGACTGGGGCGACGTTTCGCCGATAATGTCGGGGCTGCTTCTGGCGCTCATAATGCCCGCCTCGGTGCCCTATACCGTCATCGCGTTCGCCTCGGCTTTTATGGCCTCGGTCTGCAAGCAGGCCTTCGGCGGGAACAAAAACCTCATCTTCTGCCCGGTGTGCGTGGCGTACATCTTCACGACCTTCTGCTTCCCGTCGGCGGTGGTGAGATACCCCACCCCCGTGCCTTTCGGGAGCGTTGATCTTGCAAACAACGTGGCGGATACGCTCTCGCACTCGTATACCTACGCGCTCGACAACGGCACGGCGTCGGCGTTCAGCCTGCTCGACCTAATCTGGGGGAAGCTTGCCGGGCCGATGGGCACCTCGGCGGTGCTCATTATCCTGATATGCGGCGTCGCGCTCTATTTCTTCGGGGATATACCCTCGGCGGCGCTGTTTTCGGGGTTCGGGGTGAACGTTCTGATAAACGTCCTCCGACCCGTCGGCGAGACAGGCTGGTACGCGGTGCTCAACTCCCTCGTCGCGGGCTCCTATCTGTTCGTGCTGATCTTCATGGCGTGCGACCTGCGGTTCGTCCCGAACAGGGTGTTCTCGCAGATATGCTACGGCGCGGTGTTCGCGGTCGGCTCATACCTGATAAGGCTTTACACCGGGATAGAAAACGGCGCGATATTCGTCCTGCCGATGCTCAACGTCTTTCGGGACGAGTTCGACCGGCTGACCGATCAGCTCGAACGGCTTTTGAGATTCATCTTCAAGTACCTGAAGATTTTTTCGGCGAAGGCGTGGGCTTTCGCCAAGAAATATACCGTTAAGGCGGCGAAGCTCGCCGCGGGCGGGTTCGATAAAATGTGCGACAGGATAGCGGACCGTATCGCCGAGCGGCGGCCGAGAAAAGAGCCGGAAAAGAAAAAGGCCAAAGATGAGCCGAAGTTAGAGATATCCGAGATAGTCGGGATAGTGAGCGACGGGGCGGCGGAGGAGACTCCCGAAGAAGCCCCCGAGGAGACTACCGAGAAGACCCCGGAGGAAGCTCCCGAAGAAGATCCCGAAGAAAATGAAGAAGAAAACGCGGACAGCGGCGAGATAAAGGACGGTGAGGAAAACGATGAATGACAGGAGCTTTTTGCACCAGAGCGAGCGGGAGGGCATTCTCACCAAGAACCCGCTTTTCACGAGCGGAGTTATCATCGCCCCGGCGGTCGCGGCCTGCACCAACATCTACAGCGGGATAATCCTCGCCTCGGTGTTCACCGTCGTCACCGTCGTCACCCTCGCGCTTTGCAGGTATGTTCCGCGAAGGATAGTTTACACCCTGCGTATAACATTATATACCCTCGTGGCTTCTTTGGTGTATGTCCCGGTGCATATCTATTTTACGTCGAACCCCTCGCTCGAGGAGCTGTATTCGGCGGTGGGGATATACGCGCCGCTTTTAATCACAAACTCGCTGATCACCCTTCGCTCCGAGACGAAGTTTTACCGCCTCGCAAAGCCGTATGTCCTTAAGACGGCGGGGTATTACGTCATCGGGTACGACCTCGCGCTGATACTCTTTTCCGCGGTCAGAGGGTTTCTGATCGACGGGACGGTGCTCGGGGAGAAGGTCTTAAGCTTTACGTTTCCGATACTTGCGGCGCCATACGGTGGATTTATCCTTCTTGCTCTGATGAGCGCGGCGTTTCGGTGGATGATACAGATACTTAACGGCGTTTACAAAAAAGACGCCGCGTGAGGTGGAAAATGGCTGAATTTTTAAACATTCTTCTTGCCGCCGTCGCAGCGGTAACTCTCGACAACGTGATCTTCACGACCGCCATCGGCACCTCGACCCTCATCGAGTGCGCGAGGGCGCCGAAGCACCTTCTGTCCTTCGGGGCGTTCATCACCGAGTTCTCGGTTTTAAGCTCGCTTTTGGCCTACTTTCTGGAGCCTAAATTTCAGGGGAAGGTCTCTGGCCTGTTTATTCCGAGCCTCTACGTTTTGTGCCTCGGCGCGGTTTACGTCGCGACGCTGCTGTTTATCTGGCTCGCGGCAAAAAAATACTTCAAGACCTTAAAGAAATACGTCCACCTCTCGGCGTTCAACTGCGCGGTGCTCGGCTGTCTGTTCAACAACGGCCTGAGCGGCGAGGGGCTTTTGGGACGGCTTCTATACGCCGCGCAGATAGGCGTGGGGTTCATCTTCGCGACCTATCTTCTGGCGATAAACTACAAAAAGCTCTCGAGCGAGGAGGTGCCGGCGTCGTTTCGGGGATTTCCCGCCTCGATACTCTACATCGGGATCATCTCGATGATGATCTACAGCCTTAGAATATGAATTTAATTTATTTAAGCATATGAGGAAGTGGTTTTTTGTGAAGAAGAGAAGGATCTACCAAAAAAAGTCAAAACCGATGTTCAAAAGAAAGACGAGCCCGGTTCGGGTCGTCATAAACGCGGTGCTCGTCATCGCGCTGCTCCTCGGCATAGCTTTTTTGGGCTACAGCGTCGGAAAGCCGATAGTCGAGTTTTTGGGCTCGCGGCAGGAACACTCGCAGAGCGGGGGCGAGAACACTCCCCTGCCCGCCGAAACCGCCGCTCCCACAGTGACCGAGCCCCCCGTAAATGAGCCGGAGCCCGAAGAGACGGAGGAAGCTCCCCACGAGGCGGAACCGGAGCCGGAGCAGAACGTCGGCAAGGGGATACTTAACGTCGTGATACCGACCGGCGGAGGGATTGACTATCTTCGCACGAGGGTAGAGGCGGCAAAGGTCAGCGGCTACTACGGCGTGTCGGTCGAGCTTTTGGCAAGCGGCGGGTCGGTGAAATTCTCAAGCGCCAACGAGCTTGCTAATTCCGCCCACGCGATAGCCACCAACCCGCTTGATCTTTCGGAGGCGGCAAAGCTTATAAAGGACGCGGGGCTCGCGCCTTACGCGAGGGTCTCGGCGCTTACCGATCACATCGTGAGCTGGGACAAATCGGTGTGCTATCTCTTTGAAAATTCCACCTCGACTTGGCTCGACAACGAAGTCTCGAAGGGCGGAAAGCCGTGGATGTCGGCGTTTTCGGAGGCCGCGAGGGACTATGTCTCGGGGCTCGTCGGGGAGATAACCGCCGCGGGGTTCGAGGGGATAATCGCGGGAGAGCTTGAATTTCCGCCGTTTCGCAATTCCGATCTAAACTACGTCGGCGCGTCGGTGAAGTCGGCAGAGCGGTACAAGGGGCTCGTGGAGTTTTCAAACCGGCTTCAGACTGCCGCCGGGGAAAACGCCGCCTACGCCGTCGAGGTGGACGCGCAGGACATCGTCGCGGGGCGGGCGGAGATACTCAGAAACCCGTCGCTTTTGAACGCGAAAACGGTGTATGTTAGATACGATTCGGCCGCGGTCGGGCTTAGGATCGTAAAGACAGACGAGACCGAGGTGTCCTATTCGGGGCTTTCGGAGGCGGATAAGCTGACCGTCGTCATGAAAAGCGTGAACGAGGCGCTTGCGAACAGCGGGCTCACTGTAATCCCCGCCGTGAACGACGAGGCGCTTAGGGAGCAGCTTGTCGGAATGGGATACGACGAAAAGCTGATAATCGTTTATTAAATTAAAAAAATCATGCGGTGTGGCGAAAAACCATACCGCATTTTTTTCATATCAGAAGGCAGATGAGCCCCGAGCAGCCCTCGTTTATTATCCTCTCGACCGCCTCGCGAAGCTTTTCGCGGGCGTCCTCGGGAAGGCGCGAAAGCTTTTGCTGCAGCCCCTCGCTCACAAGCTCGGAAAGGCTTTTCCCGAAGATGTTCGTCTCCCAGATCTTCTCGGGGTCGCGGTCGAAGTCGTTCATCAGATAGCTTATGAGCTCCTCGCTCTGCTTCTCGGAGCCGACTATCGGCTCGACCTCGGCGGAGATGTCGGCGCGGATAAGGTGTATCGACGGCGCGTTCGCCTTAAGCCTTACGCCGTACTTCCCGCCCTGGCGGATTATCTCCGGCTCGTCGAGGGTAAGCTCGCCCTCCTCGGGCATTACTATCCCGTAGCCGATCTTCTCGACCTGGTTGAGCGCGCTCGAAAACTTTTCAAACCTGCGCTTGAAGCGGACGAGGTCTAAAACCGTCGGCATGAGCTCGTCGTCTCCCGAGATATTGAGCCCCGATTCCTCGCTTAAAACGCGGTAGAAAAGGCTTCCGTCGAGCTCGGCGCGTATCTTGCAGGAGCCGGTGCCGAGGTCGAGCTCCTTTATCTCGGAACTTAGGACGTGCTCGCAGCCGGTTATCTCGGCGCAAAGGCCCTTGATGTCGCGAAGGTACCTGACGTTTTCGGCGAAGCGGCGGATAGAGCCGAAGATCTCCTCCTTGAGCCAGTGGCCCTTTTGCAGAACGTTCACCCAGCGGGGCATGCAGACGCCTATTTCCTTGACCGGGAACGCGTAGAGAAGCGATGTGAGAATGTTTCGGATATCGTCGGTGCTCATTGTGAGGCAGTTTACCGGCAGCACCTCGACCCCGTATCTTTGCCGAAGAGACTCGCAGAGCGCCTCCGCCCGCTCGGAGGTCTCGTCGGAGGTGTTCATCAAGACCACGAACGGCTTTCCGAGCTCCTTAAGCTCGCTTATGACCCTCTGCTCGCACTCCTCGTACTCGTCGCGGTCAAGCCCCGTAATGCTGCCGTCGGTCGTGACGACGATTCCGACCGTGGAATGCTCGGTTATGACTTTCTGCGTGCCTATCTCGGCGGCCATGTTAAAGGGAACCTCGGAGTCGAACCAAGGGGTTCTTACCATTCTCGGGGCGTCGTTTTCGATGTATCCCACCGCCGAGGGGATAATGTATCCCACGCAGTCTACAAGGCGGATATTCACCGCCGCGACCCCGTCGAGGCTCACGCTGACCGCCTCCTCGGGGATAAACTTCGGCTCGGTGGTCATTATCGTCTTTCCCGCCGAGGCCTGCGGAAGCTCGTCGACCGCCCTCTCGCGCATGTACTGCTCGGGTATGCAGGGGATGACGAGGTCCTCCATGAAGCGGCGGATAAAGGTCGATTTCCCGGAACGCACCGGGCCCACCACCCCGATGTAGATGTCGCCGCCGGTGCGCTCGGCGATGCTTTTGTAGATATTTTCCATACTATTCCTCCATTAGTCGATCGGTATAAGGATCATGCCGCCGTTTTCCACCGTTTCGCCGTCTATGTCGTTTTCCTCGGTGATCGCCCGAAGGCTCGCCCGGCACCTTTTCGCTATCTCCCAGGGGCTCTCGCCCGGCTCGGCATAGTAAAGCTTCAGCGAGCACTCGCGGTCGCGGTCCAAAGGTTTTGTGCTGTCCACCGTCACCGAGGTGATGAAGCTTTTCGTCTCGGCCTCGCAGATATACCCGCGAAGCTTTATTGCGGCGGTCAGCTCGATCGCGTTCGAGCCGGTGAGGTTATAGCTCACGCTCTCGGCGCAGGCGCGGACGAACGAGGCCGAGCAGTCGCCCTTGCAGCCGTCGAGCTCGTGCTCGAAGGGTATCTCGCTTTCGAGGCAGACCGGCTTTCCGCTCTCGTTTTTGGCGAACACCGTGAAGGCTATCCTGCCCGAGACGGCGGACTCGCCCGTCGCTTTTTTGACCACTCCCGCGCCGCAGACCTCGGCGTGGGCGGATATCACCGCCTTTATCTCCCCCTCGGAATAGGTCAGGACCGCCTTCTGACGGTGCTGTTCGTTTAAGGGGACGGGAACGCTCTCGACCAGACATTCCGCCCTCTCGCAGACCGCCTCGTAATCGGTCGAGAAAACGTCGTCCGAAAGCCGCAGGCTCTCGAATTTAAGGGCGAGGCAGCTTATGTCGATCTTGAGCTCGCACTCGAACTTCGCGGGATCCGACTTCGGAAGGGGGCGGATATCGCAGGAGGCGACCTCGGCGTCGGCGTAAACGTCGAACCGCTCGTCTAAGCCCTCGACGTCGCTGACCTGCGAAAAAGGCATCGAAAAGCTTAGTTTTTCAGGCTCGCCGCCCTCCTCGGGGATATAGAGCAGCTCGCAGGAGACCTCGCCCTTCGTAAGAAGCTTCCCGGAAAGGATCTTCCGCTCGGCAGCCCCCGCGACGGCGTCCGCGCGAAGGACGACGCCTATCCTCGGCTTCGAGGAGATTATCTCGACCTCGTCGACGACGGTGACCCGCTTTGTGATGAAAAGCCTGCGCGAAGGATATGTGACGAGGGAGTTTTTAAGCTGCAGTCCCCCGCCCGAGGCCCCCGAGACCGCCTGGGTCTGCTCGTCGGCAAAGACCCGCACCGCCGTCTCGATTATCCCCCTGATGTCGACACGGCGCTTGTTGACCACGCGGCAGGACTTGCCCTCGACCCTCGGCTCGATATAGATCACCGGGGACTTCGGCGTGTAGGGCAGGTCGAACGACCTGTCGTAGCTTAAAGACTGCTCGATGGCGGAAATTTCGCCCTGCTCGCTTATGTAGCAAAGGCGTATGTGCGCGCAGAGCTCATACGAAAGCTTCTGCCCGGCTGCGGACTGCCTCGACGCGGAGGGGTAGATCTTAAGGCTGAGTACCTTGAATATCTCGGGGCAGTAGTCGGGAAGAACATAGTCGAGCTCGACCGACTGCTGCGCCGACGTGCTTAAAAGCACCTTTTTCTGCATGAAGGATTCTTTTGACAGCTTGATATCCATTTGAAATGCTCCTTTTCGGGTATTCGTTTTGCTTGCTGTCATAATATATTCGGCTTGTTCACCTTTTAGACCGAAAGGACAAAAAAATAAAGGAGCAGAAAGCCCCTCTGAGATAAGAAAACAAGAGTGCCCGGCGGGCACTGCGAAGCACCGCATAGTCGCTCAAAGCCGTCAGATTCAAGGCGGCGGCTCGCACGCACTCCTTTGTGGAATGCAAGAGCCGCCAACGATGAAGATGGCGGCTTTGAGTCGGATTATGCAGGCTTGTTTTCTTATTGAAGAGGGGCTAAGTCTGCTCTTTATATATAAAAGTTTATTTCTAAAGGTAAACCAACCTGTTCATCGGATTCACGCCTTTCAAGGATCTTAAAGAATTTTCAGAGTGTCAACATACATCGGAAACACATCCTTTATAAAATTTCAGTGAAGTTTGTGTTTGTTAACATTCATCGGAATCATCCTCCGTGAGATATCTTTTACCTTTGACTTATGAATCTAATGATCATGCGAAACTGTATGCCGGACTCACCTCTTTCGGTTTATTTCGGGTTTAAATCCAGGATCTTGCGAGTTTCATAAAGCATCAGTCCTTTTTAGGTTCATTGATCTTCAGAGTTCTGCAAACCTCTTCATCGGAATCTTCCCCTTTCAGGAAATTTTTTCGGGGTTGTCTGCCCCTCGGCTTTGTCTTTCTTCCTCTTCCTTGACTATAATATACCACACCTTTTGGCAAATGTCAATAGTTTTTTTAAAAAAAGTTGAAAATAATTTGTTCACATATTGTTTACAAAAAAGTGCTTGACTGTATTTCGGCTTTATGATATACTGATAATGTTGCGGGCTTGAATCCCGCGGAATTTTTCACGAAAGAGGCCTTGATTTGACATATAACGGTAACGATAGCTTCGAGCCCGAGCTTTACACTCTTGAGGACGAAAACGGCGAGCTCACGACCTTCGAGCTGTGGGACACCCTCGAGGAAAACGGGCAGGTTTACTATGCGCTCACGCCGGTTTACGACGACCCCGCCGAGAGGATATCGGGCGACGCCGAGCTGGTCGTTTTAAAGCTTGAGGACCCGACCGACGAAAGCACCCTCGTCACCATCGAGGACGACGCGGAATACGAGAGGATCGGGAACATCTTCCTTGACCGCCTCGCCGAATATTTCGACGGCGACGATGAGGAGAGCGAAGGCGAAGAGGGCGAAAGCGATGACGACGACTTCTCCGGCGACACCTACGAGGACGAGGTATAATCCCCGAAAATCGGGGGAAGATATCTCTGTCAACCAACCCTGCGCGAACGTCGCCGAGATAGGGAAACCCTGACGTTCGCGAACAAAGGGAAAGTCCCGTACAAAGTAATCGCAATATACTGCCAAGGTCCGGGGTTTCCCGGCGCCGCCGCGCGGCGTATGAGGCGACAGCCGAATAGGGAAACCCTAACATTTGCAACGAAAGGTAAAAGTCCCGTAGAAAGTAATCGCAAATGTTTGTCTGCGTTGCTCGTCAGTTTACAGTTTTTTAAATCCAACACATAATTTAAGGGATTCGTCCTCCGTCCGCGGATTGCAGACCTCCCGGCCGTGTGCCGGACGAAGGGAGCGCGAAACGGATGGGGCGTCTTTACCCACCCTGCCGAGTGCGGGTTTTATGTCTGTAAACAACGGCAACGCGGACTTTTTTAAAAAACAAAGGGAGACTCAGGTCTCCCTTTTTTTGCGCCTGTAATCGAGATAATTTTCCAGAATAAGCGTCGCGGCGACGGTGTCGACGACCTGCTTCCGCTTTTTGCCCCGAACGTTAGTCTCGTTAAGTATCCCGATCGCCTGAACGGTCGTGACCCGCTCGTCCCAAAGGACCGTTTTTACCCCGCTTTCGCGCTCAAGCCTTGCTGCTAACTCCTCGCAGAGCTTTGCGCGCCCGCCCCGCGAGCCGTCCATGTTCACCGGGTGGCCGACCACGACAAGCTCGGCGCCCGAGGATTTTATCGCCTCCAAAAGCTTTGAAAAGAGCTTTTCGGGGCTTTTTTCAAACACCGTTCCGAGCGGCGAGGCGATTGCCTCGGACCTTTGGCAGACGGCGAGGCCGGTGCGCGAGTCGCCGTAATCTATCGCTAAAATTACCATTTACTTGCTGATTCCCAGAAACGCCGCGCCGATTATGCCCGCGTCGTTGCCGAGCTGCGCCCGCACGATCCGGGTGTTTTTCGCCGAGCGCTTCGAGTAGACCTCGCCCCTGACAAGCTCCTTCAGGGGATCCATCAGCGCGTCGCCCTCGTTGCAGACTCCCCCGCCGATACAGAGTATCTCGGGCTGGAAAATGTTAATGGTGTTAGTTATCCCGATCGCGAGATATTTAATATACTTATCCACTACTTCCTTCGCGGCTTCGTCCCCCGCCCGCATGGCGTTGAAGGCGAGCCTCCCCGAAACGTGGTCGCCGACCATCTCGTGCATCTTCGACTCGGGGTGAGCGTCCATGGCCTCCTTGGTCATGCGGATCAGGCCGGTTGCCGAGCTGTAGACCTCGAAGCAGCCCTTTCTGCCGCAGGTACAGGGCACGCCGTCCGCCTCGATGACCGTGTGGCCGATCTCCGCTCCCGCATAATTGAAGCCGGAATAGATCTTCCCGCCGATGATTATTCCCCCGCCGACGCCTGTGCCGAGGGTTATGCAGACGGCGTTTTCGGCGCCCTTTGCCGCCCCCGCGACGAACTCTCCGTAAGCTGCGGCGTTCGCGTCGTTCTCGACATAAACGGGGCGGCCGAGGAGCCTCCCGATGATCTCGGCGATCGGCTCGTTATAGAAATCGAGGTTGTTCGAGTATTCGATGACCCCGCGGTCGCTGTCGACGGTTCCGGGCGAGCCTATGCCGACCGACTCGATGTCGTTGATACCGAGCCCCGCGGCCTCTACGGCCTCCAGAGCGACCTTAGCCATATCCTTGCAGATCTCTTCGCAGGGGCGGGGGCGGTTTGTTGGGGTAGTGGCGCGGGAAATTATCCTGAAATCGGAATCGACGACGCCGGCTGCGATATTTGTCCCGCCGAGGTCGATGCCTATGTAACGCTTCATAACGCTCCTCCTTTGAAAAAAAGTATGATTTATTTTAACATATGTTAAGCGGATTGTCAAGATCAGAGGGGAGAGGATAGGGGGTAGAGATTAGAGGATAAATTCCGCACGGGGCTGAGGTGGGAGAAGCTGAAAAGGTTTTACCCCGCTTTTCCTCAAAAAGCGGGCGAGGTCGAGGGCGAGGAGCCCTCGTCGCGACCGCAGTCGCGAAATCCCCTATTCAAAAAATCGCAGGAGGGTAGGTCAAACAGTCCGTCCCCCGGCGAAGCCGCCGCTACGGCGGATTCACTGCGCAACGGGCACTAAGGTACGAGTCAGCTCTCGCTCTGCCGTTGCGTTCCCAAGCCCCGCTTTACCCCTCATCAACATCTGCTGTCTTTACATTTTCCTTCCGGCGCGGTATAATGGGGTCAACAAAGGCGCTTTTGAATATATTTTTAGGAGTTTTTATCATGACAATCGGACAAAACATCAAAAATTTACGGCGCGAGCAGGACATCACCCAGGAGCAGCTGGCAGAATTTCTCTGCGTTTCCCCGCAGGCGGTCAGCCAGTGGGAGACCGACAGGACCGCGCCGGACATCTCGCAGCTGCCCGTTTTGGCGAACGTTTTCGGGGTGAGCGTCGACCGAATTTTGGGGATCGACCTCACGAAAACGAACGAGAAAATTCGGGCGATCATCGACGAGTCGAACGAATTTTACAGGCAGGGCAACTTCGCGGGCGCGGCGGAGGTCCTCAAAAACGGCCTTCGCGAGTTTCCCCGCTCCTTCGAGCTGATGGAGCGGCTGGCAGACAACCTCACCTGCCTCGGCGAAAGGCAGGAGGCGGCGAGGCTCTGCGAAAAAATTCTCGCGGAGTGCCGCGACAGCGAGATCCGCGAAAGCGCCGCGCAAAGCCTTATTTTCAGCCGCGTCGGGTCGGGCGAGAGGAACGAGGCGCTCGGCCTCATCGCGACGCTGCCGCACGTCTGGTCGAGTCGCGAGGACATATTCCTCCTGATGTCCGGCGACGGAGAACGCGAGTGCATTTTGGAGGCCATCCCCGAGTATTCCGAGTTTCTGGCGAACAGGCTGATGATGTGTCTTCAGAAGCTTGCGGGCCCGCAGATAGGGTATCCCGAGGATGACAGAGTTAAGCTGCTTAAGCAATCTGCGGCGGTCGGCGAGGCGATTTTCAGCGACGGCGACGCGATGTTTTCGGCGCAGTTTTTGCGGAACGCCTACCGCGACCTCGGCGAAATTTATGCGAAGAGGAAGGCCGCGGAAAGCCTGCTCGACTGCCTCGAAAAAGAGGCGAAGTATGCCGAGGAGTTCGAGACTTACGACCCTGCGGCTGCGCATACCTCCCCTGCCGTCAGGGGCTACACCCCCGGCGCCGCCATGCCGGACGACGAGCCCGAGACTAAGCGTATACACGTCAGGCTCACCGAGAGCGACGAGTACGACTTCGTGCGGGACAGCGAGAGGTTCAAAAGGATAATGAGGAGCCTTGAAGGCCGGAATGAAGGAGAAAAACAGTAAACCAACTATGCAAAAGCACCTGCCGAGGCGGGTGCTTTTTTTGCAGCTACATAGCGCCGCCTTTTACCTTCTTCTATATTGACTTTTCCCCCGTTCTATGCTAAACTATTATCGTATATAATTTTATTTCCTACGGTGGTCAAGATGAAAAAATCTCTCAAAAGGGCCCTGCCCGTTTTTCTGATAATCCTTACCGCGGCGGCCGCGGTCGCGATATCCCTTGCGTACTACGGCTTTATTTCCGCGAAAATTTTCGAGGACAGTTCGGTGCACCTCGACGAGATATACTCCCAGGTCAACCGCTCGTTTTCCGAGTTTGTGAACCGTCACCGCGAGCTTTTGGAGAGCTTCGGCGACTATATCGGGATGAGCTCCGGCGACCCCTCCGCCGCCTCCGATTTTGCCGAAAACAAGCGCCAATACTGGGGCTTTTCCGACCTTTACCTTGTCTTGCGTGACGGCGGCTGCATAAGCGCCGACGGCGAGCGCGAGCAGCTCGGCCTTGCGCCGCAGGATTTCGAGGGCCTTGGCGAGAACGAGCTGGTCATCTCGGGGGCTTCGCTATCGGACGGCAGCGAGGTCACCGTCTTCGCCATGCCGATAAAGCCGGGGAATCTTGACGGCTTTGAATATTTCGCCGCCGCGATAAGCTACACCAACGCCGACCTCGCAGAATCGCTGAAAATAAACGCGTTCGAGGGCAAGGCGAAGTGCTTCGTGATCTACGGCGACGGCAGCGTTCTGATATCGACCACCGCCGGCGGGAACATCTACGGAAATTATTTAACATATTTAAAGGGCGCGTCGGATCTCACCGAGTCCGAGCTTGAAAAGCTCAAGAGCGACTGGTCGGGTGAAGCGTCGGGGCTCAAGCGCTGCAAAATAGGCGGCGAGCGGCAGTTTCTCATCTACCGCCCGGTCGAGTATCAGGAGCTCGTCCTTCTGAGCATCGTCCCCGAAAGCGTCGTGATAGCGGGCTTTTCGGCGGTCCAGCGCATCACCCTCTTCGTCATCGGCGCGATGTTCCTTTTGGTGTTCACTTCTCTCGTGATACTCATCGTCAACAGCTTCGGCAGGCGGTTCAAGCAGTCCCGCACCGAGCTTAAATACCGCGAGCTGATGTTCGACGTGCTCTCGAAAAGCGTCGACGACATATTTATAATGATAGACTCCCGCGGGAACGCCGTCGACTACATCAGCCCGAACGTCGAGCGCCTCTTGGGGATACCCTACGCCGAGGCGAAGCGGAATATCCGCGCAATAGAAAAGTGCACGGTGGGCTATGACGACCTTGTGACCCCCGAAAACGAGATAGACGCCGTGCCGGTTCAGGGCAGCAAGAGCTGGGAGTGCGAATACGTCCACCAGCTCACCGGCGAGCGCAGGTGGTACCGCGGCACGATATATTCGATGAGCGTTTCGGACACCAAAAAATACATCGTCGTGATGTCCGACCGCACCAAGGAGCAGCAGATGACCCAAAAGCTCACCGAAGCCCTGAACGCCGCCCGAAGCGCCAACGAGGCCAAGAGCAACTTCCTCTCGAACATGTCCCACGACATAAGAACGCCGATGAACGCCATCGTCGGGTTCTCGGTGCTGCTTGAAAAGGACGCCGACAAGCCGGAAAAGGTCAAGGAATACACCCGAAAGATAACCGCCTCAGGGCACCATCTATTAAGCCTCATAAACGACGTCTTGGATATGTCGAAGATCGAGAGCGGAAAGACCTCTCTCAACACCGACACCTTCAGCCTGCCGGAGCTTTTGGACGACATCGGCATAATAATCTCGCCGCAGGCAAAGGCCAAAAATCAGGACTTCAAGATCTCGGTCGAGGGCGCTCCCCCCGAAAAGCTTCTTGGGGACAGGCTGCGGCTCAACCAAATCATCATAAACCTACTTTCAAACGCCGTAAAATACACCCCCGCCGACGGGAAGATAGATTTCACCGTATCGGAGCTTCCCCCGCCCGCGCCGAACTACGCCAAGCTTCGCTTCACCGTCAAAGACAACGGCATAGGCATGAGCGAGGAATTCGTCAGCCAGATATTCGCGCCGTTCAGCCGCGAGATAAACTCTGTCACGAACAAAATTCAAGGCACCGGGCTCGGCATGGCGATAACGAAAAATCTTGTCGACCTTATGGGCGGAATAATCACCGTCGACAGCGTTTTGGGCGAGGGCTCGACCTTCACCGTTGAGCTTACCTTCGCCCTTTCCGAGGTCGAGGACGCAGCCTCCTGGCTTAAAAACAGGGTCACCCGCATTCTTGTCGCCGACGACGAGGAGCACATCTGCCTCGACGTCAAGGAGCTTTTAAGCGAATCGGGGATCGAGACCGACATCGCCTGCGACGGCCACACCGCGTTCAACCTCGCCGAAAAGGCCTATCTTGCCGGCCGAGGCTACGACGTCATCCTTCTTGACTGGAAAATGCCGGGGCTCGACGGCGTTGAGACCGCGCGGAAGATCCGCGACAGCATCGGCAAAAAGGTGCCTATCCTCGTTCTGAGCTCCTACGACTGGAGCGACATCGAGGAGGAGGCAAGAAGCGCCGGAATAAACGCGTTCATGCCGAAGCCGTTCTTCGTCTCGACGTTATGCGAGGTCCTAAGACCGCTTTACAGCGACCGCCCCGCTCCCCCGCCGAAGAAGCAGCCGGAGCAGGAGGAGGAAAACCTTCTTGACGGCAGGCTGTTTTTGGTCGCCGAGGACAACGACCTCAACGCCGAGATCCTCACCGAAATGCTGAAGATGGACGGCGCGGAATGCGAGCTCGCCAAAAACGGCCGCGAGGCTCTCGACATGTTCGCCGCCTCGCCCGAGGGAAAATACGACATGATACTCATGGACGTGCAGATGCCGCAGATGAACGGCTACGAGGCCACCCGCGCGATACGCTCGCTCGACCGCCCCGACGCTAAGACTATCCCCATCGCCGCGATGACCGCGAACACCTTCGCCGAGGACGTGAAAAACGCCCTCGAGGCGGGAATGAACGCGCACCTTGCAAAGCCTATCGACATAGCCGCGATGAAAAAGCTTCTTTCGGAGCTTTTGCGCGAAGCCGACAAGAAGGAGGGTAAAAATGTTTAAAAAGACTATATGTATTTTGATAAGCCTCGCCCTTTGCCTCTGCCTCTGCTCCTGCGGAGGAAAAAGCGGCGAAGAGATCGAGCTGATGGGCAAAAAAAGCGATCTCGCCAAGAGCTATATGCAAAAAATATTCCGGCTCTACGAGGCCGAAACGGGCAACCGCATAAAGCTCACCGAAATAGAGGATTCACAGTTCGAGGCCGAGGCCTTAAAGCGTATGCAAAGCGGCGACGGCCCGGATATCCTCATGCACTTTCACAACGCAGACCTCCTTCGCTTCGACGTTTCGGGCAGCTTTTGCGACCTCTCGGGCGAGGAATGGGTGAATGATCTCACCGACAGCGCGAAGGCCTATTGCACCGACAGCGACGGGCGGCTTTTAGGGCTCCCGTTCTGGGAGAGCTCGGTCTCGGGCTGCTACTACAACAAGACCCTCCTTGACAGCCTCGGGCTCAAGCCCGCCTCGTCCCAGGCCGAGTTCGACATGCTCTGCGAGGCAATCCTCGAAAGCGGCCGCACGCCGATTTGCTGGCCCGCCGACGGCTGCTCCTGGATGATACAGTTCGCGCTCGACCCGCTGTTCGCCGACGTTCCCGAAAACCTCGAAAAAATAAACCGCAACGAAATTAAATATTCCGACCTCCCCGAGATCGAAAAAATGGCGGAATGGATAAGCGCCGCGAGCTCCAACGGCTGGTTCGGGAGCGACTACCTCAGCACAGGCTGGGACGGCATAAGCCCCGCTTTAAGCTCGGGCAGCGCAGTCATGACCTTTATCTGGGACACCTGGTTCTACACCGACTTCGTCCCCGGAACGTACACCGTCGACGACTTTGCGCTCATGCCGGTATTTCTTAACACCTGCGACGGCGGGACATACGAAGGCGGCAACCTCAACATGATGATGGTGAACAAAAACAGCGAAAAAGCCGAAGCCGCGCTCGATTTTCTGCGCTTTTGCGCCGAGCCCGACAACTACAACGCCGCGTTCGAGGGGATCTCGACGGTGAGCTGCTTCAAGGGCCAGACGACGAATATCCAGTCGAAGATGGTGACCGACGCGGCCGCCTCGATAAGCGCCAAGGAGCGAGTCTCGACCGCCGCCTCGCGGATAATCGGCTACAGCGCCGACGGCGTCGCCGAGACGGTAAACAAAATGCTCCGCGGCAAGCTTACCCCCGAGCAGCTTGTCGATGAGCTTGACTCCTCCCGAATAAGCGAGGCCTCCGCCGAGGGCGCCGAGGGGTTTTAAAGAGCAGACGCGAAAAGAAGCTTACCGATGAACGGGGATTTGGAGAGACACATTTATGAAAGTTGTAACATTATGCGGAAGCATGAAATTTTTCAGAGAAATGCAAGATATAGCGGTCGAACTTGAAACAAAATACGGCTATTGCGCCCTTACTCCTATTGGCAGTGCAAAGAAAGATATGGACAGCGCCGCAATAGAAAAGCTCTCCAAAGCCCATTATAAGAAAATAGATATAGCGGACGCTGTTTATGTCGTAAATATAGGCGGCTATATCGGCGAATCTGTCCGAGAAGAACTACGCTATGCGCAGGCGCACAATAAAGAGATCATCTTCCATGAGACAAAATAACTCCCGTTTAGCCGTCAAAAAAAGCAGACCCTCCGGCCTGCTCTTTTTATCTTTTAATTATCCCCTGAACCTTATGACGTTCCAGGAAAGCGGCCTGATCTCCGCCGTGATAACACCGTTTTCGAGCTTTGTCTTCGCGTTCTCCCGCGGGACGATCGCCTCGGGGTTCTCGTAACTGTTCGCCGCGTCGAGGTCGTCGGTGAACATCTCGGTGTGGGCGATGAGCCCGGCGTTTTCAAACGCGCTGACGTCGATCTTCACCGTCTCGCTAACGTTGCTTCGGCGGTTGATGATGAACACCGCTCCCTCGCCGTCTTTGATCGCGGCCGCCGCGTCGATATAGGGCACGCCCTCCTTCTTCGGGTACTGCGAGTTGTCGTCGACCATGTACCCGTCGATGTCAAAGGTCTCCCCCTCGACCGAAGCCTTAAGCGACTCGCCCTGACCGTATTTCATCAGGTCGGTAAACGGATAGAATCCCGCCGAGCGCCAGACGTGCTCGCGGTTCGAGGCGCAGAGCGTGCCGAGCCCGCCGGTCATGCAGCCTATCTTCACGCGGTCGGCGTGCCTCAAAAACGCCAGCAGCACCGAAGCGTTGCCGAGGGTGCCGATCATTTCGCCCCTTCTCGGCATAGGCGGCCTCCCGGGGAACATGTTGTCGGGGTCGTGGCGGACGTATTTGCGGTCGGGGTCGAAGACGTAGTGGTCGGCGTACATGTTGTGCGGGCCGTATCCGAAGCGGTAATCGCGGGGCTTGCGGCTCATCGCGCCGTACTCGTCGAAGGAGATCATCATCTTCTTCGGGCTGCGGCACTTCGCCTGAACATAGTCGAGCATCGCGCACTCGGTGTTAATGAAGTCCTCATAATAGAGCGCGCCGCCCAAAAGCGCACCGATATCGCCCGGCGCGGCCGAGTGGTAGTGGTGCACCGAGAGATAGTCCACCGCTTCATAGCACTCCTGCATGACGGTGAGGTCCCACTCGGGAAAATGCGCCATAAACGGCGCCGACGAGCCGCATACGCCGGTCTCGATCGAGCCGTCGACCCACTTTATCGCCTTCGAGATCTCGTTTGCGCGAATGCCGTAGCCCCTCGGGTCGCGCTCCCACGAGCCGACCTGCCACGGGCCGTCCATCTCGTTCCCGAGATACCACATTTTTACATTGTACGGCTCCTCGTGCCCGTTTTTGCGCCGAAGATCGCTCCACCAGGTCCCCCCGGGGTGGTTCGTGTACTCCACGCAGGAGACGGCGCTGTTGAGGTCTGCGGTACCGAGGTTGAGGGTGTAAAGCGGCTCCGCGCCGATCTTTTCCGCCCACTGCAAATACTCGTCGTGCCCGACGTCGTTCGGGATATACTGGTGCCACGCGAGGTCAAGGTGTCCCTTTCTTTCGGACATCGGCCCTATCGAGTCGCGCCATTCCCAGCCCGAGACGAAGTTCCCGCCCGGCAGCCTGACAGCAGGGTTCGGGGTGCTTTTAAGCGCGTCGATGACGTCCTGCCGAAAGCCCTGCTCGTCGGCGGTAGGGTGCTTCGGGTTATACATCATTCCGTTGACCATCGTGCCGATAGGCTCTAAAAACGAGCTGTAGAGCCTCGGCGAGATCGCCCCGATCCTAAATTTCGGGTGCAGAGTGATTTTTGTGATAGCCATAATTCTCCTCCTGATTCCAAGTAAATTTTCCTGCAAAGTAATTATAACCCAAATCCGCCCCAAAATCAATCGGCACTATAGCCAACGAAAAAGCCCCGTTTTTAGGGATTGTGACGGGAACGCAACGGCCTATCGAGTGCTGACCCACACCTTAGCACCCGTTGCGCAGCGAACCCGCCGAAGCGGCGGCTTCGCCGGGGGGAATGATGAGAAGAAGGGCAACGGCAGAGCGACTGCTGACCCGTACCAAGCCTAAGCGAGACAAACCGAAAAGGTTTCGCCGGCCTTTCCTCAAAAGGCCGCAGGGTCGAGGGGCGGCGCCCCTCGTCGCGACCGCAGTCGCGAAACACTCCTACGCGCCAGCGAGCGCAGGAGGGTAGCCAAAATCAGTCCGGTGGACTGTTTTGGCGTAGGGAACCCTCGCCGGGGGTTCCCTCCCTATTTGCCGAGCGGTGAGCGAGGCAAACTCTGCTCAGCAGCCGGCTTAAGAGGGCGCAGAGTTAATCTCCGAGCCTTACCTGCAGCGCAACCATTTATTTGACTGCTTCGCCCTACCTTTTCTTTGCCTCACTCATCGCTCGGCAAACGGGGAGACCCCCGGCGAGAACGCAACGGCAGAGCGACTACTGACTCGTACCTTAGTGCCCGTTGCGTAGCGAACCCGCCGGAGCGGCGGCTTCGCCCGAGGTGGGCTGATTGCTCCCCCCGTCCTGCGCTCGCTTACGCATAGGGGATTCGCGCTCTGCGGAGCGCGACGAGGGCTCCTCGCCCTCGACCTCGCCCGCTTTTTGAGGAAAAGCGGGATAAAACCTTTTCAGTTTGTCTCTCTTAGCCTTGGCTCAATTTCTATCCCATATCCCCTATCCCCTATCCTCTATTCATGTTTTTTCTCTTGATTTTCCTCCCCTCATGTGCTATAATACCGCTATGGAAAGTCCTATGGTAAAAAGTCAATCGTCAAAAGTGACAAAGTATGAAGAAAAAGTTCGGCAAAGCAGTTAAAAGA
>CANQLR010000023.1 GCA_947624745.1 uncultured Clostridia bacterium | reverse complement strand
AAAACCTGTTGACCTAAATCCAAGTGTGCTATGCAGATGCACTTAAAACTTTCTGCAAATCTTATTATACGAGGAGAGATAAGATGAAATATTTTGACGTGCTTCCCGGCGCGGTGTCGAACCGCCTGATTGAAAGGGGAGTGGACGTTTCGGAGCTGCAGTACTGCGTCAAGGCCGACCTTGACGGCGAAGGCAGATACTACGACGTCTACTGCGTTATCTCGAAGGACACCCTTTACATAATTTCGGGCTGCGAGGAATACGCCGAGATGAGCCGCGAGGAACGCTTACGCGAAAAAATGAGGAGCGTGCCGGTCGTCAGGGGCTTCTTCAAGGGCTTTTACGTCCCTGAGCTTCTGACCTATACCGTCGAGGACTTCAAGGAATATCCAATCAAGGACATCAAGACAGCGTATGTCGACCGCAACCAGAACTCGGCGAGGCTGGTTTTGGGGCTTATGAACGACGGCGAGGTCGAGGTGCTTCCCGACCCGGCGGAGTATAAGAAATTCACCCCCAAGAGCGTCCCTCCGCCGCCGATGAACTATCCCGAGGTGTCGGGCGGCAGTTATTCCCACGCGCACGGACGCGGCGGCGCGGGAGAGGGCGCGGGCGGCCCGGGTATGGAGCAGATGGCGCCTCCGCCGGTTTCGGACAACGCGTTTCATATGCCCGGCCACGGCGGACACTTCAGGGGCGGCTTCGGCTCGAGCTATGACAAGAACCGCCCGAATATCGTCGTCGCGAGGTTCTCGCTCGGCTATGCAGAAAAGTTTGAAAAATTCTGCGAGCGCCTCAATAACTTCCACAAGGGGATCCCGAACGACGATACCCTTCTGGATCAGGTGCAGCTCAACTGCCCGATATGCCACCAGCCCTACCCCGACCCCAACAGGCCGGTCTGCCCGAGGTGCCTCGACCGCCGCTCGCTGTTCGACAGGCTCATCGGGATGTTCAAGGACTTCAAGGTCGAGATAAGCCTCATCTTCCTGACCATCATCCTGTCGAACGTGTTCGCGGTAATAAGCCCGTGGTTCGGCTCGAAGATGCTCTACGACGACGTTTTACGGGAGGGGGGCAAGTATTACGGGAGAGTTATGTTCGTGATACTCCTCATGGTATTCGTGAACCTGCTCGGAAGGCTTACCGGCGTTGTCTCGGGCGTAATTACGGCGAAGGTCGTCCCGATAGTCACCCACAAATTGAGAACGAGGATATATTCGACCATGTCGAACCTCTCGCTTTCCTTCTTCACGTCGAAGCAGACGGGCTCTCTGATGTCGAGGGTCGACCGCGACAGTCAGAACGTATATAACTTCTTTGTGGATATCGTTCCCTACGGCATCGCGAACATCATAAAGCTGGTCGGCGTGGCATCGGTCATGTTCTGGCTGAGCCCCGTGATCTCGTTGGCGATAATCGTCATCGTGACGGTGGTCCTTGCGACCGACCAGTACCTCTACCGCTCGCAGAGAAAGCTTTACCGCAAGCTTGACGTCGCGATGAGAAGCCTAAACTCGGTCCTTTCGGACGTCATGAACGGCCAGAGGGTCGTAAAGAGCTTCGCCAAGGAGGACAAGGAGCGCAAGAGATACAAAAAGAAGAACGAGACCGCATACGAGGTCAACACGAGGATAAACAACAAGATAACCTCGACGAGGCCGTTTATGTGGAGCTTCTACTCGGTAATTTCAAGGGGACTCTTCGTCTTCGGCTGCTACCTTGTTATAATCGGCAAGTTCGAGTACGGCACCATCATGGCGCTTTTGAGCTACACCGACATGATCTACGAGCCCATGGACTTCTTCATGTGGTTCGGAGACCGCTGGGCAAGGTGCATCGACGCCGCCTCAAGAATGTTCGAGATACTTGACGCGCGGCCTACCGTCGCCGAGCCGGAGGACCCCGTACACATCGAGAACATGAAGGGCGACATCAAGTTCAATAACGTCAGCTTCGAGTACGAGGCCGGAAGACCTATACTCAAGAACTTAAGCTTTGACGTCAAGGGCGGGCAGATGTTCGGAATCGTCGGAAAGACCGGCGCCGGAAAGTCCACCATCATAAACCTCATCGCGAGGCTTTACGACGTCACCGGCGGAGAGATAACCATCGACGGCGTGCCGATCAAGAAGATACCCACCAAGGACCTTCGGAGGAATATCGGCATAGTCTCGCAGGAGACATACCTGTTCATGGGCACCGTCGCGGACAATATCCGCTATGCGCGGCCTGACGCGACGATTGAAGAGGTCATCGAGGCCGCGAAGAGCGCAAACGCCCACGAGTTCATCACCAAGCTCCCCGACGGCTATAACACCAAGATAGGCCGCGGCGGACACAGCCTTTCGGGAGGCGAGCGCCAGAGGATATCCATAGCGAGGGCGATCATTCAGGACCCGAACATACTTATTCTTGACGAGGCCACCGCTTCGATGGATACGAGGACCGAGAGAAAGATCCAGGTCGCCATCGACGGCCTTAAGGAGGGCAGAACGATAATCGCCATCGCCCACAGGCTCTCGACGCTAAGAGACGCTGATATGCTCTGCGTAATCGAAAACGGCGAGCTTAAGGAGATCGGCACCCACGACGAGCTCATGGCGCTCGAGGGCAAGTATTTCGAGCTCTATATCTTACAGGCCGACGCGCTCAAATTCATCGAGGAGGATTAAAAGGAGGCAACCGAATTGGAAAACACAAACCGCAAAGTCATGGATCTTGAGGAAAAGTTTGAAATAGACCGTCTCGAGATACTTGACCCCAAGGCCCTTAAGTTCTATAAGGACCCCTCTAACTTCATCAGCCTTAAATATAAGGACGAGGATTACTTCAACGTCCGGCTCACCCGCCTTGTGCCGTTCTTCTCGAAGACCACCTATATCAGCGTGGCTTACGACAACAAGGAGAACGAATTCGTCGAGATCGGCGTTATAAAGGACATGGCCGAGCTGGAGCCGGAGCAGTATAAGCTTTTAGACGAGTACCTCGAATACAAATACTACATGCCCGAGATAACGAAGATCTACTCCATCAAGGACAACAACCGCGGATTCATCTTCGTTGACCTCGACACCACGAGCGGGAGAAAGACCATCTGCATACGCGACTGGTACTCGAACTTCCGCATGCTCACCGAGAGCCTTTTATATGCGGTCGACGTCGACGGAAACAAGTATTCCTGCCCCGACATCGACAAGCTCGACAAAAAGAGCCTCGCTATCTTAGAGATCTTCGTTTAACTTCTTTTGGAACTACCAATGAAAGGGGAGTAATGCCTTGGAACTGCTTTTAAAAGCCCCAAAGGGGCATGAGCTGTCGGAATATCTGTTCTCATTGCCCTTTAACCTCTACGGCAAGGCAAAAAAGGTCGACGGAACGCTTGCGGTCACCCACTCGCAGCTGATAGTCTATATCGACGGCGACGAGGTCGAGCGGTACGATTTCAACGAATTCGACGAATATTCCTGCGAACAGCTCATAGGCTGCTCGATGATGGTCGGCAAGCACAACGACAGGGCGGAAAAATGTATCTGCGCCTTCACGCAGGACAACTTCATAGCCTTTGCCGAGCTCTGCAAGATAATCAACCACTACCTCACGACGGGGCAGCTTGTCGAGCATTCCGACATCGACGAGCCGAAGTGCCCGAAGTGCGGGCTGCCGCTCGACAGCTTCACCGAATGCCCCTACTGCGCCTCGAAGGTAAAGACCTTCCGCAAGCTCTTTGCGAGGATAGGCAAGTATAAATGGGCGTTCTCGGCGGCGATAATGTGCACCGTCATGAGCGAGCTTTTAAACGTCGTCACGCCTTACATAAACCAGCGGCTCATAGACGACTACGTCTGGCCGAAGAACACGTCGAACTGGATCGGGTTCGCGGTGCTCTGCGCGTCGATGTTCCTGATACTCATTATAAACACCTTCCTTGACTGGGCGAACATGAAGGCAAGCTTTTACGTCTCGCTGAACCTCGGTCAGGACCTTAGGCAGGACGTTTTCAACAAAACGCTGGATCTTTCGATGTCGTCGATATCGAAAAAGACCGCCGGCGACCTCATCAGCCGCGTCTCGAACGACGCCAACAAGCTCCAGAGCTTTCTTACCGATAACGGAAAGAACGCCATCGTAAGGATACTTTCGCTCATCATCGTCACGGTGATAATGTTCGTGATGAACTGGAAGCTTGCGCTTTTGGCGATTGTGCCGATACCGCTCGTCGTCGTAATCATTAAGCGCGCCTACAACACCATTCAGATGTACTACGGCAGGAGCTGGCGCTTCTCGAACGCCCACTCGAAGCTTCTCCACGACGCTCTGGACGGCATTCGGGTAGTCAAGACCTGCGGCACCGAGGACATAGAGATCGAAAAGTACACCAAGGCCTCATACAACGCCGCGAAGGCGTCCTCGAAGGCGGAGGTGGTATGGTACTTCATCTGGCCTGCGTGCGATTTTCTGCTCACGATAGGCAACTACTTCGTCCTCTACTTCGGCGCGATGATGATACTTCAGAAGATACCCGGCTTCGGGGTCATGACCCTCGGCGAGCTCACCCGCTTCACCTCCTACGTCGGAATGCTCTATACGCCGCTTCGCTGGCTCATGCAGCTCCCGAGGCAGCTCGCCGACGTTTCCATCTCAGCCTCGAAGGTGTTTGAGATCTTGGAGGAAAACACCGACGTCCGCGACGCCGCCGACTCGGTCGACCTCGACATTCAGGGAAACATCGCGTTCAACGGCGTTTACTTCGGATATAAGGTATATAACCCCGTCTTAAAGGACGTGAGCATCAACCTCGAAAAGGGAAAGATGTACGGCATCGTCGGGCATTCGGGCGCCGGCAAATCGACAATGATAAACCTTGTGCTGAGGCTATACGACGTCACCCAGGGCTCGGTCACGATAGACGGCGTGGATATAAGAAAGATCTCGCAGGAGAGCCTTCGCTCGCAGGTCGGCGTAGTCTTGCAGGAGACCTATCTGTTCGAGGGCACCGTGCTTGAAAACCTCACCTACGCGAAACCGAACGCGACCTTCGAGGAGGTAGTATCCGCCGCGAAGATCGCCCACTGCCACGAGTTCATCACGAAGCTCCCCGACGGCTATAACACCCGCGTCGGCAACAAGGGCCACACCCTCTCGGGCGGCGAAAGGCAGAGGATCGCCATTGCGAGGGCTATACTTCACAACCCGAAGATTATTATTCTTGACGAGGCGACCGCTTCGCTCGACACCGAGACGGAGCGGCAGATCCAGGAGGGCCTTGCGGAGCTCTGCCGCGGCCGCACGACCATCGCAATCGCCCACCGCCTCTCGACCCTCTCGAACGCCGACAGCCTTATCGTGCTCGACAAGGGCAGGCTCGTCGAGACCGGCCCCCACGAGGAGCTCATGCGCAAGAAGGGCGTTTATTACCAGCTCGTCATGGCGCAGCGCAAGACCACCAAAATGCGCGAGGCAACGGGAAACCCGAATTATGTGCATTAAAAGTAATGACCCCGCTTCGAGAGGAGCGGGGGTTTTTATATGGAGTAGATCCTCCCGCCCCCTTTACATTCCCCCGATTTTGTGCTATACTTAGCGTATCCTTAAAATCACGGTGATCCTATGCTCGGCGAAAAAGAAAGCTTGGCCGCTCGGCTCAAAAAAGCAATTAACAAAGTTATATTTCCCCCGGCTGCCCTGACAGTTGTCATCGCGGTCTTGGGGCTCGGCTCGGTGGCGGCGGTGCTCGCGCTTGGGGTGCGTGAGCCCACCCTGCGCTACGGCTCATACCTGCTCTCGGCCTACGCGCTGATAATTTCCGTCGCGGCGGTCGTGAGATTTTTGAAAAAGCACCCGCCGACGGGGAGGCTGCGCTCCACCCGGTTCGGCCAAAAATACTTTAACGACTTACATTTTCGCAACACGGTCTCGCTTGCCTTCAGCCTCGCGGTGAACCTCGCCTACATCGCGATAAAGCTCGTCTCGGGGATAATTTACCGCTCAACTTGGTTTATCTCATTAGCTGTTTTCTATGCCCTTCTCGCCGCCATGCGGATTCGGCTGATACGCCCCGCAAACGGCCTTGCAGAGGGCTTTCGGCGGTATCGCTCCTGCGGGATTCTGCTTCTTTTGACGAACGCGGCGCTCGCCGGGATAGTCGGGTTTATGGTTGCCGAGGGGAGGCACTTTAATTATCCCGGTTATTTAATTTATGCGATGGCCGCCTACTCGTTCTATGCCGTCATAACCGCGGCCGTGAACATTTTCAAGGCACGCAGGCACCAAAGCCCTATTCTTTCGGCGGCGAAGGCGGTGGATCTTGCGGCGGCGCTCGTGTCGATACTCTCGCTGACGACCGCGATGCTTGACCGCTTCGGCGAGAACGATGACCCGCTTTTCAAGGAGATCATGACCGCCTCTGTCGGTGGCGGCGTGTGCCTCGCAGTCATCATAATGGCGATTTACATGATCCTTCACGCAAACGCGGAGCTCAAAAAATTACATAATGAGGATAATTAAACCGGGGCTTTTTGAGGCAAAGCCCTGTTTTATTTTGGCAGGGAGGCTTTTAGATGTTGACTTTTTCCTCCCTTTGTGCTACAATATTTGCAATAAACTATTTCAGCCCTGCTGATTTGATAAAAGGAGCTTTTTTATGTCAGGACATTCAAAATGGAACAACATCAAGCGCAAAAAGGAGGCCGCCGACGGCGCGAAGGCCAAGATCTTCACCCGGATCGGCCGCGAGATAACCGTCTGCGTCAAGGAGGGCGGACCCGACCCCGCCTCCAACTCGAAGCTTCGCGACCTCATCGCAAAGGCCAAGGCCAACAACGTCCCGAACGACAACATCGACCGCGTTATCAAGAAGGCTGCGGGCGACGGCGACAAGAACAGCTACGAGACCATGGTCTACGAGGGCTACGGCCCCGGGGGAGTCGCGGTCATCGTCGAGTGCCTGACCGACAACAAAAACCGCACCGCGGGCGACGTCCGGCACTATTTCGACAAGTTCGGCGGAAATATGGGCACCACCGGCTGCGTTTCGTTCATGTTCACCCGAAAGGGCGTTATCACAATGGATAATAACGGCTGCGACGAGGACAAGCTGATGGAGGACTGCTTCGAGGCGGGCGCTTCCGACTTCAATATCGAGGACGACATCGTCGAGGTCACGACCGAGCCGAACGACGTCTACAAGGCCGCCGAGGCGCTCAAAGCCCTTGGCTATGAGGTTTCCTCCGCCGAGGACGCCATGGTCCCCTCGACCTACACCACCCTCACCGACCCCGAGCATATCCGCCTGATGAACCTTCTTTTGGACACCCTCGACGACAACGACGACGTTCAGGAGGTCTATCACAACTGGGAGATGCCCGAGACCGAGGACGACGAATAATCTACCTATTGCACAGAAATTTCGGCGGCGCCGAGCTTATGTTTGTGAGCTTCGACGCTGCCTTTAATTTGATTAAATATGCTGCCCCGAATTGTTTGTATCTTTTTCATGATTTCCCAGCTCATCGCCTCTTGAAAACTGTTCAAAACACACAAAAGCCAAAATTTAACATCGCAATTTTCAAAACTTGCTCTTTTCGGCTCGGGGAGATATAATGATCTCACAACCCCGGGCTGAATTTATTTAAAGAAGGCATTTCTATGAAGGACAAAAAGCTTGCGACGGTAGTTGCGGTCGGCCTGATGGCGGCGCTCTGCTTCGTCGGAAATTATTTACAGATAAAGATACCGAACGGCGTGCTGATAACCCGTATCCACTTCGGAAACGCGCTCTGCCTGCTTGCGGGACTTCTGTTCGGCGGCGTCGCGGGAGGGCTTGCCTCGGGCATCGGCGCGGGGCTCTACGACCTCTTGGACCCCGTCTACATCGTTTCGAGCCCAGTGACATTTCTTACAAAGTTTGCCATGGGCTTTCTGGCGGGGTATCTCGCAAAGAGCGAAAAGCGCCTCAAAAACGAGACCGCGCACATTGTGACCTCCGCCGTCATAGGCCAGCTCGCGTACATCGTTTTGTACGTCGGAAAGACCTATATTTCCCAGAGAATACTCGGCTACGAGGTCGGCACGGCCTTCACCGCCGCCGCGACGAACCTTCTGACGTCGTCGGTAAACGCGGTCATCGCGGTGGTCGTGTCGGTGCCGCTCTACTTCGCGCTCCAGAAGCCGCTTAGGATGACGATTTTCTGCGAGCTGGTCGGTCAGCGCAACAAGCCGAGCGAAAAGTGGTATCTCTACGTTATAATCGTCGTTGTGTTCCTCGCGATACTCGGCGCGGCGGTCGTGTTCAACACGCTTAACAAGTAGTTTACTTACTCTCTGTTTCAATAAGGGGACGGCTTCACGTAACCCGAACAAAGCAAAAGCAGGCGTTATTTCGTCTGCTTTTTGCGTATATGAGACTTTACAGCTTTCTGACCGGCCTGACATATTTCCAGAACCGCTCGGGGTCGTGGTAAAAATAGAACACTCTGCCCGGCGTGGTGTCGACGCAGCAGCCGGAGGCGGCATAATCGAAATTTTTCATCGCCTCTTCGATTTTCTGCTCAACATTACAATTCTGCGCATGATAGTCGAACGGCCCGTGCTCGAACACGATATACTCGCCCTCCGGCACGTCCATGATCTGCATTTGCTCCGGTATCTCGCCGCTGTAGTCCGCCGGGAGCCGAACGCCGTAGCTCTCTGCGAGGGGAATGCCCCAGCCGCATATCCTGCCATTGGGCTCGTTTATATAGGCCATTATCTGCCCGCTGCCGCCGTTGGCGTCGGCGCCGCCCATGTCGTCAAGCTTCCCCTTGACGCTGTCGAGCAGCCCGCAGACCGTCGCGCAGTCCTGCCCCGGGATACGGCTCTGCTTCTCCCAGAAATCCCAATAACCGTTGCTCTCATAATTTCTGATGTGAAGATACTTGTGCGCAGGGATTGTCACAAAATATACCTTTACGTCCTTTTCGGTGTCCGCCGTACCTATTCCTCCTGTGCTTATCAAGTAGCGATCGAGCGGCTTGATCATCGTGCGAAGGACAACCGGAACGGGGCTTAGGCGGTATTCGCTCGGCGTTACGCCGTAGGCCTCCTTAAAGGAGCGCGAAAACGCCTCGTGGCTCGAAAAGCCGTGATCCAGGGCAATCTCCAACAGCCCCTTCGAGGTATCGCGGACCTCCTTCAGCGCAAAGGCAAGGGTTCGGCCGCGCAGGTAATCCCGAAAATTCATTCCCGATATCTCCTTGAATTTGCGGGAGATGTAAAATTCGGAATATCCGAGCTTTCGGGAAAGCTTGGAAAGCGTAAGCGCTTCGTCGTCGCGCTTTGCAATGCACTTATCGACCTCTTCCACAATAGTCTGTACCAATCCGTACCATTCGCTCATTTTTCGGCACCTCTTTCGATCGCACTATGACTATTATACAGCGCGGGAAAAGAATCGTCTTGATTTCGGTTGCAAAATCCGCTCGGCGCCGACTATTTTTTGAGAGGCTTATACGCTAGCGCCCGAAGCGAGTTCAGAATACATATCAGCGTGACTCCGACGTCGGCGAACACCGCCGGCCACATTCCGCCTATACCTGCGATCTCGAGGACGATTACCGCCGCCTTCGTCAGAAGCGCGAACCACACGCACTGATAGGCTATCCGCATGGTCTTTCGGGAGATCTTCACCGCCGCGGGAAGCTTTGTTAGCTTGTCGTCTAAGATCACGACGTCCGCAGTCTCTATCGCGGCGTCCGAGCCGAGCCCGCCCATCGCGACGCCTATATCCGCCTGACCGAGCACCGGCGCGTCGTTTATCCCGTCGCCGACAAAGCAGGTCACGCCGCACTCCGCCTGTATTTTTTCGAGTTCCGAGCACTTCCCCTCGGGGGTGAGCTCTGCCCGAACGTCGTCTATCCCGGCGGAGCGAGCTATCTCCCCGGCGCTCTCCGCCCGATCTCCCGAGAGCATAACAACGCGGCTCACTCCGGCGTTTTTGAGGCCCAAGATTGCCTCGCGGCTGTCCGGCTTAAGGTCGTCCTTGAGGGTGATCTCGCCCACCGGCTCGCCGTTTTTCCTCACCTCAACACAGAGCGCCGAGCCCTTCGAGCTTCCCCGCCCGACGGTGATCCTATCCCCCGAAACAATCGCTGTAACGCCCTTTCCGGCCTCCTCCGAGATGCTCTCCGCCTCGGGGGGAGTGCCGCCGTAGGCCGAGATTATCGCCTTGGCGATGGGGTGGGTCGAGCGCGCCTCCGCAGCCGCCGCAAGTGACAGCGTGTCGGGGCTGCCGCTTATCCCCGAGACCGAAAGCTCGCCCTTCGTGACGGTGCCGGTCTTGTCGAGGGCCGCGGCGTTAAGCTTCGCCAGCTGCTCCATCGAGGCCGCGCCCTTTATGAGTATGCCGTTTCGCGAGGCGCAGCCGATCCCAGCAAAGAACGCGAGCGGGACCGAGATCACGAACGCGCAGGGGCAGGAGACCACCAAAAGCGTCAGCCCGCGGTAGAACCAGCCCGAAAACGTCTCTCTGTAGCCCGTGAACGCGGGGCAGACGAACGCGATGATCGCCGCGAGCAGCACCACCGCAATGGTGTATTTTTTTGCAAATTTTGTGATAAAGCGCTCGGTCTTGGCCTTTTTGTCCCGAGCGTTCTCGACAAGATCGAGTATGCGCTTGGTGCTCGATTCGGCGTAGGGCTTCGTGATCCTGACCTCGATCGCGCCGAGGCTGTTTATCCCCCCGCCGAAGACCGTGTCGCCCGGCTTTTTCGCCTCGGGGACGGATTCGCCGGTCAGCGCAGAGTTGTCGACCATCGTCTCGCCCGAGATGATAATTCCGTCGAGCGCGATCCTCTCGCCGGGGGAGAAAAGCGCGACGTCGCCCTCGCGGACATCCTCAAGAGGCACCGTTTCGACAGCGCCGTTTCGCCTGATCGCGACGGTGTCAGGCCGAAGCGCCAAGAGCGCCGTGACCGATTTTCGCGAGCGGTCGCAGGCGATGTCCTCCAAAAGCTCGCCGACCGCGTAAAACAGCATTACCGCGACGGCCTCGGTGCCCTCGCCTATCGCCCAAGCGCCGACGGTCGCGATCGACATCAGAAATTCCTCATCGATAGAAAATTCGGTGAAAAGCTCCTTTACGGCGCTGATTATTACCTCGCCGCCGACGATGAGATAAGCTATCACCAGAAGCAGGGTGTTCACCGCCCCGCGAGTAAAGAATGACGCGGCGAAAAGCCCGCCTGCCAGCACAATTTTCACGATCTCCGCGACGGTGGAGCCTTCCTCCTCGTGCTCCTCGCGTTCCTCCGCCTCGACAGCGGCTTTTTCGAGCGAAAGCTCATTAACGTTTTCCATAATATCCCTCCAAATTATTCAGAAATATGCTCGAGCCCGGTCGCGAGCATGGTTTTGACATGCCCGTCGGCTATCGAGTAGTATAGCGATTTGCCCTCGCGGCGGTACTTCACCAGCCCGGCCTGCTTAAGCGTGCGAAGCTGGTGGCTCACGGCCGACTGACTCACCCCGCAGAGCTCCTGAATGTCGCAGACGCACATCTCGCCGCCGATTAGCGCAAACAGGATCCGCACGCGGGTCATGTCGGAGAGCGCCTTGAACAGCTCGCTGACGAAGTACGCCTCCTCCTCGGTTATCATTTTTTCCGCGAGCCTGTTGACCAGCTCGATGTTCTTCCCGCCGCACTCGACGTGGTGGGGGCACTCCCCGCAGGAGTGGGGAAGGGCAGAGGGAGCGGGGGTGGAAGCGGTTGCAGGGGCATTTGCGATGGTATTTGCGGAAGTGTTCTCAGGCATGAAAAAGCTCTCCTTTCAATATATGAATAATTGTTCATGTGTTGAGTATAGCACAAAGGTAGGGAGTTGTCAAGGGGTGGGGGAATATTTTTTTGAAAAAATTAAAGGGTAGGGGAGTGTGGGAAAGGAAAAGGCAGACGCTGCGCCTGATGTAACTTCTTCCTGTCAGCGCGACAGGTTTTTTGCTGCTTAGATAAGGCTTTTTTGTTTGCCTCGCTTCGCTCGGCAAATTAGGGGGGGACACCGCTGCGCGGTTTCCCCGAGCCCCCTTCCGTGCTACGCGGGCCTTGGGCTGCTCCCCTGTACTCGCTGCCTTACCGCAGCAAGGCGCAGGCCTTGCGTGGCGAAGCCCCTGCGCGGAGCTTCGCTCCGCGCGGCCGCGGACCTGCGGTCCACGGCCCACCGGCCACTCCGTGGCCGGTGGGGGCTTCGCCCCCGCCAGCGTGCCCTCCGATTTTCAGCTATCCCACCATTGAGCAGAGCTTGCCCGCTCATCGCTCCCACGGCTCTGTGCGCAACCGTTTACTGCTGATGTAGTCCCGCCTTTCCTTTGCCTCGCTCGTCGCTCGGCAAATAAGGAGGGGACCCCCGTCGAGGGTCCCCTACGGCCAAACAGTCCACCGGACTGTTTGGCCTACCCTCCTGCGATATTTTGAAAAGGGGAATTTCGCCCGTTGCGACGGGCGACCAAAGGGCTCTGCCCTTTGGAATCCTGCGGCCTTTTGAGGAAAGGCCGGCGAAACCTTTTTAGCATTGTCTCCGCTTTAGCCGGGTAAAAGTCCGGAAAATCCCCCACAAAAAAGGCGCAGGCCGTGCCTGCGTCGGTTACTGCTCCTCCTCCAAAATATTTAATGTGCTAAACTCTACCTTCATCTCCCCGATCTCTATCCGCTCGGGGATGCCCGCCTTGGTGAGGCTCATCGCAAAGCTCTCGCCCCCGACCTCGCCAGAAGCAAGAAGCCCCTCGTCGCCGACGATCACGTCGACAGGGTAGGGGATTAGCCGGTCGAGCGAGTCAACAACCGTCGAAACGACCGCGCCGGCGGGAAATCTGCTCTTGTCGAACGTAAAGCTCAGCCCCTTGTAGCCGGGGGTTACGCTGCCGCCGTCGTAGTCGAACGTCAGCCCGCGCACCGCGAGCGGCTCCAGAACCTCGGCGTGCCAGCAGCCGTCGCCGTAGCGTGTCAGCCCGACCTTGTAGGTCGTCTCCGAGACGGTGATATCCGTCTCCGCGATGAAGCTTTTCGGCAGCTCAACGGTCGAGGTGGGTGTGGGCGCGCAGCCGCTCAGCATCACGACAGCGAGCAAAAGCGCTAAAATTTTTTTCAAGAAGATCACACTCCAAATTTCTTGAAAAGCCTCGGCAGCGCCGAAATTACGTCGCTCGCCAAAACGCCCCTTTCGGACGCTTTTTTCGTGATCATCTCGCACGCGAGCCCCGTTATCGCAGGGCCGATGACCGCTGCGTCTTCCGGCTTTACACCTTGGGCGGCGAGCGAGCCGATCACCCCGGCGAGCATATCTCCGCTTCCGCCTCGCGAAAGGCCGGTGTTTCCGGCGGCGACGACCCGCGCGCGATCCCCCAAAACAAGCGTAGACGAGGACTTTGCGCACACCGCCGCCCCCGTAGCCACGCGGACCCTGCGGGCGTATGTAAAGCGGTTTGCATTTACGGCGGAGATGTCTTTTTGGGCGAGGCGTGCGAGCTCCCCGACGTGGGGAGTCAGGACGAGCGCCTTGGCTTTTCTAAGACATTCTATGCGCCGCGCGGCGGTGTTTATTCCGTCGGCGTCCAAAATTACGGGGCAGTTTGCCTCGGAAAGTAAAATTTCCAACATTTCGGCGATCCCGTCCGACACTCCGACCCCGCAGCCCATTACTATGGCGCTCGCCGACCGTATCTGCGCCGCAATTTCGTCGGTTTTTCGGGGGAGCATGAACCCGTCGCCGTCTGCGGGCAGGGGACAAAGGGTCGCCTCGGGAAGATGCGCCGCGAGGGAATAGGCCGCGCGCTCGGTACTCATGATGGTGACTATCCCGGCGCCGGTTCTTAGCGCCGCGTGGGCGCAGATGGCCGCCGCGCCCGGAAATCTGTCCGAGCCGACGATGAGAAGCAGCCTTCCGAAGTCGCCCTTGTGCGAGTTTATCCGCCTATGCCCGACAAGCTTTACGGCTTTACACGGGTCTACTATCTCGATCTCGCCCTCTTTTTCCGCGTAACGCAAAAGGGCCTTTTTCATCGGAATATCCTCGGAAAAGGCCAGTTTTTCGGCATTTATGAAGTTTTCTTCGGAAATGAATCTACTCATACGCTATCACCACCGCCGTTGCCAGCTCCCGCGTGTGCGTGATGCTGACTGTAAAGCTAAGCCCCTTTGCAGCCTCCTTCGCCGTGCCGGAAAGCTCCAAATACGGAGCGCCGAGACCGTCTCTCAAAACCGAGATGTCGCTCAGCTTTATCCCGCGGATACCCGTGCCGAGCGCCTTGGAAAAAGCCTCCTTGGCGGCAAAATTCCCGGCGTAGGACTCTGCCCGGCGGCCGTTCAGCTGCTCACGCTCCTTCTTGGAGTAAACCTTTTCCAAAAATGAGGGAGACCGAATGCTTTTTTCGACCCGCGAAATCTCGACCGAATCTATCCCGACCCTCATGACAGCCTCGGAAGATAGGGCTTCACGGCCTCAAGAGTGCGCCCGTCGGGGGTGAAAAGAAGCACCGCGCGGCCGAATTTATCGTCGTTATATAAAATGCTGTACCTGTCGCCGTCGCCGCAGACGTCGATCACCGAGGCGTTGTCGTCGCGTATCTCCCCGAGCCTGAACGCCTCGGCGGAGCGCAGCTTAAGGCTGCAGAGGGTTTTCCGCGAGCGCTTGTTGGTTATCTTGTCGACCGTCATCTCCCCGTCGGCGATGATGTATTCGTACTCGACGTTAAGATTTCCCATAAGATACCACGCGCCCCAGATAATGCCTATCGCGATGAGAACCCCGAACATCGTCCCCAAGGCCCCGCCGAACGCGTTCAGAAGCAGCAGCACGAGCACCCCGAGGGTGACCCCGGCGGCCATGATTATCACCTTTTTAATGCCGTCCTCGGGCAGGCGGGGGCGGGAAACAAGCTGTTCTCTTATGCCTTCCATGTCAATTTCCTTTCAGATGTATCCGCCGTTCACGCCGAGCACCTGCCCGGTGATGAACGAGCTTTTTTCCTCCGCCAAAAAGGCGACCGCTTCCGCGACGTCCTCCGGCGTGCCTATCCGTAAAAGGGGAGTGTCCGAGATGAACCCATCAATAGCTTCTTTGTCAAGCTCTCGGTTCATGTCGGTGTCGATGAGCCCCGGGGAAACGCAGTTCACCCGCACCCCCGCAGGGCCGAGCTCCTTGGCGAGCGCCTTCGTGAGGCCGATGACCCCCGCCTTGCAGGCGGAATAAAGCGCCTCGCAGGACGCACCCGCCTCTCCCCAGACCGACGAAAAATTTACTATCGCGCCGCCGGTCCTGACGAGCCTCTTTGCGGCCTCGCGGCAGCAATATACCGTCCCGGTGAGGTCCGTATCTATAAGCGAGCGTATCTCCTCGCCGCTCATGTCCTGTAAAAGCCCGATCTTGCTTATCCCGGCGCAGTTGACAAGTGTCTTCAGCCCGCCGAGCCTGTCCGCCTCCTCAAAGAGCCTGATCACGTCCTCCTCGCGGCTGACGTCGGAACGAAGCGCCTCCGCCCTGCCTCCCGCTTCGGATATGAGAGAGAGCGTTTTTTCGGCCTCGGGGGAGTTATTTTTGTAGCAAAAAAGCACGGTATAGCCGCATTTTGCCATTTTTACGGAGACCGCGCGGCCTATCCCACGCGAGCCGCCCGTAACAACGCAGAGCATTTGATCACCCCTTTAACGGAGCCAGTAGACGGTGACGGAATAATCTCCCACCGACGACGGCCAGTAGTATTCAACGCAGGAGGAAAACGCGGTCAGATCGCCCGGGGTCATTACCTCGCACCATTTCAGGCCGCTTTCGGACGCCCGGCGCTGTATCTCTCTGACCTCCTCCGCAGTCTCGGCGTAAAAGCCGTTTTCGGTGTAATAGCTCGGGTCAAAGACTGTCGCTGCGGGGTATTTTTCGTGATCCCAGCTGTGAAGCTCCTCCATGGCAGTATCGTCGACCATGGTATAGATGTGAAAGGGTATCCGCCCCGCCTCGTCGGGAACGAAATCGTCCCAGGTTACGTCGACGTGGTAATAATTCCCGCCGACCTCGACGAGGTTCCAGGCGTGCTCCTCCCAGACGTCTTCGCCGAAGCCCTCGCCGCGAACTATCGAGCACTTGATCCCGAGCATGTCCATAAACAGCTGAAACGAGGTCGTATAGCCCATGCAGATGGCCTGTCCGAGGCAGAGCGCGCCGTAGGGGTTTTCCGAGTCGGGGGTCTGCTTCGGTATCGCAAGAAGCATTTTTTCGTCGTAGGTGACGTTTTCGACCAGCCAGTCGTGGGCGGCAAAGACCGTCTCGCGCTCGCTCATTCCCTCCCGGTAAAATTCCGAAACCGCCCTTTCGGCGGCTTCAAGAATATCGCTGTCCTTCTTCGAGAGCCCGCTTCTGTCCCCCGAGGCGTATGCCGCGTTTATCGCGGAAAGGTCGTATATCGGGGTCAGCCCCTCGGGGTTGTCGGGCTCGGTGATTTCGGGCGCAGTCCCGTCGGCGCTGCTTGCGGGGGCTTCGTCGGTGCTTTCGGGAGAGGTTACCTCCGCCTGCGCCGTCCCCGTTTCAGAATAATCAACAGGCGGCAGGGGAGCCGCGCCGCAGGACGAAAGCAACATCACCGCCGCTAAAATTATCGGGAGCTTTTTCATTTCAGGGTCACTCCGGTGAAGTAGTGAAGCAAAATCTTATCGAACGTCCAGCCGTTTTTGGCGTAAAGGTTCGCGCCGATCTGCGACAGCCCGACCCCGTGGCCGTAGCCGTAGGTCGTGAAGGTGAACACTCCGTTCGCATAGCTCACCGTGAACGCCGCCGACTTGAGCGGCAGGATATATGTGCGGAAAATGTGGCCTGTAAGGGTCCTCTCGCGGCCGTTGACGTAAACGCTGGTGTGCCCGTCGATGGCCATGTTCCCGACATAGATCATATCGTTGTTCGAGAGCACTCTCACCCAGTCGGCGTAATTCTCCGAGAGAATAAGCCCGGTCTTTTGCTGGATAATGCTCCGAAGCTCCTCGACGGTATAGGTCGTGACCTTGCCGTAATACTTGGTGTCGAGGTAGTCGAAGTCGTTTCGCACCGATTGCAGGTAGGGCAGGTCTCCTCCCCAGACGTTTTTCGAGGAGGCCGAATAGCCGCCCTGCGAGGCCGAGAACGGGGTCATGATATACTGTCCGTCATAGTAAAGCGCAAGTCCGTCGACCGCCTCGACCGCCCTTAAGACCTTGTCCGAGGGGTTCGCCTTGGTGCCGAGCTCGGCGTATTCGCCCTTCTGCTCGTAGTATTTTATATAGGTGTACGCCGCGACGGCCTGCGCCTTTATCGCCTCAAGCTCGAAGCTGTCGCCGACCTCGATGTTTACGACCTCCGCGACGATGTCGAACGCGTTGCCGGTCCTTAAAGCGCCGTATGTCGTGTCATAGATGGTGACCGTCTGGTTTTTATAGCTCCCCGACGAGACCACGTTCCCCGACGCGGGCGGGACGTTGCTCTGCTCCGAAACACCGAGGCGCGAAAGAAGCTCCATCATCTCCTCGTCGGTCATCGGCACGAAGCCGCTGTCCTCCGGCGGGTCGTAAACGTCCACCGACTCGTCCGGCTCGGGCTCTTCGCTCTCGTTCTCGATGTCCTCCCTCACGGCCGAGTTCGACTCGTCGACATTCTCGGTGTCAGCCTTTTCGGGCGCATTGTCGACCTTTTCGGTCTCGGAGGTTTCGTCGCTCTTTTTCGGGGTGATCTTCTCCGTTTCGGGGGGCTCGGTCTCGCTCGCCGAAGCCTTTGTCGAGGGCTTTTCTGTAGCTTTAGTCGCCGCCTCCGATTTTTTTGCGGAGGAAGACTTCGTCTCCTCGGCCTCGGGGGCCTTTGTCACGGTCGCGCTCTCTATTTCCTCGCCGGAAACTATGTCCGGCACCCTTGTCGCGGCCAGAAGCCTCATCAGCCCCCGCCCGGCCTCGATCTTGTCGACCATCTGCTCGGGGTCGGAGCTCTCGGTCGGAAGGGTTTCCTCCGTTTCCGGAACAGAAGTCACCTGCGGCGGCTCGGTCACGGGCTCGATGACCTCCGGCATTTCCTCCTCGGTGACATCGAGGGAGATATCCGCCTCGACTCCCGCGAGGATATCCTCGGCGGGCTCGGTCACAAGGTATTCGTCCGAGGGCTCGGCGTCGGTCTTTACGGCCGAGGAGGTGTCCGCGCATATCTTCACGAAGACGAACCCGCAGGCGCATATCGCCGCAGTGCCGAGTATCATCACCGCACGCTTGGGATCAAAAATTTTTTTCAAATCGCAGCTTTCCTTTCATTGTCCTTGGAAGTAAGAATTGCCAAATTACGGGAAAATTATTCGTTCAGACCGTTATCTTGCCTTTTTCGGCATGTGCCTGTCGGGGTTTTTGGCGTATGTCCCGGCGTACTGCGCGGGGTCCTCGCCCTCGCGGAGCTTTCTTGCGACGACCACGAACCGCGAATCGCTGAAGACGTAGGCGCAGGTCGAAAGGGTCAGGAACTGGTCGCCGAACTCGCACTCCACCCCGGTGGTGTAGTAGTTGCGGAGCATTATATTGTCGTAGAAGTAGTTGTAGTCTTCGATGGTGTCGAGGTTTCTGCACTTGAAGTATTCAAAGAGGGGAATGTCGTCCTGGCTCTCGTAGATCCCGGTGAGGAAGCAGGAGACCACGACGTACTGCGCCTCCTCCCAGCGGGTGTCGAAGTTGATTATGTAGGCGTCCTCGACGGTGTCGAGGCTCATGTAGTCGAGAACATGGCGGAAGAACGAGCCGTCCTTGTTGCTGTGACCGTAGAGGGTGACGTTGTCGGCCATGTCGAGCCCGGTGATCGGCACCTTGAAATCGGCGTAGATGCAGCCCTTCTTCGAGCTCTTGCCTTCAAAGTTCTTGTCTATGTAATATTCGTTGTCGTCCCCCTGAACGACCGGGTAATCTATCCACGGGTCGCCGTTCGAGTGGGTGATGCCGTCTATTCTTATCCAGCCGACGAAGTCGTTGTTGGTCTCGTAATATTCCTGATACTTTTCGAGCGGGTCGGGCTCGACCGGCACAGGCTCGGTGGTGGTTGCGGCCTCGGTGGTTATCTCGGGCAGGGTGGTTATCGGCGGGGCCTCGGGAACAGTGATGTCCGAAGTCACGGGCGGCTCCTCGATCTCATGTTGTCCGCAGCCGCTCACCGACGTGCATAAGACCGCGAGCGCCGCGGATACGGCGAATAATTTAAGAAGCTTGTTCATAGATACTGTCCTTTCTTAAAGCTTATTCATCTGCGGGGACGTAATATTCATAATCGGGGCCGTCGTCCTCGGTGACCTCGCGGCCCATGGCCTTGAGCCACTTTACCGGCATATGGCGGTCCTCGTTCGTCTCATAGGTATACTGCGACGGGTCCTCGCCGGGTCTTAATTTTCTTGCGACCAAAACGTATCTCGAATCGGTTATCTCGAACGAGCAGGTCGAAAGGGTGAGGTATTCGTCGTCGATGGTGCAGTCTATATCCGTCTTGTAATAGTTTCGGTACATAACGTTTTTGTACCAGTAGTCGAAGTCCTCCATGGTCCTGAACTCCACGCAGTTGTGGTAGGAAAACAGAGGCTGGTTGTCGTCCTCCTCGTGGGTCGAGACGAAGAAATATCCGATGACTATATACTGACTTTCCTCATAGAGCGTGCTGAAGTTTATGAGCCTGTGCTCCGAAACGAAGGTCGGGCTTGTGCGGTTATAGTCTCTTATATGGTGGAAGTAAAACTCGGTCTTCATGTTGTGCCCGTATATTGTCACGTTCGAGGAGTGCCCGATCCCGGTCAGGTTCGCCCTGTAGTCGGCAAATAGCGCGCCGTAGTCCTCCTCGCTCCCCATGAAGTCGTGGGTCAGGTAATAGTCGTTGTCGTCCCCCTGAACTACGGGGTAGTTGATGGCCGGCTCGTCAGAATCCTCGAAGTTTATGCCGTCAATCATCAGCCAGCCGACGACGTCGGGGTTCAGCTTATAAAGCTCCTCGAACCGCCCGAGCATCTGCGGCTGAGTTTGCTGCGACGGGTCGCTGTTCGGAAGATCAACCGCCCCGGGGGTCTGCTGCTGCGTACCGGGGTCAGCCGCAGCGTTTCCCTGCTGGCCGTTTTGCTCGTTCACGACGCCGCTCTGAAAGATGTCCGCTAATTCCTTCTGGTCGTTTATCATCGAGCTTTTTCCGAAGAAATAGACATAGGTCGTATAGGCGCTGTAAATAAGAACGCCGACGGCAACTATAAAGACCAGCTTTCTTGCGACCTCCGCAAGGCTGTCTCCCTTCCAAGGAATTATTTCACGCATCCTGCCCTTGAATGAGCGGTCTCTCGAATCGGTGAGAGAGCCCCTTCTGGCCTCGTTCAGCATTGACATATGCTCATTACCTCCGAGATAAAATGCCCTCGATCCTTTTAAATACCTCCGCGGCGGCTATAAGGCGGTTAAGCTCCCGCCCGAGGCTGCCGTATTGCTCAAGCCTTAAATTTTCGGTCAGCGCTTCATCGCCGCAGACGACCGAAACGTATATCGTCCCCTCGGGGAGAACCCCGTCGCCGCCGGGGCCCGCAAGCCCCGTGATGCCGACCGCGATGTCGCTTCCCGATATCCTCCGCGAATTTTCCGCCATGGAAAGCGCGGTCTCGGCGCTGACGACGCCGTACTTTTCGATAATTTCCGCGGGAACGCCCAGAAGCTCCTCCTTTATTCTTTCGGAGTAGCTGACTATCCCGCACTCGAAGATCTTCGACGCGCCCGGCACCGAGGTCACCGCCGAGGCGACAAGTCCGCCGGTGCAGCTTTCCGCGAGCGACAGCTTCAAATTCTTCTCAATCATACATTGTACCACAAAACAGGCGGTTTTGTCAATATATCCTTGAATTTCGGCAGGGTCAAACTTCATTTTTTTGCTCCTTTTTTACTTAAGGCTCTTTATCTCCTTGACTCTCGTGCCGTCTACCGCCTCGCGGATTAGCTCCTCAAAGTCGAATCTCGACTGCGCCCTTTCGACCTCGGAAAGGGTCGGGCGGGTCTTCGGGTGGCGGGGAGTGAAGACGGTGCAGCAGTCCTCGTAGGGCTCGATGGAGATCTCAAACGTGCCGATTTTGTAGGAAATGTCGATTATCTCCTTCTTGTCGAGCCCTATGCAGGGCCGAAACACCGGCATTCTGCATACCGCGTCGGTCGTGACCATTGCCGCCATCGTCTGCGAGGCGACCTGGCCGAGGCTCTCGCCGGTGATGAGCGCCGTGAGCGAGTTTTTCTCCGCGATCCTCTGGGCAATCTCCATCATCAGCCTCCGCATTATAAGGGTGAAGTAATCCTCGGGGCAGCTGCGCTTGATCTCCTCCTGGATCTTCGTGAACGGCACGGTGTAAAAGTTTATCCTGCCGCAGTATTCGCTCATCTTTTCGGCGAGCCTCTCGACCTTCATGAGCGCCCTTTCGGAGGTATAGGGCGGCGCCTCGAAGTGTATCGCCGAGATACTCACCCCGCGCTTGGCCATCATAACTCCCGCGACGGGGGAGTCTATCCCTCCCGAAAGAAGGAGCAGCGCCTGCCCCGACGTGCCGACGGGTATCCCGCCCGCGCCGTCCTCGGCGGTGTCGTGAATGTACGCCCCGCCGTCTCTGATCTCGCAGAAGACCGTCACCTCCGGCCCATACAGGTCCACCGTCAGGTGTGGGAATTTTTCGAGTATCATTCCGCCGAGCTGCGCGGCCAGCTCCGGCGAGGTGAGATAAAAGCTCTTGTCAGAGCGCTTGCAGGCCACCTTGAAGCTTTTGGCGCTCCTTAAGGCCTCTCCCGAGCGCTCGCATATCGCGTCAAAGATCGCCTCGGGGGTCTTTTCCGTTCCGACCGCCTTGCAGAGCTTCGCTATCCCGTATACCTTTTTGAGCCGCGAGTACGCCTCGTCAACGTCGGCGTTTTCGTCGAGCGGCGTGACGTAAAGTGTCGACTGCGCCGAGCGAAGGTCGAACTCTCCGAGCGGTTTGAGCCTCCTGCGGACGTTCCGCATGAGCTCGTTTTCAAAGCCTCCGCGGTTCAGCCCCTTTAAGACTATCTCCCCGTATTTGCATAAAATAATTTCCTTCATTTTGTCATCTCCCGGTTTTAATAAGCTCGCGCGAGGCGGATATAAGCCCCTCGCAGAGCGCGTCTATGTCGGATTTCTGAGTGTCCCGGCAAAAGCTTATCCGAAGCGTCGAATCGACCGTCTTCGGCCCGAACCCGAACGCCGTCAGCACCGCGCTTTTTTTGCCCTTCGAGCAGGCTGACCCGCTCGACACGAATATCCCTCTCGCCTCGAGGTAGTGAAGCATCGTCTCACTTTTCAGCCCCTCCACCGAAACGCTTAAAATATAGGGGCTTCCGTTTTCGGGGGAGTTTATCTTCGCCCCCGCCGCGGCGAGCTTTTCCTCGGCGTATCTGCGAAGCTCCGCCGCCCTTTCGAGCCTTTCCGAAACCCCTGGATAAAGCTCTCTGACCGTTTCGCCGAACGCGTGAATGAGCGGCACGGCCTCGGTCCCCGAGCGCAGCCCGCCCTGCTGACCCCCGCCGTAAAGCAGGGGAGCGAGCCTCACGCCCTTTCTGACGTACAGAGCGCCTATTCCCTTCGGGGCGTGGACCTTGTGCCCGCTCACCGAAATTAAGTCGGCAGAAAGGGTCTTTTGTGAAAACGGCAGCTTTAAAAAGCCCTGCACCGCGTCGCAGTGGGTGATGACGGCGGGAAACACCCTTTTTATCCGCGAAAACGCCTCGCCGACCGGCAAAATGTGCCCCGTCTCGTTGTTTACGAGCATAGCGCTGACGAGGCAGGTGTTCTCATCGACAGCGTTAAACAGGGCGTCCGCAGTGATCATGCCGTTTTCGGGCGATACCGTGACGACGTCGTATCCCATCTGCCCGAGGCGCTTGAATGCCTCCGCGACCGACGGGTGCTCGACCGCCGTCGTGACGACCCGCTTTTTTCGCTTTCCGTATATCTGCGCCGCGCCGAATACGGCGGTGTTGTTCGATTCGGTCGCGCCGGAGGTGAAGAAAATCTCCCCGGGCTCGGCCCCGAGAGCCTCCGCCAAAGCGGATCTTGCGGAATTTATAAGGAGCTCCGCGTCGATCCCGAAGCGGTAGAGCGCCGAGGGGTTCCCCCAGCACTTTCGCATAGCGTAGACCGCGGCCTCTGCCGCCGCAGCGCAGACCTCCGTCGTAGCCGCGTTGTCAAGATAGATCATATCGTTACCTCACTTGCCGCCCGGCCTCCCGGGCTGTTGAACTTTTATTATAGCATAGTCGGGGAGAAAAATCAAGGTGGGGGGATATATAGATACGGCCAAAGCGCCCAAATCAAGAAAACGTAAGTTAGAAGTTAGAATGCAGATTTACAGTGTGTCACCTTTCGTGACAAAAATAAACACTGTGAACAATGCGGGCAAAATGGACACTCTCCATCCGTCTTCTGCCTTGATTTTTCTCCCCGACTATGCTATAATATCCCCATCAGGCGGTGACGCGGTCCGGCGGGTCGGTTCCGACCTTCCCCCTCCTCTCCCCTTCCCCTCCCTTACCCGCCCGCCTGCACTTCGCCGAAAGGAGACTTTTAAATGAGAAAAACAAAGATCATCTGCACGATAGGGCCGGCCTGCTCGGACGAAAAGACGCTGCGGGAGATGATGCTCGCGGGGATGAACGTCGCGAGGCTGAACTTTTCGCACGGCACGCACGAGGATCACCTCGAAAAGATCAACTTAATTAAAAAACTTCGCGAGGAGCTCGACCTGCCGGTTGCGATAATGCTCGACACGAAGGGCCCCGAGTACCGTATCAAAAAATTCAAAAACGACAAGGTTTCCCTCACGCCGGGGCAGGTCTTTGTCTTCACGACCGAGGACGTTCTGGGCGATGAAAACCGCGTCTCGGTGAGCTACAAGGGGCTTGCCGACGACCTCGAAATAGGCGACACGATTCTTTTAAACAACGGCCTGCTGAGCTTCGAGGTAACCGAGATCTCCGGCGGCGAGATAAAGACCGTGGTGCGCGACGGCGGCGAGCTCTCGAACAACAAATCAATGGCGTTCCCGGGGAAAGTGCTTAAGCAGATTTACCTTTCCGAGCAGGACAAGTCGGACATTAAGTTCGGCATCGACAACGACGTCGACTTCATCGCCTGCTCCTTCGTCTCGACCAAGCAGGACCTTCTTGATATCCACGGCTTCCTGAACGAAAACGGCGGCGAGGACATCGACATCATCGCGAAGATCGAGAACCAGACCGGCGTCGACAACATCGTCGAGATCTGCGAGCAGTGCGACGGCATCATGATCGGCCGAGGCGACATGGGCGTCGAGATCGCGTTCGAGAAGCTGCCCGCGATCCAGAAAAAAATAATCACCGAATGCCGGCTTTTGGGCAAGCGGGTGATCACCGCGACCGAAATGCTCGAGTCGATGATCCACAATCCCCGCCCGACGAGGGCCGAGACGTCGGACGTCGCGAACGCCATTTACGACGGAACCTCGGCGATAATGCTCTCGGGCGAGACCGCCGCGGGGCAGTACCCGGTGCTCGCGCTTAAGACGATGGCAAAAATTGCCGAGGAGACCGAGCGCGGCATTGATTACGCGTCGCTTTTCCGCACATACGATTTCAGGATACACAACACCGTCGACGCCATCTCCCACGCGACCTGCGGCATGGCGATTGACGTCGGGGCAAAGGCGCTGGCGGTCTGCTCGCTGTCGGGAATGACGGTCAGAATGGTGTCAAGGTTCCGCGCGCCGGTCGATATCCTCGGCCTCACGACGAGCGAAAAGACCCGCCGCAAGCTCGCGCTCAGCTGGGGAGTCACCCCGAAGATCTGCGAGAAATTCGACTCGACCGACGTGCTTTTTTACGCCGCGAAGCAAAACGCCCGCGAGACCTTCGGCCTCAAAAAGGGCGATACCATTGTCACCACCGGCGGCATGACCAACGGCACGTCGGGGAATACGAATTTGATAAAGATCGATAGGATATGAGGGGCGAGGGGATAAAGGCAGGGGATTTAAGCCGAGTGTAACTTGGAGAAAAACGAAAAGGGTTTGCCGATCTTCGATTTGCCAGTTTAACGTATAAAAATAAAAAGGTTTTGCCACGCTTTGTTCAAAAGCGGGGTAATTGCTTATGGAGGAGCGTGGAGAGGGGAAATGTGGGAAATGCTTTGATTAGGGGGAAACAATAAAATGGTTTTAACTGGCTTTCTTGAAAAGGACGAGAGGCGGGAGCGGCGTGTCGAATGTCGAAGGCAATACATGAACCATTCCCGTTTTCTGTCCTCTGACTTCTGACCTCTTACTTCTGACCACAGTCAGCCTCTTGCATTCCCGGCCGCGATATGCTACAATATCAAAAAAGGAGGCAGAGGTATGGACTGGAAAGAACTGAAAATTTACACCGCTCACGAGCACATGGACGACCTATCGGCGGCGCTTTTGGCGGCAGGGATCACCGGGCTCGTCATCAACGATCCCGAGGACATTAAGGAATTTGCCGCGCAGAAGTCGGCGAGTTGGGATTACATCGACGACGACCTTTTGAAGGAAGCGGCTTCGGGGGAGCCCTTCGTCACCGTCTACATTTCGGACGACGAGGACGGCGCGAGCCTTTTGGAGGGCGTTCAGGACGCGCTTTCGCGGCTCGGCGGCATGGGGATAGAGTGCCGGACAGCTTCGGGGAGTGTTCGCGAGGAGGACTGGGCGAACGAATGGAAAAAATATTTTCGTCCGTTAAATATCGGCAAAAAGCTAGTGGTAAAGCCGACTTGGGAAATGGTGGAGCAAAGCGGGCGCACCGTCGTCGAGCTTGACCCCGAGTCGAGCTTCGGCACCGGGCGGCACTTCACGACCCAGATCGCGCTTGAGCTTTTGGAGGATCGGATCGCGCACGGAATGAGCGTCTGCGACCTCGGCTGCGGCAGCGGGATACTCTTTGTCTCGGCGCTTTTGCTGGGTGCGGAGACGGCGGTCGGCATTGACATTTCGGAGGACGCGATGAGGATCTCGCGAAAAAACGCCCTTCAAAACGGCATTTCCGAGGAGCGGTTCAGGCTGCTCTGCGGCGACGTCTCGACCGACGATGAGCTCTGTAAAATGGCAGGCGGCCCGTTTGATATCGTCATCGCGAACATCGTCGCCGACGTGCTTTTGGGGATGAAGGACGTCTTCCCGAGGCTCACGAAGCGCGGCGGCAGGCTTGTTTTGAGCGGGATCATCGACGGCCGAGAGGACGAGGTTTACGCCGAGGTCGCGGCGCGCGGGTTCAGGCTCGAGGCCGAGCTGCAAAAGGATATGTGGCACGGCGGGGTGTTTACGAGGGGATAGGGGGATGGGTGAAGGCCCGGGGCGGCAGCGGAGCTGCCGCCGTACCCGCGCACGAAGTGCGCGGGCGGCGTTCGCGGAGCGAACGCCCGGGGCTTCGCCACGCAGGCGCATTGCTTTGCTGACTTAACGCGGCAAAGTGTAGGTCAGTACATACAGGTAGAGGCACAAAGGCGGGAATTATTTGCAAAGAACGGAAGAGCCGCCGTGGGGCGAAACCCCAACATTTGCGGAGCGAATATTGTCCGCCGCGAGTATGGGTTTGTTCTGACCTATAAAATAGCGCAAATAATGACTCTTATTGCACTTTAATAAACCGTCGCGATGCGGGAATCGCGCACTCCGTGCGCGATTAGGGCTTCGCCCCTGCTCCCTGCGTATTCCTTAATTTCGCTATTGACCCTGCATAAGCTGCAAAAAGGTATTCGCTTCGCTCATGTTATTTTAAGCCCCATTCCCTCCGTCCCACGTGATGTATCACACCTATGCAGCAGCCCCCTCCCGATGGAAGGGGGCGTTCACTTTTCCCGCCCAACTTTTGCGGCTTTATCAAGGTAAAGTGTGTGCGCTCGCCTCCCCAATCACCCTCCACCCCATCCCCCTCCCCCTTGACATCGGGTGTATAATAGAATTAAAGACCCGAAAGGCGGAGGAAAATGAAAAAAATTGCTAAATTTATACAATCAAGATTTTTCATAACGGCGCTGCTGATGCTCCTTCAGATCGTTCTTTTGATCGTTCTGCTGGGGCTTTTGGCGGTGAATTTCTCGGTCTACTACGCGCTGACCCTCGCGGCGTCGGTGTTCGTGATCATGGACATCGCGAACGACAAGATGAACCCCTCGTTCAAGCTTCCGTGGGTGATTTTGGTGATGGCGGTGCCGGTCGTCGGCGCGCCGCTGTATATACTTTTTGCGAAGTCGAAGCAGAGCCGCCGGATCTCGAAGCGGTTCAAAAACTACCGCACGCTCATGAGAAACACTCTGCCGAACCCCGACGACCCCCTCGACGAGATAGACAGTCGCGACCCGCAGATGGGAAAGCTCATGAGATACGTGCGGCATACCGCCTACGCGCCGGTATACCGCAACACCTCCTCAAAATATTTTTCTTCGGGTGAGGAATTCTTCTCCGCCATTCTTGAGGAGGTCGCAAAGGCCGAAAAATTCGTCTTTTTGGAGTATTTTATTCTTGAGGAGGGGCGGATGCTCAACTCCGTCCTCGACATTTTAAAGGAAAAGCGCGACAAGGGCGTTCGGGTGAGGATAATGTACGACGACATCGGTTCGATAAATAAGCTGCCTAAGCATTACGACAGGTTTTTGGAGTCTTTGGGGTTCGAGGTCTCGGTATTCAACCGAATGAAGCCCTCGCTCGACGCATTTTTAAACTATCGCGACCACAGAAAAATACTCGTTGTGGACGGAAACGTCGGCTTCACCGGGGGGATAAACCTCGCCGACGAATATATCAACGAAGTCGAGCGCTTCGGCCACTGGAAGGACACCGGCGTGATGATACGCGGCGAGGCGGTCACGAAGCTCACCGAGACGTTTTTGCAGCTCTGGCACTTCTCGAAGGGCGAGAACACCATTGATTACAGCGACTATGCCTCCACCGAAAAGGCCGAGAGCGACGGCTTTGTTCAGCCCTTTTCGGACGGCCCTTCGACCGACGACCAGACAACCGAGCTCTGCTTCATGGGCCTTGCAAACTCCGCGGTGGACCATTTCTACGTCACGACCCCCTATCTAATTTTGGATAATGAGATGACGACGGCTCTGTGTCATGCGGCCAAAAGCGGCGTCGACGTCAAAATAATCACCCCGCATATCCCCGACAAAAAAACGGTGATGGCGGTCACGTGGTCGAACTACCGCACGCTTCTTTTAAACGGCGTAAGGATCTTTGAGTACACCCCGGGGTTTATTCATGCGAAGAGCGTCTGCGCGGACTCGAAAGCGGCGGTCGTCGGCACCGCGAACTTCGATTTCAGAAGCCTTTACCTGCATTTTGAGAACTGCATTCTGTTTTATGATTCCAAAACGGTCGAGGCCGTCGAGCGGGATTTCAAGGAGACCCTCGAGAAGTGCGAGGAGGTTTCCATCGACGATATCCGCAAAAAAGGCGCGCTCTATGCGCTGCTCCAGGCGCTGCTAAAGGTGTTCTCGCCGCTGATGTAGGGAGGATATGGGGAGAAGGACAGAGGACAGAGGCGTAGTGCCTCGTCGTCGTCGCGGACTACGTATCGTTCGCGGCGGCATTTTAAAAGCTGAAATATGCCGTCGCTCATTCACTCCGTCGCTCCTCCTCTCCCCACAAGGTCTAACGACCTTGCGGGGACCCCTTTTTGCTGGGGCGGGGGAGGGTGGGGCGAAGCCCCGGGCGCCCACGAAGTGGGCGCCAAAGGCCGCGCGAAGCGCGGCCTTTACGGCGGCAGCGAAGCTGCCGCCTCGGGGCTTCGCCTCCCGAGCCTTGCGCATCACCCTCGTGGCGAAGCCCGGGTCGGGCGCGTTACGCGCCCGACCGCCTTTCCCGCAAGCGGGAAAGGCTCTGCGCCTGCTCCGCAGGCGCCCGTGCTTCGCCCAAATGGTTACAATATTATTACGATTTCCCCCAACCTGTTGACATTTTTTAAATTTGGATATAAAATATATTGTGTAATTTTATGCTATCAGATATTCCCACCCGGGAAAGGAGAAATAATCCGATGAGTGAACACAAGACCCTGTGCATGGGCTGTATGGAGCCTCTTGACCAGGCCGGCGTATGCCCCTATTGCGGATACGACGACCAAACGCCTGCTCCGAGCGGATATTTGCAGCCCAAGACAGTTCTTGACAACCGATATATCGTCGGCAGGCTGATCCATAAAAACGGCGAATCCGCCGAATACATGGGCTACGACCGCCAGTCCGGCGAAAAGGTGCTCGTGAGAGAATATATGCCCGACGCCCTTTGCACCCGCACCCGCGAAACGCAGGAGATAAAGGTCAGCCAGAGCGCTTTGGTGCAGTACAAAAACTATATGTCCGAGTTTATCGAGCTCAATAAGGAGCTCCAGCGCCTCCGCACCATGTCCCACATCTCCGCGCCGACCGATATGTTCTCACAGAACAACACCGCCTACGTCATCGAAAAATACATCGACGCGATAACTTTGAAGCAGTATCTTGCCGACAACGCCGGCGAGCTCACCTGGGAGCAGGTCAAAAAGCTTTTCCCGCCGCTTCTTACGACTCTCGGCTGCATACATAACGCCGGGCTTCTGCACCGCGGTATCAGCCTTGAGAATATTTTGGTGACCGAGCGGGGCGAGCTTCTTCTGACCGGCTTTTCGATACCCGCGGTCCGCACCGTCAATACCGACCTCGCGCCCGAGCTCTATACCGGCTATTCCGCGCCAGAGCAGTATTCCTCCTCCGAGTGGATAGGCACCTGGACCGACGTTTACGCCGTCGCTGCGGTTATGTATAGGCTCCTCACGGGGTGTATGCCGACGGAACCCATGGCGAGGGTCGGAAACGACGATCTTTTGGAGCCCGCGAAGATAAACCCGAACGTCCCCGCGAACGTCTCGAAGGTGATAATGCAGGCGATGCGCCTCAACTGCGACCAGCGCGTCCGCACTGTGACCGATTTCGTCACCAAGCTTTTCGAGCAGCCGAGCTATATGCAAAAGCTGCCGAACGGCGCGACCCAGACGATACCGATATCCGTCCCGAAGCAGCAGCCGGTCAGGAAAAAGAGCAGGTCTGCCCGCCGCAAGCGCGCCCAGACCGTCGCGAACGTTTTCATGATCTTAGGCGCGATAATTTTGGTCGCGATAGTGGTCGGCGCGTTCATGATACTGGCGAGGATCTTCCTCCCCGATTCTACCCCCGATATCCCGATCCCCGGGATCACCACCCAGACCACCACTCCCGCCGTCGTGAACACCGCCCCCACCACCCAAAGCACCGAGCCGACGGCAACCACCGCGCCGGATACCGAGCCCTCCGTTCAGCCCGACGTGACGACATTAGCGCCCGCGCCCTCCGGCCCGATATTTGCCATGCCTAACCTTTTGGGCAAGCGCTACGACAGCGTCATCGGAAATTCGGTATGGCAGGGCAAGCTTGAACTCGAGCCGACCTACGATTACACCGAGGAATACGAAAACGGCGTCATCTACGAGCAGGACATCGAGTCGGGCACCGAGCTCACCGGCCTCACAAAGGTAAAAGTGAAGGTCTCTAAAGGGCTTGCGGTAGTTCAGATACCCGATTTCATGCGCGAGGACGGCACCCGAATGACCAAGGAGGAGTACGCTGCCGAGCTCGACAAGCTCAACATCAAGTACGAATACCGCACCGAGCAGAGCTTGGAGCTTTCAGACCTTGTCCTTGGAGTTTACTGCTCCGAAACGGGCGGCGAGGTCGGCGGAGACATCAACGTCGCCGACGGCAACACCCTTATAGTCACCGTTTCCGAGTTCACTCCCGACCTCGGGTTTATGGGATAAGCGGTCTGTCTTTCTGTCAAAAACTGTGTCTGATTCGCCAATCTGCACATATAAATATAAAACGCGGTGTCGATTTTCGGCACCCGTTTTTTTTATTCTTCTTGACTTTGTTAAAAAGTTGTGATATTCTATTCTTGTATATGAGGTCCCGCGGATACTGCGGCCGCAAGGGCATAAAGTGACTTCGGGGCCGGATCACTGATTTCTTGATCCTTATGATATGGAGGAATAGCTGACATGACTATCGGTTTACTGACAAGCGGAGGAGATGCCCCCGGCATGAATGCCGCGATACGTTCGGTTACGAGATCGGCGATAGCGAGAGGTTTTAAGGTCATAGGTATCCGCAGGGGATATCAGGGTCTTCTTGAAGGAGATATGTACGAGCTGGGCGCCCGCGACGTTTCGGATATCCTGCACCGCGGCGGCACAATGCTCTACACCGCAAGAAGCAAGGAATTCGCGACTCCCGACGGCGTCAAAAAGGCGAAGGATATACTTGACCGCGCCGGAATTGAGTGCCTCATCGTCATCGGCGGCGACGGCACATACCGCGGCGCGTTGGACCTTTCGAGGCTTGGCGTTCGCTGCATCGGCCTTCCCGGGACCATCGACAACGACATAGTCTGCACAGAATATACTATAGGATTCGACACGGCGCAGAACACCGCGCTTGAAATGCTCGACAAATTAAAGGACACCGAGATGTCGCACAACCGCTGCTCGGTGGTCGAGGTTATGGGCAGAAAGGCCGGGCATATCGGCGTTCGGGTTGCCGCGGCGACCGGCGCCATAGACTGCCTCACCGTCGAAAAGCCGTACGATCTTGACGAGATCTGCGACAAGATTATCGAGCAGAAAAACGCCGGCAAGACTCATTTCGAGCTCATCGTCGCCGAGGGCGTAGTCAGCAAGGAATTCACCTCCGACGACATCGCGAAATACATAGAGGCCAAGACAGGGGTCACCTCCCGCGCGACTGTTTTGGGACATGTTCAGCGCGGCGGCTCGCCGACCTGCTATGACAGGGTGATGGCGCTCAAGATGGGCTACTACGCGGTCGAGCTTCTGGCGAACGGCTACTCGAACAGGATCGTCGCCGTGAAAAACGACAAGCTCGTCGACTATGACATCGAGGAAGCGCTCAAAATGCAGAAGGGCTATGACGAGAAGCTCCACTCGGTGCTGAGGATACTTTCCATATAGGTTTTCTTCAGACACGTCCTCGGGCGTGTCTGAAATGTTAGTGGGGGCGAAGCTGTTCCTCCGCGATTTGGGCATAACGCTGCGGCTTGTTTTGGCAAGAGAAAGCGGGGAAGTACGGGACATCGGGGGCGAAGCCCCGCGGGCGCGCGGAGCGCGCCCACGCCAAACCCGCAAGCGGGTTTGGCGTGGCGGCAGTGAAGCTGCCGCCTCGGGGCTTCGCCTCCCGAGCCTTGTGCAGCCCCCCCGGTGCGAAGCCCCAACGCCCGTTCACGGGCGTTGTCCGCCGCGGCAGGGGAATTGCTCGATTTAGCTAAAATGCAGTAATCAAAGCATTTTGCAATATTCCAGAATCCGTAGCGCGGCGTGAATCACGCCCTCCGGGCGCGATTAGGGCTTCGTCGTCGCGGACTGCGTATCGTTCGCAGCGGCATTGTAAAAGCTGAAATATGCCGCCGCTCATTCACTCCGTCGCTCCTCCTCGCCCCACAAAGTCTGACGACTTTGCGGGGACCCCGTTTTCTCTCACATCAGCCCCTCTGCAATCATAGCGCAGCGCCTTGGCTTGCAGGAGCAGAATCTGACTTTGGCGCGATGAAGCAGAAAAGCGCATGACAGCGGGGGCGAAGCCCCGTGGGCGCGCAAAGCGCGCCCGCGCCAAACCCGCTTGCGGGTTTGGCAAGGCGTTCGCGGAGCGAACGCCCGGGGCTTCGCCTCCCGAGCCTTCTGCAGACCCCCGGTGCGAAGCCCCAACGCCCGTTCCCGGGCGTTGTCCGCCGCGCCAGGGGAATTGCTCAATTTAGCGAAAATGCAGTAATCAAAGCATTTTGCAATATTCCAGAATCTGCATCGCGGCGTGAATCACGCCCTCCGGGCGCGATTAGGGCTTCGCGCCTTCCCACCCGTTTCTATGCAATTCTGGCACAACGCTACGGCCTGTTGGAGCAGAACCTGACTTTGGCGCTCTGAAGCAGGTAAGTGCTGCGGGACAGCGGGGGGCGAAGCCCCGCGGGCGCGCGAAGCGCGCCCTTGCCAAACCCGCAAGCAGGTTTGGCATGGCGTTCGCTTCGCGAACGCCCGGGGCTTCGCTCGCACCCTCACACCTCACCCCTCCCACCCTCGCCCCCCTCCACACCCCACCCTCACCCCTGTTACAATTCTGTTAAAAAACTGTAAACAAAATGTTTTCACCCCCTTCTATCTGTATTTCAAAATTATGAACTTTGTTTCCAAAGTGTGAACAGCACTTTTGAATATATCACCAAATTAACAAAAAAATTAAGAGTAGAGCGTCAAGCGTTCAGTGTCCGGCGGACGGGGAGTTGCCGCCGGGACGAATATAAGCAGGTTAAATACTATATAATTTGCTTAAGCGGTTTGACGCCCGCATCCCGCTTGATTTGCACTAAAAAAACCGCCTTTTACCGGCATTTTTCCGCAACTTGAGCAGGATCAAGAAAGGAGAACCGCCGATGAAAGGTTTTTTTGCACTCTTTAAACGTTCAGCCAAAGAATTGAAAAACATGAGATGTCTGGTAACTGTCGCGATGCTGATCGCCCTCGACATCGTAATCAAGTTAACAATTGACGTCCACACCTCCGACACCCTCCACATCTCCTTCGCATTCGTCGCATTGTCCGCAATATCAATGCTTTACGGGCCTTCGGTGGGGTTTGCGGCGGGGGTCATAACCGACCTTTTGGGGTTCATTCTGAAGCCGTCGGGGGCGTTCGACATTCGGTTCACGCTGATCGAAGGGCTCGGTGCGCTCATCTACGGGGTGTTCCTCTATAATGCTAAACATGATAAATGGTTTGTGCCGAGAATAATCGCCGCAAAGACCGCTGTAGTCGCCATTTGCAACCTCTGGCTGACCACCTGGGCGGTGGCGTCTTTGGCCGGAAAGGGCTTTTTGGCGATGTTCCCCGCGAGGGCGATCAAGAACATAATTCAGCTGCCTATTGACATAATTATCCTGTCGCTGCTTCTCCCGCTGATACTCAAGGCGTGGCAGTCGGTCCCCGGAAACAGGCGATTTACCGACGAAAAGCTGCTTTTTTGCGATGAGAATGTCGGACGCGCGATGATCGTCATGACCGCTCTCATCATGGTTGTCGTTTGCAGCGTGGCCTACGGCGCGCAGAGCATCAGCGACAGCGTAAAGGAGCTGAAATCGCGGGTCGACGGGCAGCAGGAGGCCATCGACCGGCTCGACGAGGAGATGGCGAGGGTGCTTGAGGAGATCGGGGTAGAGAGGGGAGCGGGGGAGTAGGGGAGCTGTGGGGGATGGGCAGGGGATGAGTGGGGGGAGATGAGATGGGGGACAGGGGCGAAGCCCGGGGGTGCGCGCGGAGCGCGCACCCGCCGGACGTGCTTGCACGTCCGGCATGGCGGCAATTTCATTGCCGCCCGGGCTTCGCCGCGCGGGGTCTGCGGGTTGGTGCGGTGAGGCATGGGAGGGGGCGAAGCCCCCGCGTTCGCGGAGCGAACGCGGCCCGGCGCACGAAGTGCGGCGGGCGTGCGGACTTCATGTCCGCACGGGGGATTCGCCCCATGCGAGGTCTGCAGATAGGGGCTGGGAGCATGGGGCGAAGCACCTGCCGGCCACGAAGTGGACGGCCCCCGGAGCGCGGAGCGGTCCGGGGAGGTGAGCCGAAGGCTCACAGGGGCTTCGCTACGCGGAGTCTGCACTTTGGTGCGGGGAGGCAGAGGTATGGGCGAACCCGCTGCTACGGCGGGTTCGCTGCGCAACGGGCACAAAGGTACGATTCAGCAGTCGATAAGGCGTTGCGCTCCTCCCAATCAGGAGGGGGATTTCACATAGCAGCAAGTCCGCTCAAACCTTGGAGGGGGTGGGGCTTCAAATAGCATTCGCTCGCCTGCGAGCGAATACCTTATGGCAACTCATGCAGGGCTATAACGAAATTTGGTAAAACGCAGTGAGTGGGAGGCGAAGCCCTTAGCGCGTCGAAGACGCGCTACCCGCCGCGTAACAAATTTTTAAGTTTCGCAAAACCCCGAATTAAGTGCCTTTTAAAATGATACCACAAATCTTTACTCGCGGCGGACAACGCCCACTCCGTGGGCGTTGGGGCTTCGCCCCGCCCAACCCCCAGCCGCAGGCGGAATGAGCGAGAGGCGCTTTCACTTAGTTTTTAAGGAAAGCGCCGCGAGGGATATGGAGCCTGCGGCGCGCTATCTTTCATCAAAAAAGCAGACCCCCGGTCTGCTTTCTGTTTTCTGTCCTCTTTTTCAGCGTTTACTTCCCGTCCATCGTTTCGAGCACGCCTTTCATGAGCTGCACGGCGCTTTCACCGGGCTGGGTCCTGACGGTGAGAACGCCGGTCGAGCCGTCGACCCGGACCCGTCCCTTATACGCTCGGGAAACGCTCATTATGCCGGGGAGGTTCGCGCCCTCCTCGCGGATAATAAAGTTAATGAGATTACCCTTTTGGCTGATCTCACGGACGCCGTTTTTCGAGGCGAGGTTGCGAAGAAGCGCCACATCAATTAACCCCATTACCGACTTCGGGGGCTCGCCGAAGCGATCTATCAGCTCGTCGGTGACGTCCTCGGCGTCTTCGCGGGAGTGAATCTGCGCGATTTTTCGGTAGGCGTCGATGCGAAGCGGCAGATCCTCGATGTAATTTTCGGGGATATAGGCGTTAATCGACACGTCGACGAGGCAGTCCTCCGGGGCCTTGGGCGGCTCCTCGCCCTTTTGCTCGGCGATGGCCTCGGTGAGAAGCCTTAGATACATATCATAGCCGACAGCCTCCATATGCCCGTGCTGCTTCGCCGAAAGGATCGAGCCCACGCCCCTTATTTCGAGGTCGCGCATGGCGATCTTGAAGCCGGAGCCGAACTGGGTGAGCTCGCGGATAGCCTCGAGGCGCTTAGCCGCGACCTCGGTGAGCACTCTGCCTCTGCGGAAGGTGAAATACGCGTATGCGCGGCGGTTCGAGCGGCCGACCCTCCCCCGAAGCTGGTAGAGCTGCGAGAGGCCGAAGCGGTCGGAATCCTCGATGATGAGGGTATTCACGTTCGGCACGTCCACGCCGGTCTCGATTATCGTCGTGCAGACCAAAATGTCGATCTCATAGTCCAGAAGCTCGCGCCAGATCTCGGAGAGCCGCTCCTCGTCCATCTGCCCGTGGGCGATACCTATTCGGGCGTCGGGGAGGGCCTGCTGGAGCCTGTAGGCGCAGTTTTCGAGCGTTTCTATACGGTTGTGGATATAATAGACCTGACCCCCGCGCCTCAGCTCCTTCTGTATCGCCTGAATGATAATGCCCTGCTGGTGCTCCAAAACGTAGGTCTGAACGGGGTAGCGGTCCTGCGGGGGCTCCTCGATGACCGACATGTCGCGAATGCCGGACATCGCCATGTTTAAGGTCCTCGGGATAGGCGTTGCGGAGAGGGTCAGGATATCGACCGACGGGTACTGCTCCTTGAGCTTTTCCTTGTGAGCTACGCCGAAGCGCTGCTCCTCGTCGATGATAAGCAGGCCGAGATCCTTGAATTTAACGTCGTTCTGGACGAGCCTGTGAGTGCCGATGACTATGTCTATCTCGCCGCGTTCGAGCTTTTTGACTATCTCCTTTTGCTGCTTCGGGGTGCGGAATCTCGAAAGAAGCTCGATCTCGACGGGAAAATGGGAAAATCTTCGCAGGGCGGTCTGGTAGTGCTGCCAAGCGAGGACGGTGGTCGGGACCATTATCGCGCACTGCTTTGAATCCAAAACGCATTTCATCGCAGCGCGAAGCGCCACCTCCGTCTTTCCGAAGCCGACGTCGCCGCAAAGAAGCCTATCCATCGGGATCGAGCGCATCATATCGCCCTTTATTTCGTCGACGGAGCGGAGCTGGTCGGCGGTCTCCTCGTATTCAAAACGCTCCTCAAATTCTGCCTGCCAGTCGTTGTCGGGGGAGAAGGCGTAGCCCTTGGCGACCTGCCTTTTCGCGTAAAGCGCGATGAGTTCGTCCGCCATGTCCTTGCAGGCTTTTTTGATACGCGCGCGGGTCTTCACCCACTCCTGCGTGCCGAGCTTCGAGAGCTTCACCGCGTCCTCGTCGCCGGGGGCGATATACTTCGACACGGTGTCGAGCTGGGTCACAGGGACGTACAGAACGTCCGCGCCGGCGTATTTTATCGTGATGTAGTCCTTGATCACGCCGTTCGTCTCGATCTTCGAGATGCCGCTGAAACGGCCTATGCCGTGGAGGGTGTGGACGACGAGATCTCCCACCGAAATGTCCGCCACAGAGCTTATCCGCTTCGAGTTTTCGGGTCGCTTTGCGGCTTTTTTCCTCTTTGAGGAGACGGCGTTTCGGGTGATTAGCGCGAGCTTCGCGCCGGGGTATTCAAAGCCGCCGGTCAGGCTTCCCGAGGAAATATATGTGAGCCCTGGGGCGAAGGGGGAGTCGTCGGTGGGAATTTGGCAGTCGAACCCCTCCCGTTCGACGTCCAAAAGGAGCATATCGCGGGCCTTTTCGGAGCCGGCCATCAAAAGAACGCAGAAGCCGCGCTCGCGATAGCTCGAAAGCTCCTCGAAAAGGGCGGAGCTGTCGCCGCTCCACCCGGCGGACTGAAACGCTTCGGCGCCGATGAGGCTTTTCAGCCTGACGTCGCTGCCGCGAAGGTAAAGGTCGAAATAGATGAGGCGAAGCTTCATCGCAAGCCGCGCGAGCTCGGAAAATTCGATGTAAAACCCGTCGGTGCCGCTGTATAAAATGCCGTCCTCGTAAAGAAGCTTCATGTCCTCCTGGAGCTGCGCCGAAAAGCCCTTGGCGCGCTCGGAGCAGGCGGCGTATTCCGAGATAACGCAGAAGCCTCCCGCAAAATAGTCGAAGACGGTCGCGCCGTCGGGGTAAATTTTTCGGTAATATTTGTCATAGCTCGAAAGGCCGACGCCCGATTTTATCGCGTCGAGGTCGGAATAGAGGTTCTTTTTTATCGCCTCGCCGCGCTTGCCCGAGACCCCGGCTATCATCTCGGAGATTATCTTTTCAAGCTCCCCGTTCGGGCAGAGTATCTCGCGGGCGGGGGTTATTTTTATTGATCTTACCGTGTCGACCCGGCGCTGGGAGTCGACATCTAAGATAGAAACGGTGTCGACCTCGTCGCCCCAGAGCTCTATACGGTAGGCGCAATCCGACGAGACGGGGAAGACGTCCAAAATCGCGCCGCGGATCGAAAACTGACCCCGCCCTTCGGTTGAAACCGAGCGGGTATAGCCCATTTCGGTGAGGAGCTCGGCTGCCTCGTGAAGATCAATTTCCTCGCCGGCGCTTATGTCAATTGTAAAGTCGTTTAGCTTGTCAGGCGGCATCGCGCACTGCATCGCGGCCTCGACAGAGCACACCAAGACCCGCGATATACCGGCGTTTATGCGGTACAGCGCGGAAATTCGTCTGTGTTCGTATTCTGGCGAGGCGGTCTCGATGTTTGCAAAGGTAAAGTCCTTTACAGGGTAGAGGACCGCGATATCCTCGCCGGCGATGGCGTTGATGTCCGAAACGGCGCGGGTGGCGTTCGCCTCGTCCTGACAGATGAGCAGGACCTTGCCCTTTTGGGCGAGCCAAGCCGCCGCATGGGCCTTGTGGACGGCGGAGAGCCCGGTCAGAGAGGCGGGGAATCGGTTCTTTTCTATCGCCTCGCCGAGCTCCTTTATGTGCGAGAGCCGTTCGGCCTCTTTAATTAAAAAACTCATTTTCACCTCAGTTGTAAAGGTTCATGGCCTTGTCTAAATCGCCCGCGACGATGAGCTTTACCGCCTCGGAGGCGCGGGCGAAAGCCTCGAAAACCGTTTTTTTCTCGCTGTCGGAAAACTCCGAGGTCACCCACGCCGCAAGGTCATAGTCGGGGGTGGGCTTCGAGCCGACCCCTATTTTTATCCGCGGGAAATCCTCGGAGCCGGTGAGGGTCACGATGGAGCGGAGCCCCTTCTGGCCGCCGTCCGAGCCCTTTCGCCGGATACGCATTCTTCCGACGTCAAGGTTGATGTCGTCGCAGATGACGAGGACCCGCTCGATCGGCACCTTGTAGAAGTTCATCGCCTCGACCACCGCCTCGCCGGAGAGGTTCATCATCGTGGTGGGCTTCATTAAAAGGCATTTTTTGCCGGAAATTTCGCACTGGGCGCACATCGACTTGAATTTTATGCGGGTGAGGCTGACCCCTAACTTTGCGGAGAGGTTGTCTATGCTCAGCCAGCCGCAGTTGTGGCGGGTGCGGGCGTATTTCGGCCCGGGGTTCCCGAGGCCGACGATGAGCCAGTCTATCGAGGCCGAGGTCTTGAATTTAGAAAAAAGTCCCATTTGTTTCTCCCAAGAGCGCTCCCGAGCAGTGGGCAGGGGAGTGCCGTCGTTTATTTTTCGGTATCCTGAAATTTTTTGCCCTTTTCAAGGTGGCGGGCGAGCTTCTTTTCGGAGTAGCCTTCGCGGATTTTTTGGTCGGCTCGCTCGATGACGAGGGCGCCGTCCGGAACGTCGCGGGTGACGGTCGAGCCGGCGGCGGTGTAGGCCGCTTCGCCGATCTTCACCGGGGCGACGAGGTTTGTGTTGCAGCCGATGAAGGCGTTGTTTCCGACGGTGCAGCGGGATTTGTTGGTGCCGTCGTAGTTTGCCGTGACCGCGCCGCAGCCGAAGTTGACGTTTGTGCCGACATCGGAATCGCCGACGTAGTTGAAGTGGGCGACCGCGGAGCCCGCGCCTATCTCGGAATTTTTGATCTCGACGAAATCGCCGACATGGACAAGATCCCCGAGGACCGTGCCGGGGCGGAGCTGCACGAACGGGCCGACCGTGCAGCCCTTGCCGAGCTTCGCGCCGTTCGCGACGACGGAATTTAAGACTGATCCCTCGCCGACCTCGGTGTCGTTGAGCCGGCAGTTGGGGCCGATGACGCAGTTTTTGCCGATCACGGTGCGGCCGGAAAGCTCGCATCCGGGCTTTATCTCGGCGCCGGGGGCGATTTTTACGTCGGGGGAGATGATCAGGCCGTCGGTGCAGGTGATCTCGACCCCGCTCTCCAAAAGCCCCAAGATGACCCTTTTTCGGGCGATGTTGTTCAAATCAAGCATTCCCTTTCGGTCGTTCGCGGAAAGGACGATGTCCCGATCCTTCGCGATATACGCGTCGGCGCGAAGGCCGGAAGCAAGCAATATCTCGACGCAGTCGGTGATGTAGTATTCGTTCTGGGAATTGTTGCGGGTGAGCTTCGGCAGCGTGTTCAAAAGCTCGGCTGCGCTGAACCAGAAGCAGCCGGAGTTTATCTCGCGGACAGCTTTTTCCTCCTCGGAGCAGTCCTTTTGCTCGCGGATGGCGGAGATGCCGTCGCCGCTGCGGATGATCCGCCCGTAGCCCTGCGGGTCGTCGACCTCGGCGGAAATGACAGTTACGCCGCAGCCGTTTTTGCGGTGATGGTCGAGTGAGCCGAGGAGAGTTTCGCGGTCGGCGAAGGGGGCGTCGCCGTTATAGATCAAAACGTCGCCGTCAGAGTGCTTTTTTATGAACTCCGAAGCGGTCATGACGGCGTGGCCGGTGCCGAGCCGCTCGGACTGAAAGACCGTTTCGCAGCGCCCCGCAAGGTGCTCATCAAGATATTCGTGAGCATATCCGGTGACGACGCAGACGTCTTTGATCCCCGCGTCGTCGAGGGCGGAGATTATCCAGTCGATGATCGGCTTGCCGAGAATTTTTGTGAGGGTCTTCGGCTTGTCGGAATGAAGGCGCTTGCCCTGACCTCCGGCCAGAATGACCGCGGAAATGCTTTTTTGGGACATTTTATCCTCTCCGTTTCGTAAATTTTGCCCGGGCGGCTTAGACCGACCGAGGGAATATTCTTAGTTATTATACTACTTTTTGCGGCTCTTTTCAAGTATCGCCGAGGCTTAAAAGTTTCATAAATTTGCACAATAATCGCCTTTCTTTTTTGGCAATAATTTTAGCCGAAAAAGTATGGAAATATATCCTGATTTATGGTATAATCTTTATAACTCCGAAATCTGCCCATGGGCAGTCGGAAAAAATGTATGGAGGTAAAAAACCAAATGAGCAAAAAGTATTGTTACCTTTTCACCGAAGGCAACGCGCAGATGCGTGAGCTTTTGGGCGGTAAAGGCGCGAACCTTGCGGAAATGACCAACATCGGTCTTCCTGTTCCTCAGGGCTTTACCATTTCCACCGAGGCCTGCACCCAGTATTATGAGGACGGCAGGCAGATCAACCCCGAGATCATGGCCGAGATAATGACCTACATCGAGAAGATGGAAAATATCACCGGCAAGAAGTTCGGCGACAAGGAGAACCCGCTCCTCGTTTCGGTTCGTTCCGGCGCGAGAGCTTCGATGCCCGGCATGATGGACACCATTTTAAACCTCGGTCTTAACGAGGACGTCGTAAACGTCATCGCGAAGAAGTCGAACAACCCCCGCTGGGCGTGGGACTGCTACAGAAGATTTATCCAGATGTTCTCCGACGTCGTTATGGAGGTCGGCAAGAAGTACTTCGAGAAGCTTATCGACCAGATGAAGGAAGAAAAGGGCGTTACTCAGGACGTTGAGCTCAACGCCGACGACCTTCACAAGCTCGCCGACCAGTTCAAGGCCGAGTATAAGAACCAGCTCGGCAAGGACTTCCCGGACGACCCGAAGGAGCAGCTGTTTGAGGCTATCAAGGCCGTTTTCCGCTCCTGGGACAACCCGAGAGCCAATATCTACCGCATGGACCACGACATTCCTTACAGCTGGGGCACCGCCGTCAACGTACAGATGATGGCGTTCGGCAACATGGGCGACAACTGCGGCACCGGCGTTGCCTTCACCCGTAACCCCGCCACCGGCGAAAAGGGCCTCATGGGCGAATTTTTGACAAACGCTCAGGGCGAAGACGTCGTCGCGGGCGTCCGCACTCCTATGCCCATCGCCAAGATGGCCGAGGTATTCCCGAAGGTCTACGAGCAGTTCCAGGAGGTCTGCAAGATCCTTGAGAACCACTACCGCGACATGCAGGATATGGAGTTCACCGTCGAGAACGAAAAGCTCTATATGCTCCAGACCCGTAACGGCAAGCGCACCGCCGCCGCCGCCATCAAGATCGCATGCGACCTTATCGACGAGGGCATGATCACCGAGAGAGAAGCCCTTATGCAGATCGACGCCAAGTCGCTCGACATGCTTCTGCACCCGACCTTCGACGCAGACGCCCTTAAGAAGGCCGTTCCCGTAGGCAAGGGCATTGCCGCTTCTCCGGGAGCCGCCGCCGGCACCATCGTGTTCACCGCCGAGGACGCCGTAAAGCACGGCAAGAACAAGGAGAAGGTAGTTCTCGTTCGCCTCGAGACCTCTCCCGAGGACATCGAAGGCATGAAGTATTCCCAGGGTATCCTCACCGTAAGAGGCGGACAGACCTCGCACGCGGCCGTCGTTGCGAGAGGCATGGGCACCTGTTGCGTTTCCGGCTGCGGCGACATCAAGATGGACGAGGAGAACAAGTGCTTCACCCTCGCCGGCAAGGTCTATCATGAGGGCGACGCCATTTCGCTCGACGGCTCTACCGGCAACATCTACGGCGAGCTTATCCCGACCGTTCCCGCCGACCCGAATTCCGGCTACTTCGGAAGGATCATGGAGATGGCCGACAAGTATAAGAAGCTGGGCGTAAGGACCAACGCGGACACTCCCGCCGACGCCAAGCAGGCCGCCGCTTTCGGCGCGCAGGGCATCGGCCTTTGCCGCACCGAGCACATGTTCTTCGACCCCGCAAGAATCGGCGCTTTCAGAGAGATGATCTGCTCCGAGACCGTCGAGGAGCGCGAGGCTGCTCTTGCCAAGATCGAGCCCATGCAGCAGGCCGACTTCGAGGGTCTGTTTGAGGCTTTGGGCGGATATCCCGTCACCATTCGCTTCCTCGATCCGCCGCTTCACGAATTCGTTCCCACCGACGAGGCCGACATCGAGGCTTTGGCTAAGGCACAGGGCAAGTCGGTCGCGTATATCAAGCAGGTCATCAACGACCTTCACGAGTTCAACCCGATGATGGGCCACCGCGGCTGCCGTCTGACCGTAACCTACCCCGAGATCGCCGTCATGCAGACCAAGGCTGTCATCAAGGCCGCCATCAACGTCAAGAAGGCGCATCCCGATTGGAACATCGTTCCCGAGATAATGATCCCGCTCGTAGGCGAGGTCAAGGAGCTCAAGTTCGTCAAGGATGTCGTTGTCAAGACCGCCGACGAGGTCATCAAGGCTGCCGGCAGCGACCTTAAGTACGAGGTCGGCACCATGATCGAGATCCCGAGAGCCGCCCTGACTGCCGACGACATCGCTAAGGAGGCTGAGTTCTTCTGCTTCGGCACGAACGACCTCACCCAGATGACCTTCGGCTTCTCCCGCGACGACGCAGGTAAGTTCCTGCCGGCATACTATGCCAACAAGATCTATGAGAGCGACCCGTTTGCAAGGCTCGACACCACCGGCGTCGGCAAGCTGATGGATATGGCCGTGAGCATGGGCAAGAAGGTAAGACCCGAGCTTCACTGCGGTATCTGCGGCGAGCACGGCGGCGACCCGAGCTCCATCGAGTTCTGCCACAAGATCGGCCTCGACTATGTGTCCTGCTCGCCGTTCCGCGTACCGATCGCGAGACTGGCCGCTGCGCAGGCTGCAATTAAGGATAAGAAATAATTCGGCGCATAAATAAAGAACGGGCGGAGGAGACTCCGCCTGTTTTTTGTGGGGAAGTTTGTTTTGCAGACTTTTGGGGGGATAAACCGAAAAGGTTTCGCCGGCCTTTCCTCAAAAGGCCGCGGGGTCAAATGCAAGCTGGTTTTGTTCCTGCTCGACTGCCCTCGGCGGCAACGATTGCCTCGGTTGTCTTGCAGACAAAACCCCGCGTGCATAGGGCGGCGCCCCTCGTCGCGACCGCAGTCGCGAAATACCCATGCGTTAGCAAGCGCAGGACGGGGTGCCCCGGGCGAAGCCGCCGCTCCGGCGGGTTCGCTGCGCAACAGGCACTAAGGTACGAGTCAGAAGTCGATTGGGCGTTGCGTTCTCGTAAGGGTTCTCCCCGTTTGCCGAGCGATGAGCGAGGCAAAGAAAAGCCCTTAGCTTCATCTATGGTAAACGGTTGCGCACATGGCCGGGGGCGAAGCCCCCACCGGCCACGGAGTGGCCGGTGGGCCGGGAAGCTTGCTTCCCGGCCGCGCGGAGCGAAGCTCTGCGCAGGGGCTTCGCCTGCACGGTAGAGCCGCTTGCCCGGATAATCAGTAAAGCTGCGAAGAGCACACCCCTCCCCACCGGGGAGGGGCAGGGGAGGGGGCTTAAGATAGCATTCGCGCAGCGAATACCTTATCCCCCTCTC
>CANQLR010000022.1 GCA_947624745.1 uncultured Clostridia bacterium | reverse complement strand
CATCGCCTGCTTTGCTATGCCTTTTTCTTCTTCATATATTTTTTCATTTTTCCTATTGACTTTTATTTGCAGGTTTCTTATCTTAAGGAAACTAAGGTAATTTATTTATAACCGCGCTCCAGAGCAAAGCCCCACCTATCAGAAGACAGAAATCAGATATCAGACCGTCAGAGGAGCACCTCTGATATCTGACTTCTGACCTCTGACCTCTGACTCGGTTTGCCCGCAAAGGACCCGCAGTTTATAAACTTTTAAAGCTGCAAGAGGGGAGTTATCTTACCCCGAAAAGAAGCTTGCCGTATGTCGGATATCTCCAGAACTTTTCGTCGGTGATGGCCTCGGCCTTGTCGGCGGGAGCCCTTAAGGCGTCCATCGCGGGGATTATCTCGTCGCGAATGAAGTAGGAGGCCTCGGTGACGTCGGAGATCTTTTTGTACTCGGCGATCTTTTCATCTAATTTGTCGGTCGCGTCGGCGACCTCGGAAAGAAGCGAGCTGAGCTTTTCGATGAGAGATTTCTCATACTTCGGTTCTACGCCGATGTCGACTTTATTCTTCGCGGCTCTCGCAAGAGAGGCGACATAGTCCTCGATGGCGGGCATTATCATCTTTTTCGACATATCCGTCATCGTGAGGGCCTCGATGTTCACCGTCTTGACGTAGTTTTCGAGCATTATCTCGGTGCGCGATTCGATCTCGGCCTTAGAGTAGACCTTGTGGGCCATGAGCATATCGACGTTTTTCTTGTCAAGAAGCTTTGGCATGGCGTCGGGGGTGGTCTTGAGGTTCAAAAGCCCTCTCTTTTCCGCCTCGGCGATCCAGCTGTCGTCGTAGCCGTTGCCGTTGAAGATTATCCTCTTGTGCTCTCTGACCGTCCTCTTGATGAGGTCGTGCAGGGCGGCGTCGAAGTCGGCGGCGGGCTCTAACTCGTCGGCGAACTGCTTAAGGCTTTCCGCGACGGCGGAGTTGAGCATGATGTTCGCGCAGGCGATGGAGTTTGAGGAGCCGAGCATTCTGAACTCGAACTTGTTGCCGGTAAAGGCGAACGGCGAGGTGCGGTTTCTATCGGTGTTGTCGCGCTGGAAGCGGGGCAGAACGTGCACGCCGAGCTTCATCGTGGTCTTTTCGGAGCCGCCGTAGGGTTTATCCTCCTCGATGGCGTCCAAAACCGCCTGGAGCTCGTCGCCGAGGAACATGGAGACCACGGCCGGAGGAGCCTCGTTCGCGCCGAGACGGTGGTCGTTGCCGGCGGTGGCGACGGCGAGCCTCAGAAGATCCTGATAATCATCTACAGCCTTGATGACCGCGACCAGGAACAGCAGGAACTGCGCGTTCTCATAGGGGGTGTCGCCGGGAGAGAGGAGGTTCACGCCGGTGTCGGTGGCGATAGACCAGTTATTGTGCTTGCCCGAGCCGTTTACGCCGGCGAAGGGCTTTTCATGCAGCAGGCAGACGAGACCGTGCTTTGCGGCGACCTTCTGCATGATCTCCATCATAAGCTGGTTGTGGTCGGTCGCGATGTTTGTCGTGGTGTAAATGGGCGCCAGCTCGTGCTGCGCGGGGGCGACCTCGTTGTGCTCGGTCTTAGCCAAGATGCCTAACTTCCAGAGCTCCTCGTTGAGGTCCTCCATGTAGGCCGCGACGCGGGGCTTGATAACGCCGAAGTAGTGGTCGTCGAGCTCCTGACCCTTAGGCGGCAGGCAGCCGAACAGCGTGCGGCCGGTGTAGATGAGGTCGGGGCGCTGGTCGTAAAGGGCCTTGTCGACGAGGAAGTATTCCTGCTCGGGGCCGACCGAGGTCTTTACGCACTTTACGTCGGTGTTGCCGAAGAGCTTGAGTATTCTCATCGCCTGCTTGTTTAAAGCCTCCATCGAGCGCAGGAGCGGGGTCTTTTTATCGAGCGCCTCGCCGCCGTAGGAGCAGAATGCGGTCGGGATGCAGAGGGTCTTGCCCTTTATAAAAGCGTATGAGGTCGGATCCCAGGCGGTGTAGCCTCTCGCCTCGAAGGTGGCGCGTAGTCCGCCGGAGGGGAAGCTTGACGCGTCAGGCTCGCCCTTGATGAGCTCCTTGCCGGAAAATTCCATGATGACCCTGCCGTCCGGGGCGGGGGAGATGAACGAGTCGTGCTTTTCGGCGGTGATGCCGGTCAGCGGCTGGAACCAGTGGGTGTAGTGGGTCGCGCCCTTCGAGACCGCCCACTCCTTCATAGCCTCGGCGACGGCGTTCGCCACCGAGATATCGAGCCGCGCGCCCTCGTCTATAGTCTTTTTGAGGGACTTGTAGACCGACGCGGAGAGGTTCGCTTTCATGACTCTGTCGTCAAAAACGTTTGAGCCGAAGATTTCTGTTACCTGTGACATTTTGCTACCTCCTGTTTAGGTGAAAAATTGAAAAAGGAGCCTTTGCGGGTATTATCCCGTAAAGACTCCTTTGCCTTCAACGCGTTACAGTCTATCACATTTTTGATGATTTGTCAACCCCAAAATTGCAAAAATTCCTGAAAATTTTAAGTTTTTGCATTTTTCATAAAAAATTTTGCAGGACGAAGGCAAATTTCTTTCATTTTTACGAAAGAATTTTTTCAAAACCCCTTGACAACCAAATTATTATATGCTAAAATATCTGCATTGCGACAGGCGCGAGCCTATCTTTATTAAATAGGAGCAATGGCGTTCATTTTTAAGGGGCCTTACGACCCTTTATTCATGTACGCCGTATTTTTTTGGAAAGGACTGGTCTTATGAGACCCGAAATCAGCTTTGATCTTCGCCCGCCGATGGAGGGAGAGGTAAGAATACCCTCCGGCTGCGCGATCTCGGCGGCAATATCACGCGACGGCAGAAAGTTCAGCGGCGAGGGGATAATCAACTCCATGGTGCCGATGCACGACCGCTCGAACGGCTTGGGAGGCGGCTTTGCGGCATACGGGATATACCCCGACTACAAGGACTATTACGCCCTGCACGTTTTTTACGACGACAACGACTGCCGGTTCGACTGCGAGAAGTTTCTGGCGCGGCACTTCGACATCTTAAGGAGCGAGATAATCCCGACCCGTAAAATGCCGGAGATAACCGACTGCCCGCTTATTTGGAGATACTTCGTCTATCCCGAGCACAATCGGCTCGCCGCCTCGCAGCTTTCGGCCGACGAATTCGTGGCGAGGTGCGTGACCCGCGTGAATGCAGAGCTCAAGGGCGCGTATGTCTTTTCGAGCGGAAAGAACATGGGCGCGTTCAAGGCTGTGGGCTTCCCGGAGGACGTGGGAAGGTTCTATAAGCTCGACGAGTACGAGGCTTACCTTTGGACGGCGCACGGAAGATATCCGACAAACACGCCGGGCTGGTGGGGCGGCGCTCACCCGTTCGCGCTGCTCAACTATTCTATAGTGCATAACGGCGAGATCAGCTCCTACGACGCGAACCGCCGCTATATCGAGATGTTCGGGTATAAATGCACGCTCAAGACCGACACCGAGGTCATCACCTACATAGCGGACTATCTTTTAAGAAAGCAGGGGCTGACCTTGGAGGAGACCGCTTCGGTTATCGCGGCGCCGTTCTGGTCGACCATCGAAAGAAAGCCGAAGGAGGAGCAGGAAAAGCTTAAATTCCTGCGGACGGTATATTCGAGCCTTCTTGTCACCGGGCCGTTCTCGATAATACTCGGCTTTGAGGGCGGAATGATGGCCTTAAACGACAGGCTCAAGCTCCGCTCGATGGTCATCGGCGAGAAGGACGACATGGTATACGCGGCCTCGGAGGAGGCGGCGATAAGGGTCATGGAGCCGGCGCTCGATCGGCTTTATGCTCCCGCCGGGGGAGAGCCGGTAATAGTTAAGGTAAAGGAGGGCGCGTTCTGATGGGCATTGAATATATCTACCCCGAGTTCGAGGTCGTAAGAAACGACTCGCGCTGCATTCGGTGCCGCGTTTGCGAGAGGCAGTGCTCGAACCTCGTTCATTCGTACAACGAGGCGGGGGACTGCATGATATCAGACGAGACGAAGTGCGTCGACTGCCAGAGGTGCGTTGCGCTCTGCCCGACGAGGGCTTTAAAGATAGTCAAGAGCGACTGCGCGCTTCGGCAAAACGCCAACTGGCCGCAGGACACCATCAAGGAGGTATATAAGCAGGCTTCCTCGGGAGGGGTGCTGCTCTCGTCGATGGGAAATCCGAACCCGCTGCCGGTGTACTGGGACAAGATCCTCATTAACGCCTCGCAGGTGACGAACCCCTCGATAGACCCTCTGAGAGAGCCTATGGAGACGAAGGTATTTCTCGGGAAAAAGCCGTCCAAAATGGAGAGAGACGAAAGCGGAGCGCTTAAGACAAAGCTTTCCCCGCAGTTGGAGCTTTCAATGCCGGTGATGTTCTCGGCGATGAGTTACGGCTCGATAAGCTATAACGCGCACGAGAGCTTGGCAAGAGCGGCGACGGAGCTCGGCATCTATTACAACACCGGCGAGGGCGGGCTTCACGAGGACTTTTACAAGTACGGGCCGAACACCGTCGTTCAGGTCGCTTCGGGGCGCTTCGGCGTTCACGAGGGGTATCTCAACGCGGGCGCGGCCATAGAGATAAAGATGGGACAGGGCGCGAAGCCGGGTATCGGCGGACACCTCCCGGGGGCGAAGATAGTCGGCGACGTGAGCCGCACAAGAATGATACCCGAGGGCTCGGACGCCATATCCCCCGCGCCTCACCACGACATCTATTCCATCGAGGACCTGCGGCAGCTCGTCTACTCTTTAAAAGAGGCGACCGAGTACAAAAAGCCGGTCATCGTCAAGGTCGCGGCGGTGCATAATATCGCGGCGATAGCTTCGGGAATCGCAAGATCCGGCGCGGATATCATCGCCATCGACGGCTTCCGCGGAGGAACGGGAGCAGCCCCGACAAGGATCCGCGACAACGTCGGCATACCGATAGAGCTCGCCCTTGCCTCGGTCGACAAGAGGCTTCGCGACGAGGGCATAAGAGGAAACGTCAGCCTTGTGGTCGGAGGGTCGATACGCTCGGCCTCGGACGTCGTAAAGGCAGTGGCCTTGGGCGCGGACGCCTGCTATATCGCGACTGCGGCGCTTTTGGCGCTCGGGTGCCACCTTTGCAGGACCTGCCAGACCGGCAAGTGCAATTGGGGCATAGCGACCCAGCGCCCCGAGCTCGTAAAGAGGCTCAATCCCGACATCGGCTCGGAGAGGCTTATAAATCTCATGACCGCTTGGCGGCACGAGATAATGGAGCTTATGGGCGGCATGGGCATCAACTCGATAGAGGCTTTAAAGGGCAACAGGCTTATGCTTCGGGGCGTAAATCTTACCGGAAAGGAGCTGGAGATACTCGGTATCTCCCACGCGGGTGAGTGATATGAAAAGAGTTTATGTAAACGAAAAGTGGTGCCTCGGCTGCCACCTCTGCGAATATAACTGCGCCTTTGCAAATTCGGGCGACACCGACATGGTGAGGGCGTTAAAGGGCAAAAAGATAGTCCCGAACATCGTCGTCGAGGAGGCGGGGGACATCAACTTCGCGGTGTCCTGCCGCCACTGCAAGGATCCAATCTGCGTTAAATCCTGCATTTCGGGAGCGCTCTCGATCGAGGACGGAGCGGTGAAGATAGATAAGGAAAAATGCGTCGGCTGCCTGACCTGCGTGCTGGTCTGCCCCTACGGCTGTATCCGCGAGGGCGAAAACGGCGCGGCGACGAAGTGCGAGCTCTGCCTTGAAAATTCCTGCGGCGAGCCCGCCTGCGTAAAGGGCTGCCCGAACAGGGCGATAGTATACGAGGACAGGGGGTAAGCGCATGAAAAATTACGTTATCATCGGAAACGGCGCGGCGGCGGTCGGAGCCATAGAGGGCATACGCTCGGCGGACAGGGACAGCCGTATCACCGTTATCTCCCGCGAGGCCTGCCATGTATACGCAAGGCCGCTCATATCATATCTTTTGGAGGGTAAGACCGACCTTAAGAGAATGCTCTACCGCCCCGAGGATTTTTACGAAAAAAACCGCGCCGAGGTGCTTTACGGCAAGTCCGCAGTTAAAATAGACCCGGAGAAAAGGACGGTGACCCTCGATTCGGGGGAGGAGATAGGCTATGACGCTCTTTTGTGCGCCGCCGGCTCGACCCCGTTTGTGCCGCCGTTCGAGGGCTTGGACGGAGTTAAAAACGTTCACCCGTTCATGACCCTTTCGGACGCGCAGGCGCTCGAAAAGGACCTTGCGCCCGACAAAAAAGTGTTCATAATCGGCGCGGGGCTCATAGGGTTAAAATGCGCCGAGGGGATTTTGGAGCGCGTAGGCTCGGTAACGGTCTGCGACCTCGCGCCGAGGGTGCTTTCCTCGATCCTTGACGAGGAGTGCGCGGCGCTGATGGAGGAAAGGCTTAAAGAGCACGGGGTGAAATTCCTGCTCGGGGACACGGTCGAGAGGTTCGAGGGGCAAAAAGCGATCATGAAAAGCGGAAAGACGGTAGATTTCGATATCTTGGTGACCGCGGTGGGCGTTCGGCCGAACATCTCTCTTGTGAAGGACGCGGGAGGGGAGTGCGGCAGGGGTATTTCGGTCGATGAGAAGATGAGGACCACCCTCCCCGGGGTTTTTGCCGCGGGGGACTGCGCCGAGAGCTTCGACATCACCTCGCAGACAAAAAAGGTCATGGCGATAATGCCGCTCGCGTATATGCAGGGGCACTGCGCCGGGGTGAATATGGCCGGCGGCGGGGAGACGCTTGACAGCTGCATGCCCTTTAACTCGATAGGGTTCTTCGGACTCCACTGCATGAGCGCGGGGAGCTATGAGGGCGAGTGCTATGAGGAAAAGGGCGAGGGTACCATAAAGCGGCTCTACGTCAAGGACGGCAGGCTCATAGGCTTTATGCTCATCGGAAGAAACGAAAGAGCGGGCATATACACCGCGCTTATCCGGAACAGAACGCCGCTTTCGGAGATCGATTTCGAGACGCTTAAGAAGACTCCCGGGCTCGCACCGATGGGTAAAAATTACAGAACAGAGAAATTAGGGGGCGCCGTCTGATGAAAAAAATTCAAAATATTAACGCAGAGGGCTTGGAATTTTCGGAATTAAATGCTATAATAAGAGAATCGGGAGACTGCACCGTCGAAAACGTGCTGGGGCAGAGATTTATAGCCGCGGGAATGAGCTATCGCGACATAAAGATAAAGGGCACCCCCGGCAACGCCCTCGGAGCTTACCTCAACGGCGGCTCCATCGAGGTATACGGCAACGCGCAGGACGCCGTCGGCGACACCATGAACGACGGCAGCATAATAATCCACGGCTCGATAGGCGACGCCGCGGGGTATGCGATGCGCGGGGGAGAGATCTATGTCAAGACCGACGCGGGCTACCGCGCGGGGATACATATGAAGGCCTATAAGGAAAAGGTCCCGGTCATGGTGATCGGCGGAAGGACCGGCAGCTTTTTGGGAGAGTATCAGGCCGGGGGACTTCTTATCGTCTTAGGGCTTCATACCGACGGAAAGCCTATCGTCGGTAACTTCCCCTGCACCGGTATGCACGGGGGAAAGATGTTTCTTCGGTCCGACTGCCGGGATATAATCTTCCCGAAGCAGGTCACGGCAAGGCCCGCGACCGATGAGGACATCGCCGGGATCGAGACATATTTAAAGCGCTACTGCGAGCTTTTCTCGGCGGACTATAAAACGGTGAGGAAGTCGGATTTCACCGTCGTCACGCCGGATTCAAAAAACCCGTACAAGCAGATGTACGTTCAGAACTGACCGATAGGAGGAGAATATGAGCTATACCGCCACCGAGACACTTCAATATGTTATGGAGGAGGACGTTAAGTTTATACGTCTTGCGTTCGTCGACCTTTTCGGCAGGCAGAAGAATATTTCGATAATGCCTAACGAGCTTAAAAGAGCCTTCGAGCGGGGCGTCGCCATCGACGCTTCGGCGATAGACGGCTTCGGGGGAAGCGTTCATTCCGACCTTATGCTCCACCCCGACCCCTCGACGCTGGCGGTGCTCCCATGGAGACCCGAGCACGGGCGGGTGGTGAGAATGTTCTGCACCCTCACCCACGCCGACGGCAGGCCGTTTTTGTGCGACACGAGGAGCTTTCTCATAAACGCCGTCGAGGCGGCCAAAAAAGAGGGCTTCGACTTCAGATTCTCCTCCGAGAGCGAATTTTATCTTTTCAACACCGACGAGGAGGGGCGTTCGACCTACTCTCCCTACGACGGGGCGGGGTATATGGACATAGCGCCGCTCGACAGGGGCGAAAACGTAAGGCGTGAGATATGCCTCGACCTTGAGGACATGGGGATAGTCACAAAGGGCTCTTTTCATGCCGAGGGCCCCGGGCAGAACCAGATAGACCTCTGCCCATCCGAGCCTCTTAAAGCCGCCGACGACGCGGTGACCTTCCGCTCGGTGGTGTCGACCGTCGCCCCGAGAAACGGGCTTTGGGCGGACTTCTCTCCGAAGCCGGCGAAATCCCGCCCCGGAAACGGCTTCCACGTCGGGATCTCAATTAAGGACAACACGCGCGGCGAAAAGCTGCCGAAGATAATCGCGGGGATACTTAAAAGAGTCCCCGATATGACGCTGTTTATGAACTCCTCCGAGAGCTCATATTTCAGGCTCGGGGCGAACAAGGCGCCGAAGTATATCACTTGGTCGTCTGAAAACCGCTCGCAGCTGATAAGAATACCGGCTCCCGTGAGCGACGACCCGGACGAGTCGGTCGCAGAGCTCAGAAGCCCCGACACCCTCGCGAACCCCTATCTTTGCTTCGGACTCCTCATTTATGCCGGGCTCGAGGGGCTTCGGGAGAACGCCGAGCTGCCCCTTCCGGCGGATATCGACCTTTACACCGCAGACGAAAAGACCTCGGCGAAATATACCGCGCTGCCGAGGGATCTTGAAGAGGCGAAAAAGAACGCCTCTGCCTCGGAGTTTATAAAAAAGCACCTTCCCGAGGACATCTTAAAGGGGTATCTCGGGATATGAGAAGCGGCGCCAAGCTTGAAAGGAGGGTCGGGTATGGCACTGCGCGAACAGGTCTACAGCGTGCTTTTGGTATCGGCTTCGGAAAAATTCAACCGCGGACTTCTTGACACACTGCCGTCGCATCGGTGCTACCCGATCAGGATAGTTTCGGGAGTGACGGCGGCGCGCAGAGAGCTTTCGGAGCGAAGCTACGACATAGTCGTCGTGAACACGCCCCTGCCGGACGATTTCGGCACCCGGCTCGCGATTGATCTCTCGGGAGAGATAGGCGTCGGGGTGATGCTTTTTGTCAGATCCGAAAACGCCGCCGAGGTAACGGGGCAGGTGACCGAGTTCGGGGTTCTGACCCTTTCAAAGCCGGCCAGCCCGCAGGCGGTGGTACAGTCATTCTATCTTTTGTGCGCGACGAGGGAGCGGCTGCGAAGAATGGAGTCGAAGACCGCGTCCTTGGAGGAAAAGATGGAGGAGATAAGAATAGTCAACCGCGCCAAGTGGAAGCTAATCTCGAACGAGGGAATGAGCGAGCAGGAGGCGCACAGATATATCGAGAAGACCGCGATGAACCGATGCCTCACCAGAAAAAAGGTCGCGGAGGACATAATAGAGCAGTACGGGTGATCGCCCGGGCTTAAGAAAGGAGCGAAATTATGGCTGCTAAGTACATTTTTGTCACCGGGGGTGTTGTTTCGGGTCTCGGAAAGGGGATCACCGCCGCCTCGCTGGGAAGGCTTTTAAAGGCGAGGGGATTAAAGGTCGCCGCGCAGAAGCTTGACCCATACATAAACGTCGACCCGGGGACGATGAGCCCCTATCAGCACGGCGAGGTGTATGTCACCGAGGACGGCGCCGAAACGGACCTCGACCTCGGCCACTACGAGAGGTTTATCGACGAGGATCTTAACAAATACTCGAACCTAACGACCGGAAAGGTATACTGGAACGTCCTCAACAAGGAGAGGCGGGGGGAGTACCTCGGCTCGACGGTCCAGGTTATACCGCACATAACTAACGAGATTAAGGAATTTGTCTACAGGGTCGGCACCAAGACCGGCGCGGACGTCGTCATCACCGAGATCGGCGGCACCATCGGCGACATCGAATCGCAGCCGTTTTTGGAGGCGGTGAGGCAGATCTCCTTAGAGGTCGGCCGCGAGAACAGCCTGTTTATTCACGTTACCCTCGTGCCCTTCCTGCGCGGGTCGGACGAGCACAAATCGAAGCCCACCCAGCACTCGGTCAAGGAGCTCCAAGGGCTCGGCGTGAACCCGAACATAATCGTTCTTCGCTGCGACGAGCCTCTCGAGGAGTCGATATTCAGAAAGATAGCGATGTTTTGCAACGTAAAGCCCGACTGCGTCATCGAAAACATAACCCTGCCGCACCTCTATGAAGCGCCGCTCATGCTCGAAAAGGCGAACTTCTCGGCGGTCGTCTGCCGTGAGCTCGGTATAAACGCCCCCGAGCCCGACCTTAAGGAATGGTGCGAGATGGTAGACCGGGTAAAGCAGCCGAAAAAGCCGGTCACCATCGGGCTTGTAGGGAAGTATATCCAGCTCCACGACGCGTATCTTTCGGTCGCCGAGGCGCTTCGGCACGCGGGCTGCGAAGTCGGCGCGGAGGTGAATATCGAATGGATAGACTCGGAGACCCTGACCGAGGAGACCTATAGGGACATACTCTCGGGGGTAAACGGGATAATCGTTCCCGGAGGCTTCGGAAACAGGGGGATAGAGGGCATGATACTTGCCGCGCAGTACGCGAGGGAGACGAAAACGCCCTACTTCGGGATATGCCTCGGCATGCAGATAGCGGTCATTGAATTCGCAAGAAACGTCCTCGGGATAAAGGACGCCAACTCGGGCGAATTTGACGAGCTCTGCAAGAACAAGGTGATAGATTTCATGCCCGGCCAGTCGGACACCATCGACAAGGGCGGAACGCTTCGCCTCGGGAGCTATCCCTGCGTTATCTCGGAGGGGACGAAGATGGCGGAGCTCTACGGCAAGCTCGAAATTTCGGAGCGCCACCGCCACCGCTACGAGTTCAATAACGATTACCGCGGCAGAATGGAGCAGGCGGGGCTCACCCTGAGCGGCCGCTCGCCTGACGGAAGGCTCATTGAGACGGTCGAGCTTTCGGAGCGCGATTTTCACATCGGCGTGCAGTATCACCCCGAGTTCAAGTCGAGGCCGAACCGCCCTCACCCGCTTTTCAAGGGATTTGTCGCCGCGGCTCTTAAAAACGCGGAATAACAGCTCGCCCGGGAGGTTTCCCGGGCATTTTCTTGGGCATTTTTTCCGAGGCGAAAGGGGCGGCAATGTTGAAATATGTTAAAAGAGCCTAAAATCTGCCGAAAATTTTTCGCCGGTATAAAAAACTCTTGACTTTCGCCGCCCAAAAGCGTATCATATACATATCTTTAATAGGAGGAATATGTATGAATACATATTTCGGATATTATTATTTTACCTAAGAGGCAATGGCGGAGATCGCTTGAAATGATCTTCCTCCACTGTCTATTCGTCGTGAATAGCCGTGGAGGCTTTTTTGAAACGGAGTATATATGAACAAGCTTGAAAACGCACGGGCAGAGATCAACCGAATAGACGAGGAGATGGCGCGGCTCTGGCTCGAAAGGACCGAGGCCGTCAGGGACGTCGCGGAATATAAGAGCGAGCACGGGCTGTCGGTCGTCGACAAGTCCCGCGAGGCGGCGCTTTTGGAGAAAAATCTTATGCTTATCCCCGAGGAGCTTCGGGGACTTTACAGCGATTTTCACCGCGCGGTGGTGGGGGTCTCGAAGAGATACCAAAGAAAGCTGCTTTCCTGCCCGCCTGACGCTCTGACCCTTGATCTGGGCGAGAGAAGCTATGAAATTTTAATTCGCCGGGGAGCGCTAAAAAATGCCCGGGAATTTATGGACCTTGACCGCCGGGTCCTTGTCGTCACCGACGACGGAGTTCCGGGCGAGTATGCAAAAACCGTGGCGGAGCAGTGCGCCGAGGCGGCGATAGTCACCCTCAAGCAGGGCGAGCAGACCAAAAACTTGGACAGCTTCAGGGCGCTTCTGAAAGAAATGCTCGGGCGGGGCTTTACGAGAAAGGACTGCGTTGTCGCGGTCGGCGGAGGTGTGATAGGCGATCTTGCGGGTTACGCCGCGGCCTCCTATATGCGCGGGATCGATTTTTACAATATCCCGACCACCACACTCTCGCAGATAGACTCCTCGATAGGCGGAAAGGTAGCGGTCGACCTTGATGGCTACAAAAACACCGTCGGGGCGTTTTATCAGCCGAAATTCGTGCTCGTCGACCCTGACGTTCTTAAGACCCTCGACGGGCGGCAGGTCAGCGCGGGCCTTGCGGAGGCCGTAAAGATGGCGCTTTGCTTCGATAAAGAGCTGTTTGAGCTTTTCGAGAGCGCCGACCCGCTTGAAAATATCGACGAGATAATCCGCCGCTCGCTGATGATAAAAAAGACGGTCGTCGAAAAGGACGAGACCGAGGGGGGACTGCGAAAGGTCCTGAACTTCGGGCACACCGTCGGCCACGGGATCGAGACCGCCGAAAACGGAAGGCTCATTCACGGCGAGTGCGTCGCGATAGGAATGCTGCCGATGTGCTCGCATGACGTCAGAGAGCGGCTTTTAGGGGTCATGAAAAAGCTCGGGCTGCCGCTCGAGGTAAAAGCCCCGGCCGAGGACATCAAAAGGGCGATGAGCCACGACAAAAAGTCGGAGGCGGGCGGAGTGAACGTCGTCAGGGTGAAGCGCGCGGGGGAGTATGAGATCGAAAAAATGAGCTTTTCGGAGCTTGATGATCTTTTGGATAAATTTTTGGCGGAGGGTATCGGATGAAAAACACCTTCGGGCAGAGCGTTGCCCTGACAATTTTCGGCGAGAGCCACGGCCCCGCCGTCGGCGCGGTCATAGACGGGCTGCCGTCCGGGATAGCGGTGGACAGGGGCTTTATCGAGGCGCAGCTCGGTAAGCGCCGCCCCGCCGGGAAAATATCGACCGCAAGGGTCGAGGCGGACGAGTTCGAAATCTTAAGCGGAGTTTTCAACGGAAAGACCACCGGCACGCCGCTCGCGATATCCATTCCCAACAAAAACGTGAAAAGCGGCGATTATTCGGACGTTTCGCGGCTCGCAAGGCCGGGGCACGCCGATTATACCGCGCATATCCGCTACTCGGGGTTTGAGGATTTTCGCGGCGGGGGGCACTTCTCGGGACGCCTGACCGCGGCCGTCGTCGCCGCAGGGGCGATAGCGATATCCGCGCTTGACGGGTGCGGGATAAAGATCGGCACCCACATAAAATCGGTTCACGGAATTTTTGATCGGGACTTTTCGGAGCTCCCGGGAGACATAGATAAGCTTAATTCGCTTAACTTTGCCGTTTTGGACAGCGAGGCCGGCGAAAGAATGATCGCCGAGATAGAAAAGGCCGCCTCGGAGGGGGACAGCGTCGGCGGGATCTTGGAGACCGCGGTAGTCGGCTTCCCCGCAGGGGTCGGCGAGCCGTTTTACGACAGCGTTGAATCGCTTTTATCACACGCGCTCTTTTCTATTCCCGGGGTGAAGGGGGTCGAGTTTGGCGAGGGCTTCGGCTTTGCAAAGCTTTTCGGCAGCGAGGCCAACGACCCCATCAGGGTCGAGGGCGGCAAAGTCGTCTTTGAGACCAACCGAAACGGCGGCATAAACGGCGGCATCACGAACGGTATGCCGATAATTTTCCGCCTCGCGGTAAAGCCCACGCCGTCGATATTCAAGACCCAGAAAACGATAGACTATCTTAAGCTTGAAAACGCCGAGCTGACCCTTCGGGGCAGGCACGACCCCGCGATAATCCACCGCGCGAGGGTGGTCGCGGACAGCGTTGCTGCGCTCACGCTCATGGATATGCTCGCGGCGCGGTTCGGCGGGGATTTCATTAACAAGGTAAACGGTATGAGGTAAATTTTATGAAATACGGACTTATCGCCGAGCGGCTGGGGCACAGCTATTCCGGCGAGATACACTCGCTCATCGGCGGGTACGAATACGAGCTTCGGGAGCTCTCAAGAGACGAACTTCCCGGGTTCATGCAAAAGCGGGATTTTTTGGGGATAAACGTCACGATCCCTTATAAAAAAGAGGTCATGAAGTACCTTGACGAGATCTCGGACGGCGCGCGGCGTATAGGCTCGGTGAACACTGTCATAAACCGCGGCGGCAGGCTCTTGGGATACAACACCGACTGCTACGGCATGACCGAGCTCCTTAAAAAAAGCGGCATAGAGCTTTCGGGGCGAAAGGTTCTGATACTCGGCACCGGGGGAACGTCGGTGACGGCAAGGGTCGTCGCAGAGGATCTTGGTGCGCGCGAGATAATCACCGTTTCCCGAACTAAACGTGAGGGGGTAGTCACATACGCCGAGGCGAGGGAGCTTCACCGCGACGCGCAGGTGATAATAAACACCTCGCCTGCGGGGATGTATCCCGATAATTACGACTATTCGCAGCTGCCGCTTGAGCCTGCGGACTTTCCGAAGCTCGAGGGGCTGATGGACGCGGTGTTCAACCCCGACCGCACGCTTTTGGTGCAAAAGGCGCTGAACGCGGGCGCGAAGGCCGTCGGTGGGCTTTATATGCTCGCGGCGCAGGCGGTAAGGGCTTCCGAAATTTTCCGGGACGTTTCTATCCCCAAGACCGAGACCGACAGGGTCTACGCCGGCGTTCGGGGAATGAAGATAAACATCGTTCTGACCGGAATGCCCGCCTCGGGAAAGACCACGGCGGGGGAGCGGCTCGCAAAGCTTCTGGGGCGCGAGCTTATAGACACCGACCGCGAGATAGTTGCGCGAGTGGGCAGACCCATTCCCGAGATATTTGCCGAGCTCGGCGAGGAGGGCTTTCGCGGCATCGAGACCGAGGTCATAAAGGACGTTTCGCGCCGCTCGGGGGTCGTGATCTCGACCGGCGGCGGGGCGATACTTCGGGAGGAAAACGTCACTGCGCTTCGTCAAAACGGCAAGATCTATTTCCTTGACAGGCCGCTCGAATGGCTCAGGCCGACCTCGGACAGACCTACCGCGAGCGATTTTGAAGCGATAAAAAAGAGATTTGATGAGCGTTACGGCCGCTACGTTTCGACGGCGGACAGGGTGATAAAGCCGTCAGAGCAGCCTGACGAGACCGCGAAATACATAGCCGAGAGGTTTTTGAATGAAGATATTTATAATTAACGGAGCTAACCTTAATATGCTCGGTATCCGCGAGCCGGATATCTACGGGAATAAGACCTACGCCTCGCTCGTCGAAATGATACGGGAGCACTGCCTGAAAAAGGGGATAGAGGCCGAATTTTACCAATCAAACCACGAGGGAGACCTCGTAGACTATATCCAGTCGGCCTATAAAAACGCCGACGGGATCGTGATAAACCCCGGCGCGTACACCCACACCTCGGTCGCGATACTTGACGCCGTCAAGGCTGTGGGAGTGCCGACGGTAGAAGTGCATATATCCGACGTCGACTCGCGGGAGGAGTTCAGAAAAACGAGCTATATCCGCCTTGCCTGCAAAAAGACTATCTCGGGCAGGGGCTTTGCCGGGTATCTTGACGCCGTGGACTTTTTAGCGGAGGGAAAATGACAGCCGTATTCAAACCTTCCCGGCTTTCGGGAAAAGCAGGCGCGCCCCCGTCGAAGAGCATGAGCCACAGGCTGCTGCTCTTATCCGCGCTGAGCGGGGGAAAGTGCCTTATAAAAAACCTCGGGACGTCGGAGGACGTCTCCGCGATGACCGACTGCCTCACGGCGCTCGGCGCGAAAATTACGCGAAACGGTGACGAAACAACCGTTGACAGCGCGGGCTTTTTAAAGACCGTCCCCGAGAGCCTTTACTGCCGCGAGAGCGGAAACACGCTCCGCTTTCTGATACCGCTCTGCCTCACGACCGAAAAAACGGTCAGCCTTCGCGGCTCGAAAAGGCTGATGGAGCGCCCGCAGAGCGTCTACCGAGAGCTCTGCGAAAAAGAGGGCTTCATGTATAACTCCGACGGGGAGTCGATAACCGTCCGGGGGAGCCTGAAACCCGGGAAATACGCGCTCGACGGCTCGGTCTCGAGCCAGTTCATAAGCGGAATGATCTTCGCGCTTTTGAGCCTTCCCGGCGAGTCGGAGATAAAAATAATCCCGCCGTTCGAGAGCCGCTCATATATTGATCTGACCCTTTCGGCGGTTGAAAAATTCGGCGGCAGGGCGTATTTCGAGGACGATCTGACGGTAAAGGTCGTCGGCCGCTCGCTTAGGCCCGCCGACGTAACCTGCGAGGGAGATTACTCTAACGCCGCGTTTCTGGACGCGTTCAACCTCATCGGGGGAGACGTAACTCTTTGCGGCCTCGACCCCGATTCAAAGCAGGGCGACAGGGTCTATAAAAGCTATTTCGCGGCTTTTTCGGAGGGTACTCCTACGCTTAATATAACCGACTGCCCCGACCTCGGTCCGGTGCTGATGGCGCTCGGCTGCGCGAAATCGGGCTGTAAGCTCACCGGCACCCGCCGCCTTGCGATGAAGGAGAGCGACCGCGGCGAGGCGATGGAAAAGGAGCTTTCAAAGCTCGGTTGCCGCTTAGATCGCCGTGAAAACGAGATAGAGGTCTTCGGCGGAGGCTTACATGCTCCCACCGAGCCGCTTTACGGGCATAACGACCACCGAATTGTCATGTCCCTGTCGCTGCTTTTAAGCCTAACCGGCGGCGAGATCACGGGCTGCGAGGCGGTATCGAAGACATTCCCCGACTTTTTTGAGGCAATAGCACGGCTTGGCTGTGATGTTAAAATTAAGGACTGATAAAATGATAATTGATGTGAGAAAAAATATCCTGATAGTCGGGCTCGGGCTCATCGGCGGCTCCTACGCCGAGGCTCTGAAGCGCTACGGGTTCAGAGTCACCGCGATAACCCGTTCGCAGCGCTCGATCGACTACGCGCTTGAGCACGGTATGATAGACGACGGTGCGGCGGAGGTGAGGCGTGATCTTGTCGGCGAGGCGGACATCGTCGTTTTCGCGCTTTATCCGCACGTTTTCATCGAGTGGATCGAGACTAACCAGCACCTTTTCAAGCCCGGCGCGCTCATCACCGACGTCACCGGCGTCAAGGGCTCGGTGGTCTATAAGGTTCAGGAGATACTTCGCCCCGACTGCGAATTTATCGCCGCCCACCCGATGGCGGGACGCGAGGTCTACGGCGTAGAGAACGCCACGACCAAGATCTTCCATGGCGCGAACTATATCGTTACCCCGACCGGCAAAAACACCCCCGAGGCGATAGAGACCTGCCGCGAGCTCGGGCTGCTTCTGGGCTTTGCGCAGGTGGCGGAGCTTTCACCTGAGGAGCACGATGAGATGATAGGCTTTGTCAGCCAGCTCACGCACTGCATCGCGGTCACCCTCATGACCTGCAACGACGCCGAAAACATCGAAAAATTCACCGGTGATTCCTTCCGCGACCTCACCCGCATCGCGAGGATAAACGATCTTATGTGGTCCGAGCTTTTCATGGCGAACAAAAAGGCGCTCCTTGAGCAGATGGACCTTTTCGATAAGCAGTTCAAAAAGCTTCGCGACATGATCGAGCAGGGCGACGTCGAGGGAATGCGCGGCATGATGCAGCGTTCGAGCGAGCGCCGCGCCAAATTTGACAAAAAACAGTAATTTCTGTCTGAAAGGATGTAATTCATATGAATATGGTATTTGAGCGGAAGCTCCCGATACCGCAGGAATGTAAAAAAATGTTCCCGCTCTCCGACGGGCTCGCGAAGGTCGTCAAGGCGCGCGCAGACGAGCTCGCGGACATCTTTGCCGGGCGCTCCGACAAGTTTGTCCTCATCATCGGGCCCTGCTCGGCCGACAACGCGGCGAGCGTACTCGATTATATCGGGCGGCTCCGCGAGGTTCAGGAAAAGGTGAAGGACAAAATTTTCATCATTCCGAGGATCTACACCGGCAAGCCCCGCACCACCGGCGACGGCTACAAGGGGCTGCTGCATCAGCCCGACCCGAACGAAAAGCCGGATATGTTCAAGGGCATCGTCGCGATACGTCAGCTGCATATGAAGGCCCTTTCGGAGTACGGCTTCTCCTGCGCTGACGAGATGCTGTACCCCGAGAACCACCGCTACTTAAGCGATATTCTGGGCTACGTCGCCGTGGGGGCTCGCTCCGTTGAGGATCAGCACCACCGCCTCACCGCCTCGGGGCTTAATATCCCGGTCGGCATGAAAAACCCGATGAGCGGCGACATCTCGGTCATGCTCAACGCCATAAACGCCGCCCAGCACCCCCACACCTTCATCTACCGCGGCTGGGAGGTCCACTCGCAGGGCAACCCGCTCTCACACGCTATCCTTCGCGGATACGTCAACCGTCACGGCCAGAACATGCCGAACTACCACTACGAGGACCTTCTCCACCTCTGCGAGAGCTACGCAGCCTCGGGGCTTTCTAACCCCGCGGTCATCATCGACACCAACCACTCTAACTCGGGCAAGCAGGCGCTCCAGCAGCCGAGGATCTGCAAGGAAGTCCTCTACAGCTGCCGCCACTCCGAGGACATCAAAAAGCTGGTCAAGGGCTTCATGATCGAGAGCTATATCGAGGACGGCGCGCAGAAGATAGGGGAGTGCGTTTACGGCAAGTCGATCACCGACCCCTGCCTCGGCTGGGAAAAGTCGGAGAGGCTGATCTACGACATCGCCGAGCTTGTCTAAACTGCCCAAAATTTGCGGTAGCTTTAAAGCTTCATATGATAAGCTCTACAAATTTGCCGCAGGGGCTTGACAAACGCGCATAAATCGTGCATAATATTCACAAAGAAAATTAAATTTTGCATAAAGGAGCGTAATTATGAATAAAGATTGCATAAAAAAGGTCGTACTTGCATACTCGGGAGGACTTGACACCTCGATCATCATTCCGTGGCTCAAGGAAAACTACAACAACTGCGAGGTCATCGCGGTCTCGGGAAATGTCGGTCAGGCCGACGAGCTGGAGGGCCTCGAGGAAAAGGCGCTTAAGACCGGCGCCTCGAAGCTCTATGTTCTTGATCTTACCGACGAGTACGTCGACGAATACATTATCCCGACCATGAAGGCCGGCGCGGTGTATGAGGAGTACCTCCTCGGCACCTCTCACGCCCGCCCCTGCATAGCTAAGGGCTTGGTCGAGATCGCGAAGAAGGAGCACGCCGACGCCATCGTTCACGGCTGCACCGGAAAAGGAAACGATCAGGTTCGGTTCGAGCTCGCGATAAAGCACTTCGCCCCGAATATGCCGATAATCGCCCCTTGGCGCGAGTGGAGCATTAAATCGAGAGACGAGGAGATAGACTACGCCGAGGCGCATAATATCCCCCTGAAAATCAACCGCGAGACCAACTACTCGAAGGACAAAAACCTCTGGCATTTAAGCCACGAGGGCTTGGATTTGGAGGACACCGGCAACGAGCCGCAGTATGAAAAGCCCGGCTTTTTGGAGATGGGAGTCAGCCCCATTCAGGCCCCCGACAAGCCGGAATATATCGAGCTGGAATTTGACAAGGGCGTTCCCGTAGCCTTAAACGGCGAGAAGATGAGCGCCAAGAACATCATCCTAAAGCTCAACGAAATAGGCGGCCGCAACGGCATCGGCATCATCGACATCGTCGAGGACCGCCTTGTCGGAATGAAGTGCCGCGGCGTATACGAGACCCCCGGCGGAACGGTCCTTTATAAGGCCCACAGCGTTCTGGAATCTTTGTGCCTCGACAAGATGACCCTTCACGAGAAGCAGAGGATATCCATCACCTTTGCCGAGCTCGTCTACAACGGCCAGTGGTTCACACCGCTTCGCGAGGCGCTCTCCGCGTTCGTCGACAAGACCCAGGAGCGCGTGACCGGCAAGGTTCGCTTAAAGCTCTACAAGGGCAACATGATAAACGCCGGCGTATGGAGCGACTACAGCCTCTACAGCGAGGAGATCGCGACCTTCGGCGAGTCCGACTACGACCAGAAGGACAGCACGGGCTTCATCAACCTCTACGGCCTGCCGATAAAGGTCCAGTCGGTCGTCGACGAAAAGAACAAGAAGTAAGGAGCTTTCTATGGCCAAGATGTGGGCGGGGGTGACCGACGGTATCACCTCAAAAATTGCCGACGATTTCAATTCCTCGATATCCTTCGACTCGAGAATGTATCGCGAGGACATCACGGGATCACAGGCTCACGCGAAAATGCTCGCGAAGCAGGGGATAATTACAGACAGCGAGCGGGACGAGATAGTCTCGGGCCTCGAGGGGATACTTCGCGATATCGACTCGGGCGCTCTGAGATTTGATCCCGACTGCGAGGATATCCACATGTTCGTCGAGCAGGTCCTGACCGAGCGCATCGGCGAGAGCGGGAAAAAGCTCCACACCGCCCGCTCGCGAAACGACCAGGTGGCTCTGGATCTTCGGCTTTATCTTCGCGGGCAGACCGACAGCCTGACCCTGCTATTAAAGGACGCCGCCGAGGCGCTGCTTCAAAAGGCCGAGGAATACAAGGACGCCGTCATGCCGGGCTATACGCATTTGCAGCGCGCCCAGCCCGTCCTCTTCGGGCACTGGCTTCTGGCCTACTGCATGATGCTCCTTCGCGACCTTGACAGGCTCAAGGACTGCCGCAAGCGAATGAACATAAGCCCCATCGGCGCCTGCGCGCTCGCGGGGACGACATATTCGACCGACCGCCGCTATGAAGCCGGGCTTCTGGGCTTTTCGGACATCTGCCGCAACTCGGTCGACGCGGTGAGCGACCGCGACTTCGCGCTGGAGCTGATGAGCTGCCTCTCGATCCTTCAGACCCACCTCTCCCGCCTCTGCGAGGAGCTTATACTCTGGTCGAGCTGGGAGTTTCGCTTTATCTCCCTTTCGGACAGCTTCACGACCGGCTCCTCGATAATGCCGCAGAAGAAAAACCCCGACATGGCCGAGCTTATCCGAGGAAAGACGGGGCGCGTATACGGCGATCTGATGACCCTTCTGACCGCATTAAAGGGCACGCCTCTTGCCTACAACAAGGATATGCAGGAGGACAAGGAGGCGGTGTTCGATTGCGTAGACGCCGTTGCTGCCTGCCTTACGGTTCTCGCCCCGATGATACGCGAGATGAAGGCTAACCGAGAAAATATGCTCTCGGCGGCGAAAAAGGGCTTCATAAACGCGACGGATCTCGCCGACTATCTGGTGAGAAAGGGGCTCCCGTTCCGCTCCGCCTATAAGGCCGCGGGGCAGGCAGTCAAAAGGTGCACCGATCTCGGTCTTGATCTTGAGTCCCTGCCGATAGAGGAGTATAGATCAATTTCGGATCTCATCTCCGAGGACGTCTATACCGACATCTCCCTTTCCGAGTGCGTAAAACGCCGCATCTCGGAGGGCGGAACCGGTTACGCCTCGGTAGATGGGCAGATAGAATACGTTAAACAGGAACTTTCAAAATATTAAGGAGGAAAGGTATGATATCACTCAAGGGCAGGAGCTTTTTGAAGCTTCTGGATTTCACCCCCAAGGAAATAGACGGGCTTTTAAGCGCCGCGACGGAGCTCAAATCCCTGAAAAAAGCCGGCATACCCCACCGCTATTTAGAGGGCAAGAACGTCGCCCTCATCTTTGAAAAGACCTCTACCCGCACCCGCTGCTCGTTCGAGGTCGCGGCGGCGGATCTCGGTATGCACGCCGTTTATCTCGACCCCAAATCCTCCCAGATAGGCAAGAAGGAGTCTATCCCCGACACCGCCCGCGTCTTGGGCAGAATGTTCGACGGCATAGAGTACCGCGGCTTCGAGCAGGAGCGCGCCGAGAGCCTTGCCTACTACTCGAAGGTGCCGGTCTGGAACGGCCTCACCAACGAATTTCACCCGACGCAGATACTTGCCGACTTCCTGACCATAAAGGAACACCTCGGCAAGTTAAAGGACGTCAGGCTCGTCTATATGGGCGACGCGAGATACAACATGGGAAACTCCCTGATGGTCGGCTGCGCGAAGATGGGAATGCACTTCACCGCCTGCTCCCCGAAGGGCTATTTCCCCGACGGCGAGCTTGTGAAGCAGTGCCGCGAGATAGCTAAGTCCACCGGCGCGACCCTCGAATTTTCCGAGGACAGGCGGCAGGCGGTAAAGGACGCCGACGTCATCTACACCGACGTATGGGTATCAATGGGAGAGCCGGACGAGGTCTGGGCCGAGAGGATAAAGGACCTGATGCCCTATCAGGTCAATTCCGAGCTGATGTCGATGACCGGCAGGGACACCCTTTTCATGCACTGCCTGCCCGCGTTCCACGACCTTAAGACCGAGATCGGCGTCGAGATGTTCAATAAATTCGGCTATGACTGCTTAGAGGTCACCGACGAGGTGTTTGAATCGAAGGCTTCGGTCGTTTTCGACGAGGCGGAAAACAGGCTCCACACAATTAAGGCGGTCATGGCGACCACCCTTATTTAGCATTTTTCCTATCACCGCCTTGGCGGTGATTTTTTTGAAGAAAATGCAAAGAATTACATAAAAAATAATTGTTAAAAAGCTTTAATAACCTATTGAAAAGCACACCGCGATATGATATACTCAAAAGGATAAAGTGCAAGCCCGAAGGGCATAAAAGTATATAAAGGACGGAAAACTGTATGAACACCCAAAAAGAATCGAAAAAGGCGTATCTTGTTCTTTCAAACGGCACCGTTTACGAGGGGCGGCGGATAGGCTCCTGCCGCGACAGCATAGGAGAGCTTGTTTTCACGACCGGCATGACCGGGTACCTCGAGACCCTTACCGACCCGAGCTACTGCGGGCAGATAGTCATGCACACCTTCCCGCTCATCGGAAATTACGGCGTGATCTCCCCCGATTTCGAGGGAAAGACCGCCGTTCGGGGCTACGTCGTCCGCGAGCTCTGCGAAACGCCCTCGAACTTCCGCTCCGAGGGCGAGCTGGAAAAATTCCTCATAGAAAACGACATCCCCGGGATAGCCGGGGTCGACACCCGCGAGATCACAAGGACGATCCGCGAGGAGGGCGTGATGAACGCCATGATCTGCTCCGAGGTGCCGAACGGTCTTGATGAGATAAAGAGCTATGCCATGAGAAACGCCGTAAAAACGGTCAGCGGGGGAGAGGTAAAGGTCTATCCCGCCGAGGGGCAAAAGCTCTACCGCGTGGCGCTCATGGACTACGGCGCGAAGATGAATATAATCAGGAGCCTTCAGCAGCGCGGCTGCGAGGTCACCTGCTTCCCCGAGAGCGCGAAGGCCGAGGAGGTCTTGGGGATAAACCCCGACGGCATAATGCTCTCGAACGGCCCGGGAGACCCCGAGGAGAACGTCGGCCCGATAGAGGAGCTCAAAAAGATGATAGGAAAGGTCCCGGTCTTCGGGATATGCCTCGGCCACCAGCTCACGGCGCTCGCCATGGGCGGAAAGACGGTGAAGCTCAAATACGGCCACCGCGGCGCGAACCAGCCTGTCAAGGACCTCATCGGCGGCAGGACATACATCACCAGCCAGAACCACGGCTACGCGGTCGTGTCGGACAGCCTTAAGGGGATCGGCCGCGAGACCTTCGTAAACGCCAACGATCAGAGCTGCGAGGGAATGGAATACCCCGGCAAAAACTGCTTCACGGTGCAGTTCCACCCCGAGGCCTGCGGAGGCCCCCGCGACACCGGATTTTTGTTCGACCGCTTTATTAAAATGATGGGAGGCAGCGAAAATGCCTAAGGATCTGACAGTAAAAAAAGTCCTCGTGATAGGCTCGGGGCCGATAATCATAGGCCAGGCGGCGGAGTTTGACTACGCCGGCGCTCAGGCCTGCCGCGTTTTACGGCAGGAGGGGATAAACGTCGTACTTGTCAACTCCAACCCCGCGACGATAATGACCGACAAAAACTTAGCCGACGAAATTTATCTTGAACCCTTAAACGCCGAAACGGTCGCAAGGATAATCGAGAAGGAGCGCCCCGACGGCCTTTTGGCGGGTCTCGGCGGGCAGACCGGCCTCACCGTCGCCATGCAGCTCTCGAAGATGGGCGTGCTTGAAAAATACTGCGTGAGGCTCTTGGGCTCGGACATCGACGCGATAGACAAGGCCGAGGACAGGGAGCTTTTCCGCGACACCATGAAGGCGATCGGCCAGCCGGTAGTCCCGTCCGACATCACGAACACCGTCGACGGCGCGCTCGAGATCGCCGACAGGATAGGATACCCCGTGATAGTCCGCCCGGCGTTCACCCTCGGAGGCTCGGGCGGTGGTATCGCCGCCGATAAGGACGAGCTGAAAATAATCGCAAAGACCGGCCTCGACGCCTCGCCGATCACGCAGGTGCTTATAGAAAAGTGCATCTCGGGCTGGAAGGAAATTGAATTTGAGACGATGCGCGACGCCCTCGGGAACGTCATCGCGGTCTGCTCGATGGAAAACATCGACCCGGTCGGCGTCCACACCGGCGACTCGATAGTCGTCGCCCCGGCGCTCACCCTTTCCGATAAGGAGTATCAGATGCTCCGCACCGCCTCGCTCGACATAATAAGCTCGATAGGCATCGTCGGCGGCTGCAACTGCCAGTTCGCCCTGAACCCCGAGAGCTTTGAATACGCCGTCATCGAGGTCAACCCCCGCGTTTCGCGCTCGTCCGCCCTTGCCTCAAAGGCAACCGGCTACCCGATCGCGAAGATCACCACCAAAATAGCCCTCGGCTACTCCCTGGACGAGATCAAAAACGAGATAACCGGCAAGACCTGCGCCTGCTTCGAGCCGACGCTCGACTATGTGGTCGTGAAAATGCCGAAGTTCCCGTTCGATAAATTCTCCGGCTCGACCCGCACCCTCGGCACCCAGATGAAGGCCACCGGCGAGGTCATGAGTATTGCCCCGAGCTTTGAAATGGCGATGCTAAAGGCCGTTCGCGGCGCGGAAATTTCTCTTGATACCCTGAACGCCGCGCCGTTGAGCGATAAGCCGGTCCTTGAGCGCCTTCACGAGCAGAACGACCGCCGCATCTTCACCGTTTTCGAGGCTTTGAAGGCGGGAGTTTCGGTCGAAACTATCCACGAAATAACCATGATCGACGAGTGGTTCCTCGAAAAGTTCAAGGGCCTCGCCGAATTTGAAAAGTCTATCGCAAACGGCCTCAAGCCGGGCGACTACGAAAGAGCCAAGAAGCTCGGCTACACCGACGAAGCGATAAAGCGCCTCTCGGGCGAAAAGGAGCTCCCGGCGCTTCGCTTCGGCTATAAAATGGTCGACACCTGCGGAGCCGAATTCGACGCCGTGACCCCTTACTTCTATTCGACCTGCGAAGCCGCCTGCGAGGCAAGGACATTTGAACGCAGCGGAAAGCCGGTCGTAATGGTCCTCGGTTCCGGCCCGATTAGAATAGGGCAGGGGATAGAGTTCGACTACAGCTCGGTCCACTGCGTCTGGACTTTAAGAGATCTCGGCTACGACGTCGTTATCGTAAACAACAACCCCGAGACCGTCTCGACCGACTATGACACCGCGGACAGGCTCTACTTTGAGCCGCTTTGCCCCGAGGACGTCATGAACATCATAAACGTCGAGCACCCGGTCGGCGTTGTGGTGGCGTTCGGCGGACAGACGGCGATAAAACTCACCAAATTTTTGGACGAAAAGGGCATTCGCATACTCGGCACCTCCGCCGAGAGCATCGACATCGCCGAGGACAGGGCGCGCTTTGACGAGCTGCTGGAATCCCTCGCGATAAAGCGCCCCCGCGGCATGGGGGTTCTCACCGAAGAGGAGGCTCTTTCCGCCGCCGAAAGGCTTGGTTATCCCGTACTTCTTCGCCCGTCCTACGTCATCGGCGGTCAGAACATGACCATCTCCCGCACGCCCTCCCACACCTCGAAATACATGAAGGCGATACTCGCGCAGGGTATCGAAAACCCGGTTTTGGTCGATAAATATATGCCCGGGATAGAGCTCGAGGTCGACGTCATCTCTGACGGCGAGGACGTTCTGATCCCCGGCATCATGGAGCATATCGAGCGCGCGGGGATACACTCGGGCGACTCCATCGCGGTCTATCCGCCGTATAACCTGAGCGACCGCTTCTTAAAGATAATCTGCGACTGTTCCGAAAAGCTCGCCCTCGGACTTAAGACAAAGGGCCTTGTGAATATACAGTATCTCATCTACGACAACGAGCTCTACGTCATCGAGGTCAACCCCCGCGCTTCAAGGACGGTCCCCTACATCTCGAAGGTCACGAACGTCCCGATGGTCGATATCGCCTCCAAGGTCATGCTCGGCGCAAAGCTGAAAGACCTCGGCTACGGCACCGGCCTTCACAAGTCGCCCCCGTACTACGCGGTCAAGGTGCCGGTGTTCAGCTTTGAAAAGCTCACCGACGCAAACTCCATCTTAGGACCCGAGATGAAATCCACCGGCGAGGTCTTAGGTATAGGCAAGACCATGCCCGAGGCGCTCTTCAAGGGCTTAACTGCGGCAGGGTTCCGCACCGATTCCTCCAACGCCTCCGAAAAGGGTATCTTAATAAGCGTCGAGGAGGCCGATTACAACGACACCATAAGCCTTGCCAAGCGCTTTTACGACCTCGGGGTCGAGCTTTACGCCACCGGCGGCACCGCGAAGGACATCGCCCAGCTCGGCATACCCGTCCACTATGTAAAGGACGCCGAGGACTCGGGCGAGCTGACCGAGCTTTTGGAGAGCGGCAAGATCGGCTACATCATCTACACCGGCGCGATACACGACCGCTCCGTCGGCGACTATATCGCCCTTCACCGCCGCGCGATGCAGCTCGGTATACCCTGCCTGACGTCGCTTGACACCGCGAACGCCCTCGCAGACATAATCGCGAGCCGCTTCAACTGCTTAAACACCGAGCTTGTGAACATCAACAGGATGCGCACCAGCCGCTCGAAGATAAAATTCTCGAAGATGCAGTCCGCGGGAAACGACTATATCTTCCTCCCGAACTTCGACGGCGCGATAACATACCCCGAGAGCCTCTGCGTGAGCCTCTGCCCCGAGCACTACGGGATCGGCGCGAGCGGCATAGTCTTAATTGAGCACTCCGACGTCGCCGACGCGAAAATGCGCACCTTCAACCGCGACGGCTCGGAGGGCAAAATGGCGGGCAACAATATCCGCTGCGTGGCGAAGTACCTCTACGACAACGGGCTTGTCAACTCCGAGGACATCACGATAGAGACTGTCAGCGGCGTTCACAGCTTAAAGCTCTATATCCGCGACGGGCTCGTCAACTCCGTCTCGGTCGCGATGGGAAAAGCCGAGCTTAAGGCCGCGAACCTCCCCGCGATAAGCGATACCGAAACGATGATAGACGTTCCGATCAAGGTTGACGGCATGGAGTACCGCGCGACCTGCGTCGGGATAGGAAATCCCCACTGCGTTCTCTTTATGGAGGACATCGACCGGCTCGACCTCGAAAAGCTCGGCCCGAAGTTTGAATACCACCGCCTCTTTCCCGAGAGGATAAACACCGAATTTGTCAGGATAGTCAACCGCCACACCCTGAGAATGCGCGTCTGGGAGCGCGGCAACGGCGAGACCCTCGCCTGCGGCACCGGGGCCTGCGCCGCGGTCATAGCCGCCGTCGAAAACGGCTTCTGCGACAAGGGCACCGACGTCACGGTGAAGCTCAAAGGCGGAGACCTGACCGTGAATTACACCGACGACCAAGTCACCCTCACAGGCAACGTCGTCAAGGTCTTTGACGGCGAATTCGAGTTTTAAATAAGGAGGCAGCACATGAAGGTATCGCTTGCGATTTCCGCCATAGGAGTGCTCTTAGTGCTCCTCTCCGCCGGAATGTTCGTCTTCGGACTGTCAAACCCGACCCTTTCCGGCCCTCCGTTCATGGCCGCCGTCATAAAGATAATGTTCTTCGCGGGCATTGTCCTCATCGTCGTCGGCATTGTCGGAGCGATCAGTGCAAAAAAAGCAAAATAACCAAAAGGACCGCCTTGCACTAAGCAGGGCGGCCCGTTTTGGTTTGGCCGGAGCGGGCAAACAGAAGACAGAGGTCAGAGATCAGAGGTCAGATTTACAAGGTGTCGCCTTCGGCGGCGGTTTTGATTCACTTTAGTGAACAATTCCTCCGTTAAACGTCGCGCTTATCTCGCTCAGTTCCCGCTCGCCGTCGATATACGGCTTATACAGCTTAAGCATATCCCCCGCGCCGTAAAGCCCGCAGGCCGAGCAGTTCTCGCACTCGTTCCCGTCGCAGCCAAGACCCTTTCTGACGATAGCCTCCCGCTCCTCGCGGGTGGTGTCTTTTATGAGGTATTTCATAATTTTGCCTCCAATTCCATATTTCAAATTGTCAATATACACAGTATATCGCAACACTTTTATGATTTCCGTATCCGTTGCTGAAAATTCTGTGAAAACTTTCTCAATTCGCTTGACATCTTGACAAAATGATAATAAAATAGTATATGAGGAAAAGTTGGACTTTCCCGAGAAACGGTATCAGACGTCCCGAAAAAGTCAGGTAACCGGCTTTTTCCCAAGGCAAAAATTACTTAATATATCTTATAAAGGAGAGTAATCATATGGCAAGCTTGACCAAAAACCCTAACGTAAACAAGTGGGTCGACGAAATGATCGCGCTCTGCAAGCCCGAAAAGGTTATGTGGATCGACGGCTCCAAGGAGCAGCTCGACGCCCTCCGCGCCGAGGCTATCTCCACCGGCGAGATGATAAAGCTCAACGAGGAAAAGCTCCCCGGCTGCCTCTATCACCGCACCAAGCCGAACGACGTCGCGCGCGTTGAGGACCGCACCTTCATCTGCTCCCGCAAGAAGGAGGACGCCGGCCCGACCAACAACTGGTGCGACCCGAAGGAGATGTACGCAAAGCTCACCCCGATGTATGACGGCGTGATGAAAAACCGCACCATGTATATCATTCCCTACTCCATGGGCCCCATCGGCTCGCCGCTTGCAAAGGTCGGCGTTGAGGTCACCGACTCCATCTACGTCGTCCTCAACATGGCGATAATGACCCGCATGGGCGCCGACGCCTTCAAGAACCTCGGCGACACCTCCGACGATTTCGTCCGCGGACTCCACTCCAAGGCCGACGTCGACCCCGAGAAGCGCTACATCGTCCAGTTCCCCGAGGATAACACTATCTGGTCGATCAACTCGGCATACGGCGGAAACGTCCTCCTCGGCAAAAAGTGCTTCGCCTTAAGAATTGCCTCCTATCAGGGCAAGAACGAGGGCTGGATGGCCGAGCATATGCTGATCCTCGGCATCGAGAAGCCGAACGGCGAGATCAAGTACGTCACCGCGGCATTCCCGTCCGCCTGCGGCAAGACAAACCTCGCAATGCTTATCCCGCCGGAGGGCTACACCAAGCGCGGCTATAAGGTCTGGACTGTCGGCGACGACATCGCATGGTTAAAGCCCGGCCCCGACGGCAGGCTCTATGCCATCAACCCCGAAAACGGCTTCTTCGGCGTTGCCCCCGGCACCAACGAAAAGTCCAACTTCAATGCTCTTGCCTCGACAAGAAAGAACACCATCTTCACCAACGTCGCCATCAACAACGACGATATGACCGTTTGGTGGGAGAAGCTCGACAAGAACCCGCCGGTCAACGCGACCGAGTGGAAGGGCGAAAAGGTCAACGGCCCCGAGTATGTCGCCGCCGGCAACAAGCTCGCCCACCCGAACTCCCGCTTCACCGCCCCTGCCGAGAACTGCCCCTGCATCTCTCCCGAGTTCAATAACCCGCAGGGCGTGCCGATCAGTGCGATGATCTTCGGCGGCAGACGCGCCAAGACCGCTCCGCTGGTATACCAGTCCTTCAACTGGCAGCATGGCACCTTCGTCGGCTCGATAATGGCCTCCGAGACCACCGCCGCCGCTACCGGCGCAGTCGGCGTAGTGCGCCGCGACCCGATGGCTATGCTCCCGTTCTGCGGCTACCACATGGGCGATTACTGGGCGCACTGGCTCGAAATGGGCAAGATCTTAGGCGACAAGGCTCCGAAGATCTTCAACGTCAACTGGTTCCGCACCGATGAGAACGGCGATTTCATCTGGCCGGGCTACGGCGACAATATGCGCGTTCTTGACTGGATCATCGAGCGCTGCGAGGGCGCCGTCGACGCGGTAGAGACCCCGATCGGCTATGAGCCGAAGCCGGAGGACATCAACGTCGAGGGCCTCGACGGCATCACCACCGAAACCGTCGCAGACCTCCTCTCGGTCGATAAGGACCTCTGGAAGGAAGAGGCCGCCGGTATCGAGGAATTCTACAAGAAATTCGGCGAAAAGCTCCCGAAGGAGCTGTCCGAGGAGCTTGCAAACCTCAAGGCAAGACTTTCCAAGTAATAACACTAAGCCCCGTCAACCGGCGGGGCTCATCTTTTCTTTGTGCAACTTTTAACTTTTTTGCATGAAACTTTGATATATTTTCTTATATTTTGCCGGTTTACTTTTTGAAAATTCGGAGTATAATATATATCGTAGGGTAAAAGGTGAGCCGGCAAGGGTCGCGAATTTTAAAACCCGCCGTCGCAAGGCGACACCTCGAATATCTGACTTCTGACCTCTTACCTCTGTTTTCTTATCAGACATCTTCATAATATAATGTTCCAAGTAAATGGCGGAACGGGAGAACGGCAAACGTCCTCCCGTTTTGCTTTCGGAAAAATTTTTAAAAAAGGGCTTTTCAAGCGGCGAAAAATGTAGTATAATTATTCTATATTTTGTCAAGGGTGATATCATGCAGAAAATTTTAGGATATATGCGCCGCGCCGTGCAGGAGTTCGACCTCATCTCAAACGGCGATAAAATCGCGGTCGGCGTTTCTGGCGGAAAGGACAGTCTGGCGCTTCTTGTCGGGCTTTCGCGCCTTCGGGGCTTCATCGGCATCGACTACGACGTCACGGCGATAACCCTCGACCCCTGCTTCGGCGGGATAGAGGGCGACTATTCGGCGGTGGAGGCTCTCTGCCGAAAATTAGGCGTTCCGTATGTCTTGGAGCGCACCAAAATAGGGGAGATAGTCTTCGACGTAAGAAAGGAGGAGCACCCCTGCTCCCTCTGCGCGAAGCTTCGCCGCGGGGCTTTACATAACGCCGCGAAAAAAGCGGGCTGCAATAAGGTCGCCCTCGGGCACCACTTCAACGACGTCGTCGAGACGTTTTTAATGAACCTTTTCATCGAGGGGCGGGTAGGCTGCTTCGCCCCGAAAAGCTATCTCGACCGCCGCGACATCACGGTCATACGCCCCCTCGTTTTCGCGCCGGAGAGCGAGATCAGGCGTGCAATACGCCGCGAGGGGATAGAGGTCGTGAAGTCGGTCTGCCCCGCCGACGGAAAGACCAAGCGCGAGGAAATGAAGGAATTCATCGCGGCGGCAGATAAGAGCGACCGCGGCTTTTCCGATCGTATCTTCGGGGCGCTGCGCCGCTCGGGGGTCGACGGCTGGGGAATAACGGAAAATTCGGGGAGGTTTAAGCCATGAAGCTTATGTTTATCGGGGACGTCGTGGGCGCGGTCGGCTGCAGCTTTTTAGCCTCAAAGATCAAACAGCTCCGCGCGAAATATTCTGCCGACGTCTTGGTCGTGAACGGCGAGAACTCGGCCACCGGAAACGGCATAACAAAGGTCTCGGCGGACATGCTCACGAGCCTCGGCGCCGACGTCATAACCACCGGCAATCACGCCTTCAAGCGCCACGAGGCCCAGCACATTTTCGACGATACGCCGCACCTTATCCGCCCGGCGAACTATTCGGACGGGGTCTACGGCAGGGGAGCGTATACCCTCGACATGGGCCGCGCGCAGATAGCGGTCGTGAACGTCCTCGGCAGCGCCTATATGGAGCCTCTCGAAAACCCGTTTGACTGCATAGACAGAATGCTCGCGGGGATCTCCGCCAAGAATATTTTTGTAGATTTTCATGCCGAGGCGACCTCCGAAAAAAAGGCGATGGGCTATTATCTTGACGGCCGCGTGACCGCAGTTTTCGGGACCCACACCCACGTTCAGACCGCCGACGAGACGGTCCTTCCCGGCGGCACCGCCTACATCACCGACGTCGGAATGACCGGCCCGGAGGAGTCGGTCCTCGGGGTCGAGAAAAGCATCGCGATAAAAAGAATGCGCCTAAAGATACCCGTTCGCTTCACCGAGGCGGAAACGCCCTGCTTCATCTGCGGCGCGGTGGTGGATTTCGACGAAAAAACCGGCAGGGCAAGAAGCATAGAAAGGATCTGTGAAAGATGAAAAAGACCTTGATAGCGGTATTTGCGGGGATATTCGCCTGCGCGGCGGTGGCGCTCGTCACGCTTTTAACAATGAGCCTTTTCTCCGCGTTCTCGCATATGCCGACCGACTATGAAAACACCGTCTGGCTCTCGGAGGACGGCGCGTTCACCCTCACCGTCGGCGAATACGACAAAAACGAACTTATGTGCCGTTCCGAGATCACCTATAACGGCGCTGCATACGAGGTATACTCCGAGCAAAACGGCGCTCTCACCGTCTCGGGGGACGGCGGGAGCGACACGTGGCTGCGCAAAAGCTGCAATAAAGACGGATGCGTTTTGGTGATAAACCGCTCGGGGGCTTTGGGATATTCGGGGGATTATCCCGCCTCGGCCGAGGTCAGATTCAGCCGAAAATAAGCCTTACCGCGAGCGCCGAGAGCATAAACGCGCTCAAATCTCCCGCAAGAGAGGCCGCGAGCGCCTTCCGGGGCTTTTTGGCCTTCACCGCGCCGAAGTAAACGGCAACGGTGTAAAAGGTGGTCTCGGTCGAGGCCATAAGCACCGAGGCGGTCCTTCCGACAAAGCTGTCCGCGCCGAACCGATTCAGGATGTCCTCCAAAAGCGACAGAGCGCCGCTTCCCGAAACGGGGCGGAGAATAGCGAGCGGCAGCACCTCGGCGGGAAAACCTATTTTTTCGGTGAGAGGCGAAACAGCCCTCACCAGCGCCTCCAAAGCGCCCGAGGCGCGAAGCATTGATATCGCGAGCATAAGATAGCAAAGCGTGGGCAGAAGCTCAAAGGCGGTCTTAACGCCGTCCTTGGCGCCCTCGCAGAACGCGTCCGAAACATCGGTTCGCTTAAAGAGCCCATAGCCGAAGATGAGTAAAACTATCCCGACGACGGCTATCGAGCTAACGTCCAAGCTCAAGCACCTCCGCCGCCAAAAGCGCGACCGAAAGCGATATCGCCGAAACAGCAAGCACGCAGGGCAGTATCTCCATCGGGCTTTTGCTGCCTGCGCCCGAACGGACGGCGGCGACAGTGGTCGGGATAATTTGTATCGAACAGGCGTTTATTACCGCCAGAAGGGTCATGTTTTTGCTTGGCCGATCGGCGGCGCCCTCCTCCTCTTCCAGAAGCTTCATGGCCTTAAGTCCCAGCGGCGTGGCCGCGTTTCCGAGGCCGAGGAGGTTCGCGGTTATGTTCATTGTGATCGCGTTTAAGGCGGCGCTGTCGTAGTTTAAACCTTTAAAAATTTTGCAGATTATCGGTTTCGCAGTTTTTGTCAATAACGCGCTGAAACCCGAACGGTTAGCTATATTTATCAAACCTCCCCACACCGCCATCACCCCCGAAAGCCCGATAACTAAAGACACCGCGGCGCCCCCGCATTCCGTTACCGCGGAGGCGACAGAGGGGAGTGTGCCTGCTTTAACACCGTAAACTGTTGAACAAATTATCAAAAAAATCGGCAATTTTCCCACTATTTTACCTCTTTTCAGAATTTTTTTGTATAATTTTCAGTATTGACAAATGAAGAAATATATGTTAATATGACACAAACAGATACTTAATGTGTAGTGCTAATTTTCCGGACGCGAAATCGGCAGGAAAAATGCCGATTCGATAAAAATATATTCGCAAAAACTCACTTTTCAGAATTGGAAAAAGACGGCCGACATTATTATGTATCAATATTGGACAGGAGGACAAGACCATGAAATCAACCGGAATCGTAAGAAAAGTAGACGAGCTCGGAAGGATAGTAGTCCCGATGGAGCTCAGAAAGACCCTCGACATCAAGGAAAAGGATCCCATTGAGATCTTTACCGAGGGCGACACCATCATTCTCCGCAAGTTCAGCGACAGCTGCATTTTCTGCGGCGACAATGACGACGCCGTCCGCTATGAGGGCAAGATCGTCTGCAAGAAGTGCCTTTCAAAGCTTAAAAACTTCTGATACATAAGCATATTCGACTGCGGACAATTTTATTACGGACTATCGCTCCTTTACGGGGCGATATTTTTTGCCCGAAAAATTTTACATATCTCTTGCATATTCGAGGCGTTTGTGATAAAATAGGGATGATAATTTTTTATGGAGGAGCTTTTTTATGACGCAAGAATTTGTCCGTCAGGTGCTGGACACCGAAAATGTCCTGTACTTCCCGTTCTGCGACTGGCTGTTCCCGAACGGGCTTAAAATAAATAACGTGCTCTTTACTATACCGTGGTTCGGCGGAAACGCCATCGACGTCTACTGGTACGGCTTTCTTATCGCCTTCGGTATGCTTTTGGCGGTCATCTACGCCTCCTGCCGCACCCGCTCCTTCGGGCTCGACCCGGACAGGGTGCTGGACGTCGTCCTCTGCGGACTCGTCGGGGGGATACTCGGAGCAAGGGCCTATTACGTCATCTTCAGCCTGCCGCGGTATATGACCGACGAGGGCGGGCTCGACATCGGCGCGGTGCTGAGAATACGCGACGGCGGCCTCGCGATATACGGGGGAGTCATCGGCGCGCTCATCTTCGGCGCTATCGTCGCGAAAATACGGAAGGTAAGGCTCCTTCCTATGCTCGACATAGCCGGCCTCGGGCTACTGATCGGCCAGTGCATAGGCAGGTGGGGGAACTTCTTCAACCAGGAGGCGTTCGGCTCGAAGACAACGCTGCCGTGGGGCATGACATCAAGCTCGATAATTAACTATCTTTACTTCTTCTACTATCCCGACAACACGAGCATCGTCACCAACCGCGCCACAGAGATGGTCGCGCACCCCTGCTTTTTGTACGAGTCGCTCTGGTGCCTTATAGGATTTCTCATTCTGCATTTTTATTCCAAGAAATTCCGCAAGTTCGACGGCGAGATATTCTTGATGTATATCGGCTGGTACGGCCTTGGCAGGTTCTGGATTGAGGCGCTTCGCACCGACTCGCTCTATATTCCGAACACGCCCTTCAAGGTATCGCAGCTCGTCGCGGGCACCTGCGTCATCTTCTCGGCGGTGCTCCTGATAATAAATCATTTGTCGGTCAGAAAGAACGGCGTAAGGCTTTACAGCGGCACCGAGGAGTCGGCAGAGCTTTTGCGGATTCACGATGAGAAAAACAGGAAGGTCGACAAAAACGCCGAGCTTTCGGAGCATATCCTTTCCGAAAGCGAGCGGGAGGAGGCTCCCGAAAGCCTCGAAGAGTCTGATGACAATACCGAAGACGCCGAGGAGCAGAGCGCTCCCGAGGAAAACAACGGCGAGCCGGAAGGGGAGGACAGCGATGGAAATAATTAACGGAAAAGAGGTCGCGGCGAGGATCAAGGGACAGGTAAAGGCGGACGCGGAATATCTTTCGTATCACGTCGGGATAACGCCGTGTCTCGCGGTAATTCTTGTCGGCGACGACCCTGCCTCGGCGGTCTATGTCAAAAACAAGACCAAGGACTGCGCGGAGGTCGGGTTTATCTCACGCGAGTGCATCCTGCCCGAAAGCACCACGCAGGAGGAGCTGATGAAGCTCGTTAAGGAGCTCAACGAGGACGAAACGGTCCACGGGATACTCTGCCAGCTGCCGCTGCCGAAGCACCTTGACGAGCGCGAGGTCATAAACGCCATAGACCCGGACAAGGACGTCGACGCGTTCCACCCTGTGAACGTCGGGCGGATAATGATAGGGGAGTATGACTTTCTGCCCTGCACGCCGGCGGGGGTCATGGAGCTCATTCACTCGACCGGGGTGTGCGTCGAGGGCAAAAACTGCGTAGTTGTCGGCCGCTCGAACATCGTCGGTAAGCCGATGTCGATGCTTTTACTTCACGAAAACGGCACCGTGACTACCTGCCACTCTAAGACCAAGGACCTTAAGGCCGAGACCCTTCGCGCCGACATTTTAGTCGCGGCGGTGGGCAAGGCGAAGATGATAAAGGCGGACATGGTGAAGCCCGGGGCGGTGGTCATCGACGTGGGAATGAACCGGGACGAAAACGGAAAGCTCTGCGGCGACGTGGACTTCGAGGAGGTAAAGGAAAAAGCTTCCTACATCACTCCCGTTCCCGGGGGAGTCGGGCCGATGACAAGGGCGATGCTCATGAAAAACACCTTTACCGCCTATAAAAAGGCGATCGGGATCAAAGGTTAAATTTCGGCAAAAAAATTTCAAAAAGGGGTTTACAAATCGCTCCGATTATGATACAATATAAAAAGTTGAGGCAATTTATCGCCTCGGCTCGCCGCCGTACTTGGACCGCGGATCAAGCCCGAACGGGAATTTATCCGCCCGCGGCCTATGTCGGTCGGGAAAATTTTGTGAAAGGGGATAAAAAAGATGCTTTTGAAGGAAGAAAAGACCGCGATCATCGAAGCTAACCGGCTTTCCGAGAATGACACCGGCTCGCCCGAGGTCCAGATCGCGATACTCTCCAAGAGGATAGCCGATCTTACCGAACACCTTAAGTTCCACAAGAACGACCATCACTCCCGCAGAGGCCTCCTGAAAATGGTAGGCCGCAGGCGCAACCTTCTCAACTACCTCCAGCGCACCGATATCGAGCGCTACAGAGCTATCGTTGAAAAGCTTGGCCTAAGAAAGTAAAACAGGCTTTTGTTTGACATAGGCGTGCCGCAGGGTGCGTCTATGTCAAAAGCGTATTTTCAGGCGGCGTTTTTTAGTAATAAGTTGAGTGCCCGAGAGACTTCGGGAGCTGAATTTATTGCTAAAACGCGCTTGAGGATACCGTAAAAATTTTAAAACGGAGGAATTTTTTATGGCAATGTCAGAGATCAAGCAGTTTGATAGGTACAGAAGGTTCGAGACCGTGTTTGCGGGCAGGCCCCTCGTCATCGAGACGGGTAAGACCTGCGAGCTCTCGAACGGCTCCTGCTGGGTGCGCTACGGCGACACCACCGTTATGTGCAACGTTACCGCCTCGGTCAAGCCGAGGGACGGGATAGATTTCTTCCCGCTTTCGGTGGACTTCGAGGAGAAGCTCTACTCGGTCGGTAAGATACCCGGAAGCTTCACAAAGCGCGAGGGTAAGCCCTCGGATAAGGCGATACTGACCTCCCGAATGGTGGACAGGCCGATCAGGCCGCTCTTCCCGAAGGATATGCGCAACGACGTGTCGGTGGTCATGACCGTTTTGTCGGTCGACCCCGAGTGCAGCCCCGAGATCGCGGGCATGCTCGGCACATCGGTCGCGATATCCATCTCGGATATACCGTGGGCGGGGCCTATCGCGGGAGTGAACGTCGGGCTTATCGACGGCGAGATAATCCTTAACCCGACCCAGGAGCAGAAGGCAGTGAGCCACCTGAACCTCACCGTCGCGGGCACTATGGAAAAGATAGTCATGATCGAGGCGGGGGCCGACGAGGTCCCGGACGACCTTATGCTCGAGTGCATCAAGCAGGGCCATGCCGAGATCAAGAAAATGGTTGAATTCATTAACGGTATAAAGGCCGAGATCGGCAAGCCGAAGTTCGAGTTCGAGTCGATGGACGTCGACCACGACCTATTTGACGCCATCGAGGAAATGGCCGCAGAGGACGTAAAGAAGGCGCTTGACACCGACGACAAGAACGTAAGAGAGGCGCGCCTGCAGCCCATCAAGGACGCAATACACGCGAAGTACGACGAGCAGTATCCCGAGCAGGGCGCTATGATCGACGAGTGCATCTATAAGCTCCAGAAGAAGATCGTCAGAAACTGGCTCTATGAGGGCAAGCGCGTCGACGGCAGAACGCTCGATCAGATCCGCCCGCTCGCGGCGGAGGTCGCGGTGCTTCCGAGAGTGCACGGCTCCGGACTGTTCACAAGAGGTCAGACGCAGGTTCTCTCGGTCGTTACCCTTGCCTCGGTCAGCGACGCGCAGAAGCTCGACGGCATCGACGACGAGGAAGAGAAGCGCTATATGCACCACTACAACTTCCCGAGCTACTCGGTAGGCGAGACAAAGCCCTCACGCGGGCCCGGCCGCCGCGAGATAGGCCATGGCGCTCTCGCCGAGAAGGCGCTCGTTCCGGTCCTTCCCTCGGTCGAGGAGTTCCCCTACGCTATTCGCGTGGTGTCCGAGGTGCTTTCTTCCAACGGCTCGACCTCGCAGGGCTCTATCTGCGGCTCGACCCTCGCCCTTATGGACGCCGGCGTGCCTATAAAGGCGCCTGTAGCAGGCATTTCCTGCGGACTTATCACCCGCGACGACGGAAGCTTCCAGACCATGGTCGACATTCAGGGTCTTGAGGACTTCTTCGGCGACATGGACTTCAAGGTCGGCGGCACCCACAAGGGAATCACCGCCATTCAGGTGGATATAAAGGTCGACGGACTGACATATGACATCATCGAGGAGGCCTTCGCGAAGACTCACAAGGCGCGCGACTATATCCTTGACGAGATCATGGCAAAGGCCATCGCCGAGCCGAGGCCGGAGGTCTCGCAGTGGGCTCCCAAGATGTTCAACACCAAGATCCCAGTCGAGAAGATCGGCGACGTCATCGGCAAGAGCGGCAAGGTCATCCAGAAGCTCCAGTCCGACTTCGGCGTGCAGATCGACGTCGAGGAGGACGGCTCGGTGTTCGTCAGCGGCCTGAACGCCGACAGCGCAAGGGCGGTCATCGACATCGTCAACACCATCGCGAACGGCCCGGAGATCGGCTCTATCTACCGCGGCAAGGTCGTAAAGATCATGAACTTCGGCGCGTTTGTCGAGATCGTTCCCGGCGTCGACGGCATGGTGCATATCTCGAAGCTCGAGACCCACCGCGTCGAGCGGGTCGAGGACGTCGTTTCGCTGGGCGATGAGATCATCGTCAAGGTCACCGAGATCGACGACCAAGGGAGGATAAACCTCAGCCGCAAGGACGCGCTCATGGAGCTCGAGGCGAGGAAGAAGAATAAGTAAGATAAGTTAGGCACAGAGGAAATTATAGCAAAATAAAGCCCCCCGAGTGGGGGCTTTTTTCTTATCAAAATTTACACCATCATCTCGCAGATCATCCTGCTCAGGTCCTCCGGGTCCTCTATTTCGAGCCCCGAGAGCAGTCTTGCCTGCGCGTACAGAAGCTTTGCATACCTCGCGCACTTATCCTTATCCGTGCCGAAGAGCTCCTTTATCTTCGCGGTCACGGGGTGGTCCGAGTTGAGCTCCAGCACCAGCGAAGCCTTGAGCCCCTCGCCCGCGTCAGGCATCTTCGAGAGCACCTTCGCCATCTCGATGGACATTCCGCTCTCGCTCGAAAGCGCTGCCGGGTGGCCGCCGAGTGTGTTCGAGAACCTTACCGCGCTGAGCCCGCCGACGCTCTCCTTCACGAAGTCCAAAAGCTCCTTTTTCGAGGTGTTTTCCTCCTCAAGCTTCTTGGTCTCCTCCTCGCTCGAAAGGTCGAGCCCGTCGGTCGCGACGTTCACGAACTTCTTGTCCTCATAGCTCATCAGCGTTTGCAGGGTGAACTCGTCGATGTCCTCCGAAAGAAGCAAAAGCTCATACCCCTTTGAGGTGACGGCGGCGGCCTGAGGCAGCTTTAGCGCCTTTTCGGGAGTCTCACCGCAGGCGTAATAGATTGACTTCTGTCCCTCGGGCATTCTCGCGACGTACTCCTTGAGGGTGGTGTATTTCATCTCCGCCGAGCTTATGAACATTATGAGGTCCTGCAGGAGCTCCTTGTGCATTCCGTAGTCGGAATAAACGCCGAATTTGAGCTGCGAGCCGAACGCCTTGAAAAATGTCTCGTACTTTTCACGGTCGGTCTCCATGAGTTTAGACAGTTCGTTTTTGATCTTCTTCTCGACCGCCTTTGCGATCGTTTTCAGCTGGTGATCCTGCTGAAGCGTCTCGCGCGAGATGTTGAGCGAGATGTCCGAGCTGTCGATGAGCCCCTTAACGAAGCTGAAATAGTCGGGCAGCATATCCGCGCAGCGCTCCATTATCATGACCCCGCTCGAATAGAGGGTCAGCCCCTTTTCATAGTTTTTGGAGTAGTAGTCAAACGGCGCGTGGGAGGGTATATACAAAAGCGCGGTGTATTCTACCGTGCCCTCCTGGCGGTAGTGTATGGTCTTGAGAGGGGCCTCGTAGTCGTAGTATTTCTGGCTGTAAAAGCTCTTGTATTCCTCCTCTGTGACCTCTGCCGGCTGCTTCTTCCAAAGCGGGGTTATCGAGTTGAGGGTGCGGTGCTCGATGACCTTTTCGGTCTTCTTGTCGTCCCCCTCGACCGGCTTTTCGGTCTCGAAGTCCATTCTTATCGGGTGGTGGATATAGTCGGAATACTTCTTCACGAGCCTTTGGATCGAGTAGGGGTCGAGGTATTCGCAGTAGTCCTCCTCCTCGGTGTCCGGCTTGATGTGCAAAACTATGTCGGTGCCGACCGTTTCCTTGTCGCAGGGCTCTACGGTGTATCCGTCGACCCCCTCCGACTCCCAGCGATAGCCCGTCTCGGCGCCGTAGACCTTTGAGCTCACGCTAACCTTGTCAGCGACCATGAACGCCGAGTAGAACCCGACGCCGAACTGTCCGATGATGTCGACGTTGTCCGACTGATTCTCGGTCTTGAAGTCGAGCGAGCCGCTTTTTGCGATGGTGCCGAGGTTCTTTTCCAGCTCCTCCATGCTCATGCCGCAGCCGTTGTCCGAAACGGTGAGCGTTCCCGCGTCCTTGTCGACCGACAGGGTTATCTCGTACTCGTCCCGCTTGAGCCCCGTCTCGGGCTCGGTCAGCGAGCGGAAATAGCGCTTATCGATAGCGTCGGAGGCGTTCGATATGAGCTCCCGAAGAAAAATTTCCTTGTGAGTGTAGATCGAGTTGATCATCATGTCAAGGAGCTTTTTTGATTCCGTCTGAAACTGTTTCTTTTTCATTTTGTATATCTCCTTAAATAATAATTGACATTAAGGCGTCAGCGCCAAAAAAAGCCGCCTGTTCGGGAGCCGTAATATATATTTTAGCACGTCCGCAGAAAAAATCAAGTGACTTTCGCAATTTTCACTTAAATTACAAATTAAAAGCCCCGCTTTCGGCGGAGCTATAAATAATTCCCTTCAAATTCCGGCAGATAGCTGTCCGTGGCGCTCTCCCGCTCCTGCATGAAGCCCCCAAATCCCGCCTCCAAGCACCTATCGAGCACAAAGTTATACTCGAAGGTCGAGACCCGCCGGTTTATCTCCCTAAATTCCCCTGCGCGATACATCGGCGTGTACTGGCTCATCAGCGAGATCAGAATGTCGTCCGCCGAGAAGCATTTTCCGAGCTCCCCGATGATCTTTGCGCTGTCCGCCCTCCCGCCCGGCATTACAAGGTGCCGGATTATAACGCCCCTTTGCATCACCCCGCGCCTGTCGATCAGGGGCTTCCCGGTCTGGGAGACCATCTCCTTTACCGCCTCCAAGGCGATCTCGAAATAATCCTCCGCTCCGGAATATTTTTTCGACCTTACGGGGTCGAAGTACTTTATGTCCGGCAGATAAACGTCGACATAACCCTTAAGCCGCTTGATCGTCTCGACCCGTTCATACCCGCCGGTGTTCATGACTATCGGTATCCCGAGCCGAGGCTTGATTTTATCAAGCACGTTAATTATAGAAGGCAGAAACGGCGTGGGCGATACCAGCTCGATATTCTCCGCGCCGATGTCCCGAAGCCGCAAAAACTCGTCGGCAAGCTCGCTCTCGGTGATATTTCTGCCCTTTTTGAGCTGTGAGATTTCATAATTCTGGCAGAAAACGCATTTCAGCGTGCAGCCCGAGAAAAACACCGTCCCCGCGCCGCGCTCGCCCGAAATAGGCGGCTCCTCCCACATATGAAGCCCCGCCCGGGCTATGCGTACATCGCTCCCGAGGCCGCAAAAGCCCCTCGAAGCGGCCCTGTCCGCCCCGCACTGCCGCGGGCAGAGCCTGCAATTCAGATAGTCCTGCATAGCTTCACCAGCGGCTCTTTTATGAGCTTTGAAGCGCGCACCGCCGCGCCCTTGTCCCGAAACAGCCCGAACACCGCCGAGCCGCTCCCGCTCATCTGCGCGGCCTCCGCCCCGGCATCGTAAAGCGCCATTCTTATTTTGGCGATCCGCCTGTCCTCAAGCGCGTCCTCCAGATCGTTCGAGAGGCAGCCGAACCAGCTTTTGTGCGAATTTACGGCCTCCAAAAACTTCTCCGTCCCATGTTTTGAGACCCCGCGCCGCTCGTCGAAGAGCCTGTACGCCTCCGGGGTCGACACCCCGTAGCCCGGCTTGACGATGAGTACCGGCATGCTTTTTAAGGGGATAAAGCTTAACTCCTCGCCTATCCCGCGGCAGACCGCCGCCCGGTTTTCTATCAAAAACGGCACGTCCGCCCCGACCTTTGCGGCTATTTCGATGAGCTCCTGATAGCTGAGCCTCGTATCGTAAAGCTCGTTCAGAAGCCGCAGGACCGCCGCCGCGTCCGCCGAGCCTCCGCCCAGCCCCGCCTGCGAGGGTATCTTCTTTTCGATGTGAAGCCTCACGCCTCCCGAGATCCCTGTGCGCTCGAAAAAGCGCTCCGCCGCCTTAAAGCAGGTGTTCCGCCTATCCGTCGGCAGCCACGGCAGCGTGGTCGTGATCTTTATCTCCTCCGCCTTTTCGGCCGAAACGACGTCGTAAAAGGTTATCGCCTGCATCACCGTTTCGAGGGTGTGGTAGCCGTCCGGCTTTTTCCCGGTGACGTCGAGGGTGAGGTTGATTTTGGCAAAGGCCTTTTGGGTCAGCATTTTAACTCCTTAACAAATTCGCCGATCTTTTCGAGCGCGGTCTTAAGGTGATTGAGCGAATAGGCATACGACACGCGTATATAGCCCTCGCCGGAATCGCCGAAGGCAGTGCCGGGCACCACGGCGACCTTTTTCGAGTATAAAAGTCGCTCGCAGAATTCGTCGCTCGTGAGGCCGGTGGATCGGATGTTCGGGAAAACGTAGAACGCGCCCTGCGGCATGAAGCATTTCAGCCCCAGGCGGTTGAACCCGTCGACCAGAAGCCGCCGCCTCATGTCGTATTCGTTTCTCATGTTCTCGACGTCCTCGGCGCAGGACCTGAGCGCCTCGATGGCCGCGTACTGGCTGACCGTCGGCGAGGACATTATCCCGAACTGGTGGATCTTGAGCGCGTGCTTTAAGATCTCCCTCGGCCCGCACATATAGCCGAGCCGCCAGCCGGTCATCGCAAACGTCTTTGAAAAGCCGTTCACATATATGCAGCGCTCCTTCATTTCCGGGAGCGATATCACCGAAAAGTGGGTGTGATCGTATGTAAGCTCGGAATAGATCTCGTCGGTCAGGACCATTATGTCCGTTCCGCGAAGGGCCTCGGCCAGCGGCTCTAAGTCCTCTTTGGTCATGACCGCGCCGGTGGGGTTGTTGGGGTAGGGGAGTATAAGAAGCTTGGTTTTTTGGGTGATCTTTTCGGCGAGCGCCTTTGCTTTAAGCTTGAAGCCGTCCTCCTCGCGGGTCTCGATGATGACCGGAACGCCGCCGGTAAGTTCGACTATCGGCTTGTAGCAGACAAAGCTTGGCTCGGGGATAATGACCTCGTCCCCCGGCTCGACGAGCGCCCGAACGGTCAGATCAATAGCCTCCGACCCGCCGACCGTCACGATAATTTCGCCGTCGGGGTCGTATTTTATCCCGGTCCTGTCCGCGGTATATTCGGAAACAGCCTCGCGAAGGGACATAAGCCCGGGGTTGGCGGTATAGATGGTCTTTCTGCGTTCGAGGGTCTTTATGGCCTCTCTGCGGACCGCCCAAGGGGTGGAAAAGTCCGGCTCTCCGACTCCCAAAGAGATAACGCCGTCCATTTTCGCGGCGATGTCGAAATATTTTCTTATCCCCGAGGGCTTCAGCGCGGCGGCCTTTTTGCTGACGATCTTAGAATAGTCCATCACTGCAAGACCCTCTCGTCCTTATCCTCGTCGATGAGCATAATGCCGCTTTCCTTGTATTTTTGGAGGAAGAAGTGGGTGGTCGTCGACACGACGCCGTCGATGGTCGCGAGTCGCTGGGCGACGTAGTCGGAGACCTCCTTTAAGCTGTGGCAGCGCAGCATCACCGAAAGGTCGTAGCCCCCCGAGACGAGATAAACGCTCTCGACCTCGCTGTACTGCGCGATCTCCCGTGCGATCTCGTCATAGCCGACCTGCGCCTTGGGGGTGACCTTCAGCTCGATTATCGCGCGGACGTAGTCTTTCGAGACAAAGTCCTCGTCGAAAACGGTGCTGTAGCCCTTGATTATTTTTTTATCCTCGAGCTCTTTGATGCGCGCCTTCACTTCCTCCTCGGTCGTGCCGAGCATCACCGCAAGCTCCGAATCGGAAATGCGGGCGTTCGTCCGCAAAAGCTTTATCAGTTTATCCATAAAAAGCCCCTCCTGAAATAGTTTTTTTATAGTATAGCACTGATAACGGGAGTTGTCAAGGCGGGGGAGGGGATAGTAGATGAATCCGCACTTGCCTGCGAGAAACAAACCAAAAGGTTTCGCCGGCCTTTCCTCCTCAAAAGGCCGCAGGATTCAAATGCAAGCTGGTTTTGTTACTGCTCGACTGCCCTCGGTAAACAAAGCGTTAAAACTATCTTTTCGCCTTCCCTCGGCAAAAACGACCGCCTCGGTCGGCTCAAAGAGTTTTAATCGCGTTGTTAAACGATCGCTTCGGTTGTCTTGCAGACAAAACCCCGCGTGCATAGGGCAGAGCCCTTGGTTGCGACCGCAGTCGCGAAACACCCCCTACGCGTCAGCGAGCGCAAGAGGGATCTCGCCCCGGGCGAAGCCGCCGCTCCGGCGAGTTCGCTACGCAACGGGCACTAAGTTACGGGTCAGCACTCGCTCTGCCGTTGCGTTCTCGCCGGGGGTTTCCTCTTTATTTGCCGAGCGATGAGCGAGGCGAACTTTGAGCAAGTGTGGGGATAGCTGAAAATCGTAAGGCACGCTTGTGGGGGGCGAAGCCCCCGCCAGATGCGGAGCAGACGGCGGGCCGGGAGGCGGAGCCTCCCGGTCGTGCGCAGCGAAGCCCCGCGCATGGGGCTTCGCCCGGATGTGGGTGCCCCTCCCGCCAGGGAGAGGGAGTTATTTAAGCTTTAATTACCTTACCTGCTTCTGCTTCCAACCAAAACAAGATATATTTTATGGAAATACTTATCCAAAACAATGCTCAAAAGCAGGCACAGGCAGAAAATAATGACCGGTAATCCAAAATACAGCACAGTCTGCCACAAAGCCGTTTGCGGAAAAAGCTTGACAAGCAGCTTTCTCAGAATTGATAGGTTCTTTTCATGGAAAAGATAGATCGGGAAGCTGTATTTTGCTATGTACATAAGTATGTTGTGTGGCTTTTCGGCTGTTATTTTTGTCGTAAAGCGGTAAAAGAAAACAAGGCCGGCAACAATAGTAACAAAATGAGGCAGATAATGTATTACGGTGTCTCTTGTAAGAAAATCCAGAATTATTCCTACAAGGTATACTATAACGATATACGGGGCTTTAATTTTATAAGCGTCGTTAAATCTGATTGAATATTTTACAAAGTAATATCCTAAACAGAAGAACACAAGGGCTTGTTGGCTTAGGAAGAAAAGGTGCGTTTGAATATTCAAAGCAACCATAATCGACAAAAGTATAAGAATGATTTTCGGGAATCTGTCTATCAGCTTTTTAATAACTACTGCCAAAAGGTTAAGCACTATTAGGTCTCTTATAAACCATAACGGATAAAGCGTGGGATATCCGTTAATAAAGCCGAGATATGCGTCTGCATACTGCACAATGCCCCAGTTGGAAATAATGTTTTCCTCTTGAGCGAAGTACGGTCTGAAAACCGAAATATGCTGAGCGACAAAATAGAAAATGATCCATACTGTGTTGAATATGAGATACGGGATGAGCAGGGTCTTTATTTTCTTTTTAACGTTTTCCACCCAAGTAAATTCCTTTTTATATAGAAGCACTGCGGAAATAAAAAAATATCCCGGGACCGCACAGCGAGAAATAATTTGAGAAATTAAATACTTTATGCCGTCAAGCCACAAAGGAACCTGCATCACAAGGTCTCCTCCGGCGAAGTGCACCTCCTCGGCATACGAATGGATAAATATTACCATAATGGTAAACCAGATCTTAAGGATCTGGATCCGCTCGGATTCCTCGGGACTTATAATGTAACATTTTCTTTGAGATTCCATTGAGCAACTCTCCTGTTTTCGGAAATGTATA
>CANQLR010000021.1 GCA_947624745.1 uncultured Clostridia bacterium | reverse complement strand
ATTGTAGCTTAGGCAATAAAGACAAACAAGACACGGAAAGCTCCGCATCTTGTCCGTATTTATTATATTAGCAAAGGTGAAATTTATGACTGTTGAATTTTGGTACCTGATAGGCGCCGCGCTCGTTTTCTGGATGCAGGCAGGCTTTGCGATGGTCGAGACCGGCTTTACAAGAGCCAAGAACGCCGGCAACATCATCATGAAAAACCTCATGGACTTCTGCATCGGCACCGTAGTTTTCTCGCTCCTCGGCTATACCCTCATGATGGGCGAGGACGCACTGTTCGGCCTTATAGGTATTCCGAACATGGATCTTTTCACAAACTTCAAAAACTTCATCGCCTCCCCCGAGGAGGGCTTCACCGGCGCTTCCACGTTTGTCTTTAACCTCGTGTTCTGCGCCACCACCGCAACCATCGTCTCGGGCGCTATGGCAGAGAGGACCAAGTTCTCGGCCTACTGCATCTACTCGGCGGTCATCTCGCTGATAGTATACCCGATCGAGGCTCACTGGATCTGGGGCGGCGGCTGGCTTGCACAGCTCGGCTTCCACGACTACGCCGGCTCCTGCGCCATCCACATGGTCGGCGGTATCGCCGCTCTCGTCGGCGCTATCTTCTTAGGCCCGCGTATCGGCAAGTACGTCCGCGATAAAAAGGGCAAGGTCGTAAAGGTAAACGCCATTCCCGGCCACTCGATCACCCTCGGCGCTCTGGGCGTGTTCATTCTCTGGCTCGGCTGGTACGGCTTCAACGGCGCCGCCGCAACAAGCGTATCCGAGCTCGCCTCCATTTTCCTGACCACCACCGTCGCCCCCTCCGTCGCGACCTGCACCACCATGATCTACACTTGGGTCAAGAACGGCAAGCCCGACGTTTCGATGTGCCTTAACGCCTCTCTTGCGGGTCTTGTCGGCATCACCGCCGGCTGCGACGCCATGGACTGGATAGGCGCCTGCGTTGTCGGTATCGTCTCCGGCATTCTGGTCGTCGTCGTCGTTGAGGTCCTTGATATGAAGCTTCACATCGACGATCCCGTCGGCGCCGTGGGCGTTCACATGGCAAACGGCATCTGGGGCACCATTGCGGTCGGCCTTCTTGCGAACCCCGACGCACCCGCGGGTCTTTCCGGCCTCTTCTACACCGGCAGCTTCAAGCAGCTCGGCCTCCAGCTTTTGGGCTTCGCGACCGTAGCGATTTACGCCGCCGTCATGATGTGCATATTCTTCGGGCTCATCAAGAAGTTCCACGGCCTCCGCGTTACCGCCGAGGAGGAGATAATGGGTCTTGACATTCCCGAGCACGGCCTTCCGTCGGCATATCCCGACTTCATGCCCGCCGTCGACAAGTTCGTCAGCTACGGCGACGTCGAGGTCCCGGCAGTCTCGGGCGACGTACCCGAGTCTGAGGCGGTCGAGGTCAAGAAAATGCCTTCCTTCGTTCCCGAGGGCACTCCGAAGTTCACCAAGATCGAGATCATCTGCAAGGAGTCCCGCTTCGACGCCCTCAAGACGGCCATGTCGAAGCTCGGAATCACCGGCATGACGGTATCTCACGTCATGGGCTTCGGCCAGCAGAAGGGCAAGCCGGAGTATTACCGCGGCGTTCCCGTCGAAACGAACCTGCTGCCTAAGGTACAGGTCGACATAGTTGTCTCGAAGATACCCGTAAGAACGGTCATCGAGACCGCAAAGAAGGTACTCTATACCGGTCACATCGGCGACGGCAAGATATTTGTCTACGATGTAGAGAACGTCGTCAAGGTAAGGACCGGCGAAGAGGGCTACGACGCTCTTCAGGACGTCGAATAAATAAGCTTTCTCCTGCTCCTGTTATAAAGAGTGATGGAGCTTCTCCCCCGCCCGGAGCCTTTCCGGGCGGGACGGGCAAGCTCCCCCCACGGAGGATAAAAATGAAAGGACAGTGCCGCTGTCCTCTGACTTTTATTTTCCGCAAATTTTTTATTATTCGGAGGAATGGATATGTGTTCAATAATGACCGTGACGGAACCCTGCGATATCCGCGTTTTCCGCGACGGATTTGCCCGCACCAAGTCGCGCGGGCCGGACGATACCAGAATAATCGACACCGGGCGGGGGCTGATGGGCTTTCACCGCCTCGCGATAATGGGCCTCACGCCGGAGGGTATGCAGCCCTTCGAGCGGGACGGCAGCTATATAGTCTGCAACGGCGAGATCTACGGCTTCGAGCCGATAAAGCGGAAGCTTTCCGAAAAATACAGCTTCGTATCCGGCTCCGACTGCGAGATACTTCTCCCCCTCTGGTTCGAGCTCGGCGAAAAAATGTTTGAAAAGCTCGACGCCGAATTCGCCCTTGTTTTATACGACGGCAAGACCAGCGAGTTTATCGCCGCCCGCGACCCCATCGGCATTCGCCCGCTCTATTACGGCTATAACGCCGCCGGCGCGATATGCTTCGCCTCCGAGCCGAAAAACCTCGTCGGCCTCTGCGATAAGATCATGCCCTTCCCTCCCGGGCATTACTATAAGGGCGGAAAATTCATCTGCTACCGCGACGTCGCCGCCGTCGAAAAATATTCCGAGGACGGCCTTGAGACGGTCTGCCATAAGATCCACGACCTGCTTATAAAGGGCATCGAAAAGAGGCTTCTGGCCGACGCCAAGGTGGGGTATCTCCTCTCCGGCGGGCTGGACAGCTCGCTCGTCTGCGCGGTCGCCCAAAAGTGCTCTAAGGAGCCCATCGAGACCTTCTCCATCGGCATGAGTGGCGACGCTATTGATCTTAAGTACGCCCGCCAGGTCGCGGATTACATAGGCTCTAACCATCACGAGGTAATAATTTCCAAGGAGGACGTTCTGTCTAACCTCCAAACGGTCATAAACCTCCTCGGAACCTTTGACATCACGACTATCCGCGCCTCGATAGGAATGTATCTTGTCTGCAAGGCAATCCACGAGCAGACGGATATCCGCGTAATTTTGACGGGAGAGATCTCGGACGAGCTTTTCGGCTATAAATACACCGATTTTGCGCCCTCTGCCGATGCTTTCCAAAAGGAGGCGGAAAAGCGTATCCGCGAGCTCCACATGTACGACGTCCTGCGCGCCGACCGCTGCATTTCGGTCAACAGCCTCGAGGCAAGAGTGCCCTTCGGCGACCTTGATTTCGTGGAGTATGTGATGTCTGTAAACCCCGAGCTGAAGCTCAACCGCTACAACAAGGGCAAGTACCTTCTGCGCCACGCCTTCGAGGACGGAGACTACCTCCCCCGCGACATACTCTTCCGCGAAAAAGCCGCGTTTTCGGACGCCGTCGGCCACTCGATGGTCGACTACCTCAAGGAGTACGCCGAGAGCTTCTACACCGACGCCGAGTTCGAGCGCCTGCGCAAAAAATACACCCACTCGCAGCCGTTCACGAAGGAGTCGCTCCTCTACCGCGAGATATTCGAGCAGTCCTACCCCGGCCAGTCCGAGATGATCAAGGACTTCTGGATGCCGAACAAGGATTGGGAAGGCTGCAACGTCAACGACCCCTCCGCGCGGGTGCTGTCAAACTACGGCGGCAGCGGGGTGTGAGAAAAGGAAATATAAAGGGCCCTCTCCCGAAAGGGAGGGGGTGTTTTGTGGGGGAAGGGTGATGGGATTTTTTGGGGAAGATTCGGGGGAGGTTAAGGGGGAGGGGGATAAGGTATTCGCGGAGATAATGCTATTTTTAGCCACTCCCCTGCTCCTCTACGGTAGGGGGTTTTGCGGTGAAAAGGGGAATGGGATTTTTGGGGAAGTTCATGGTGAGTTGGAGCATACTGCGGGTGAGGAGTATAAGGTATTCGCTCGCAAGCGAGCGAATACTATTTTAAGCCCCCTCCCCTGCCCCTCCCTGCGGGAGGGGTTTATCGCCGCACTTTTCTGCCCCACCGCAGCAAAGTGAAGACCCGCACCGGGCAAAGCCCCCGCACAGTGCCCCTACCGCAGTTTGCTGAGGGGCACAAGCTTTGTGCTTCTGCCCGTGGGAGTCTGCACTTTGCAGCGCTAATGATGGAAAGTGGTGGACACGCATGGGCGAAGCCCCGTGTGCGCCTGCAAAGCAGGCGCACCGCCCTCCGAGCAAGCTCGGAGGGCACGGCGGAAGCGGAGCTGCCGCCCGGGCTTCGCCCCGCTCCCTACCTCACCGCGGCACCGTGCAGACCCCGCGTGGCGAAGCCCCGGGCGCCGACAGCACACCTCCCGCCCAAAGTATTGACCGAACTTTGGTGCAGAGCTTGCCTCCCTCCCCGTTCAGCAAATAGAGAGACCCCCTCCGAGAACACAACGCCCACTCGACTTCTGACTCGCACCTTAGCGCCCGTTGCGCACCAAACCCGCCGAAGCGGCGGCCTCGCCCGGGGGCGACTGTTTTCGCTATCCTCCTGCGATAGTTTTGATGGGGATTTCGCGACTGCGGTCGCGACCAAAGAGCTCTGCCCTATGCACGCGGGGTTTTGTCTGCAAGACAACCGAGGCAATCGTTTAACAACGCGATTAAAACTCTTTGAGCCGAACGAGGCGGTCGTTTTTGCCGAAGGAAGACGAAAAGAAAGTTTTAACGCTTTGTTTACCGAGGGCAGTCGAGCAGTAACAAAACCAGCTTGCATTTGAATCCCGCGGCCTTTTGAGGAAAGGCCGGCGAAACCTTTTTAGTATTTTGTCTCAATAAAGAAAAACGTGGCAAAACCTTTTCTCTCTATCCCCCTCAAGCAACCATCACTCCCCCAAACATACCCCCATGAAAAAAGCCGCCCCCGACGGCCTTTCCCATTCTACTTCATCAAATCCCCCATCGAGTACATTCCCGCGGGCTTGCCTGCGACGAAAATCGCCGCATTGACCGCGCCGACCGCGAATACCTCCTTCGAGTGCGCCGAGTGGCTGAGCGTGATGACCTCGTCCCGCCCGGCGAAAATAATCTCGTGGTCGCCGACGATCGTTCCCCCGCGGACGCTGTGGATGCCGATCTCCTTCGGGTCGCGCTTTTTCCGCACCGAATGCCGGTCGTATGTATTGACGAGCCCGCCGCGCGCCTCGCTGACGGCTTCCGCGAGCATGAGCGCGGTGCCGCTCGGGGCGTCGACCTTCTGATTGTGGTGCCGCTCGACGATCTCGACGTCAAACTGCGCGCCCAAAAACGCCGCGGCCTTCTTGGCGAGCTCGCTTAAAAGGTTGATCCCGAGGGACATATTCGCGGTGAAAAACACCGGGATCTTCGAGCCGGCGTACTTGATCCTCTCGACCTGCTCGGGAGTGTAGCCGGTTGTCGCCGCGACCAGCGCAACGCCGTTCGTGAGGCAGTATCCGAGCATTTCCTCCAGCTCGTCGGGCCGCGTAAAGTCGATGACGACGTCCGGCCGCCCGTTCACCTCGGCGAGCGTTTTAAAGACCGGAAAGTCGGAATACTTTACGGGATTCAGGTCGACCCCGGCGATGATCTCGCAGTCGTCCCGCTTTGAAACGATGTCGGCGATGATCCTGCCCATCTTCCCGGACGACCCTCTCAAGCAAATTTTTACCATAAAATTACACTTCCCCGTAGAAATTTTTCGCCGGGCGCAAATTCGGCTGTAAAGTTTTTCAGCTTTACGATGCTGCCTCCTCCGCGCCCTGCTTTTTGTTTTTGTGATACTCTCCCAAGCGCTTTTACGTCGGGCTTTTTTCATGATTCCTGCGCCGCTTCGGCGCCGCCTGTAAAGCCTTACTGCTTTACAAGTTCAAGCCTTGTGAGTTCCTCTTTGAGCTCCTCAAAGGGTGCGGTTTCCATCTCGAAAAGCGGCGGGCGGGCGTATGAAGAGCACAGTCCCATCAGCCCCATCGCGGCCTTGACCGGCACCGGGTTGACGTCCGAAAACAGGAGCCTCATCAGCCGCTGATATTTTTTTGCGGCCTCCCTCGCCCCGAAGAAATCGTTTTCAAGGCAGAGGTCGGTGATGCCTTTCATCTCGCGCGGCAGAATGTTTGAAAATACCGAAATTACGCCCTTTGCGCCGAGCGCCATCAGCGGCAGGGTCAGGTCGTCGTTTCCCGAGTACACCGGCAGGTCGTCTCCGCAGAGATCCATCACCTTTTCGGCGTAGGAAACGTCCCCCGATGCCTCCTTCAGCCCGACCGCGAGCGGGTGCTTCGAGAGCACCTTAAAGGTCTCCGCCTTTACGCTCAGGCCGGTCCGCGACGGTATGTGATAAAGTATCGCCGGGAGGCCGACCGCGTCCAGAATCGCGTGATAGTGCTTCACGAGACCCGACTGCGAGGTCTTGTTGTAATAAGGCGTCACGAGCAAAAGCGCGTCGGCGCCGCAGCTTTTTGCCGCGAGCGAGGTCTTTATGCAGTAGGCGGTGTCGTTCGAGCCGGTCGAGCAGATCACCGGGACGCGGCCCTTTGCGGTCTCTACCGCGCATTTCATCAGTGCCTCGTGCTCCTGAGCCGACACCGAGGCGTTTTCCCCCGTTGTGCCGACGGCGACGAGCGCGTCGACCCCGGCCGCTATCTGCCTTTCGATGAGCGCCCTGTACGAATCGAAATTTATACTTCCGTCCGGATCAAACGGCGTGACCAAAGCGGTCGCCGTGCCGGTAAAAACAGTTGTTTTCATGGTTTGCTCCGACTCATAGAAGTTAGATTGTTAGAATGTTAGAGATTAGAAATTGTTTAATAACTTAATCGAAATAGCCCTTTGCGGCCAGAAGCTCCGCCGCGAGTACTCCCCCGCCGGCCGCGCCGCGAAGAGTGTTGTGCGAGAGGCAGACGAACTTGTAATCAAAGAGAGTATCCTCGCGAAGCCTTCCTATTGACACCGCCATGCCGCCCTCAAGGTCGCGGTCGAGCTTCGCCTGCGGGCGATTGTCCTCCTCGAAATAGTTGAGGAACTGCTTTGGCGCCGAGGGAAGCTCTAAAAGCTGCGGCTCGCCCTTGAATTCAGCCCAAGCCTTTAAAATTTCCTCCTTGGAGGGTTTGTTTTCAAACTTAACGAACACCGCCGAGGTATGGCCGTCGGAAACCGGCACCCGAAGGCACTGCGTCGTGATGAGCGGCGACGTTGCGGGGACGATAACGCCGTCCTTGATCTCGCCCCAGATCTTGAGCGGCTCGATCTCGGACTTCTGCTCCTCTCCCTTTATAAAAGGAATGAGGTTGTCGACCATTTCGGGCCAGGTCTCGAAGGTCTTCCCAGCGCCGGAGATGGCCTGATAGTTGCAGGCGACGACCGTTTTGATCCCGTATTTTCTCAGCGGGTGGAGCGCCGGGACATAGCTTTGTATCGAGCAGTTCGGCTTTACCGCGATGAAGCCGCGCTTGGTGCCGAAGCGCTTTCTCTGAGTCTCGATGACGGCGATGTGCTCCGAATTGCACTCGGGTATGAGCATGGGAACATCGGGGGTGTGGCGGTGCTCCTTGTTGTTCGAGACGACGGGACACTCAAGCTTGGCGTAGGCCTCCTCGAGTTTGACTATTTCCTCCGAGGGCATATCTACCGCGCAGAAGACGAAGTCGACCTCGGAAGCTATCTCCTTCATATCCTTCAGAGCGTCCTTGACGACGATATCCGCGACGTTTTCGGGGAGCGGGGTCTTCATCGCCCACTTCGCGCCGACGGCCTCGCGGTAAGTTTTTCCGGCAGATCTCTCGGAAGCCGCGAGGACCTTAATGCGGAACCAAGGGTGCTCGCTCAAAAGGGTCACGAAGCGCTGGCCGACCATGCCCGTAGCTCCGATAACGCCGACGTTATAATTTTTCATAGGGTCAGATCCTTTCATTTTTTCCCGCAGGACTTGAAATCGCGGGCGGAATAGGTTATAATGTACTGAAATAATAGCACAACGGCGCGAAGATGTCAAGAGGCGCGGGAAGAAGACAGAGGGCGGAAATCAGAAAACAGAGGGTGAAAGGTATCGCCTGCGGCGATGGGATCAAAGGCAAGGGCGGTGGCAGTGCATCTGACTTCTGACTGTCTGATAATCTGCCGTCTGACCGGGGGCGAAGCCCCCTGTGCGCCCTTCGGGCGCACAGGCCGGCCCCGCGAAGCGGGGGCCGGCGGCCGCCCGCTCCGCGGGCGGCGGGGCTTCGCTCCACCCGCTGTCCGCACCTTTTCCGGGTCTATCGCACCCACTGCGCGGCGAAGCCCCTTGTGCGCCCGAAGGGCGCACAGGCCGGCCCCGCGAAGCGGGGGCCGGCAGCCGCCCGCTCTGCGGGCGGCGGGGCTTCGCCCCCACCCGTTGCCTGCACCTTTCCCGGGTCTATCGCACCTACTGCGCGGCGAAGCCCAGTTCGCTTCGCTCACCCCCGCCCCTTCGGGGCGTGGCGGCGCGCCCTTCGGGCGCCCCGGGGCTTCGCCCCCCCGCCATATGTCCCGCTCCGCCCCCGATACTCCCCCCAAAAATCCCAAATCCCCAAAAGAGGCCCAACCATGCTTGATTTATCCAATCTGAAAAGATCCGACTTCAACTACGCCCTCCCCGAGGAGCTCATCGCGCAGACGCCGATCGAGCCCCGCAACCACTCCCGCCTCATGGTCATCGACCGCGACACCGGCGAGATCACCCATGACCGCTTCTACAATCTATGCAGCCACCTCAAAAAAGGCGACTGCCTCGTCATAAACGATTCGCGGGTGCTCCCCGCGCGAATTTACGGCGAGCGCGAGTCGAACGGCAGCTTCATCGAATTTCTTCTTCTTGAGCAGCGCGCGCAGAACGTCTGGGAGATACTCTGCCGCCCCGGCAAAAAGGCGAAGGTCGGCACCCGTTTTGTCTTTGGCGGAGGAAAGCTCACCGCCGAAATTCTGGAAGTTTTGGAGGACGGCAACCGCGTCGCCCGCTTTTTCTGCGACGAAAATCTTTTCACCGTTCTTGACGAGATCGGCCAGATGCCCCTGCCGCCGTATATCACCGAAAAATTGGAAAATAAGGAGCGCTACCAGACAGTATATTCCCGCGAAACAGGCTCAGCCGCCGCGCCTACCGCCGGCCTGCACTTCACCGAGGAGCAGCTTAGTGATCTCGCCGAAATGGGCGTAAACATTGCCCGTGTGACCCTTCACGTCGGACTCGGCACCTTCCGGCCGGTCAAGGAGGAGCTCGTCACCGAGCACAAAATGCACTCCGAATTTTACGTCCTCCCGCCCGAGACAGCGGAGATCATCAACAAAACAAAGGCCTCGGGAGGCCGCGTCGTCGCCGTCGGCACCACCTCCTGCCGGACACTCGAAAGCGTTTACCAGAAATTCGGGAAGATCGCCCCCGACAGCGGCTCCACCGACATCTTCATCTACCCCGGCTACCGCTTCGGCGCGATTGACGGGCTCATCACGAACTTCCACCTCCCCGAGAGCACGCTGATCATGCTCGTGAGCGCGTTTTTGGGCTACGAGAACACCATGCGCGCCTATAACGTCGCCGTCGCCGAGCGCTACCGCTTCTTCTCCTTCGGCGACGCCATGCTCATCCTCCCCGGGGCAAGGGCGGAATAAAAAAGAAACAGATAGGCACAAACGGCAGCAGGGAGTTTGTGAGAGTGCAGAGAAAGGGGGCGAAGCCCCAACATTTACGGAGCAAATGTTGTTCGCCACAAGTGGGGGCTGTGCTGGCCATTTTACGGTACAAGATTCGACTTTTTGCTAATTTATATAATTCGTCGCGCGGCGGGAAGCACGCGGCAGCGTGCTTAGGGCTTCGCCTTCGCCTCTTCCCGCGCCTTGCTGCGGGATCCCGCATGGGGCGAAGCCCACGGGCGGACGTGAAGTCCGCCCGCCCCGGCTGTGCTTCGCACAGCCCGGGGCGCGTTTGCTCCGCAAACGCGGGGCTTCGCCCCTTCCCCGCGTAAAAGCGCAGACCCCGCGCTGCGCAGCCCCGGCGGCAGCTCCGCTGCCGCCCTGCCAAACCCTCAAGCGGGTTTGGCATAGGCGCCCTTCGGGCGCCTCGGGACTTCGCCCCCACACCCTGCCTCACCGCACCAAAGCGCAGCCCCCGCATGGCGAACCCCCTGCTCGTCGCTTCGCTCCGCGCGGCCGTGGACCTGCGGTCCACGGCCCACCGGCCACTCCGTGGCCGGCGGGGGCTTCGCCCCTCCCCCTTTCTTTCCACCCCTCAAAAAAAGCAGACCCCCTCAGTCTGCTTTAAACCCTATAATCCACACAAAAAAATTTTCCCCCACCCCTTGACAATCCCGAACAAATGTGCTATACTATCCTTAGGAGCACAAATGTTCTCTCAAAATTCCCCTCTGCCCTCCTCACTCCCCCGCGATATCCCCCGGCGTCTTGCCGTCGAAAAACTCCTCGATCGTGCGGTAAAACTCCCTCCACATGGGGCAAGTGCGGCAATTTTCCGCCCGCGGACAGGGCTTCGCGCCGCACATAAGACAGGCGACCGGCGCGAGGTCTCCCTCGGTCAGCCGCAGCACGTCGCCTATCTTAAGCTTTTTCGGCTCCACCAAAAGCCGGTACCCGCCCGACTTGCCCCGGAGCTCCTCAATTATGCCGTTTTTTGTCAGAACAGGCAGTATCTGCTCCAAATATTTGAGAGAAATTTCCTGCCTCGCGGCAATTTCCTTAATCGGCACATAGCCGCCGTCCGAGTGCTCTGCAAGGTCGACCGGCACCCGGAGCGCATAGCGGCCTCTCGTCGATATCAGCATCCCCTCATCACTCGCTCATTCCGCAAAAAGCGCCGTCGAAAGGTACCGATCTCCTGTGTCGGGCAGAAGCACAACAATGGTCTTCCCCTCGTTTTCGGGACGCTTCGCGAGCTCCACCGCCGCGCAAAGGGCCGCGCCGGAGGAAATTCCCACCAAAACGCCCTCTTTTTTGCCGACGAGCCTGCCGTACTCAAACGCGCTCTCGTCGCTGACGGGAATTATCTCGTCGTAAATTTTTGTGTTGAGTATCTCGGGGACAAAACCCGCGCCGATCCCCTGGATACCGTGTTTTCCGGCCTTTCCGGTCGAGAGTACGGCCGATGTCTTCGGCTCCACCGCGACAATTTTAACGTCCGGTTTTTTCGATTTAAGATACTCCCCGACGCCGGTGACGGTGCCGCCGGTGCCGACTCCCGCGACGAAGATATCCACCTCGCCGTCGGTGTCCTCATAAATTTCGGGGCCTGTGGTCTCGCGGTGAGCCTGCGGGTTCGCGGGATTCACGAATTGCCCGGCGATAATGCTGTTTTTGATCTCTCTGTGCAGCTCCTCCGCCTGCGCGATAGCACCGCTCATGCCTTTAGAGCCGTCCGAAAGGACGAGCTCCGCGCCGTATGCCTTCATGATCTGGCGGCGCTCGACGCTCATCGTCTCGGGCATTACGATGATGAGCCTATACCCCCTCGCCGCCGCAACCGATGCGAGCCCGATTCCTGTGTTTCCGCTCGTCGGCTCGATGATCACCGTGTCCGGCTTCAGGATACCCTTTTTCTCCGCGTCGTCGAGCATCGCCTTCGCGACCCTGTCTTTGACCGACCCGGCGGGGTTAAAATATTCAAGCTTCGCAACTATTTTTGCCTTAAGTCCGAGCTCCTTCTCGATGTGGGTGAGCTCCAAAAGAGGCGTCCTTCCGATAAGCTGGTCGGCAGAGATATAAATTTTCGACATAATTATGCTCCTAAAAATTATTTACTTAATGAATCAAATCCGAGCCGCAGATCGTCTAAAATATCGTCGATGTGCTCCGTTCCGATGGACAGGCGGATCGTGTTCGGCTTGATCCCCTGGTCCGAAAGCTCCTCCTCGCTGAGCTGGCTGTGGGTAGTGGTCGCGGGGTGAATGACAAGGCTCTTCACGTCGGCGACGTTCGCCAAAAGCGAGAATATTTTCAGGCTGTCGATGAACCTGTGGGCCTCCTCTACGCCGCCCTTTATCTCAAATGTGAAGATCGAGCCTCCCCCGTTCGGGAAGTACTTCTCATAGAGCGCGTGGTCGGGGTGATCCGGCAGCGACGGGTGATTGACCTTCTCGACAAGCGGGTGATTTTTGAGGAACTCCACGACCTTTTTGGTGTTTTCGACGTGGCGTTCTATTCTCAGCGAGAGGGTCTCGATCCCCTGCAAAAGCAAAAACGCCGCAAACGGCGAGATCGTCGCCCCGGTGTCGCGAAGCAGCACCGCGCGGATATATGTGACGAACGCCGCCGGCCCGGCAGCCTTCACAAACGATACGCCGTGATAGCTCGGGTTGGGCTCCGAAATCGCGGGGTACTTGCCGCTCGCCGCCCAGTCGAACTTTCCCGAATCGACGATGACCCCGCCGAGGGTGGTGCCGTGACCTCCCAAGAACTTGGTCGCGGAATGAACGACGATGTCCGCGCCGTGCTCGATGGGGCGAATGAGATAGGGCGTGCCGAAGGTGTTGTCGACGACGAGCGGAACACCGTGCCTGTGGGCGATCTCGGCGAGCGCGTCGATGTCGGGAATGTCGCTGTTCGGGTTGCCGAGGGTCTCAATGTATATGGCGCGGGTGTTGTCCTTAAACGCCGCCTCGACCTCGTTAAGGTCGTGGATATTTACGAATGTGGCGGTTATTCCGAGCCCGGGGAGGGTGTGGGCCAAAAGGTTATAGCTGCCGCCGTAGATGGTCTTTTGGGCGACGAAGTGACCGCCGTTCTGCCCCAGTGCTTCCAGAATATAGGTTATAGCAGCCGCGCCCGACGCCAGAGCCAGCGCCGCTACTCCTCCCTCCAAGGCGGCGACCCTCTTTTCCAGAACGTCCTGGGTCGAGTTTGTCAGCCGTCCGTAGATGTTCCCCGCGTCGGCGAGGCCGAAGCGTGCGGCGGCGTGCTCGCAGTTGCGGAAAACGTATGATGTGGTCGCGTAAATAGGCACCGCGCGGGCGTCCGTAGCGGGATCCGGGGTCTCCTGACCGACGTGGAGCTGTAAAGTTTCAAATTTATAAGACATAGTGATCTTCCTTTCAAAAGTTAAATATTTTTACGTTATCGGGCGGAAATCCGGCGCATTCGCCCGAACCGGAAGTTATGTCTCACCAAAAGCTCAAACAGGTTTTTCATGCCTCTGCCCTCTTACCTTTTAATTCCTACTTAGTAGGTTGGTTTTGATTATATCATACAAAACCTATCTTGTCAATAGGAAAATAAAAAATTTTTTTCGGGCAGGATAGGGCGGTATTTTCCTCCCCCGTATCTTTAATTATTCCACCAGTATTCCGACTGCCAGCCGGCGGGAATGTCGGTTACGCTCTCTTCCTTCAAAAGCATTCCGGGGTCGTGGGGGAACGAATTTACGATCCACTCGTCCGCCGAATAGCCCTTTAATTCATATACCCGGTCGTCCTTATTCCCGTCTACGATCCCGATCTGCTTTCCGCGCTCGCCGTATGCGGACAGCGCCCCGAACGGCACATAGGTCTTGTCGCCCCACACTATGGTCGCGTACCCGTCGCCCTCCCCCGAAGTCATCTCCGCCAGATCATTCTGAAAGCAGGCGCAGAGGGAAGCGGCAAGGATTATGATAGCAACGAATGATAAAAACGCTTTTTTCACGGTAAAATCGCTCCTTTTTGAGTCCCGACCGTCTGAATTTTCCCGACGATCAGCCGCCGTTTATAAGGCTTCCGTCGGCGGCAAAGGCGTAGGTCTTTCCGTCCCTAAGGGTGTGCTCGCCGGTCAGGAAAATGCCGTCCGGCCCGGCGTAGTACTTCCTCTCGCCCCTCACCAAAAGCCAGCAGTCCCTGACGATCCTGCCGTCGATATAGAAACTGCGGCCGGCGCTCGATTTTGTGTATCCCGAATAGGGGCCGACGAGGACGCCGTCCTTGTAAAGCTCGCAAAATCCGGTGTCTGGGGACTTCAGCAGGCCGCTGAGATAGTTGCCCGAGCGGTCAAAACGGTGGAGCGGCGGGCCGCCCTCGACAGGCTCATCAAGAGATGTATAATAATCGTACTCGTCCCGAAGCCTATACAGCATTTCCCAGCCCGGCACGATATAATCGCCCAAGGACTTGTCGGCGCCGTTCACCACGACGTCGTAATAGTAGTTTACAAGGTCGAGATAGCAGTCCTCCTCGGCGGTTTTCCCGGGCAAAACAAGGCTCTCCCAATCGAACCCCGTGATGACCGTCCAGCCGGGGTGAGCCTCAAGAAGCGCGCGCCCCTCCTCGCCGGTCATGAGGTCGTAAAACAGCCTGCCGACATAGCCGAACTCACAGACCTCGCCGTCGTGAACGACCGAAGACTGAATTGAAGCGATCCGCTCGACCTGCTCGCCGTTTTCGTCGACAAAGCTCTCAAAAACCGGCGTAAGGTGCTCGGTGTAGCCGTCGACAATGTGAACGGCGTCGGTCAGACGAAGGGAGGAAAAATTCTCCGCCTGTTCATCGGTCAGATAAAGCCTCGCCTGTGGAAAGGTTATCTCATCGCCCGGCACGTATACCGCCTCGGCCGCGAAAACAGGCATATTAAGGGCAAAAATCGCAAGAATGAGGGAAAGAGCAAGGGCAAGAAGAGAGGAAAAATTCTTAGTCATGTTAAGCATAGCGCGCCTCCTTTGGGTGATGGGGATATTATAGCACGGGGAGGGGGTGGTGTCAAGGGGAGGGGATTGTCACAAAAAGTAATACCGTGCTACCCTTTTCTCCAAACCAAAGGGCCGCTTTTGTTGCGGCCCTTACCTTACCTTTCAATATTTTTCAAAACCCTGTCAGCCCGAAGCTTATCGACAGGGCGTTATTTACCCTATCCATCGCCTGCGGGGTGAGGGTACCCATGCGCTCCTTCAGCCGCTTTTTATCAATGGTGCGTATCTGCTCCAAAAGCACTACGCTGTCTTTCGCAAGCCCGCAGGACTGCGAGTCTATCTCGATATGGGTCGGCAGGCGCGTTTTCTCCTGCCGCGACGTTATCGCCGCCGCTATCACGGTCGGGCTGTGGCGGTTGCCGACGTCGTTCTGAACGATAAGTACCGGGCGTATCCCGCCCTGCTCCGAGCCGACTACAGGGCTTAGGTCTGCATAGTATATCTCCCCGCGGTAAACGTTTGTCATCATTTGGGACCTCCTTTGGTTTATGCTGATAGTGTTGCCTGTTTCGAGAGGCTTTATACAGGCCCGCATTAGCATTGTATGTCCGAAGGAGGCGGGTGGCGCTATACGTCGGGAATTTTGGCGATAACAGGGAAAATCGGCGGGGCGTTTTCGCCCGGGCATGCCGCGTTCCGGCTCAATGTTTGTTATTCTGCTCTTCCGCGCGCTTGATCCTTCTCTCGATCCGCTTGAATTCGGCGGTCAGAAGGCGCTTGAAATACGGCGGAGGAGACGACTCGCCGCTCTCCCAGCTTTGAAGGGTCGCCTCGGGGATCCCCAAGATTTTCGACACAGAGGACTGCGAAAGCCCGGTGCGCTCCCGCCAGTATTTAATATCGTTAGCTATCGGCTCGGGCGCGGATATCTCGCCGCAATCATTCAAAAGCTCGTCGCAGAGCTGCGAGGCGGCGTTCTGCCTCGGCCAAAGGGCTTCGTGCATTCGTAAAAGCGTCTCGGGGCTGTTCAGGAGATTTATGCAGAGCTCGGCGATCTCCCGCTCCCCCGCGGCGGTGACGGCGGCGCCTATTTTGCAGAAAAATTCGAGGTTATACTGCTCGCAGCCAGAGACCGCGTTGTCCAAAAGCATCGGCAGGCGCTTTACTGCGGCCTCGGCGGTCGACAGCCCGCCCGGCTTCGTAATAAACAGGTCGGCCGAGTCCATCAGCGCGGGAACGTCCTTCACAAAGCCCTCTATACGCAGGTTTTTCCTCCCCGGAAGCTCACGCCCGAGCTTATCTTTGACGGCGGTGTTTGTGCCGCAGACGACGGTGAGGGCCGCGCCGTCGGGAAGGCTGTCGCTTATTAAAGCCGTCAGCTCGGGGATATTCCCGCAGCCCATCGAGCCGAACATCATCAGAACGTGCGGAGAATTTTCCGAAAGGCCGAGGGCGCGCTTGGCCTCGCCCTTGGGGACGGTGTTATAGAACACGCCCCGGACGGGTATGCCGTCGATCACCCTAATTTTTTCCTTCGGCACGCCTATCGCCTCAAACTCGGGGATGAGCGACTTGTCGGGGATAAAATACAGGTCGAGGCAGCTCTCCTCAGCCATCGGCGAGCAGGTGTAGTCGGTCGCGATAAACGCCGTGCGAAGCCTTGCCTCGGGGTACTGGCGCATCATCTCGGTCAGCATAAGCCCCGAAATGACGTGCGGACAGATGACGACGTCGAACCCTCCCTCCGAAATATAGGAATAAAGGCGGTCGACCCCGAGGTTCAGTATCCTGTGGATCGGCGAGCGCGCGTCGAAAAGCTCGGGGTGCTGCTCGATGAAGCTGTAGCCCTGCCCCGAGGCCTTCGGGAAATAGCGGTAGAGCCGCGTGTGCCACTCGCAGACCGTCTTTGACGCCCACTCCGAAACAAACGCCAGCGAATCGGCGGTCTCGGCGGGCACTCCCCTTTTTTCAAGCTCATTTATAACGGCGGCGGAGACCGAGTTGTGTCCCTGCCCCGTGTTGCAGGTCAGTATTAACGCTTTCATAGCTGCTCCTTTCTCGGGGGAGGTAGTGAAACTCCCCAAAACCTTTAAACTAATTATAACACTTTTGTCGGGAAAGCGCAATCACAAAAAAATTAAATTTTTTTCAAAAAAGGGCTTGCATTTTTCGCGGAGATGTGGTACAATGATTTGCGGCGTTAAAAGCGCCGAGAATTTCTGGGTGTAGCTCAGCTTGGTAGAGCGCTACCTTGGGGTGGTAGAGGCCGTGGGTTCAAGTCCCGTCACTCAGACCACGCCGTCGCGGACTTCGTATCGTTCGCGACGGCATTTTTTATAACCGAATATATGCCGTCGCTCATTCACTTCGTCGACAGAAGCGAAGCTTACTGTTACCGGCATACTCCCCACGAAATCCACGGATTTCGCGGGGCCCCCTTGGGGACACATCAGTGTCCTTTTTTATTTGTGTATATGTGGTGGGTGAGAAACCACGTCAAAGCGCAACGGAGATTCACTTTTTGCAGAAGGTTCGGGCGCTTTGGCTTCGTACGGAAGCGACCGCTTTCCCGCAAGGCGACCGAAGCGGTACGCTATCGCGAGGGAAGCCGAGCGGTTGAAAGCGGCGCTTACGTTAGGGTTACAAGTCCCGTCGCTCAGACCACGCCGTCGCGGACTTCGTATCGTTCGCGACGGCATTTTTATAACTGTTTATGCCGTCACTCATTCACTGCGTCGACAGAAGCGAAGCTTACTGTTACCGGCATACTCCCCACGAAATCCACGTATTTCGCGGGGACCCTTTAACCTGTGCCATTTTTACTTGGTCTAATGTTTCAACGTCACTTTGCACCTCTGCCGAATTACACTCCTAAAATATCCTTATGATGTCCTACGTCCAGAAGCAGGATAATTACACCTTCATCATATTTCCACAGGATCCGTATATCCATATTCACGCTCATTTCAAACACGTTTTTCAAGCCCTGCACCTTTTTGGCGCGCAGAGACGGGTAAAACGGATCCTCGGTCAATATCTTCAGCTTCTGCGCCGCCGCCTTCTGCTCTTTTTGGGAAAGCGATCTGAGGTCCTTTTCAAAGGCCTTGGTATATTTTAACTTATACATCTATTCCCATATCTGCAAACAGATCCTCTACGCTGTCAAATACCTTCTGCGCCTTGGGATCGGTCTCGGACTCCTTGATGATCTTCGCGATCCTAACAAGCTTGTCTTTCGGATACACGACCACGGGGCACAGGAATATGCCGCCGTCCTTCTCGATGACCTCGAATTTATCGCCCTCCGATATCCCGAGGCTTTTTATTATTTCGGCGGGTATCGTGATCTGCGAGCGCCCTCTGATCTCTGCCAGCATAATTATCACTCCTTTTCGGAAATTCTGAATTTCTTACAATATTATTATACGCAATTATGCCGAAAAAGTCAAGAGCCTCCCGAAAATTTTACCGTAACGCTCCCAAAATTATTTAAGTAGGTTACCCGTATGGGAGAGGCTTACCTCCCCTCCCCTATTGCTCTTCTCACGACATTGACCGTTTTTCTTGAGAGGGCGGAGGTGCCGCAGTCGGTGCGCTGGGTGCCGAGGAGGATCGTCATATTGCTGCTTGGGAAATTCGCGAAGTAGCAGCCGAGCCAGCCGTCCCAGCCGTACTCCCCTTTTTCGCTCATCGTGACCGCCTGGCCCGGGTCGACGAGGTTTCTCATCAGGTTCCCGTAGCTGTAGCCCTGAAGCCCCGCCCAATCAAGGGTCTGCCTCTGCCTGTCGGTGAGGCTCGGGGAGGTCATATACCTGACAGCGGCCTCGGATAGAACCCGAACGCCGTTCAGCTCTCCCCCGCCGAGGAGCATCGCCGCGAATTTCGCGTAATCGTCGAGCGTCGAGACCAGCCCCGCGCCGCCCGACTGGAACGCGGGCTCGCGGCTCAATTCGTAATCTATGCCGAGGTGGTTCGTCGGGCAGTGCTCGACTCGCCACTCGGCGTAATTCGTGCGGTAGACCTTGGCGAGCCTTTGGCGCTTCTCCTCGGGGACCCAGAAGCCGGTGTCGCACATCCCGAGGGGGTCGAAGATGTTCTTTTTGAGAAATTCGCCGAAGCTCATGCCGGTGACGTTTTCGATCACTCCCCCGAGAACGTCGGCCGAGGTGCCGTACATGAACCTCTCGCCCGGCGCGAAGCAAAGGTCGACCTTGCCGAGCCGCCTTACAAGCTCGCCGGTGCTCATCGGGTCGTCGGTTTTGAGCCTGCGGTCAAGCTCGGTGAAGATCTCCGCGACCTGCAATGAGCTCCCCTCGCCGCCGGGATACGGCAGGCCCGAGGTCATATTCATAAGGTCCTTTATCATTATCTGGCTGCCCGATTTGACCCTGCTGCCGTCGGGGGCGAGATAATACGCCTCGCTCCAGCCCGGCATCGTCCAGCAAAGGCAGTCCGCGAGGTCGAGCTGACCCCGATCCACAAGTATCATCACCGCCGCCGCGGTTATCGGCTTCGACATCGAATAGAGCCGAACTATCGTGTCGCGGGAAAAGGGAATTTTGTTTTCAAGGTCGCGCCAGCCGTATTCGGCGTAGGCGAGCTCCTTGCCGTCCTTGATGACCAGAATGTTCGCGCCCGAGGAGAATTTTCTGTTTTCGACCTCGAACCTTATGAGCTCCTCAAGCTCCTTTTTTAGACTATACATATTTTCCTCCGAATTTGTCCGAATAGGCAAAAAGCCCTCCGTTAAAGAGGGCTTTTACGCTTAATTTTGTTTAGTGCTTCTTGGATACCGCGATGGCTGCCAAAGCGGCTACGGCGGGGATAGCAATGAAGGCTATGCCGGTCGAAGGAGCGGCAGATGTCGTCTCGGCGGGAGCTTCAGCCTCGGCGGGAGCTTCGGCTTCTGCGGGGGCCTCTGCCTCTGCGGGAGCTTCGGCTTCGGCGGTAGTCTCGGCCTCGGCGGGGGCTTCCTCCTCGGCGGACCCGAGACCCGAAACGGTGAAGGTTACCTTAAGGGTGTCCTTTACCATGAAGGTGTTCGCGTTGAAGGGGGCGTCGTCCTTGGTGGCGCCGTATTCGTTGCGGACTTCGATTCTGAGGTTGCCGTTTTCCTCGATGTCTCCGTAGAGGATCTTGGAAGCGTCGAATTCCTTGGCCTCGCCGTCGACCTCGATGGAGTCGAGGGTAACGGTGGCGTCGGGATGATCGGCGTGCATGCCGATGAAGTCGATGCAGAAGATCAGAACGCCTGCGGTGCCGGCGGCGTCGGACGTCTCGATGGTGTAGGTGCCGTCGCCGGTAACTGTCACGGTCGGACGGTTATCCTGCGCGGGGTCGTCGTTCGCCATAAGGCTCGGATACCAGCCGTTGGCGGTGAACATAAGCTTAGCCTCGTACTCGTCGGCGGCAAAAACGGTAACGCCGAGAGAAAGTACCATAACGAGGGCAACAGCCATGGCTATGATTTTTTTCATAAAAATTCCTCCTTTAAATTCAAGGGAATTACCCTGCTTTTATTTTCTCACAAATGAACAGAAAAGTCAACATTAAAAGCTAATTTTGCAAAAAGTTGCAGCGGATTTGCAAAAAATGCTATAAAAAATGATATATCCTAAGCTTAAACCTGACCGCCCGAGGCGTAGTAGTCCATCAGAAGCTCCACCACGCGGTTATAGGCGTTTATGCCGTCCTTTACACCGTTCATGGTGAGATTCGCCTCGGTGAAGGCGTCGGATATCGCGCTTACCGTCTCGGTCGGGATGATCTCCTTGTCGGCGTTTTTCTCCCAGTAATCGGCGCGGTAGGAGCCGATGTCATAGTCCCAGACGTTCTGCGGCACGACGGCGACCGCCTCCCAGAGCCTGTCCTCATAGTCGGTGCCCTTGAGCTCGAGGGCGTTTTTATAGAGATAGTAGAACGCGTCGAGGCAGGCCGAGTATTTAAGCTCGTCGCTGCCGTATTTTAAGCAGGCGATGACGGCGGTGAAGCTCGCCTCGTTTTCCTGGATTATCCCCTTAAGGTGGGAAAGCTCGTGGCAGACCGTCGCGGGGACGGCGATGGGCTGAATGTCGCGGTTATATGTCGCCTCGAAGGCGAAGGGTATGTAAAGCCCGATTATCCCCTCCTGCGCCATGAAAAAGGAGTTTATTATGCGCTTGGGGTTCGGATAGTAGCCTTTTAGCTGGCTGTACTCCTCGCCGAGCTTTTTCATAGCTTCCTTGCAGTCCTCATCGGGGTCTTTTGAAAGCACTATGTAGCCGTCTTGGTCGCGGGTAAGTCGCGGCTCGATATCGGCTATACGCTGCGAGAACGCCCCGAGGGTGTCTAAAAGAAGCTCCTCGGTGTGCTCGGTGGGCTCGAAATATCTGTCCGAGAAGGTGGTGCAGTGATACATCACGAAGCAGCCGAGGGTCTCGGTCGCGAAGATATAGGCGAGGATCCAGCTTAAAACCCGAAGCGAGCCGATAAGGACCGTTTTGGTCTTCTTGGGGTCCTTTCGCTTGACGATGACGAAGATTATCACCGCGGGAATGCCTATCACGGCCATCAGGACGAAGATTATTATCATTATCTCACCGACAGAGAAGCCGATATGCCCCATTAAAAAGATGAACGGGGCGCTTATGACGGGGTAGATCTTTTGGACGTAAAAGTCCGAAAAGCCGGTAGAAATCCACGAGAGCGCGTTGATCAGAACAAGCGCCAGAAATATCCCGATAAGGCAGATATCGCCTTTTTTAAATCTTTTCAACGCTGTCCTCCGTTTCCGCCGCGACGGGGTCGGCATGAATTGTGAGCACCACGCCGAGCCGCTCGCGCACCTCGTTTTCTATGCCGTCGAAAACACTGTGAATTTCCTTTATCTTCCTCTCGCCGTCGACCTCGCAGTGCACCGAGCCGAAGTTCACGCCCGAGCCGTAGTTATGTATCTCGAGGTCGTGATAGCCTAAGATCTCGGGGCGCTCCGAGATTATTTCGACCACCCCGTTAATCATCTCCTCGGGAGGAGAGGAGCCGAGCATCGGGCTGATGGCGCTTTTTAAGGTCAGCGCCGAGGAGCGTATCACTATGAGCGAGACCAGAAGCCCCGTCCAACCGTCGATATTCACCGAGAAGCGGTGCATGACGATGACGCTTAAAAGCACCGAGGAGGTTATGATGACGTCGTTTTTCGAGTCCTGCGCGGCGGCCTTCAAAGCACCCGAGTCGGTCTTTTGCGCGCAGCTGAGATAATAGGCGCACTGGGCGAGCTTTATCGCGATGGCGCAGAGAAGCGAGACATAAGTCCAGATCCCGAAGGCGAGCGGGGTCGGGGTGATTATCTTCTCAACGGAGTTTTTTGCAAAAATAAGTCCCGCAAGAAGCATTATTACCGAAATCAGGAGCGCGGTTATGTCCTCGTATCTCGCGTGGCCGTAGGGGTGCTCGCGGTCAGCAGGCTTCGAGGCGAGCCTAAAGCCTATGAGCGTCAGGACGGACGAGCCCGCGTCGGTAAGGCTGTTTACCGCGTCGGCGACGACGGTGACGCTGCCCGCGGCCGCGCCCGCAGCGGTTTTTACCGCAAAAGCCGCGATGTTCGATACTATCCCGAAGACGCCGGCGGCAAAGCCGGTTTTCGAGCGCTTGGATCTTTCGTCGGAACTGTCCACCGTAAAGCCTCCCCCAAAATGTGATCTTACTATATTATATCATCTGCCCGCGCTCTTTGCAATAGAGGACGGGCATGAAAATTTTTCCGACAGTAATTTATCCCGTCTGCTCGTCGAGGGTCAGGAAGTATAGCGGCAGGATCTCCTCTAAAAAGACGTCGGCCTCCTTAAGCCCCATCGCCTTTATGCTCTTAAGAGTCGCGGCCTCGGCCTCCGAAAAGTCGGTGTTGCCGCTTCGGCGCTCCTCAATGCACTTTATCAGTGCGGAAATTTTGTCGGCTGCCTTGACGAGTTTCTCCTCCTCGCCGTCAAGCTCGTTGAGGACCGGGCGGTAGGCATCGCGAAGATCCTCGGGAATGCAGTCCAAAAGCTTATCTACCGCCGCCGCCTCGACCCTTTTATAAGCCTCGCGGATGCCGGGGTCGTAATATTTGACCGGGGTGGGCATGTCGCCGGTGATGATCTCGGGAACGTCGTGATATAAAGCCCGCATGACGGCTTTGTCGGTGTCGACGCTGCCCCCGAAGCGGCGGTTTTTAAGCTCGCAGAGAAGGTGGGTAAGCATCGCGACCTCGAGGGAGTGCTCGGCGATGTTTTCCTCGCGGGAGTTTCTCATCAGCCCCCAGCGGTCGATGTATTTCATTCGCGAGCAGAGCGCGAAAAAGCTTCCGTTCACAGCTCTACCTCCCTTACCTCCGGCTTATACTCGGGGTTTTCAAGCGCAAAATCAAGAACGCGGGAGTAAAAATCGACCGGGTTCTGCGCTATCTTGTCCCGCAAAAGCTCCGCCTGCTCTCTGTCCGGCGCGTAGAGCTTGAGGTCCATTAAGGTCAGCCCGCCCTCGCTGCAGTGCACCGTGACGAGATAGCCTTTTTCCTGCTCGGAGACAAGAACGCTCACGTCGTTTTGGTTTTTCATCTTCGCGAAGAATTTCAGCCCCGAGCCCAAAATTTTGTCCCGAAAGCTTTTCGGCACCATGCTCTTGAAGTCCTCCGCCCCGAATTTTCCTATCTCGGAAAGGACGTAGAACTCCTCGCCGTTTTCTTCCTCGAGGGTGATAGTACCGGCCTCCAAAAGCTCGTTTATCGCCTCGGTGTAGACGAAGTAGTTGACTATACCGTCGTCGGTGGCTATTTCGGCGAGCTGGTTCGGGGTTATCGGGCGGTTTATCTGACGAAGAAAGTAGCAGAGAAGTATCTTCACCGCATAGGGGTCGGTGAGGTTAAGCATATTCGGGGTGATGTATTTGTCGTAGTTCATTGCTGCCCGACCTTTCTTATTTTAGCAAAGTTTGCCATTATCTTTTTCTTGCCGACCCTCTCGAAGTCGATCTCCAAAAGGGTATCGTTAGACATCTTCACCGACTTGACGACGACTCCCTCGCCGAAGACGTTGTGGGATACCCTGTCGCCGACGTTAAACACCGCCTGAGAGGAAGTGCGCACGCCGGGAGCCTGAGAAGAGCCGAAGCCGGAGGTCTGATATGCCGCTCTTGCGCCTGATGAGCCGGAAGAAGCGCCCTGCGGCTGTCCCTCGGTTTTTTTGACGCAGTATTCCTTCGGGAGCTCGCCCACGAAGCGGGAGGGCTTGTTGTACTGGGTCTGGCCGAAGAGCATTCTCTGCCTCGCACTGCATATGTAGAGCCGCTTTTTCGCCCGCGTTATCGCGACGTAGCAGAGCCTGCGCTCCTCCTCGGTGTCCTCCTCGGTGTCGGTCGAACGGGAGGACGGGAAGATGTTCTCCTCCATGCCGACGACGAATACGTTGTTGAATTCGAGACCCTTTGCCGCGTGCACCGTCATGAGGGTGACCGCGTCGGCGTCGGTATCTAAGCTGTCGATGTCGGTGTAAAGCGCTATCTCCTCCAGGAAGCCGGAAAGAGAGGGCTCATCGGCGTTCTGGGAGTAGTTCACCATGGTGGACTTGAGCTCCTCGATGTTTTCGAGCCTGCCCGCGCCCTCCTCGCCCTGCGAGCGGAGCATATTGAGATAGCCGGTCTTTTCCATGAGAATGTCCAAAAGCGTATCGAGCTCCTCGGTCTCGGCGGCCTGCTTAAGCTCGTCTAACATAGAGGCGAAGTCGGAAAGCTTCCCCGCGACCCTCGACAGCATGGGATAGTCCCCCGCGCGGCGCATTACCGCCATCGGGCTCTCGCCGAGGCCGGAGGCGACCGCCTCTAACTTATTCACGCTCTCGTCGCCTATGCCGCGCTTCGGCTCGTTGATTATCCTGCGAAGGCGGACGATGTCGTTTTCGTTGTTGATGATCGATAGATAGGCGATGATGTCGCGGATCTCCTTGCGCTCGTAGAATTTCACGCCGCCTATGACCTTATAGCTTATCCCCGCCGCCATAAGCGCCCGCTCGATGGCGTTCGACTGCGCGTTCATGCGGTACAAAACCGCGTTGTCGCTCCATTTTCCGCCGTTTTTCACGCCGTCATAGATGGTCTGCGCGACGAACCTTGCCTCGCCCTGCTCGCTCGCGGCGCTGTAAATTACTACCTTGTCGCCGTCGTCGCCCGAAGTCCAGAGCGATTTTCCCTTTCGGGAACGGTTGTTTTTTATGACCCCGTTCGCGCAGTTTAAGATGTTCTGGGTCGAGCGGTAGTTCTGCTCCAAGCGAATGACCTTGGCGTTTTCAAACTGGTTTTCAAAGCTTAAGATATTTTCTATCGTCGCGCCGCGGAATTTATAGATTGACTGGTCGTCGTCGCCGACAACGCAGATGTTTTTCCGCTTTTGTGAGAGCAGCGATACCAGCCGGTACTGCACGGTGTTGGTGTCCTGATACTCGTCGACGAGGATATATTTATACAGGTTCTGGTAGTGCTCCAGAACGTCGGGGAAGCTGTCGAAAAGCCTGACCGTTAAAAGGATTATGTCGTCAAAGTCGACCGCGTTTGCCGATTTGAGCCTCGACTGGTATGCCTTATAGACCTCGCCGATGCGCTTTTTGCGGTAGTCGTTCTGATTTGACAGTATGTAGTCGTCGGCGGAAATTTCCGATTCCTTCGCGTGGGAGATCTCGGAGAGAATCATCTTCGGGGCGAAGAGCTTGTCCGAGATATTCATGTCCTCGAGGCAGGATTTTATCACCCTGACCGAGTCGTCGGTGTCGTATATCGTAAAGCTCGAAGCGTAGCCGAGGTTTTCTATCTCGCGGCGTAGTATCCTTACACACGCAGAATGGAAGGTCGCGGCCATAATGCCGTCGGCTCTCTCGCCGAGCATCAGCCCGAGGCGGGTCTTTAGCTCGGAGGCGGCCTTGTTCGTGAAGGTGATCGCCAAGATGTTCCAGGGGTTCACGCAGTCGACGGCGGTTATCTGCTTAAGGCGCTCGCTGTCCCGGGTGAGCCCGGCGGCGTAGTCCTTCAAAAACTGCTCGTCCTGGGCGCTGACGCCCGAAAAGCGGGTGGCGTCGTTGTAGGCGTTCCCGAAGTAGATCATGTTCGCGACGCGGTTGACCAAAACGGTGGTCTTTCCGCTGCCCGCGCCGGCAAGAATGAGGAGCGGGCCGTTGACGGTAAATACCGCCTCCTGCTGCATCGGGTTCAGGTTGTCGAAATATTTTTTAAGCGCCGCCCTCTTGACGGACATGAATTCCTGATCGGTCATTTTATCCTCCAAAAAAGTGTAATCCCCTCCCCCGCTTTCTATTATAGCACATGATCTGTCCAAATAAAAGCCCTAAAAAAATTTTTTCTGTTTTCGCCCCAGGCGGGGTTGACAAGTCGGGGATTTTTGTATAAAATATATTAAGCGCAAATGCGACATTATTTTTAAAAGGATGTGAGTAAATGGACGCCGGCAGTACCCCGCGAGGTAGAATACAGCTAAGCCTGCCGCGTTCGGGCTCATAGCCGTATATACCCTCCGCGAGGCATTACAGACGGTGTGGGAAGGCAGCTGCCTTCCCACGGTTTGTTGTGTCTTATTTTATTGTTAAGGAGGAAAAATATTGGAACAGACTACGCTTTTTGAGGTCATTATGAACCTCTATCGGCAGAAAAAATTTGCCGAGCTCAAGACCATCATGGGGCAGATGAACCCCGCGGACGTCGCGAATATCATCGAAAGCGCCGACGGAAGGGACGTTATCGCGCTGTTCAGACTTCTTCCGAAGGAGCTTGCAACCGAGGCGTTTGCCTATATCGACTCGGACCAGCAGGAGCAGCTGATTCTGGCGTTTACCGACCGCGAGCTCAAGGAAGTCATAGACGAGCTGTTTTTGGACGATACGGTGACTCTGATCGAGGAAATGCCCGCGAATATCGTCAACAGGATCCTAAAGAACACCGACTCGCGCACGAGAGCGCAGATTAACGAGCTTTTGGCCTATCCCGACGATTCGGCCGGCAGCCTTATGACTCCCGAATACGTCTACTTCAAAAAGGACATGACCGTCGAGCAGTGCTTCCAAAAAATCAGACAGGTAGGCGTCGCGAAGGAGACGATATACACCTGCTATGTGACCGAGGAGAGAAAGCTCGTCGGCGTGGTGTCGCTTTTGGACCTTCTCACCGCCTCGTATGAGACGGTCGTCGGGGACATCATGGACACGAACGTCATATCGGTCGGCACCAAGGAGGACAAGGAGGCCGTCGCGGCGGCGTTCGCGAAATACGACCTTCTGGCTATCCCGGTGGTCGACGGCGAGAACCGCATCGTCGGCATCGTGACGGTCGACGACGCCATCGACGTCTTGCAGGACGAGAACACCGAGGATATCGAAAAGATGGCGGCTATCGTCCCGACCGACAAGCCTTACTTCAAGACCGGCGTTTTCGAGACGTTTTTAAAAAGGATACCGTGGCTGCTGCTTTTAATGGTCTCGGCGACCTTCACGGGAATGATAATCACGGGGTTCGAGGACAAGCTCGCCACGAGCGTTGTTTTGACCGCGTTCATACCGATGCTGATGGACACCGGCGGCAACGCGGGCGGACAGGCAAGCGTCACGATAATCCGCGGGCTTTCGCTCGGCGACATTGAGCTTAAAGACGTTTTGCGGGTCATCTGGAAGGAAATACGGGTGGCGGTCATCTGCGGAGCGGTCCTCGCGGCGGTGAACTTCGGGAAGATGCTTCTTGTCGACAGGCTGATCCTCGGGAACTCCGCGATAACGGTGACGGTGGCGCTGGTGGTGTGCCTGACGATGATAGTCGCGGTGTTCATCGCGAAAATTATCGGCTGCTCGCTGCCGATAGCAGCCAAGGCGATAGGCTTCGACCCGGCGGTCATGGCGAGCCCGTTCATCACGACCATAGTCGACGCGGTGTCCCTGCTGGCGTACTTTATTATTGCGCAGACGCTGCTGAATATATAGGAAGAGCCCCCGGGAGGGGGTTCTTTTTTGGGGGTCATGAAAGTCCCCATGTTTTCATACTACCATTGAATCCGTGTTCCCCCACCTTGATTTTCCCCTCAATCTGTAGTATAATATCCCCAAAACACCAAGGAGGTCTTGACATGTCAATCATTTGCGACAACTTTCTTTTAAAGAGCGAGGCGGCGCGGAGGCTTTATCACGAATACGCCGAGGGGCTGCCGATAATCGACTACCACTGCCACATTTCGCCGATGGAGATAGCCCTTGACAAGCGCTTTTCCGACATCACCGAGGTCTGGCTCGGAGGGGATCACTACAAGTGGCGGCTCGAAAGAATGACGGGCGCCCCGGAAAGCGAGATCACCGGCGGGGCCGAGCCGAGGGTGCGTTTTCGGCGCTTCTGCGAGGCTTTGGCGAGCGCTCCCGGGAACCCGATGTATCACTGGACCCACCTCGAGCTGAAGCGGTATTTCGACTGCGACCTCGACATCTCCGAGGACACCGCCGACGAGATCTACGACATCTGCAACGCCGCCTTAAAGCGCCCCGACATGAGCGCGCGCGGCATTATTCGGCGCTCGGGGGTGAAGATGATCGGCACCACCGACGACCCCGCCGACAGACTCGAGTGGCACGAAAAGATCCGCGAGGACAGGTCTTTTGAGACGCTGGTGCTGCCCTCCTTCCGTCCGGATAACGCTTTAAACATCGATAAACCCGGGTTTAGCGAGTATCTTGAAAAGCTCGGGAAAGCGGCCGATATCAAAATAAATTCCGCACGGGATATCATGAAAGCCCTCACGAACCGTCTTGAATATTTCTGCGCGCACGGCTGCAAGGCCACCGATCACGGCCTTGATTATGCCGTATATTCGCCTGCCGATGAGGACGAAATCGAGAGGATCTTTGCGGACGCGATGCTCGGAAAACCCGTGACCCGGGAGGACGCAGATAAGTTCAAAACCGCGATGCTTTTGCACTGCGGCTCGGAATATGCCCGCCTCGGGGTAGTCATGCAGCTGCACTACAACTGCCAGCGCAGGGTCAATTCCCGCTACACAAAAATGCTCGGACCCGACACCGGCTTTGACTGCATAAGGACCGACAACGGCGGGGAAGCGGTAACCGGGCTCTTAAACGACCTCGACAGCCGCGGGTGCCTCCCGAAGACGATACTTTACTCCCTCAACCCCGCCGACAACGAGCTTTTGGACACCGTCGCGGGGTCCTTCCCGGGCGAGGAGGGCATAATGAAGGTCCAGCACGGCGCGGCGTGGTGGTTCAACGACACAAAATTCGGCATGGAGGCGCAGCTTCGGAGCTTTTCAAACCTGCTTCCCATCGGCGGTTTCGTCGGTATGCTCACCGATTCGCGCAGCTTTTTGAGCTATACCCGCCACGAGTATTTCCGCAGGATATTCTGCAACATGCTCGGCGAGCTCGTCGAGAACGGAGAGTACCCGAACGACGAAAAGCGCCTCAAAAGGATAGTCGAGGGCGTGTGCTACTATAACGCCGCGAAGTATTTCGGTATAGAGTGATGGAAAAGTATCTTCACCGGGTGATGTATTACGAGACGGACAAAATGGGGCTCACCCACCACTCGAACTATATCCGCTTTATGGAGGAGGCAAGGGTCGACCTGCTCGAAAAGCTCGGCTGGCCTTATGAAAAACTGGAGGAGCTCGGGCTTTTCTCCCCCGTCATCGGCTTAAGCTGCTGCTATCTCTCCCCGACCACATTTTCCGACGTCATCGAGATCTCGGCGGAGGTTTTGGAGTATAAGGGCGCGCGGCTAAAGGTCGGCTATAAAATGTCAAAACGGGACGGCACGCCGGTCTTTGAGGGCGTGTCGGAGCACTGCTTTGTCGGAAAAAACGGAAGGCCGATAAGGCTTTCAAAGGTCTGCCCCGAGTTTGACGAAGCCATGAAAAGCGCAGTTGAAAACGGCGGGAAATAATTTTCACAAAGATGAAAAATTATGAAGATTCGATTAAAATTTCGGAATTAAAGTTGACATCGGCGGCGGGTCTGATATAATTGAAACGAAGACCGAAATAATAAGGAGTGATCTTTTTGAAAAGAAAAAGTTCCGCAGCGCCGGCAATAATCCTGATCGCGGTTCTCGTGATAGTTCTCTGCGCGGCGGCGTTTATTTTCCTCTCCCCCGGGGGAGGAGGCGTTTTCTCCCAAAACGGCGGAAATTCCGAAAATTCAGTCCCCGAGATAGACATGATGGACGAGGCAAATCTCCCCGATTCCACCGCGCCGGTAAAGACCACAAATGAGCTCGGCGACACGCTTATCGAGTTCAACGGCTCGGATATAACCGTCACCGGCGGGGGCGCGGCCGCCGAGGGCAACACCGTCATCATCGTCCAGAGCGGGGTCTACCGCTTAACGGGAGAGCTTGACGACGGGCGCATCGTCGTAAATGCCAAGGGTCAGGACGTAGTGCTTCTTTTGGACGGCGTGAACGTGACCTCGAAAAACTCTTCACCTCTTTATGTATATAAGGCCGCGTCGGTCACGCTTCTTTTAAACGGCGAGAGCGAGAATATCTTCACCGACGGCGAAAGCTATGACTACAGCCTTGAATACTGCAACGCCGCCGAGGAGGAGCCCAACGCCTGCATATTCTCGAAGGGCGACCTTGTCATTCGCGGCACCGGCTCGCTTCGGGTCAACGGGGTCTATAATTCCGGGATAATCGGGAAGGACACCCTGCAGATCTTAAACACCACGGTCGAGGTGAGCGCTTCTAACAACGGCATTAACGGCAAGGACAGCCTTTACGTCGAAAATTCGGAGCTTAAGGTCACCGCCGCGGGCGACTGCCTGCGCTCGACGCAGGAAAAGGACGTAAGCCTCGGCTGGGCGAGCTTCAAAAACTCGAACATCTACCTTTACACCACCGGGGGCGACTGCGTTCAGACCGAGCGCGGAATTACGGTGGACAGCTGCTCGATGAGCCTTCGCGCGGGGGATAACGGCGCGCAGAGCGCCTACTCCGAGAGCTCGCGGAAGGGCTTCAAATCGAACCTCGCGGGGATAACCGTGAACAGCGGCACCATTATCATCGACACCTCCGACGACGCGTTCCACTCGGCGGGAGACATAAATATCTCTGGCGGCGAGATCTCGGTATCTACGGGAGACGACGCCGTTCACTCGGACGGAAATATTTATATAAGCGGCGGCAAGGTCGAAATGCCCGACTGCCACGAGGGTCTCGAGGCCGCGCTGGTCGAAATTTCGGGCGGCGAGGTGTATATCGTCGCGGACGACGACGGCATCAACGCCTCTGGCGGAAACGATTCGAGCGGCGAGAACATGATGTTTGAAAGCGACGGGTCTTATCTCGGGATATCCGGCGGGTTCGTCTACATCAACTCGCAGGGCGACGGCATAGACTCGAACGGAGACATCTATATGTCGGGCGGAACGCTCATCGTCGCGGGTCCGACCTCGGGCGGAGACGGCGCTATCGACTACGCGGGCGATTTCCACTACGACGGAGGGCTTCTGTTTGCCGCGGGCTCGCCGCAGATGGCGCAGGCTCCCGACAATTTAAGCCTCAACGCCCTTTCGGTGACCTTTGACGGCACTCTTTCTGCGGGCACCTATGTGTCGGTCTCGGGCGAGGGCAGCGAGTTCGTCTTTAAGCTCGAAAAGGACACCGGGAACATCGTCTTCGGCTCGCCTGATCTTGTGAGCGGCGGGACCTATACCGTCTCTGCGGGCGGAAAATACTCGGGCGAGGCAAGCTTCGGGGTATGCTCGGGCGGCTCCTATTCGGGCGGAAACGAGATCTGCTCCGTAACTCTTGAGACCGCGGGGCTAAGCTCCTACGGCTCGGTAGGTATCGGCGGCTCGCGCGGAGGTATGCGCTTCGGCATGCAGGGCGGCCTTGACGGCACGATGGGCGAGGGCAAGAAGAACCCGATGGGCGGCCGCGGAGATCCGCAGGACATTCCGCAGGGCGGCTTCGGCCAATGGGGAGGGCGCCCCGAAATGCCGGACGGAGAAGCTCCCCCGGATATGCCGGAGGGCGAAGCTCCTACTCTTGAACAGTAATACAATACGGGCAGGTATGCACCCCCTGCCCGGTTTTTCTGCCTTTTTGCAAGAAAAGTCATATTCAAGATGAAAAAATACCGTTGAAATATGCGCGGGGATATGGTAAAATTTCTGTATCACCCGACATCACCCGACAAGGAGGAAGATATATGGCCGAGAAGGCTGTTATGACCGTGATAAACGAGCAAAACGAGATAATGGACGTCGACGTGCTTTTCACCTTCAAAAACACCGCGACCGGGGTCTGCTACATCGTTTACACCGAAAACACTCTCGACGAAAAGGGCAACACCGAGGTCTACGCCTCGATATTCGACCCCGAGGACAAGACCCTCGCCCTTCACCCCATCGAGACGGAGGAGGAGTGGGCGCTGCTCGAATCGAAGCTCAGAGAATACGAAAGGAAAAAGGAGGAAGAAAAATGAGGAGGACCGAAAACCTGCTTTCTAAGCTCGGCATACCCGAGGAGAGAATACAAAAAAAGATAAGCGATACCTTTGACGCGATGTTTTACGGCAGCGAGGATGAGCGTATCTATCACCCCGTTGGGGAGGATATGGGCTACATCGAGGACACCGGCAACGTCGACGCGCGCACCGAGGGAATGTCCTACGGCATGATGATATGCGTGCAGCTCGGCAAAAAGGAGGAATTCGACCGCATATGGAAGTGGTCGATGACCAATATGTATATGCCCGAGGGCAAAAACGCCGGGTATTTCGCGTGGTCATGCAAGCCGGACGGAACGAAAAACGCCTACGGCCCCGCCCCCGACGGCGAGGAGTACTACGCCATGGCGCTTATCTTCGCCTCTCACCGCTGGGGCGACGGCGAGGGGATCTATAACTATTCGGAGTGGGCGAAAACCATCCTCCGCGACTGTATTCACCGCGGCGGCGAGGGGGATAAAGAGGGCGCACCGATGTGGACAAGCGACAACTATCTGATAAAATTCGTCCCCGGCTGCCCGTTTACCGACGCGTCATATCACCTGCCGCATTTTTATGAGCTCTTTGCGGATAACTGCGACGAACGCGACCGCGATTTCTGGCTTAAAGCGGCGCAGGCGAGCAGGGAGTATCTCCACCTCGCCTGCCACCCCGAGACCGGGCTTTGCAGCGATTACGCGAACTTCGACGGCACGGTCTTAGAAAAAAGCTTCAACCCGAACGCAGGGCTGCACTATTCGGACAGCTACAGAACGGTGTATAACATCGCGCTCGACTGGGCGTGGAACAAAAAAGACCCCTGGCAGCCGGGCGAGTGCCGCATGGTGCAGAAATATTTTGAAAACGCGGGGGAGAGCTGGGACGCCGTCCCCCACCCGGACGGAACGCTGACCGAGGAGAAGGCTATGCACCCGGTGGCGATAAAGGCGACGAAGGCCGCGGCCTCGATAGCGGCGATCGACGGCGCGAACGAAGACGAGCGGGAGCTTTCGGAGCGCCTCGTCAGGGAGTTTTTTGAAATGCCCCTTCGCACCGGCAAGAGAAGGTATTACGACAACTGCCTGTATATGTTCTCGCTGCTGATGCTCGCCGGGGAGTATGGGGAGTACTGATTGAAACTGCCTTTATAATGCAAGTGTATTTTACTTAGAAAGGCGGAAAAGTTGTGAATTATTTTGAAATAGGGCAAAGAATCAGAAAATTCAGGAAGGCGAGCGGGCTGTCGCAGGATCAGCTCGCGGAAAAGGTCGGTATCTCCGTCACCCACATGAGCCACATCGAGACGGGAAACACAAAGCTCAGCCTGCCGGTCTTGGTATCGCTGGCCGAGGCGCTCGAGGTGCGCTGCGACGACCTTTTATACGGGCGCGAGACCTCGGGGCGGGTGTCGCTTATAGACGGCATCGCGGCGGAGCTTGAGGGGTGCGGCGCAAACGAGCTCAAGGCGCTGGCCGAAATTCTCAGGTCGGCAAAAAAATCAATAGAAAAATATTTAAAATAAGGAGACCGCTATGAAACAACGTTTAAGATCCGCAAATCCATATCTCCCCCTTTGGGAGCACATTCCCGACGGCGAGCCGCGCGTATTTGAGTACAACGGCGAAAAGCGCGTTTACGTCTACGGCTCGCACGACACCCTTAAGACCGCCTACTGCGGGCGCGACCAGGTGGTCTGGAGCGCTCCCGTGGACGATCTGACCGACTGGAAATACCACGGGGTATGCTACACTGCGACCGACGGCTCGGTGCTCTATGCGCCGGACGTGGTGCAAAAGGGCGACACGTTTTATCTCTACGCGGCGGAATGCTGCGGCGGCAGGGTGATGGTCGCTTCGTCCAAGAACCCCGCCGGGCCCTTTACCGACCCCAAGCCAACGAAATTGGGCTTTGACCCCGGGGTCTTAGTGGACGACGACGGCAGAGTTTACGCCTACTGGGGATTCTGCTCCTGCTACTGCGCCGAGCTTGAGGACGACATGGCGACTATTAAAGAGGGCACCCTGCGCGCTCACCCGATGGGGCACGTCCCGGACGGCTGGAACCCCAACGCCGACAAAGAGCATATCGACCTTCGGGACGCGTTCTTCGAGGCTTCGAGCCCGAGAAAGATAAACGGGAAGTACGTCTATGTGTACTCTAAGCGCTATATGACCCCTGTTCCGGAGCTCGGGGTATATGAGCCCTGCAACGGCTTTTTGAGCTATAAGTGGTCGGACAGCCCGCTCGACGGCTTTAAGGAGGGCGGGGACATAAGCTTCAACGGCGGAGAGATAATTAAGCTCCCCGACGGCACGGGGCAGCAGACCTACCGCTGGGGCAACAACCACGGCGGCCTCGTCGAGATCAACGGGCAGTGGTACATCTTCTATCACCGCCACACCGGCACCGACGAGTTCGCGCGGCAGGGAATGATCGAGCCGGTGGACATCGCAATGGGCCAAGACGGGAAGATCTACATCGGCGACATCACCTATGTAAACGGCGAGCCGGTGAGCTCAAAGCCGGTCGAAGAGACCTCCTCCGGCGCTTCGGTGAACGGTCTTGACGCCTATAAGATCATCTCGGCGGGGTATGCCTGCCACATCAGCCCGCTCCGGCAGGCGTATGTAAAGCCGGTATATGAACAGGTCGACGGGGTCTCCGCGCCGGTTGTCGGGATAAAGGACGGCACAACTGTGGGGCTTAGGTATCTGCAATTCGGCACAAGCGCCCCGAAGACGGTGACGGTCAGCGCCTCTGCAGACAAGCCGATGAGCGTTAAGGTGCGCGTCGACAGTTTCCGCGGCAGGGTGATCGCGGAGTTTGAGATAAAACCCGGCGAGACCGAGCACCGCGCGCCGCTGACGGCAGGGGTCATTGGCAAAAGGGCGGTGTACTTCGAGTTTTCGGGCGGCGGCGAGGCCGAGTTCGACTGCTTCACCTTCGATTGAGCGATATTGTCCTCTGCGAGAATGAAAACAGGAGATATCTATGCTGAAAGAATGTTTGTGGATCCCCGAGCTTGAAACAAAACGGCTCATTTTGCGCAAACTGACGCCGGACGACGTTGATGATCTGCGCGGATGGCTGGGGTCGGACGCTATATATAAATATTGGGGACGGCCTGCAAACAAAGACGAGAAAAATCCGGAACTGCTGTTTATCGACCCGAGACCTAATGTCAAGCGCAAACCGACCCATGATTTCATATGGGGGATCGAAAGCAAAGATGATCATCGAGTGATCGGGATTATAGAAGTATTCGACGTGGAAAATGACAGACTGGGCAAGATCGCATACAGAGTAGATCCCGCCCGCTGGAACCAAGGCGTTTGTACCGAGGCGTTGACCAAGGTTGTGGACTTTATCTTTTCGGAAACGGCGCTTGACAGACTGCATGCGGAAGCGGACGTGGAAAACGCGGCCTCAAATGCGGTTTTAAAGAAATGCGGATTTATGCATGAAGGCTGTATCAGAAACGGAAAGATGGCCGGCAGCTACTGCACTTACAATATTTTCGGATATATCCGTGACGATTTCCGTCGGCGCGCGAACGGGCAACAATCGGTAAGATGAATTTTAATATGCCTTTTTACGCAAAAAGAAGGCGTAAAAGGGAAAGTTAATGCGATAAACCGACGTTTATAAGGAGGGATACCCATGAAAATATTATGCGTATGGGAGCACAACGGCGGCGACAGTCTTTTATTTGCGGATAACTATGTCGGAGCCTTTACACGCGGCGCCTCCAAGGATTCGATCCTTGAGAAAATGCCGGCCGAAATAAGGTCTTATATCGGCTGGAAAGGCGGCCTGATGCCCGATTCTTTTGAATGTGAGATCATTCAGGAAAAGCGGTCCGACCTGACCGTTTCCGACGCCGATTCGGACGTCATCTTTGATTCCGAAAGGAAAGAACTGAGCCCGACCGAATATGCGGAATTGAAAGCGCTCGCCCTAAAATCAGCGCGGGACTTTTTGACGCTGTATCAGGCCGTTCCCGATAAAAATAAAAGCTGCCTGCCGGTCCGAAAAACTTTTTACGGGCAGGTCCCGCGGACAGCACAGGAAATGTATGAGCATACAAAAAACGTCAACGAGTATTATTTCGGAGAAATCGGCGTTCCCGCGGATAATGAAGGTACGATTTTAGAATGCAGAGAGCGCGGATTTGCGGCTCTTGAAAACCGGCCGGATTTTTTGAAAAGCGCAGTCTGCCTTGGCAGCTATGACGAAGAATGGTCGCTAAGAAAGGTCTTGAGGCGTTTTATCTGGCACGACAGGATCCATGCAAAGGCTATGTACCGAATGGCGGTAAAGACTTTTGGCGACAGATCCGTGCCGAACGTGTTCCGGTTTACCGTATAGAAAGTATAGTTTCAAATTCCCGCGTATCTGCCGGAAGGATTGCGCGCTTCTATAATGCAAAAAAGCAGACCGCCGGGTCTGCTTTTTGTTTTGGGTCAGTCCGCGAGCAGTTTTTCGCAGAGCTCGCGGCAGCCGTCGTCATACCACTTCGGCTCGAAGCTTTTGATGATCTCAACGACCGAAAGAGCGGCGGTTTTGGCCTTTTCCGCGCCGTCGCGGTCGCCGCTCTCCGAAAGGTGCCGGCGAATTATCGCAAGCATCTCCACCGCCGAATCAAGATTGAGCGCAAGCTGGGACCTCGCCGCCTTAAACGACTTTTCGCCGCAAAGAAGCCCCGCCGCAAGCTCCAGCTTCGTGAAATATATCTCGGGAATTTTTTCGAGAGTCTCCTCGCAAAGCGCCTCGTCGCCCCGCTCGGAGTAGATCCCCGCCATAATCCGCAGCGCGTCGTATTTCACGGCGTCGTCCGAAGCGGCTTCAACAAGGCTTTTGCAGATGTTCAGGGCCTCGTCGCGGCGCTCTGGCGAGTCGATCGTGTAAAGCAGGTTGTTGAGGAGGATCTCGTTCCCCGGGAACTGCCTCAGCCCGTCGCGGATTATTTTTTCGGCCTCGGCGGGGCGGTCCGCGCGGATCTCGGCGGCCTTCGTGACTATCTCCTCAAGCTTCTGCTCGGTCTTGAAGCGGTCATAGTCGAAGAGCTCGTCGGTGCTCACCCCGAAAAACGATGCTATCGCGGGGACGAGGGTCACGTCGGGGAGCGCGGTGCCGGTCTCCCACTTGCTTACGGCCTGGAAGCTCACGCAGAGCGCCTCGGCAAGGACTTCCTGCGAGATGTCTCTTTTCTTGCGGAGCTCCCTGATTTTTGTACCTAAGTTGATCATAATTTTTACCTCTTTAATTATTTCACCGGTGATGCTTTAAGTATACCACACCGTCGCGCAAAGTAAATAACCAGTTGTTTGAGATTTTTTCAACCGGCGGTTGAGCGCGCATGAGCGACGGGATATCGGTCCGAAAAACGGCCTCGAGCCGCGACACAAAGCGGTTCCCGCCGAGCTTCAGAAGTTTTTTGGGAAACATTTTTGACCTCCAGAGTAAATTTCACCGGCGAGAATATTATTTCACATTTTCGCACGCGGGTCAATAACTTGTGGAGGGAGAAAAGTTCTAATGGTAAGAATAGGGAGGGGTGGGGCGAAGCCCCAACATTCGCGGAGCGAATGTTGTCCGCCGTCGGAATGGTCTGCTCAATGTCTTTAAAAGGCAAAAAGTTCGACGTTTGCAAAGTTTTGTAAAGTCTACTACGGCGGGAATCGCGCCCGCAGGGCGCGATTAGGGCTTCGCCCTTCGGCATAGTGATGATACCGAACATAAAGCGAAGAAGGTTGTGAAGCAACACGGGAGTGCGGCTGACGACGGAAGTAGGGTGAGACAGGGGGCGAAGCCCCAACGCCCACGGAGTGGGCGTTGTCCGCCGCGAGTAAAGATTTGCGGTATCCTTTTAAAAGGCACTAAATTCGGAGTTTTGCAAAGTTTTAAAATTCGTCTCGCGGCGGGTAGCGCGTCTCCGACGCGCTAAGGGCTTCGCCTCCTGCTCGCTGCGTTTTACTAAATTTCGTTATAGCCCTGCATTAGCTGCCAAAAGGTATTCGCTCGCAGGCGAGCGAATGCTATCTTTAGCCCCACCCCCTCCAAGGTTTGAGCGGACTTGCTGCTATGTGAAATCCCCCTCCCGGTGGGAGGGGGTGCAACCTGCCTGCAGGCGAAGCCCCATGCGCGGGGCTGCGCTCCGCGCGGCCGGGAGGCTCCGCCTCCCGGCACGCCGGCCACGGAGTGGCCGACGGGGGCTTCGCCCCCACCCACTGCCTCACCGCAGCAAACTGCAGACCCTGCGCGGCGAAGCCCCTTGGCGGCAGCTCAACGCGTTTCCGGGGATTTACCCCGACTATGCTGTCTCACTGCGGTCAAGTACAAGCTACTGCCCGGGCGAAGCCGCCGCTCCGGCGGGTTCGCTGCGCAACGGGCACTAAGGTACGGGTCAGAAGTCGATTGGGCGTTGCGTTCTCGCCGGGGGTCCCCTATTTGCCGAGCGATGAGCGAGGCAAACTTAACTCATGGTTGAAGATTAGAAGCAGTTCAGGCGCTGCACTGTTGGTAAGCTTGTTCGTTCCTCCCCCAAATTTTTTCCGAAAAAATTTATCACAATATGTTGACAAACCTTACATAAAATAGTACTATAGATATGTACTGTTTTATCGGTATTCGGGGGCGGGAAAATCTTCCACGCAATTTCGCCCCCAAATCAGTAGAAAGGATGATAAAAATGGAAAAAGTTTTCAAGCTCAAAGAAAACAAAACCAACGTCCGCACTGAGATCCTTGCCGGCATCACGACGTTCATGACCATGGCGTACATAATCGCCCTGAACCCGAACCTCATCGTAGGCTTCGGTCACGGCGAATTCGGCGCTTTCGGCGATGACGCCTTTGCCGCGTGGAACGGCGTGTTCATGGCAACCTGCCTTGCCTCCGCCATCGCCATGTTCTGCATGGCCTTCCTCGCGAACAAGCCGTTTGCGCTTGCCCCCGGCATGGGACTCAACTCCTACTTCGCCGTCGTTATCGCTCAGATAGCCGGCGTTGCGGGCTGCACCTATCTTGCGGGCCTTCAGGCGGGTCTTTGCATCATACTCATCGAGGGTATCGTGTTCCTGCTGCTGTCGGTGTTCAACATCCGTCAGAAGATCGTTGAGGCTATCCCTCTGGGAGTTCGTCTCGGCATCGGCCCCGGCATCGGCCTTATGCTCATGAACATCGGCTTCGGCTCCAACGCCGGCGTGGGCGCTTCGAGCGAGCACTATGTCATGCGCGACTTCTTCGGCGCTCTGGCTGCGCGTTCGGCCAAGGAAGCCCTCGGCGATTACTGGCCCAACATGGTCCTCACCGTTGTGACCATGTTCGTCGGTCTCTTTGCGATCATTATTCTTGACCACTACAAGGTCAAGGGCGCGGTGCTCGTCGGAATGCTCGCCGCCTCGGTCCTCAACTGGGCGGGACAGTTCGTATTCTTAGGCACCAACCCGTTTGCGTCTTTGGCGTCCGCCAACTGGCTTCCTCCGTTCGGCGACATGGCAAGGACCACCCTCTTCAAGTTTGACTTCGGCACCCTCTTCTCGATCGGATGGGGCACCGTCGTCATACTCATCATCACCTTCTGCATCATAGACATGTTCGACACCATAGGCACCGTTATCGCGACCGCGAACCGCGCCGGCATGGTCGACGAAAAGGGCAATATGCCGAAGATGCGCGAGACTCTGCTCTCTGACGCCATCGGCACCGTGGCGGGCGCCTGCACCGGTACCTCCACCGTTACCACCTTCGTCGAATCCGCTTCCGGCGTTGAGGCGGGCGGCAGAACAGGCCTTACCGCTCTCACGACCGGCATTCTGTTCCTCGCCTGCATGTTCATCAGCCCGATCGCTGCGATAATCCCCGCCGCTGCCACCTCGGCAGCGCTCATCTACGTCGGCATACTGATGCTCAGCGGCCTCAAGAACATCGACTTCTCGGATATCGCCATCGCGGCTCCCGTGTTCATCATGCTTCTTGCAATGCCTATCTCCGGCTCGATCGGACACGGCATAGGCCTCGGTCTCATCACCTACAGCGTCATCAAGATCTGCACCGGCAAGATAAAGGATGTCTCCTGGCTCACCATGGTCATCTCGCTTATCTTCCTCGTAAAGTTCTTCATCACGATCTGACAGCCGAAAAACACAAAACCCCGTCCGAAGCCCGGGCGGGGATTTTTGTGCAAAAAAATATCCCCGGATAGCCGGGGATAGGGGATGGGTTATCTCTTCGAGTTTAAACTATCATTTCGCGCAACTTGTTTTATTTTCACTTGCGTATCCAAACCGCGCCGTGATAGCGTAAACGACAGGTAACTCGCTTTCCCCGACTTTTCCTAATTTTTTGCGTCTTTTTGCAGCTTTGTTGACCAAAGGTTGACCAACAACATTACCACATGGCATATCTCTGCTAAAATACAATCACGTCTTCTTTTAGTCTACCACTTTACACCTTCTCGCAAAATCTTCATGCCACTTTTTAAGGCGGTCAATATCATTCTCTATATCGCTCAATTCCGGCAAACTTACCGGTCGCTCCAAGGATTGAGAGTGCTCATATTCGGAATATTTTGTCATCATGCTGTCAAACAAGGCGACATCATCGTTCGTAACAATCTTTAGATATCTTAATCTCTGCGATTGTACCGAAGGTCTGAAACGCATGACGATATTGTTGAGAAGATCCGTCTCTATTCCGTGCTCTACGGCTTTTCTGAGATCCGAACACAACGATTTTATGCCGTTGTCGTACTCATCATAGCTTCCTTCTTTTTGAAGCTTTTTGAGTCTGGGAATTTTGTCGGATAGTTTGCCGAGAGCCTTATCTATGCTTGCCGAGCCGATATATTGAAGCTCGGAAGGCTCTCCCAACGGACTGTTTCTCAGCTCAACCAACTTAAGTTTAAGTTCCGCGTGTTTTTCATTATTATATTCTCGTTTATCCATTTTGCAGTCAGAAGGTCGTTTACCCGTTTTATATGCTCCTCTCTGTTTTCGATGAGATTTTTAAGCGATTCTATTCTGCTGTCATAAGCGGATATATATCTGTCCTTTACTTCCTGCAAAGCCTTTAGCTCGACAAATTTGGGGATTTCAGTCTTTACGTCGCTTGTGTATTCCAAAAGCCATTTGCACCTTGACGCGGCTGTTTTACATACCGAAATAATAAAATTGATCAAATCATCGGGCAAGCTTATAGCTCTAAGCGTGCTTTCGGTGTTCTCTGTATTTATATTCCTATATATGTCTTGAATTTCGTTCTTTGATTTATCAAAATCGTTAAGAGTTTTTTCCGCTTTCTTTATAGCCGAAGATGATGCGTATTTTGCAAATTCTTCAATGCGTTTCAGAGCGTCCTCAGAAAGATTTTGCTGACACAAAGCGCACTTGCCGTCAACGACTATGCTGTCGGCAGATTCGATGCCCGCGTCCTTTACATAATTGACCGCATTTGACCACATTGTTTTCCATTTATCAGAGCCTGTACGGTTTAACAACGAAACGCTTTTCAGTCCGTCTATCGTCCTGTCCGCCTCATTCTTGGCGTCTATCTGAGCCTGCCGCAAGGTTAAATATTTCTCGCTCGCGCTGTTTCCCGTTTTTGCGATTAAAGCCGCCAACTCTTCAAACCGCTTTTCGATAAACGCCTTCTGAGATTTAAGCTCCCTAAGCTTTTGCGCGGGGTCCTGTTCTTTTAAATCTTCCCGAAGCATGCTAAGCTCCGTCTGCTCCTTTTCCGTCCAGATAATTTCCGAAATAAAATTATCAAATTGTTTGAGCGAATTGAGATTAAGAAAAGCGCTCACTGATTTCTGTGCAGAAATTGCCTCATCGGGCTTGGTCATGAGAGCCGAATTTTCCTTCTTCAAGTCCTCAAACTTTTCTTTAACACCTTCGTACACCCTCGCCATAGCCGACAGCATTGACAGTGCATGCGGCTCATAAACGACCTCGTTTTTCTCTTCGACAAATCTTTTCGCCACCGATGAATCGTAAATATTCAGCGGGCAGTTGCTGTCAAGATTCGGGCGCCAAGGAATATTTCTCTCACTGCCGTCGTCGCTGTATGTCAACATTGCTCTTGGCTTCGCTTCGCTCTCTTTATAGATATTTCCTAAAATTTCAACTGAGTTTTTGGGCGATACCGCGCTCTTTAGTATTTTGACATAAGACGACTTTCCGCAGCCGTTTTCGCCGTATACTATGGTGAGGTTATTTCCGAACTCCAAAGGCTTTGTCGGAGCCAATGCGCCAACGTCCTGAACTTCCGATATGCTTTTTAAAATGACAGGGCAGCCCTCCGAGGACGAAAGCTTTATCTCGGTCGGAAAATCGACCGATGGAGCAAATTTTCCCGTCTCTCCGAGATATTCCGCCTTTGCAAGGCTGAATGCCCTTGAAATAAGCCTTTCTGTATCGTCGTCTCCGTGCCATAAACGGTAAAAAAGGTCTTTCTGCCATTTTTCAGCTTTCTCAAACCAATTTTTTAGGAGCGATATCGCACCCGGTTGAACGTCGTTCATATTACACCTCTCAGTTAAATTATTATCTCATCATTACACTCAAACTTACCCAGCGCGTCGGCGTAGCTCAGCCTGCCCGACTTAATCTCCTCGGCAAGGAGCAGGAGGTTGACCGAGTTTATCGCTGCGCCGTTAATTGACGACCGCTGGCTGATGTTCAGAATCCTGTCCCTGAATCCGCCAGTAAATTCTCCCGAAACGAACGCAAAATTAAAGCTGTTGACGGTGCTGTCAAAGATTTTCCACCACTCGTTCGGGTTCAGATTTTTATCGCGCTTGTGGTTTTCTTCGAGATACCTCAGCATTTCGTCCGCCTGCGTGATGGGCAGGGAATACCCCTTGCCGTATGCCTTGTTGTCGATGATAAGCCCTTTGTTTCCGTGATATACGCAGACGTCGGGCTTTCTTGAATCGCCGAGCCGCGAGCCGCTGAAGCCGAGCTCACCCGTAAACAGGTCAGCAGTCTGGAGCTCATATTCCCTGTCCGCGCTGCCGTCAAACCCGAGATCGATAAGCACAAGATATTTGTGGTTGATATGATTAAGCCGCCCGCGAACGCTGTCCTTAAGAAGCGTAACGTCGGATTTTGAGGTATGCTCCGAGGCGGCGATATTCGGAATATCAAGACCGATTATGCTGTCGGTGATTCGGAACTTTCCGCCGCTTTTTCTTATGTTTATGCCTATGTTCATCAGACCCTGAATATCGTCAAGAACCGTTCCTATGTCCTCACTCATGCCCTTTGTCTTGAGATGTTCCGCAGCTTCCTCGGCGGTACGGTAGTCGGTCACCAGATACTTTATGAGATAAGTCCTTCTGTTTCTGAGATAATTTCTGTCCGACGGTTTTGTCGCAAGCATATCCCACATTATGCGCTTGTCAATGCGCCTGAACTTTGAAGCACCGACCGAGTATTTCAAAATCTTCTTGCCCTCAAGCGTGATGCGGTAGGACTGGGCGATGGTGTCGGTGTAGACCGTATAGCCCAAATCAGCCTTGACCTCTTTCGGAACCTGAACGACCCATCCGACGCTTTTGAGCCACGAGCATATCGTTCTTACATATTTATCCGAGGTACCCTCAGTGTCGGTGAGGAGCTTGTTGCGCTCCTCGGTTGACGCGGCAACGCTTAAGCCTTGAAGAATAAGGTGTTGAGGAATAGATGTGAATCCCGCCTCTCCGACGAACCCGAGCTGACAGCCTATTTCGAATTTTGTCATCGTTTCTCCGCTTTCAAGCAGACCGAGTATGCGGCATATCGGGGGATAGGACAAAAACGCTTCGGTCAGGACTTTTCTTTCCTCAACGCTGCCGTCTGCCGAATCGGCATAGCTCCGCCCGAGAGGACTTATCCTGCAAGTGTCCTTTTGGCGGTCATAGTCGAGAAAGCCTATGCTTACAGCCCATCTGAGGAAGGAATCGGCGCTTACCTACCCCTTAAAAATCACATCTCTATGATAATCAAGATTGATCTTCATCTCTGCCGACATAGTGAAATTGCGCATGTGAACTTCGCGCACTATCTTTCCCTTGTTATATTCGGAAATTTCCTTTGAAATAATAATATTTAACCTGTTGTCAAATGTTATGAGTCCGTTGTCAAAAAGCCTGTCATACAGAGGAGACAGCAGCAATCCGTTTTCCGAGCTGAGCCTTTCAGCATTGTTGCTTGACCGCCAAGGCTTTATATGACTTGCGGTGAGCAGCCTTGCATCGTCTATCCCCGTGACGACGCACATCTTGTATTTTTGAATTATCCTATCCCTGAATAATCCCTGCCCCACTCTTGCCTTAATTATCATCTCCTTTTCGGTGATGTCAAGGCTTGTGCTTTCATTTATCTCGCCGATTTCACGCTGTATTATCGGGTTTACCGCGTCGGCTATGTCGATGTCGGTATTCTGCATGGAGCGTAATCCCCAATATCCCTCACCGAGACCGTATACCGAATAAAACAGATCCTCTGCGCCCCGATATGATTGCGTCTGACTGCAATGCCGTTGGATAACTGCCCTGACATTATTCCGCCAGTTTTTGTTTGAATGAATAGAAGCCAACAATCCACGGTTTTTGATGCGTTCTGTAATCTCTCGAAGTGAACCCATGCCCCCGAGTTCGGACAATGCAGATACTATTTCGGACAGATAACTGACACCGTTAGGCATAAACACTCCTCCTTGAATTATTTGTAAATTTTAGTTCTTTGCATTTCGGTAATCAGCTTATCATGCGGCTTTAAATGCATTATCGGCTTGAACAACCACGCTCCTGCAATCCCTGATAAGCGTTTCAAAAGCCTCGCGAACCGTGTTCTTTTTGCAGAATACCGATTTTTGCCTGCCGTATTCCCGCATACCCGTAACTCCGTGTATCTCGGGATAATCATATCTCGCGATCGTTTCAAGAATATGATAATTCGGAAGATACTCCCGAGAGTTATACGGCGGATCGGCATACATCAAGTCAAACCTTTTTGAAAGAAGCTCCGTATAGTCAAGATTATAGCTCTCGTTTTTCCTGCCGTTGTTAATGATAACAGGCTCCGTAAGATCGAGATGTTTATATGTTCGGCTGTCCCAGAATTTGAAATATGCCGCATAGACCCCCGCGATATTCGCGACGAACGGAACGGCGCCCAGAAGCGCAGATATAAGATAGAAATATTCGCCATCGTCGATGAGCCCCTCGCTTTTCCACTCCTCGACGGTCAGCCTGATTACGTCGATTTTAAGCGCATTGTCGGGTTGAAAATACATTCTCTCGCAGTCCCCGACGGGGCTGTAATTGCTGTAGATAAAACATTCCGAAGGTCTAAAGTCGGTATTTTCGGGCTTTAGCGCGTTGAGATATTTTATCGGGTCGGCGATGCCGAGATTGCGAAAACTCGGTCTTTTATTCAGCACGACCGACGCATAGGACATGACATAGCTGAAATACAGAAAGTCGTTGCTGACGGTTCTGTATCCCGCTTTTTTGAAGCTCTGCGAAACCGCTCCCGAGCCCGCAAATATATCAATCGCCGACGACACCCTCGGTATCTCCGAGTTGATGACGCCGCAGATTTTATCCGTCAGAAGGCTTTTGCCGCCAATATATCTCATTGCTCGACCTCTTTTTACAATTATACATAATAATTATACCATGAAAATCCGAAATGTCAACGAGGATAAACGCTTTACGCCTTGTTATTTGTTTCCGCACTTCTCCATTATCCCCTCCGCAATCGCCCGAATTTCCGCCTTAAACTTTTCCCCCATTTCATAAAGCTCGTCAGTCGGCAGTCCGTTGCGTATCAGTCGCTTTTTAAGGCTGTTCATCTCCGCCTTGCGAACCTCTTTCGCTTGGCAAAACTCGTCGTATTCCGCAGGGCAGCGCGCATTTATCCCCGCCGCTTTCAGATAACCGTCATACCGCCTGACGAACGCGTCATAGGTGCGCTTTATCTGCGAATACTCCTCGGTGTGCTCCTTGTAGATTGCCTCTTTTTGCTCCTTGTGGGCAGCTTGGCAGGACGCCTGCCGGCAGCAGACTTCCTCTTCTATCCCGAGGAACATCTTCCCGCAAAAGCCGCATTTTCGGGGGCTGAGGGCATTTCGATGCACTATCTGCCCAAGCTCAAAAAGTAAATTGGTTAAGCAATTATCGCATACACGAAACGCGCTGAACGTGTAATCATCGCAAAAAATAACCGTTTCGGAAGGTATAACTGAAAAGGCGTTCAGTTTCTGCCCACATTCAAAATATGCCGCGTCGCCGACTGCCGCAAAATTACTGTCAAAAAAAGTGTTGATTTTCGCGGAAATCTCGGCTTGAATCCTGCTTTTGTTGAGCGTGGCGAGCAGGACATCGTTCGGGGTCGATAGAGCCGTCCGCTCACCGTCATAAAGCTCGTGAGCCGCCGTCATCATGCCGCGCAGAAAGATATTTTCGCCGTTTTCCGCAGTGAATCCCGCAAGCATATCATCGGCATTTACGGGAACACTTCTCCCTATGTGCAGTGCGCTCAAAAACCTGTTTCGGCAGTTTTCGACCAATGCTTCTTTGTCGCAAAATGCAAGGTGCTGCCGTAAAATCTCATCAAAAGTAAATGTCCTCGCGTTCAGGATAGCCGCCCGAACGCTTTCATTATCTTGATTAACAGACTGTGCGATGTCAATCGTGCGGTCTGTTTCGTTTATGCGGTAAATCGTGACGGTTTTCATGTCGTCGCCCCCTGTTGTTTTGTTCTATCTTATCATAAAATACGCAATTTGTCAATGATTTTGCGTATTTAAGAATAGTTTGCGTATTTGTTTGCGCACATACGCAATGTCCGAGCATGGCAAAAAAAGAAATGCTATCCTGAAATTACAGACGGAAAAAACCGCCTGAAATTAAAATGAAAGGAAGAAAACAGAACATTGGAACAAAACATCAACTGGCAGACTCCGACCCCGATCCGTGCGAACGGTGCGCGGCTCTCGCCTTTTCCCGTCGCAGCTCTGCCGCCTGTCCTCAAGGACTTTGCCGAGGCACTTGCGGTCAGCACTTCGACCGACCCGGCTATGGCTGCCACCGCGATTTTAAGCTCGTTGAGCTACTGCTTTTCGGGAGTATATCGGGTGCAGGGCAAGAGCGACCACACCGAACCTCTCGTTCTCGATTCGCTGATTATTGCCGAACCGAGTACCAAGAAATCCCCCGTAATTTCGGCGATTAAGAGGCCTTACGCCGATTTTGCGACCGATTGGAACGAGCGCCACAAGACGGAGATTTACCACGCTCAAGCCGAGAAAAAGCTCATGGAACAGCAGCTCTCGGA
>CANQLR010000020.1 GCA_947624745.1 uncultured Clostridia bacterium | reverse complement strand
TGCGCGTTTGAGGGCAAGAACCCCGAGGACGTGCGCGTATCGCAAGCGACCTTCACCGACGCGGTTGCAATCGCGCTCTATTACTGCGACCAAACTGTCCACGCCTACGGGCTCGGCGATTTCGACGCGGGAACGATTCAAGCAGAGCGAATCATCGCAAAAATTAAGTCAAAGAGGATAACTAATATCCGCCAAAACGAATTGTATCGGATTTGCCGCTGTAAGCTGTTCAAAAATTCCTCTGACTTCGACGAAGCAGTTAATATGCTTGAAGATTACGGCTATATCAGGCGCGAGGTCAGCAGCGGGGCGAACAACAAGCCGATGGTTGACATCACGGTCAATCCGCGAATCTATGAAACGTGAACTTTGCACATTTTGCACACGCTGAGCGACAAAATGCGCAAAATGCGCAAAATACATGAAACTAAAAAAGTAATAACGTCAGATTTTACAGTTTAAAATGATAAAGTGATTTTGGTATTTATACTCTTATGAACTTTGCACATTTTGCGCACGCTGAACTACAAAATGTGCAAAATGCGCAAAATCCACAAAAGTTCGGAAAGGAGAATTTTACGCTTTTTGACGACATTAAATCCGCGCTCGACATGCCCACCGTCGCGCGGGGTTACGGGCTGAAAATCAACCGCTCGGGCATGGCGATTTGCCCGTTTCACGCCGAAAAAACGCCCTCGGCGAAGATCTACCCCGACGGGTTTCACTGCTTCGGCTGCGGGGTGCATGCCGATGTGATAGGGTTCACGCAGAGGCTTTTCGGGCTTCCGAGGCCGATCGACGCAGCGAAGAAGTTGAATGAGGATTTTTACCTGCACCTCGACCTCGGCGGGCATAAATCCGTTAATGAGGTTAGCGAGTACCGCAGGCGGCAGAGGGAAAGGCAGGAGTATGAGCGGTGGGAAAATAAGGTGTGGAATACCCTCCGGGGGTATTTGCAGACGATGTATGACTGGCGGGAGATTGCGCCCCGAAGCCCTGACGATGAGCCTGACCCGAGGTTTGCGTATGCGCTGGGTCAGGCGGGATATGCGGAGTATTTGTGTGAGGTGTTCATAGCCGCTGATGAAAATGGGAGAAAGGCTATGAGGGCAGAGGTGGAGAGGGTGGCGGGGTTTTTAGGCGGCTTGACCGCCGATTGACCCCGTAGGGCGCAAGGGCGCTTTTGGCTTGCCGAAAGTACTTTTGCGTTACTCTTGACAAGAGTAACAGAACCGAAGTTACTGAAAGGAGGATTTTTATTAGGAGGACAATTAGTGCGATGGTGGGCAAAGGTTCGGTCAATCACAATTCGCGCAAATTCAAGGCTGCGAATGTTGACGGCAGCCGCACCGAACGAAATATTGATTATTGCAACGAGGACATCAAGACGGTTTATCATGAATTATTTGATAGTGCGTTAGAGCGGTACAACGCTAAACAGACCCGCGACGACCGTCGGATTGAAAATTATTACGAGAAGATTCGCTCGGGCAAACAGGAAAAGCCTTTCCACGAGCTTATTTTGCAGATTGGCGATAAGGACAATATGGGAGCTACGACCGAGAACGGCGAGCTTGCAAAAACAGTTTTGGACGAGTATTATCAAGGATTTCAAGAGCGCAACCCGAGCCTGCGGGTGTTTTCAGCTCACCTGCACATGGACGAAGCCACGCCGCATTTGCACATTGACTTTGTGCCATTTACCACTGGTAGCAAGCGGGGATTGGATACCCGAGTATCGCTCAAACAGGCACTTGCTGCCCTCGGATTTAAGGGCGGCACAAGGGGTATGACCGAATGGAATCAGTGGGTACAGGCAGAGAAACAGGCTCTCGCGGAGATTATGGAGCGGCATGGAATTGAATGGGAGCAAAAGGGCACGCACGAAAAGCACCTGTCCGTTCTGGACTTTGAGAAAAAGCAGCGCGCCGAGGAGGTGGAGCAGCTGAATGTCGAAATTGAATCCGCAAAAATGGACTTGCGGACGGTTGAAAAGCAGCTAAATCAAACCGTGCCGAAGCTGAAAAGCGCGGAGAAGTTGGTGCAGGATTTTCCCGAAGATGTAGACAAACTGCTACCCGAGGCTGGAACGCTCGAATCTGCAAAATCATACCGAGAAAAGAAAGCTGTGCCTGTGCTTGAAAAGGCGGTCAGGCTCATCAAGTCATTGTATCACAGTGTGCTTGATTTGCAAGCCGAGAATCGCGAATTACGCGCCAAATTCGACAGAAAAGAGAACAGTTATGTGAGGGTCAGTGAGCATAATAAAAAGCTGCTGAAAGAGAACGTAGAGCTTAGGCAAAGCGCAAAAGAATATGAAAAAATCAAGGGCTTTCTTGGAAAAGAAAAGACGGAAGAAATTCTTTGTCAGAAGAAAAAAGTACAAAAGTCATTATAAATAAAGGGACATATCTTGACACTTTAAAAGCTGCGATGTACTATATAAGTGCAGAGATATGCCATAGTGTGAAATAGGAGGAATTTACATATGGCAAGTATAACAAAACGTGGAAATACATATCGCATCAGAGTTTTTGTCGGCACAGATATGACCGGCAAAAAATTGATGAAATCCACTACATTCACTCCGCCCGACGGCGTTACACCCAGGAAAGCCGAAAAACTGGCCCAGGAATATGCACTTGAGTTTGAGCGTCACTGCAAAGGCTATGCAGTCCTTAATGAGAATATGCGTTTTTCTGAACTCGCCGAATGGTACTTCTCGAACTATGCTCTTCAGGAGTTGAAAGAAAGCACGGTCTACACATACAAGGGTCAGTATAAAAAACATATTGAACCTATTCTTGGCAATGTCAAAGTCAAGGATATTAACGCTCCCAGACTGACGCAGATTATGCAGTCTTATGACCTGAACCCTTCTACTGTGAGAAAGCTCTATGTAATCGTGCAAAGCATTTTTCGTCGAGGAGCGGAACAAGGCTTTATCCGTGATACACCATGCCGAAATGTGGTGCTTCCGAAGCGAAAGAAAAGCCGTAAGAATAAGGCTCTTGAGGAAGACAAGCTCAGACGCTTCATGAACTATCTTGAAAGTAAGCCGTGGGACGAAGATTTCAAGAGGATTATAAAGACTTTGCTGTATACGGGAATGCGTTCGGGAGAGTGCCTCGGTCTTTCATGGAATGATGTTGATTTTGAAAACAACCTTATTTTCATCAATCATACATTAACTGATATTGGAGGTAGGCACGAACTGACTGAGCCTAAAACCGAGAGCAGCATCCGTGTTATCGGCATGGGACAGGAATTGAAAAACATTCTCATTGCTCAGAAAGACTATGTAGAAAAGCTCAAGCTTGCTCTTGGCGATAACTTTGCGCATCCGGAAATGGTATTCGTATCTGCTCTTGGAAATTACCGTGACCGTAACTCCGTCTATCATTCCCTCAAACGATTTACCAAAGGCACAGAATTTGAGAGCATGACTCTTCATCAGCTTCGTCACTGCAACGCTACAATGCTTTTGAACAGCGGCATAGACCTGAAAATCGTATCAGAACATTTAGGACACTGTGATGTAAGCGTTACCGCCGACATCTATGCCGATGTCCTGCTCAGGACCAAGGCTAAGACAGCGGAACAAATTGAGCTTTGTCTTGCAGACTAAAAAATAACCTCCCCGTTCAAAACAGAGAGGTTACAGTATGATTTAGTTGACCAAATGTTGACCAAATCGCGCAACAACGCTCGCAAATGGCGTAAACTCGCCGTTTTGAAAAGCGCTGATTAACGCTTCGAGAACTGCGGCGCTCTTCTTGCTGCCTTGAGGCCGTATTTCTTTCTTTCCTTCATTCTCGGGTCTCTTGTCAGGAAGCCGGCGGCCTTGAGAGCGGGGCGAAGCTCGGAATTGAACTGCAAAAGGGCTCTCGAAATGCCGTGGCGGATAGCGCCTGCCTGGCCGGAAACGCCGCCGCCCGCGACGGTGCAGACGATGTCGAACTGACCGGCGGTCTCGGTGAGGTTAAGGGGCTGGCGGACGATGAGTTTAAGGGTCTCGAGGCCGAAATAATCGTCGATATCTCTGCCGTTGACGGTGATCTTACCGCTGCCCTGGTATATTCTTACTCTCGCTACGGAGTGCTTTTTGCGGCCTGTGCCGTAGAAGTAGGGGTTCTTGGATTCGTACATAATTTACCTCCCTCGATTAAAGCTCGATCTCGATGGTCTCGGGCTTCTGGGCCGCATGAGGATGCTCGCTGCCCTTGTAAGCCTTAAGACGGGTGAGAGAATTGGCGCCGATGGTGTTCTTGGGGAGCATGCCCTGAACGGCGTACTTCATAGCCTTTTCGGGCTCCTTGGCCATCATGTCGGAATACTTGTATTCCTTGAGGTGGCCGATCCAGCCGGTGTGCCAGCGGCGGACCTTCTTGTGAAGCTTCGAGCCGGTAAGAACGGCCTTGTCGCAGTTGATGATGATAACGTTGTCACCGCAGTCGACATGAGGCGTATAGGTGGGCTTATTTTTGCCGTTGAGTATGGAAGCGGCGGCCGCGGCAACTCTGCCGAGGGGCTTTCCGGCGGCGTCGATAAGGTACCATTTGCGCTCGACATTCTGCGGATTTGCCATGAATGTTGACATATTGATCCTCCTGAAAAATTTGAATAAACAGGCGGCGGGCGGCTCTTAACGGGGCGAGCACCGCCGTCTTTCCGAGCGTGGTCGGAACAACATCAGCTATTATATTACCAAAACCGGGGTTTGTCAAGCCCTTTTTTAAACTTTTTTCAAATATATCTGAATTTCTTGCGATTTCTCTCACTTTCTCTTTATTTTTCTCGGATTCTCGAAGATCGTTTCAGGGGGGAGGGTGACAGAGCCAGCACCGTGCTGTGGGGAGGCAAAAAGGTACGGCCCCCGTTTAACAAACTTAAAGACGTGCGTATGTGTTTTAATCAATTTTGCCTACGATTCGGTAAAATTTCTCTATTTCTTGAATTCTGGTGCCATCAAAATCTTTGACTGCCTCATGAACAGCAATTTTTTCAATTAGCGTATATGCTGCTTTCACGAATGCTTTTATCGTCTGTGGATGATCCCTCTATCTGTCTGCTACCGCTCAACTTCCCATTTTCTTCTTCGTCAGCTTCCAGCAACTCGACCTCTACGTCTTCATTGCCGTCCGCATCTTCGACGTCGGTATGATCTTGCGGCACAGCTATCTTACTGATCTTTGGCTTCCCCTCAATGTACTTCGGGATCTCTTTCAGCGGCGTATCCGCGAACTCATCCATCGTGTACTTCAGAATATACGCCAGGATCGCCTTGTTTGCAACCAGTTTTTTGCCGTCGCGTCGTGCGCGGCGCTTTCGTCTGTCACATTCAGGGCCTGCGCCATGTCGTTTTCTATGATCTGTTTGTCTTTATTGTCGCCCATGGCGTATCACCACTCTTTATCCGACGGTATTCCTGACGCAGAGTTCTGTCTGTTGACCGTCTGTATATTGAACCTGATATCACACTTACATTATAATCAATTCGCACCAAAATGTCAAGCGCAACGCGAAATTGTCCGACAACTCGCCTGTGATGGCCCGTGATTGACGAATCTCACTTCTTTCCGTCTTTTGCAATCCGACAACAGAAGCCCTTTCATCCGGTTGTCAGCTTCCCTTCAAAACACCTCCAATTGCAGAGTCTCGATGATCCTGTCGCTCTGCGAGGCCGCCAGCGCATGATCCTGGATCTCTTGGATATCCAGCCTAGGCAGTATCTTTCTGTAATTCAGGACGACCTCTTTGTAATAGTCAAACGGCAGTTTCTTTCTGTACCGGATCAGCTCTATCAGCATCCTCTCCCGACTGTATATCGGGATCGGGTACCCTTTATAGTCGATCCTCTCTATCCCTTCCCTGAAAAAGTCAGATGGGCAGTAATACTGCCTGATCCGCTTGTCATATATCCTTTTTGCACCTTTCTCCGCCGCCAGGTCATATCCGTCGGGTATTACGTCCGTCAGGTCGTAAATATAAAATGCGCTTCTCATGGTTACGACCGTATCCGGGTATTGATGGAGCAGCCGCACAAGCTCCGGCGCTTCCTCGCTCATTTCATACATATCTGTCCTCATTCGTTACTGTGCTATATTGACAAACCCGTATGTCGTCACATTCCCAGCTCCCGCCTGATCATATCGTCCAGCCTGTATAGGATCTCTATCTTACCCGACCCATAGACATACACCGCCTCTAGGAACCGCTCCTCCATTTCCGGCGTCAGCTTGTCGGTGCTCTGTATCCCATACAAGGCGTCGTCCACAGCCTGGTTCAGTTCCAGGCGTTTCTTCTCCTCCTGACGGAGTTCCATCGTCTCTGATTCGAGCGTCTCTATCTTTTCCTGGGTCTTATCCTTTCTTTCCAGGTATTCTTCCTTCCCGATGATCTTGTCAACATACATCTCATAGAGCTTCAGTTTTTCGTCTTTCAGTTCTTCCAGCCTTTTGTCTGTAAGCGCAAGGCTCTCAGTATCCTCTGTCTTTCCCTTTTTCAGTCCCTTGACCCTTTCAATAAGCGCTGCCAATGATTCCAGTACTGCGCTCTCCACTTCGCTTACAGGATACCGCTCTTTCGGGCATTCGGTGAACTCTCCCTGTCTGCCCCTGTGCTGGCAGTAAAACTACTTTCCGCGGCTATTGGATATATACGTCATGGCTCTATGGCAGTTCCCGCATCGGATCTTCCCCTTCAACGGATAAGTTTGAGGAGCATTGTATTTCTCCCTGTCCCTGCTCACAAGGACCGCCTGCGCCTTTTCATATTCCTCCCGGCTTATGATCGGCGCATAGTTGTTCTCCAGGGTGATCCACTCATCCTTCGGCTTTCTTCGGACTTTATGGCTGCCCACCGAGACCGCTTCCAGCGTTCCGCCTATCAAAGCTCCGGTATAGGCATAGGTTCCGAGCACGCTCGCCACCATGGCGGACGTCCATCTCCGCTCGTGCTCTGCAGCGACCGGTTTGCCGTAGAGGTCCATACCATGCGTACGCTGGTACTCCGCCCTCGTTAGGATATTCCGTTCATTCAACATAGTCGCTATCGCGGTTGTGTTCTTCCCTTTTCCTGCCTCCTCAAAAATCAGCCGCACGACGTCCGCCGCTTCCTGGTCGATCACCCATTCCGTCCCCGCTTTTCGGTAGCCGTATGGGACGCAGTTTGTCTTCTTTGTCCCATTTTGGTATCTTGTGTAGTTCCCGCTTTTGACTTTCCTGGAGACGTCCCGGCTGTAGAGCGTATTGACCAGGTTGGTAAAACTGCTGTCCAGGCTTCCCGCGGGATCCACTTTGCTGTCATATCCGTCATTCACAGAGATGAGCCGGATCCCCAGCAGCGGGAATATCTGCTCGATATAATCGCCCACGGTGATGTAGTTTCTGCCCAGGCGCGAAAAATCCTTGACCAGGATGGCTTGGATCTTCTTTCTCTTCGCGTCCTCTATCATCTTCTTGAAGGAAGGCCGATCAAAATTCGTCCCGCTGTAGCCGTCGTCGGCGTACTCGGTAATGGTATCTTCGAATGGATCGAAGAGTTTCTTGTGTTCTCTCAGGTAAAACCGGAGCAGTCTCCTCTGGTTCTCGATGCTGTTGCTATCCACATTACTGTTTTTACCCAGGTCTCCGTCCGAAACAGACAGCCTCAGATATAACGCAAAGTTCACGGTTCCCTCCCGCCGCATACTTCCCCGGTCACATTCGGAACATCTTCCGCATCGGCTATGAATTCCTTCACAAGAAGGCTTTGTAATATATTCCCGCATCTGAACAGGACTTCCACGGTATCTCCGCCGCTCAGCCGGATGGACTCCACAAGTTCTTTCACCAGTTTCGGAGTAAAATCATACTGACCCTTCATCGGCTTCAGATCTTCCGCCGTCCTGCGGCACTCTTCCACCGCTCTTTCCATCTCCGTCAGCTTTCGCTCGAGCCGTTCCGTCTCCGTCCGCGCCTCCCGTTTTTCCATATCGATTTTCTCCTTGAGGGTCAAAAACTCTTCCCGGTCAAGGATCCCCTCCACATAGTCCTCATACAGCTTCTCCCTGCGGTCGTCCAGTTCCCGGATGCGGTCCCTCGCCTCCAGGATCTCGTCCTTCAGCTTTTTTACAGCCGAACCGCCGTCCTTTGACTTTGCCTTACGGATATGCGCCGCTATGTCCTCCGCAGAGCGCGCCTGTTCACGGATGCGGTCCATTACAGCGATCTTGATAAACTCCTGCGTCACGGAGCTGTTTTTGCACCCCGACACCCTGCCATCCGACTGCTTGCAGCGATACCTCAGTCCAATGACCTCTCCGTACTCGCCCTTTTCCTTATGCCGGTAAAACTGCATCGGCCTGCCGCAGTCCGCGCAATAGACCATTCGGTAGAAGTGGTCCGGGTATTCCTCATCCAGCCGCTCCCGGCCGCTGTCTATCTTCTCCTGGAACGCGTCCGCCTTATCGTGAAATTCCCGGAGCCGCTGAAACTCTTCTTCCGTTATGTAAGGGGTGTGCCGGTTCGGGAAGAGCGCCCACTCGTCTCTCGACTGCACCTGGGACGGCTGGCTGCGGTACTTTGCCTGGCGCGTCTTCCCCAGACACAAATATCCGGCATAGGCAGGGTTGCGGATGATAGCGTCGACGGCGTTATACGTCCATCTGGCGGCGACTCGTCCTTCCTTTTCCATCGGTCCGCCGTTTGCGCCTTCCCTGGCCGCCAGCTTCGCCCCGCTCCTTGTCGGCGCGCCGATCAGGTTCAGCCTCTCCACGATGACCCGCACCGGTACACCCGCGAGTCTCCACGCGAAGATCATCCGTATATACGGCTCCGTGGCAGGATCCAATACCATGTGATCTCCGTCTCTCAGGTAACCCATCGGCGGCGCTATCCCGTTGGCGTTCCCGGACTTTTTTGCCATCGCCCACGTCTGCGTGGATTTCTTTGAAAATTCCATTGCGTACATCGTGTTGACGATGTTCTTGAAGGGAACGATCATCCCTTCCAGATTTCCTTCACGGGCGCTGTCCAGGTTATCCGTGATGGCTATAAAGCGCACATTCAGAAGCGGCAGGATCCTCTCCAGGTAGTATCCCGTCTCAATGTAGTTCCTGCCAAACCTCGAAAGATCCTTGACCACGACGCACTGGATCTTCCCGCGCCTCATATCCTCCATCATCCTCTGGAACTCCGGCCGGTCGAAATTCGTGCCGCTCACGCCGTTGTCCACATAGGTATCCGTTAGCACCAGATCGTTTTGCCGTGCGATATAGTCCGCCACAAGGCCGATCTGTGTCTCAATGCTGTCAGACGTTCCGTACCCGTTATTCTCACTGGACAGTCTCACATACGCGGCTGTGCGCAGTCTGCTTTCCGACCGATCCCGTTTAATAAGTTCCTCAGACTCTATCCTGCCGTTTCTTCTGCTCTTTCTCGCCATCTCATCCGCCTTCAATCTTACGTTTGTTCTTCCTGCGGGTCAAGGCCCTTCAGCAGCAGATCCCTCCAATAGGTCTCCCTCAGCCCGCCACGTTTTGCGGAGTAATACATGCTTTTGCGGGCCCCATCCCAAGAGGTGTACAGCTTCAGCCAGGGATTGTCCACGCTTGCCGCCAGCGGGATATTCTTCTCCGCCGCGGTGCATTCCGTCAGGACAGTCTCCGTCTCTCGAATCTTCCTGTCCAGTTCCTCCGACAAACGCTTAAGCTCTCTTCGGGTGAGCTCTGTATCTGTATCCCGGTATCTTTGATATGCCTCCATCTTAGCCGCGTGTGCGTCGGCTATGCTCATGGCAGCATTCTGATCCTCTTTCCGGATCCTCTCCGTGAGCCGTTCCCGAACGCCCTCATCCTTTCGGAGACGCTCCGCAGCCCTTACCGCCAGCCTGTATTCTTTCTTCAGGAGCGTCAGGATCTCATCCTCGTCAAGTTCGCTGTCAATGCCGGCCGCCGCGGCAGGATTTCGTTCGGGAAACCTTCTCTGGACTTCATCAAACAGATCCTGTTCGATGATCGGCCCGTATTTTTCGTCTATGTACATCCTGTCCCGCAGGATCTGCCGGATCAGCTGCCTATACCACGGGCAGTTCCCTGTCGGAGACGGCACACCTTCCTCTTCCAGCGTCCTGATGATCTTCTCAGGACCTATGCCATTGAGACGCATGCCATAGATCCTGCGGACTGTCTCCGCCTCGGCTTCGTCAACCACCATCATGCCGTCCGTTTTTCTGAAACCGTATGTTGGGCGTCTGCCGCCAGGCGACGCCAGTGCGGCGTTTCTTTCTGTTTTTTTACGGCCCAGGAGCTTGTAATGTGCGGCTTTAAAGTATGCTTCCACTTCGTCCATAGTCTTTCCCCGGCTGGTAAAGCCGTCCGAAACGGCGGTGAAGTGGATCCCTGCCGGGAAAAAGGTACCCAGAAGCACATACTTTGCCATTGTGACGTCGCGCCCCGCTGTAAAAACGGAATCGATCAGCACGTGATCGAACCGCCGCCTTGCTCCGTCCTCCAAAAGCCGCGTGAACCCATCGCTTGCCGTGTGGGTCTCTTCCGCATCCGTATAGGATTTCGTTATCTCAATGCCGTGGGAAGCGGCGTATTACCGGATCTTCTGTTCCCGTTCAGCCAAGGACAGCTCGTCCCCCGGCATGCAGTAGAGTGCTCTTATGTAGATGACCGCTTCCATCTTTCACCTCGTCTCTGACACCATTTGAGGTGGCATTCCCGGCTGCAATGCGCGCTTGCGTTTTTCAATGTGCAGCCGCGGCGCCAGCCATAAAAGTAATATTCTTAGTCGTTCCATTATTTTGCCCGGCAAATGCCCTGCAACAATATATTTTATCTTTTGCTCTCCATCATGGTCAGGGGCTTCAACGCAGGGATTCCTCCATAGCTGCCGACTAGATAATTCTTTACCAGGGCCTCATTCCTTCGGATCTTTTTTTCTTCTTCATCTTTAAAGTCCGCAACCGAATACAGCGTTGATACGCCATCCCTGTCCTTATCCGTGACCCACAGTTCGTCCCTTCTGAGTAGTTCATTGGAAAACTGCCAGACATCGTGACTCGTCAAAATCAGCTGTGCATGGTTCACATTGATTTCGGACGTCAGAAACGTCAGTATAATATTCCTGACGAGCAGCGGATGGAGGCCATCGCTCAACCCGTCAATAAACAGGACGCTTCCATGTTCCAAAACATACTTGAGAGGTTCATACAGCGCCAGCATCTTTCGCGTCCCACTGGATTCATTCCCCAGAAGTATGCTCTGAAGGCCGCTTCCATCAGGCAGCTTATGAATCGTATGAATGACATACGTCTTCCCCAGTAGTCCCTCGTCTGTCTTCTTAATTTCTTCAATCTCAAAATCCACGATGGACTCGTCAAAGGAGGAGATGAACTGAAGTACATTCTCCTGTACAGAACGATCTGTCACAAATCCAACGGGTAAATCTGCCGCCCTGGAGAATTCCTCTCCCAGCACCGCCAAATGTGCTGTTTCACAGTTTGCAAACCAGTCATAAACTGCGGTAAGCTTTCCAATATTCAGCTTCGCTCCGAGAGATACAACCAATGTCTCTTTCATCAGTGCTTCTTTCAGGTTTTCTACCGCTTTCTTCGGCAGCCCATCCGTCTCTAATTCTTCACCCTTCCTGCGGTAAAAACGGTGCGGTACTTCGTCCTGGCTGTCCTTGCTTTTGTATACAGCCATTCTTCCAGGACTTCTGTACCCTGGATCACAAAACCATACTGGTAAGTTTTCTCTTTTCCATCCGAAGGATCCACATAAAATACTTCAAACTCCAACGGCTCATTCCGGCTTTCACAGTTAAACAGGTACGGCGAAACCTGCGGGATTTCCCCATTCTTCCTGGTGCTGTTCCCGCCATAGTAGAAAGAATTGGACACATACTCCTTCATAAATGAAAAAGCAGCGTAAACATTCGACTTTCCACTGGCATTTGCCCCATAAATCGCAGCTACAGAAAGCAGCTTGTCTCCACCACACTCAACTACATGGTTTGGATGTTCTGCTATCTTAGTGGCTGTCATATCCAAGGACACATCATCTCTGAATGATCTGAAGTTCTTAAAATTAAATTGAATCAGCATGCCGTCTGCCTCCATTTAGATCATCTTGAAAGTCGGCGTCTGATTTCATCTTTCCTGCGTTTAGATGTATTCCTGCTCGGCTTGCTTTCTTTCGCCACCGGATCGTATACCTGCCTTTCTTTATCCGCTAATACCATTGTACTCATCCTTAGCCACATAGCAAGCGGTTTCAAAGAATTTTCACCCGTTTTTCAGGAAATTCTGCCAGGTGACTCACGGTGAATACCGTCAACGCAATTCCAGGCTCCTTGATTTTTCATCTCTTATGTGATATACTTATCCCCTCAGACGTGCCGCCGGGCACTTTTATTTCTTGCAAAGCACCGACGACCCAGAACTATTTTGTTCTGTTTCATCCGTCGCGGGGACTGCATATTTATCCCGCAGTCTTTCTTCACGCAGCCGGTGACGATCCATATCCTCGGGAACCTTTCCCTTAAGAATCCCGGTAAGGGATTCTGTCACCGATCCGCAGCCATCCTTTAACGGCTCTGTTTTCCTGTCTGTACCCATATCCCTCACAGTTTCCATTCCTTGGTGCAGTACCACTCCGTGAGCGGTTTTTTATCACACAGACCGGCTATCTCGAGCGCCTCCTGTACGCCGCACTGATCGCATACGGTCACGTTTGCGTACCGGCTGAGCGCGTGTCTGCGAAAGCTCTCCAGCTCCGCTCCGCATCTCGGGCAGTGTCCTTTCTCGGCTGTCTCCTGGAGCTTTCCCAGCCAGCTCAGCGATCCCTTGATCTCTTCCTCAGAAGCCACGCAATGCGCTTTGTCCACCGGATACGCAAGGGACAGGGAACTCCCACAGTCCCAGGTCGCCATTATACTTACCGCATCGTCTACTCCCCTGCATACGCCCTGCGTTCCTGCCAGGATCTTCGTATACGGATCGTCCAGTTTATCACAGACGATCCTGCACCCTTTCGGGAATTCTTTAAGCAGGCGCTCTATCGTTTCCTGATCCGCAATCATGACCTGACCTCCTTATCCCGCCATCTCATTCCTGAGACAGGCGATCGTATTCTCTGCCGTCTCCCGACTGGGGATATCCAGTCCCAGCGTCCAGCCGTAGGGAACGGATTTGGAGTGTGTTCCTTTCCACGGCGGTCTTTCTCTGAAGGAACTGACAAGCTCTCCGAAGCTGTCCGCCCAGTCTGACGGGTAGATCGTAAAGCTGCTCTTTCGGATCACCGCCATGCCCTTCAGATAATGCCACCCTTCCTTGGGCGACAGTCCTGTCCGGATCATCTGGCGGATATATTCCGGGTCGAACCTCTTTTCACCTAAGTCCGCAAGGCTGATCTCTCCGTTGGTCTTCTCCAGCAATTCGTCGTAGTAGATCGCTCTGCTCCGGGAGAGCTTCTTCGCCGCCGTAGCCATGGGGCCGTTCCCAAGTTCGAAATCATCGAGATTCGGCATTTTGTTGTAATTCTCCGGTATATTCCCTCCCCGAAGCGCCTGCCTCGCTTCCTGGCTGGTCATATTCTCCGTATCCATATCTTCCGCAATATCTTTTTTGGCCGGAACGATGATGATCGGCTCCTCCATGCTGAAAACCAATACGGTCTCGTCCCCAAGGTCTTCTTTCGTTCCGATGAAGCGGTATTTATAATCTCCGTTCCACTTCATGTTGTCATAGACCGCTCCGGACAGTCCCCTGCTGGCACAGCGGCGCATGGAGATATACCCTTCCCTGTCACGGATCCATTTTAGCGTCCCCGGAGTGTTCTCCTTTGCAGCGCGCACGAACAGCAGCCGCTCGATCGGATTATATGCGATCTCAACCTCCTGCGGAGTCTCCTGATCTCCGTCCAGCTTCCGGAAACATGATTTGCTGAAGGTGATCCCTCTGCTGTCCAGCGTGACATACGGCTTATCCCGGTAGGAAAAGAGCTGGGCTCTTGCCACCTCACAGTCTGCAAGACCGCCACTCTGCGTGGTGTGGGCCTCCAGTCTGTTCCTGTCCCGGTATTCCTCTACCAAGGCGGAGAAGCCGTCCTGAGCTTTCTCGGGTTCCGGCAGCGTCTCCGGCGCTTCCTTATCCGGGAACAGCTCGTAGTCATCCGAGTCAATGGCATACTGGTGGCTGAACTCGCCGGTCTGCACAGGCTGGCTGACCGTTTCAGCTATCTCTTCGGACGGATGGTCGCGCTCCTGGATCGCCTGAAGCGTTTCCTCCTCTGCTCCGTTTGCCCTCAGCGCGGCGCGGTTATAATCCTCCGCGCCAAACCCCAGCCAGTTCGGCACAGTCAGCACGGAGCCGGACAACGGTCCCTCCTCAAAGATCTCCAATACGGGCAGGCCCTTATCCCAACCGCCCTTGTTCGCGCGGATAAGACGCTGGGTCAGCAGAAAGTCTTCTCTGGATACGATCCCGAGGTGCTGATCCGTGGCGTAGTACTGCGGCAGAACATTGTCGTTGCGTTTGGATCTATGGTCCAGATAGTTGGGCGTCCAGGTCTTCTGGGCTAATACGTCCCCGCATCTCCGCTCATTTTTCAGAACGGACATGACCGTACCGGCGCTCCATTTCACTTCGCCCTCTTTCCGGATGTTTCCGTCAAGATTGCGCCTCGTGTGCGTCTTCCTGCCCAGGCTGACCAAGATATCGGCGATCTCCTTCGGCTGGTGCCCTGCGAGGTACAGCATGAAGATCAGCTGCACCGTCACAGCCTCTTCCTCGTTGACGGTAATCTCATTCACTCCCGAGCGGTCGTAGCCCAGTAGATCCGGCTTCATGAAGTTGCCCTGGCTGAACCGCTGCTTATACGAAGCCAGCATCGCTTCGCTCTTCTTATGGCTCTCCTCTTGCGCCACAAGGCTCAGCACCTGCAGGGTGAAGTCCACGCTCTTATCCAGTGTGAACATGTTCTCCGTCTCGAACAGGATGCCCACCTGCCGCGGAAGGCTCCTCAGCTCATAGATGATGTTCATGCAGTCCATGAGGTTGCGGCTCAGGCGGGAAAGGTTCTTGACTACGATAATGTCAAACTTGCCCTGTCTTGCGTCTTCCAGCATCCGCAAAAGGCCGACCCGCTTACTGGGGCTGGTAGCGGACAGACCTTCGTCGGAATACAGACCCACGAGTCTCCACTCCGGTCTCTGTCTCACCATCTTCAGGTACTAGCTCTTTTGCAGTTCAAACGAGCTGACCTTGGATATCCCGTCGGTAGAGACGCGGCAGTAGACCACCACGCGCTTGCGCTGGCGGGGATCAGTCAGACCGGTGCTGTCTTGCCGGGATTACCGTGATCTTGCTCATGTCCCGTTCCCGGTTATATCTCTCACGCACGTCTTCTTTTCCGGTCAGCTGAGGGCGCTTTTCTCCTTCCCTGCTGGTGACAGGGCAAAGACCTTTGCTCAGTCTTCCAGACCGCTTTTCGGTTTCTTCCATCCCTGTGCGCCCTCCCTTCTGCACATGATCTCGCCGGGATATGATTCGGCTTAAGCCGCGGGTATTTCGTTACTCAGGACGACGAATTCAGAATGATTGCTGAGTTCATCTCGTCCCCTCATACGGGATCTTACGGTACTCCTTCAGGTCGATATACACCGTCTTCCCGTCCGCAAGGAGCTCGCCGGAATACCACAGCGAATCCGAGCCAGGCTCCACGCCGATTACACCTGACAGGTATATCAAAAACGCCTTCGCGTTGATATAACAGGTCTCCGCGCGACTGTCCTCTTCATCGGAATAATACAGTCTGAACGCATCCCTGTCCTTCTCGCAGCTCTGGATAAACAGCTGCTTCTTTTCCTCGTTGATTAGCAGATGGATATACTCCGGCTTCCCAAGGTCGTGGATCGTCTTATGGCGGATATGTATCCTGTTATCCCGAAAGTAGATAGAAATGCCTCTCTCACTGCTCATGGAGCACCTCCGATCCGAAGCTGCTCCGCTCCGATAGGCGGTGAGTCGGCTACCTCAGGTTCGTCCAACCCGGTGAAGTCTCTCATGCTGACCGCTTCGTCCAGCAAGTCGATCCGGATCCTCTGCACAGGCTCTTCGATTGGCGTGCCGAAGGAATCCTCCGGCCAGCTGTCCGGATATTTTGCTTTCCTTCGGGACGTCTTTCGCCTCTCCCCATTTTCCGCGGCACTTGACGCGGTTTCACGCTCTGCGTCCGCCGCCTTGATGCTCTCCAGCTGTTCGCCCAGATCTTCATCGGTCACGCCCGCCGACCTGCGTGCCTTCGCCGTCAGGGTATACCGCTCGTATTCTTCCAGCTCGAACACTAAGAGGGCTTCTCCTTCATCATCTTCCCCTCAGCGCCGGGGTTCCGCAGATCTTATAGTAATACCCCTTATTCCAGCCCATCATCCGATACAGACGGGTGCAGAAATCCCTCCCTGTGAGCTTCCTGCCGCGCCTGACGCCGTCTTTGTTATTACACCAGCGCTGCGCGTCCCGATCGTCCTGATCGCAAGGGCGCATGATGAGCCACGCTTCTTGCGGTTGATGAGGATATTGATATAGTCGCACTCCTCCATCCTCTGGACGCAGCTGTTATTGAACTGTATCCCGTCGGGGCGAACTGTCAGGATGATCTCCTTGATGTGAGACATGAACTTCCGTCGGACGACCTCCGAGCCTTCCAGACTCACCCTGGGGAGTGCGTCTTTCGGCATCCCAGCGCCTGGGTATTCACTTTTGTTTGTTCGCTCATCATTGGTCCCCTTCCATACCGTTTGGCTTTTGCTGCATTGTTAGAAATATGCACCCTCGCCCCATATGCCGTCCGGGTGCAGTTTCGACAGCGCAATAAGCTGGTAGAGCGGTTTGATCGCATTGGCTGCCGTCGCGGTCCAATAGTTTCGTCCCGGCCGCCTTCGTCTATCGCTTCCGTTTCCACATGCTCTTCGTACTCCTCCAGGATACGAGCCCAGGTTTCTTGTTCCGTTTCATCGGGACTGTGGAGGCTATAAAATACGTCCAGCAGAGAATCTACAATTTTACCGGTTCTCCTGCTCGTGTAGTATGTCCTCTGTCTCTCAGTAATCACCCATGAGCCGTCTGGCTTCTTATACTTTGCTTCGATTCTTCGGATCATTTCTGCCAAAAGCGGTACGGCGTCCACACCGGACATGCCGTTCAGAGACTTGACGCCACTCTCGTCACTGCGGATACCGTATGTCTCTTTATCCCGCAGATATTGAGCGCGATTCGTCTCATCCACCTTTTCTGCCGGCGGGAACGCTTCCTGATAATACCTCGCATAGTTGTATGTAATATTAAGACGAGCCTCTGTGGTTGGCGTCGGGATGAATCTCCCCTGCCCGTCGATCTCACATGCAATATTTCCCCCATACATCAGGTGACCAGGCACATGAAGTTCCTCATGCGTCACGGGATCCCGAAGCTGAAAATCATAACTCATGTGATCGTTGCTCCTTTAAGTTACCGTTATCCCGTGGTTTCTCTACCATGTCGCCGTTTTCGTAGCTATCCAATGTCTGAACCAGTCGCTGATAATACTCCGCCGCCATACAGACTAGGTCATGATGGTCTCTCCCTCGTACTACGACTGGGTTGCCATATCTCCGGAGAAAGTCCTCCGATTCAAAATGAGCGAGAAATGTTTCTTCCGTGATTTCAGGGAGGCTCACATTGGATAACTTAATAATTTCATTCATTTTTATTTCATCTCCAAAACAGTCTGAGCAGCATAGTTTCGATATGATTTAACGTGCCACACAACGGTCTATTTTCAGCTATGCACCCTCCCGTCAAACATACAGATGGAACTTCCGTTAAGGAGCGTCATTTGATAGAGTGTTTCTTTCAAAAGCTCAAGCGGTTCCGAAGGATTTTCACGCGTTATGGCAAACTGGATTCTTCGTTTCTTGCTTTCGTTTACGTCGGTGCCATTTCCATTTTGTTGAAATAGCACAACATTTTTCTATTTTTCAAACAAGGCCTAATTTAAAAAATTGTATCGTTAGCGGTGTTTGTGCAAAACGAGCCGCTAAAAAAATCCATTTTGTATCCCCAGTTTGAATGTAACATACAGATTGTGTCCAGAGAATCAAGAACGTAGAATGAAAAATGCATGTTTTAAATATGTATAATGCTATTTTGTTTAATTATTTTTCAAAAACTTCAGAGTACTTTTCTTTTATGTATTTTGAATATTTCTCAGTGCCTTTGTGGTTAAAATGAGCGCTATCTCCGAAATATTCATTATCATAATAGTATAATTCGGTATTAACAATTATCTGAGGATATTTTTCCTGCAGCTTCTTCATATAATTTGAGTAATCGGATAAATAACTTTTATAGCATTCATCATATGTGGCTTTGTTCATGGGGATAGTTTCAATAATGACATTTATCCCGTAATCAAGGCACATATCAATGGTTTTATGCAAATAGCAATCTATAATATCAAGAACTTCAAAATTTTTTACTTGCGCTTCTTGACTCCAGCCATCACAATACTCGGCGGTTCCAAAATAAACCTGCCCCTTTGTTTCATACATATCATTATACATGTCCATATTTTTCTTATTTCTGTCTTCAAAAAACGATTTAATAAACGTCTTTCCATATTTTTTTACTGAATAATACTTATATTCAAAAGTATTTTTATCAAAATTGGTTAATATATAGTCTGTATCCTTGTAAAGCAAAGCTGTCTCATAAGTGTCTTTTAAATCGTTCTCGGTCAATCTATGAAAATACACACTTCTTGTCCAAAATGTATCAAATGTCATATAATGAAATGGATTAAAAGAAATGAAAACCGTTTCCGGTATAGCGCTATTTTCCAAATATTCCTTTAAATAGTAATAGTTCTCAAGCGGTGTCAGCCCACCAAGCGCGATATTATATGTATCATTTGACAAAAGCTTGGGAAGAAATGCCGCTTTCGCTTTTGAATCGCCGGTTATTATTACTCTATTATAATCATCGTTATTAAAAATATAGTCCTTCTGTTGCCGATACAGCGCATATTCTCCGTCTAAAAACCTCATGGGAAATTTTGGAATCAATATAGGTACAGCAACACAAAATGTAACAATCGGAAACAGAAACAGTGCGGATTTTAAAATAAATTTAGTTAATTTATTCTGCATTTTTATCACCTCAGAATTGGAAATATACAAACTCAGAAGCCGTGTCGAGTGCGAACCAGAACAGGATAAAAATTGCTGCATAATATATTATCCATCTCACTACTATTGGTCTTTTCGCCACAATCTCTTGATTGCTCTTACCTGCATATTGTCTGAAATCGCAGATGATTTGCATCAGGCCGATAAGGCCGACGGCAGCAAGTGATCCTATACCTCCAAATCCATTTATGCCGTCATCTATCGCATGCAGCTGCTCGATTATCCCACTCCACGCAAATGCCCTCTTATACATATAAAACGTCGCTGCGAGGCTGTCGGCGCGGAAGGCGATATTGCCGATGCTGACGAGGAGGAATGTTCTTGCGACTTGAAACGCGTTCCATACAATATTATCCTCCTTGATATGCAGCTTTTCCTTAAGCTTTTTTGAGGCGGGCTCGAACACCTGTCCCGCGACGATGACTATCCAGAAGAACCAGCCCTCGCCGATCATATACTTCCAGGAGCTGCCGTGCCAGATACCCATAAGCGTCCAGACAACGAACATCGCTGCGTAATATGGTATCTTCTGGCCGGATCTGCCGAACCGATTTTTGAAGCTTTTACTCGTCCTTTTGAAGAGCTTTGTACGCGAGATCGGATACATCACATAATCCTTCAGCCATGCGCCGAGGGTGATATGCCAGCGGCTGCCCCAAAATTCCTGAACGCTCTTTGAGAGGAAGGGAACGTTGAAGTTTTCGGGGAGGATTATCCCGAAACACTTTGAAACGCCCATAACTATATCCATGCAGCCCGAGAAGTCGAAGAACAGCTGCACCATAAACACGCACGCCGCTATTATCACCCACGGGCCGGAGAAAAGATCAGGGTCGTCAAACATGACATTCGCTATCATCGCGACATGGTCGGCGACGATAACCTTCTTGAGAAGTCCCCAGAGAGTTCTCCTCATTCCCGAAAGAACGCGGTCGTAGTCGAAGCGGTGCTCCTCAAAGAGCTGCGTGCCGGTCTGAGAATATCTGCATATCGGTCCCGAAACCATTTGCGGGAAGTATGTAGTGAACAAAAGCAGCTTTAACGGGTTTTTCTCCGGCTCCAAGGCCTCGCCGTAGCAGTCAACAAGATAGGATATCAGCGATAGAGTGTAGTAGCTTATCGCAAGAGGCGCTATCCAGTTCACCGTCGCGGCGCTTTTGCCCGTCCAGTAGTTGAACGTCCCGATGAACATGTTCGTGTATTTGAGCGCGACGAGAATGCCGACGTTCAAAACCACCGTAAGCGCCAATGCGAGGCGCTTTTTCTTTGTGCTGTCAGTCCTTCGGAAATATAAAGCCGCGCCCCAGACCGTGAAAACACTTATCACGACGTAAATAAAGGTATATGGCTTTACCGTGACGAAGTAAAAGATCAGGCTGTCAATAAGCAAAACGAGCCACTGCGCTTTTGTGGGCACGAGCCAGTAGATGAACAGGCTTATCCCCACAAAGGCAAGAAAGATAAATGATGTGATGTCCAAAAATTATTCCTCCCAAAATGATATTGCCGCCGCGCCGATGGCGGAAAAATATGCCGCCTTCGGGTCGGTCGATACTTCTTTTCCGAGCGAGAGCCCGGCGAATTTTTCTATCCCGGTTATTCTCGAAAGTCCGCCAGAAAGAAGTATATTTGTCCCCTCCACCTTATCAAGAAGCAGGGCGGCTTTTTTGAATATCTGCCAGATGACCGACCGTATTATTTCGGAGGCTTCGGGCGAACGGCCGGCTATAATCTCCACGATCTCGCTTTGTGCGAAGACCGCGCAGACCGAGGAAAGCTGTATTTCGGGCTTTTTGGCCCCGGTCAGGTCTATTTTATCAAACTCCTCGCCGAGCATATTCAGGACGTTCGAGAGAAATATACCGCTGCCGGCAGCACATTTATCATTGACAAAAAACTCTTTGAGTTGACCGTTTTTCTGGCGGATTATTTTAGTATCCTGACCGCCTATGTCCAAAACAAGCTCGCACTCAGGGCAAATAAATCCCACGCCTCTTGCAAGCGCGGTAAGCTCGTTAATTCGCTTTACCGACGAAATATTTTCCCTTCCGTAGCCGCAGGAAACTATACTTGCGTTCGGATATTCCGAGAGAAGCTCTCTCGCTTTGTTTTCAAAATACTCCTTCTGACGGATCGGCGTTTTCTCACAAAAAAGCTTTTCAATTTTCCCGTCGTTCATAACGCAGTATTTTGTGTATGTCGAGCCGACGTCTATACCTATCGTGAACATACCGTCTCCTTCAAAAGCTCGATCTGCTTTTTAGCCTTTTCGAGCGACAGAAACTCACGGTCGATCATGTCTATCTCGAGCTCTGCCTGCGGTATTCCGATGTCCTTTGCGGAAACAAAGTCGCACTTGCAGCTTTTATTGTGAAGCGTTACCGCGCAGACCGCCCCGGAGTCCTTTATGAGCCTTGTGAGGCGCTTGGTGCGCGTTTTCTGCGAAAGGTTCAAAAACGTGTAGTTATACGCCGAAAAAAGCATTTCATAGACGTCATTTCCGCTGTAGTCAAGGCTCCACCAGGTTATATAGTTTGAGCCGCATATTCTGAAGCCATCAAGGCATTCGGAAAGATACCGATCCGCATGATACCACAGCGGATAGCCGAGCCAGAAAAGAGGTATTAGACCCTTGTCTGCTTCGGGGAGCGCGCTCACCTCGTCATATATCGCGCGGTAAAGCTCGGCGGTGTCGGGGCTGCACCTTGCCGTTATGAGATAGGATATGTCGTCAAAAAGCGCGGTCGGCTTTATTTCCTTCTCGGGAAGCGCCGCGGCGACCTTTTTCCACCAAGCAACACTTTGTTCACTGTTTTCTATAAAATGTCCGAGCACGCTCTCGTCGAGCCTGTTGCCCGAAAGCTCCTCAAGACGTGAGATAAGCTCTCTGTGCTGCGCGGTAACATATTCGTAGGCCCTTTCGCACGGGACTGCCTCGCCGGGGTAGTCTATCACTATGAGCGGCACATTGTATCTCTCGGCTAAAATGTTCCACCAGTTTGGGAGAGTGTTGCACTGATTGTTTGTGGCAATAAGTATATCCGGCTTCGGGGGAGTACCGCGCGGGCCGTCCTCAAGCTCTAAGCAGCCCTCTATGCAGCAGGAGTATGAACAGCAATCGCGGCACAAAAAGCACTGCTCGCTCTTTTTAAGGAGCGGCTGCTCCCGCTCGCTCGCGGCAATTACGGCAGCGTAGCTCTCGGGGTAGTAATATAAAATTCCGAGAGCTTCAAGAATCTCAACAGGCGTGAACGCCGTGACCCAAGCGACCTTTTTCTCGGGCGACTTGCCCCTTGCATATTTAGAAAAATATTTGTAATACTCCCTCATCAGCGACGATTGGAGCTTAATAACAGACTGCGCCATGCTGCACCCCTTTATATCATGTCCGAGAATGCCTCGACGGCAAGCTCAGAGCTTTTGTAATCCTCGGAATTTGAAAGTGAAATTTTCAACGACCTTATCCCTTCCGCAGCAAGCCTTTTTTCGTAGACCGAATAGAGATAGTCATATGGCTCGCAGTATTTCTGGGTCAGGAAAATCACGCCCACGGCTTTCTTTTCCTTTATCTCTTTGATGTCTCGCTCCAATATTTCCCCGAAGTTATTCTGCGTGGGAGACAGCCTCGCGGAAAGTATGCTTTCGGAGATGTTCTTGTAAATGTCGCCATCAATTTTGCAGGGAGCTGCGCTCACAAGCCTGCCCGATTCGGGGAGGCCGTCCCCCACCACGTTGAGGCCGGAGCGTTCGAGCGTGTCTAATATCCCCTCGGCAGCCAAAAACGAGCCGACGAGATAGACTCTTTTTCCGCCTGCGCTCGCCGCTTTCGGTTCGGGCAAAGACTGCTCTGCAAGAGGCAACGTGAGCATTTTATGTATCCCGCAAAGATAGTCGCTGTAGGAAATATCCTCAAGCCCTTCGTAAAGCTCTTTTATTTTTTCGTTTCGCCTGTTTACCGCCTCGGCGCGCTCCTTTATGTCTTCGAGCCGAACGCCGTAGTGCGCCTCGACTGCCTCCTTATAATCCCTTATCTCTCCCGCAAAATAGCTGACGGCGGCCCCGTCCCTCCTTGCAGGTACGGGAAGCTGGTACAGGAATTTATCCGCGCTTCCGAGATAGCTCGATATTATCCTTGCGCTGTCGCAGGACTTTGGAAACACCGTGCCGTCTATAGAATCGTCGTTCAGCACCTGCGAGATGTAGTCCGCGGCGTATCCGCAGTAGTGAGAGATAGCTCTGCCCCCGGAATACCCGGTAAAGCGGACCGTGTCGCAGATCTGTTCGGGAACAAATCCCGAGAGAGAAAGTATCTTCATTTTTGTCCTCCGTATATCCATTTTTCCGAGCTGAAAAGCTCGGTATATTCTTCAAGCTCACTCCTGTTTACCTCGGCATTTAACGGCTCCGCGCCAGCGGCCTCGATAAATCTCTTTTTCACCGCTTCGACCGTTATTTCGGAACTGACTTCACTGAGATTCATTACCCGTGAGCGAACGCTTTCAACGCCGTGGCGCTTAAGCTTTTCGCGCTCGGGAGTGAGATAATAGGTCATCTTTTCAATATTCGTACTCACAAGCACCGTTCCGTGCCGGCAGACCCTTCCGCCGTCGTCGTAGACCGCGCTGCCCGAAAATTTCCTGCCTCCAAATATAACGTCGTTTCTGCCGCTCGGCTCGGCCTTTATCCCAAGGCTCGCGGCCATACGAAGAATAAGGTCAAAATATGCCCCCTCGTCGTCCTGCGCCCTGTCCGTAATTATCGAAAAATTTAGGTTTCCGAGGTCGTGATACACCGCTCCCCCGCCGGACATACGCCTTGCTATCCTTCCGCCGCGAGAGGTAAATTTGTCAACTCGGCATTCGGAATAAACGTCCTGATTTTTTCCGATGACGATAGTGTTGTCATTCTGCCAAAGATACAGTATGGCGGTGCTTTTGTCCGCAAGACCGAGCAAACAGCGCTCTAAGGCAAGGTTTTTATACGGGTCAAAGCCGTTTGAAAAACAATATTTATACTTCATTTAGTTTCTCCGAAAGAGCTTCCGCAGCGTCGGTTATTGCCTCGCAGAAGCTCGGGTGAGGTCGGGCGGCCTTTAAAAGGTCCTCGACCGTAAAGCCGTGATTTATTGCAAGCGCCAGCTCGTCCGCTATGTCGCTTGCACGGTCGCAGACAAGCTGCGCGCCTATAAGTTTTCGCGTGTTCTTATCTGCAAGTATCTTAATAAAGCTTCTGTCCGTGCCGGCAATAAGCGTCCGTGCGTTGGAGCGCATACCGCTCTTTGCCGAAACAACCTGAACGCCCCGCTCCTTAGCCTCGGCCTCGGTAAGCCCGACCGACGCCGCCTCTGGGCTTGTGTATATGCACTCCACCACAGCAGACGGCAAAGCGGCTCCCCTGCCCGCGACAACTCTCGCGACAGTCTTTCCCTGCTCCATCGCTGTGTGGGCAAGCATACGGCTATTCGAGATCACGTCCCCCGCGGCGAAGATATTTTCTGTTTTTGTCCTGAAGCAGCGGTCGACAACGATCCCGCCGTTTTCGTCGGTCTCAACGAGCGAAGTGTTCACCCCGCAAAGGTTCGGTCTTCTTCCCACGGCCGAAAGAACAACGTCTGCGGATCTTTCCGAAAGCTGCTCCGGCGTTTGGTTCGTGAGTATCCTTATGCCCCGCCTTTTAAAGCTCTGGGTCAGCGCGACGGCGATTTCCTTGTCCCATTTTCTTAGAATTCTCTCTCCGCGAATAGCTATAGTAACTTCAACGCCAAGGAGACTGAAAATGTGCGCAAATTCTGCCGCAATAACTCCTCCGCCTATTATCTTCATAGACCTCGGAAGGCTTTTAAGCTCCAAAATCTCGTCGCTCGTCAAAGCTCCCTCTGCAAGCGGCTCTGCGGGGATCGAGCCCGTCGCAATGAGAATATTTTTTGCTTCATAAGTTTCGCCGTTGCAGGTTATACGGCTGCTGTCCGTGATATTGGCAGAGCCGTTCACGACCGCTATTTTTTTGAGCCTCATCGACTGCTCAAGGCCGCTTCGCAGCTCCGAAACGACACTTTCCTTTTTCTCACAGGCGGCAAGATAGTCCAAAACCGGCTTTTCCGAAATGATACCGTACTCGCGGCTGTTGAACGCGCTGTGATACAGCTCGGCAGTATGCGCCAAAAATTTGGTCGGCACGCAGCCCCGGTTGAGGCAGGTTCCTCCAAGCTCACGTTTTTCAAATAAGATCGCGCTAAGCCCGAGCTTTACGGCCTCAAACGCCGCAGAATAGCCCGCCGGCCCTCCGCCTAATATCGCAAGATCGTATATCATAGCTTTTCCTTGAACGCGCCGTATTCTTCCTCGCTCAAAAGTCCGTCGGGAACGGCTTCGATACGCGCCCTGACGAGCCATGTTCCGAGCGGATCCTCCGAGATAGCCTCCGGCTCGTCCAAAAGCGCTTCGTTTACCTCCGTGATCTCGCCGTCAACAGGCGAGATAAGATCCGATACCGTTTTTACGCTCTCAACGTCGCCGAATTTTTCGCCCGCAGAAAGGTGCTCACCGACGTCCGGAAGATTTACAAAAAATATGTTTCCGAGCCTTTCTGCGGCATAGTCGGTAAGACCAATCTCGGCGGTATTTTCATCCGCTTTAAGCCAAAGATGATTTTTAGAATAGTAAAGCATTATTTTTCACCCATGTGCTTGATTATCGCGTCGACAAGCTCGCCGACATTCTTCGACCCGGACACCTCGGCGAGGGTAAATGTTATACCGAACTCGTCCTCGATGTCGCTGACAAGGCTTAAGTGCGAGAGGCTGTCCCACTCCTCGACGTCGGCGGCAGTGGTCTGCTCCGTGAGCTCGACCTCGTCGTTGTCAAAGACATCGCGCGCGATTTCGGTAATCTTTTTAAGTATTTCGTTTCTCTCCATTTTAATTTACTCCTTTATATAAATTTTCTTTTCTTCGTACTTGCTTACGTCCATGACGTAATTATTTTCAGATATCTCCGTAAAGCCCATAGTCTTGTAAATATCCTTGACCATCGCATTCTTCGGGGTCGGGATATATTCGCCGTAGACCCGCTTAAATCCGCGGTTTTTAGCCTCGCGCATGAAGCAGTTGACGATATATTCCTCCATGCCCCTCTTGAGAACGCGGCAGCTCATCAGCCATGTGTCGATGAAAAGCTCTTCCCCGTTTTTCTTCTTCATGATGATAACGCCGACTAAGCCGTGGTCGCCGAATTTGTCGCGGAGGGTGTAATACAGTGTGACATAATTCGGGTCGCTTGCGATTGACTGGATATCAGCGTCGGTATAGCGAACGGTGCGCAGGTTAAACTGGTTCGAGCGCTGGGTGAGCTGCGCTATCCGCGAAAATTTCGACTCCTCAAACGGCTTCGCCTCGCCTATCATCTCGAGGCTTTCGAGGTAGCCGTCGATCGACTCGAACGACATCATCAGCTTGGTGCGCTCAAATTCCGCCTGATAGAGCTTCGTGCGGTCAGAGCCCGCGCCGGTGAAGGAGGCGGTCTCGAAGTAGTTCTGCTCCTGCAAATAGCCGAGATACAGCGCGGGGTCTTCGGGAAGCTCGGGGACTTCTATCTCGGGTATCATCTGCCGCACGAGGTTGCGCTCGAACGGGTTGTCGTCGATGAACACCATTGAGTCCATGCCGATGTTCAGCGTTTTTTGAATGAGCCGGATATTCGAGGCTTTGTCCTCCCAATTCGCGACGAAAAGCGCGATATCCGAGAGCCGCAGGATCATCTCGTCGTGCTCCTCGAACGGCTTTTTCGCGGTGTCCTCGTTATTTTTGCTGCACACGCAGAGGATTATTCCGCACTCCTTAAGCTGCTTGAGCCAGCGCTGGAAGTCGGTGAAAACGTGCCCTCGGCCGAGCTCGCCTATCTCAATATTATCCATGCCGTCGTCGCCGATGACCCCGCCCCAAAGGGTGTTGTCAAGGTCCAAAACGACGCATTTTTTGATTCTTCCTGCGAGGGCTTTTTGGACGTCGATGACTGCCTTTGCAACATAGGGAAGCGCGTCGGTCGAGACCGTCATTTTGGCGTTGTAGTAGAGCGGAGCGTCGTAGAACACCTCTGTCCCGAGCCTAATCTGTATTGAAAAAAGGTCAACGGGATAAACGGTTTTTCGGGATATCATCGCCTCCTCAAGCATGAAATTCAGCTTGCGAATTTGGTAGACAAACGCCGAATCCACCTTGCAGGAGTAGTTGCCGAGGGCACGATCGTCGATCTCTGTGAAGTTCATTTGAAGGATATTCGCCCGGCTGTGCTGCGCGATGAGATCCCAGTACATCGTAATCTTTTGCATCACCGACTCGGCGAACCCCGAGCGCGCCTCGAGCGGCAGATCCAAAAATTCCTCGTATAGCTTGTCCGTCCCGAGCCATAGGAGTATGCTGTCCGGCCCGAAGCCGTAGACCTCCGACCCGGGATCCAGAAGCTGCGCCTCGATCTGGTTGTAGTCGGCGTCAAAAACCGACAGCGGCAAGCCCTCAAGCGCGGCGTAACCGCGGATTGCAACGGCAAGGAATTGGGTGGAGATGTTACCTAAGACGGCAAGGCGGCGAGCGCCGTCCGCCACGGGTTGCTTGGAGCTTTTTCTTAGCGATTTAAAGGTGTACATCGGTGAACCTCTTTTCCTCGTATATAACAGTTATTACCCCCCCCCGCGGAATTTTGCATCCGCGAAGGAAGGTAATAATTAATACGCTAAATTTTATGGTGAAATATTATTTTACAAATTCGTGTAAAAACTCTTCCAAATCCTCCGGCGTTCCCAAGCCGTGCATCTTTTCGCCGACATCTTTGAAAACGATTTTCTTTCCGTCCTCAATCATCTCATTATAGACCGGCGCGACATAAAACTCGTTGTTGACGCGGATATTTTTTCTTATCATCTGCTTTGCATACTTTACAAAGTCGGAACCCTTGGCATAGTTATAAATCCCGACTGTCGCCTCATTTGAAATGACTTCCTTTTCCCTCACCATTGTGACGTATCCGTTTTCGTCATATTTAATAAAGCTCCACTTCGGATCGTCCGCGGGCATAGTCATAATAAGCCCGTCGCTGTCGCCCATAGCAGAAAGATATTCGTTTATATCCGTATCCACAAACTGATCGCTGTTTGCGATCATCATCGGGTCGTCGTTATCTATGTATTTCTCCGCCAAAAGAACCGTACACGCAGCGCCCTCGGTTATGTGATCTACCGTGACTATCGCGCAGTTAGGAGAAATCTTTTCAAGCTTTTCTGCAAGGGCGTATTTTTCAAGATGCTCCTGCTGGCAGATGTAGATGAATCTGTGTTCGCATTTCGGGGCAATATTTCTTGTAACTACCTCTATCATCGGTCTGCCGTTCACGTCTATAAGCGGCTTCGGAAGCTCATATCCTGCCTTTGCGAACCTGCTCCCCCGACCCGCCATAGGTATAACTATATTAAGCATTTTATTTTCTCCTTTAAACCTCGTATTTATCGTTATTTGCACCCGGCAGCTTCACCACGACGTTCTCCGCGTCGGTCACGGCATAAAAATCCGTCGCCTCGTTCGGCTCCATTATTATAATGTCGCCCGCCGAATATTCTACGCCGTTCATGCGTATAGTTCCCTTTGTAACGACCGTTATTTCCGTCGCTATTTTGTGGTAGTGCTTCTTTTCATATGCTCCCGCTGAATATAATTTTACCGCTACTTCGACGTCGTTTGTTCTATACAGGGTAGGCTCGAAATTGCCTACAAACCAGCCCTTTGTCATGTCACTAAGCTTCGCGGTTTTCATAAGGCTCTCCCCTCCTCATATTCCTTTATCTTTTCGGGAGAATAGAACGAATGATATTTTTCTTTCGGGATCTCGCAGTATGAAATCTTCCTGCCCATAAGAATCATCTCATTTATTGAGGCGGATATATAGAATTTCCCATTAAGGCAGTTGTCCTTTATGATCGCATTCTTTGCGCTCTCAATGAAGTCCGAGCCTTTTCTGAAATAGTAAAATCCCGCTATTGCGTCCTTTGAAAGAGGTCTCTTTTCGGCGACTTCAACGACTTCATCGTCATTCTTTCTAATATAGCTCCAGCGCGGGTGAATGCTCGGGAATGTTATGACTCCCGCGTCTGCTTTTATATTGTCAAAACGGCTGATGACGTCTTTATAATCAACATCAATTATCTGGTCGCTGTTCGCGATTATAAGCGGCGTATCGTTATTTATGTAGTCCACCGCCATCAAGCAAGTACAGAGCGCTCCTCTTGTCTGATTTCTAAGCCTTATAACAATGCTCAATGGGGACAAAATCTTTGCAGAAGAATCAAGATGAAACTCACTGCAATCCTTGTCGTCAAAAACGAAGATATAGTTTTTTGGATCGACCCAGGAATAATTCTCGATGACAGTCTCAAGCATGGTCCTGCCCTTGATTTCAATTAAAGGCTTCGGGAAAAAGCTGTCCTCAAAAAATGTGGATTTTCCCATTGAAGGAATAAGTATATTAACCATTTTCGCCTCCGTCGACCTTGTCAATAAGCCTCTTTATATTTTCGTAGTTCACATCATAAACCGTCGCGACTTCAAGAACCGAAGCACCGCTTGCCTTTCCCGCCGCTATCCCGTTGGGGTTGTCCTCGACGACTATGCATTCCTCCGGCTTAAGACCGAATTTTGAAATTGCAGTCAGATACATTTCGGGATCCGGCTTTGCCTTTTTAACGTCCTCGTTTGAGACGATGAGATCTAGATAATCAATAAGCATCGACTTTTTCATCATCAGTTCAATAGTTGAGCGTATAGAATTTGAACAGACCGCTATCTTATAGCCGTCGTTGTGAAGCTTTGAGAGCGCATATTCGTGGTGAAACATCGGGTGGCATTTTTCATGTATCATCCGCGCCGTGTACTGTTGCTTCATCTGATTTACAAACCCGTGGAGCTGCTCGGGGAGATAATACTGCTCGCTGAGCATTTTCAGCTTGACCTTTGTAGGAAGCCCGTCAAAGGTATGCAGATGATCGTATCTGCTTATCTCAATTCCGAACAAGCCGAGTGCCTTATTCAGCGCCTCATAGTGCCAGTCCTTGGCGTCAATTAATACGCCATCCATGTCAAATAATATTGCCTTTACCATGTTATACTCCTAAAGCTTTTCTTTAAAGAATTCCCGAGCTTCGTCCGGGTGATCGGTGCAGAGGAGGACCTTTGAAAAATCAATATTCCAACTTCTGACCTTGTCCCAAAACAGCTTGTAGTCTGTTTTGCCGTGAAGATCGGGTGAGACAAGACACACTTCTTTGCCGTCCGAAATATACCTCCGAAGAAGCTCCTCGGTTATCCAGTTGATCCGCTTAAAGCCGTCTATCCAAACGCCAGCCGACTGCTCATACATGACAGGCTTGGTTTCATATTCGCTTCGGCGAGTAAAGAACCGAAGTCCCCTCTCTGCAAATTCGACCATCTGCGGAATGGACATGTCGAAAAGAAAATAGTTTTTGATGTTATATTTTTCAAAATATCCCCTGAGTATATCTTTGAGCCCGTCGGCTTTGATGTTTATGGCGAAGCAGTACCTGTCGCCGTATTCGGAAAGCCATTTGAAAACCTCTTCGGCGTCCTGACATGAGGCGTCGGCGATGTTGTGGGATATTACCATGCGACCCATATAGTCCCGAACGTCGGATTCAAAGCCATAGCCGTTTTCGAGGGCGTTTTTTAGTGACAAGGGCGAGTTGGAGGGGATATTTGAGTTCCAATAGCCGCGGTGGGCGAGAATTTGCATTTTCATCATTTCTCCCTGATAGTTTTAACAAAGTTAAGGATTCTCTTTCGTTGCAATAAAACGATTATTATTGCAACTAAAAGTATTATATATTTCAATATAAATAATCTGCTTATAATGCCAATAACTAAAGTTGAAACCATCATCGCTGCCGAAATCAGCGCCAATCCTTTTATATCGTATATTTCCTGTCCAATGTGTTTCCTGCACGCCATGCGATAAAATAGATAATGTAAAAAGCAGAAAACAAAATAGCAGAAAAATGTTGTATAAGCGGCGGCCTTATAGCTATATATATTGATAAAGATATAATTGAGTATGATGTTTAATAGCGCACAACTGACAGAGGCAATAACTATAGTATACTTTTGTTCAAAATACTCCTGCACCCTAGCAAAAAGTCTAAATATATAATTGAAAAATACTCCTAGGCTGATAGGAATAATCAACGAAATGCTTTGAATATATTTTATTCCACCAAACACCAAAACAATCTCCCGTCCAAACAGCATTATCACGTCAAGACTAAAAGCCACGAAAATTATAATATAATTTGTATTAATAGCAAGTGTTTTATATTCTTTATTCGTTATTTTTTGATATTGATATGGAGCAAACGCAGAATCAACTGCCGAAGCCAGCATCATTATCAACGATCCTACAGCATATGCAACGCTGTAAATAGCAACATCAGATGAACCACACATACGATCAATCATTATTTTATCACTACTCATCAAAACTATTTCCGATAAATAATGCGGTAAAAGTGGAATACAAAAGTTAAGGGTATATTTCCATATATCAGAATTACATTTTATTTTACTATTTTTTAAACTACTTATTACAATGAGCATTCCAATCAATGATGCAGCAACGACTTGCGGAATTATCTTCGCCTCAGCGGTTTTAGAAATAATTGCTATAGACAAAAGTCCTCCCACAGATGTAACTAGCGAATAAATGATTGTTTCAATAACTATTATTTTATATGAATATTCATACTGTTTAACAAATGTCCATCCGCTAATTATGTTTCGAAATATGCAGGATAAATATAAACACATTATCATGATTATTGATAGTCCCGTAAATTGGATTATGGTACTTGCTGTAAGTAGAATAATCATTCCCCACATTAGAGACAAAAGAATATTCAAAATAATTACACTTGAAAGTATACATTTTCTGTCCTTGTATTTAACGCATAGGTTCATTACTGCATGACCTGATGAAAACGTATTTAAAACTAGAAAGAGACTTTCCCACGAAGCAAATGTACTAATTCTCCCATACTCTTCTGTAGACAGAATTCTAGTAGTAAATGGAGTGGTGAGTAAACCAATTCCTTTAACGAAAAATTGACTCATCGTAAACCATAAAGTCGCTTTTACTGGAAGCGACAAGTTGTGATATTTTGTGATAATATTATTTATCATTGTATTAGGTTTTAATAATCCTAATTATTATTTATTATATTGAGTCTTGTTCAAATTATTTTATTTGTATATAAAAATGATATATAAATAATATATAGGATTATTTTTCAATAACCTCGCTTTCTTACAAATTTAAGCGTTCGCTTGTATATCCTTCATACTCACTTTGATATTTCATTGTTCCGCTATATAAATTCAACCAATTCGTAAAAGTGAAATTCAAGGTTGCCATAATGTTTTCATTATCGAGATTACCAAAATAATCTCCCCAAAATCTATTTAGCTCAAACCTTCTATTATATTTATTCCACATTAGGCCTATAGTCTTACTGTCCAATGAAATTAAGTGATTCTTTACAATATTCCAGTATTCTTTGACCGTATCGCTGCAAGGATATCCAATCACATCCTTAAAATAATGCTTCATAATATAGATTTCGGGTGGATACATTTTTTCTGCATTTTCCTTTCTGGAAGATCCTTGTCCTAACTGAAATGATTCACGAAAATCAAGTGGTGCAGAAAGCAGATTTTTCATATCGTATATCGTACCAAAATAAAGAAAATCGCTCATATAATAAGGGGAAAATATATTTCCACTATACATTGATAAAAATATAATCCTCTCTTTTTGATTACATACTTCTGATAATGGAAAAAGTCGGAGGAGATTTATCATAAAGTCAAATACATATGGTTTGCACACTCGCTGGTCAGTCCTTGTTTTCGCCACATAATAACACCCCAATTCCTCTGCCCTTTTTACGCCATTTAACGAACTCGTCAGTTGATAATTAACGTTTTTTATACCCGCATAAACAGGTTTTTTGTTGCGTATCACTATAGCATTCATATTCTCTGCCCTGCTACAGATATTTTCATCTTCCCCCTCCCATGTAGATAATATTATTTGAGCCTGAGGATACATCTTTCGATAGAATTCGATGGTTTTACAAGTCATATCATCAGCATCACATAGCGGACCTTGTAAGACAATTGCAAAGCTCTCCATTTGATTCAATCCTTGAAGGAACGGTATCTCAAGTGCATTTTGAGGAGCAATATTAAAAGAGATTTGTCGTTCATTATTTTCCAGTGTTTGTAATGCCTGACATATTGTTCTCATCAACAGTTCCCTATGGTTCTCTTTGAAAAGTCCAAGAATTTGATCAAGTAAGAAAAAATATATCTTGTTGCTATTCACTATACTTTTTTGAAAAAAATTATTAAGCATATATAATCTCTCCAAATTAGGCATGTACATATCATATCTTCTACTATGATATGGTGCTGTTAATTAAGTCGACTTTTTACGTAAAATTATAACAATTCTATATTACATCATCTCGTACTTTTAAGGTTAAATCTTACTCTATATTTTCATTTTATAAATGATACATAAAATATGGCTGATAGTATTTATGCACTTTTATAAGCTGCATAGTTATCCGTTTCTATAATTGTATATATTCCCTTAGCAATATTACACAAAATAAATCCGCATAACTATATGCTTCAGAATTTTAGACAACTTGAGTTTCTTTGGTCTATACTGCTTCCCCTAGATATATGCTTTCGATCCTTCGAATGATGTCTTTTATATTAAATTCAGCCAAATCACTCTTTTTAGTTCCTTTACGATTCACGTCCATCGCAGCATCGCACCAAGCCTGAGCAGATGTACTCAATGGCATCTGTATAGCATTCTCACTGACAAACGCACATTCTGGGATCACATCTGAGGCTACACAGCGAATACCTGCCGCTTGAGCCTCAATAAGCGCTGTACCAAAGCCTTCATGCAATGATGGAAACAGGAACAAATCCATCGTCTTCATAAGCTGTGGAACATCGCTGCGATGTGACAAGATCATCACATGATCTTCAATTTTATTTTCTGTCATCTTTTGTCTTACAAATGAGATCTGCTTTTCCGATCCAGCACCCACCAGCAAGAGGTAGGAGTTAGGATTCTGGCGAAAAATGCAAGAAAAAATATCAATAATAAACGAATGATTTTTTACTGGATCAAAACGGCCTACATGCCCAACTACAAAAGCGTTCGCAGGGATGCCAATTCGTTCACGGATTTGCTCGCGGCTCTCAACCACATGCTTAAATCGATCAACATCTATACCGTTGTGAACGACAAATGTATCATTAATCCCCAGCATTTCATTGATCTCCCGTGCCATTTCACTGTGCAGAGCGATCATCCGCAACTTGTTATTTTTGATCAGGAGTTTTGCGGCCATATTCTCTTTCTTTTTTCCACTCCCCAAATAGATTTCCGGTAAACTATGGCAAGTATAAAACAATTTCACACCGCACAAATTATATGAAATTGGTGCCACATATTTGAGCAGAGCAAGATGGATGTGGAGTATTTCGGCATTTGTCATCCGAACGATTTCCAAAAGGCGCTTGGATATAACCTGTTTTATGAAAAGTCTTTTCAGTGCTCTATCTATGAATCGCTTTTTCTTCATAATCGGATAAATACTCACTCCATTTTCCATAAGCAATCGCGCATTAGCTGTATCCTCTATTGGAAACAATGTAACTACCGCAACATCGAACCGATCCCGATCCAACATCAGTGCATAATCCTTAACCAAGGTTTCTGCGCCACCGTCAGAAAGAGACAGAACAAATTCAAGCACCATATGTCTATTGTCATATGTCATTTCAAGCCGTACCTCCAAATATAATTGTTGACATTCAATTTCAAATGTGACGGACAGCGTTGAGTTTATTTCAACTATTAGAAAAAATTAATAAAATATAATATCATATATCCTGCCACAATCTAATACGTTTATATTCAAAAACACTTCCCCTAATTGGTTAAACTATTTAATTTATTTGGGCTTAAGGATCTGCGAGCACTAATATTATCTAAAAAAACGACCGTCATAAACATATATATCGCTGGTAATTCCAAATACCCATCGGGGATTGAAATAATAAGAAATCCTATGACGCCTCCAAGAACAATTGCATTAATCTTATTTTTAATATTATTACGAATTGCCTTTATCAGCTGATTAAAAATTCCAACATAAACAAACAATCCAACCATACCTGTATTGATTAATATCTGAAGTATGTAATTATGTGGATGTGTTTCTGTTGTTGTATACGCCAAATAATATCCTGCAATCGTTTTGTACTGATCGCCCTGTAGAGAGCCATGTCCTATAAGCGGACTCTTTGATATTCCCTGCAAAGCATATATCCATAGATTGGTTCTATTTGTGATTGTTTTCCCAGTTGGAGCAAGGAAAACATCCACTATTGTATCCAAGTGAAAGAAAGTTAATCCTATAATAAAACATACGATTATACATATAATAAATCTTACCGAAATCATTTTTCTTAACTGTTTGCCACGCAGAGCTATATAAGTTGTCAACGCCATTACCATCATCGCTAGAATAGCCGTAAAAGAAAATGTACTTATTTTTACAATTAGACATGTAATAAAAACCAGTTTATCCATGGCTGTTATCCTGTTCTTGGTCTTATATGATGTATAGAAAACAATAGACAGCATAGGCAATATGCTAAATGTAGCATAATTGTCATAACCCAAAATGGTATACATATAACTTTCGTATATTTCAAATCCAAGTATTTCTACAAGAACGCATATCGAATCTATAAGAAGAATAATTATGTACACTTTTCTAAACTTTTTTAGAGTATTCAAAAATACCTTTTCCCCAGAACTGAAGGACAGAATAAGGTAAAGTACAACAATCAATACCTTCGATGTAACGCTTACCAACCCCAATAGATTTTCATTATAATGCAGTATTGTAGTGATCAAAAATATAGAAAAAAAGGTTATAATGTATTTACAGCCTTTGGGAAAGACCAATTTATTTCTTTTTAAACAACATAGCATAATCAAAAAGATGCATGAAAACACTCCCAATACATCTAAAAAATTGTCCAATAATGGAAGTTGTTGTACCGCATACATTTTCAGAGAAGGAATACTCAACAATATAAAAATCGGCCAACTGCTTAATTTTTTCACATTATACACCTTTCTTGTTGCGGCATTGATGTCAATATTTCATAATCGCATTCTTTTTCAATCGTGTCTTTCCTTATTCAAGTCTCATTCTCAGAACATCTCATCATTTTTAATTTTAATCTCAAATTGTTAATTTGTTTAAATTTAATTTTATCGCCTATCTATACTTAAATTTATTGTAAGTATATCACGTATAATTCCTATTAATCATGAAGTTCGATAACTTTATTACTGCCGATACTCGCATATTACTTTGAACTGAGAACTGCGTTCTTAAACACATCCATTAAAGTCGCATAATGTCTTTCCATACTAAATTTTTCCTGAAATATAAGTCGGCTGTTATTTCCCAGTTTTCTTACTGTATCGTCACAATCCATCAACCGAATCTTCTCTGCAAGTTCTTCTGCATCGCCCTTTTTAAATAAATATCCATTGTAACCATCTTCCACTAATTCAGGCAGACTACCGATGTTACTTGCAATCACTGGCTTAGCCTGCTGGAACGCCTCAAGAGCCGTGTTGGGAAGATTATCGTACCATATCGAGGGTATTGCCACGAAGCGGGAGCCATGTATGAGTTCTTCCAACTTCTCGCCGCTTTTAAAACCGAGAAACTCAATATTCCCAAGCCCCTGCTCTTCGACGTACGCCTTGAGCCGAATTGCTTCCTCCGTCGTATCATCACCTACTATTTTTAAAGAATGATCAGGCAATTTTTCATAGGCGTTTATAAGTGTTTCTACACCTTTTTCTTCAGATATTCTTCCAAAATACAATCCATAAGTTCCAATCAGCGGATTCTCGCTGAATGGCTTCTCTTGTACGGCAAATGTTGGTATGCAATGTATCTTCTTTTCATCAAAACCATTTGAAGAAAGTTTTTTCTTCAAGAACTCAGATGGTGTGATAAATGCATCTACATCTCTGTATACCTTTATTAAGTTGTGCACTTTCATAGACAGCACACGGACAGCCGATGCGAATAAGGAGCCCTTCACGCACCGCTTCCTGATACATGATCGGTAACCTTTTGTTAAACATTCTTCACAGTTCTGTCTCTCACATAAGAAATCAAACCTTGGACATAACAGGAAATAGTCAGAAAGCCTAAGCACCACAGGCACACCCATCTGCTTGGCTCCCCGTATGACACTGGGGGAAAGCTTATTTACAAAATGAATAATATAAATCAAATCAGGTTTTTCTTCCCTAATTTCTTTCTGTATCGCCTTTTTTACTTCAAAAGAATAAATACTACGCGTGAGCATCTGCCATACGGACTTTGGTGTCTTTTTAACCTCGTCAAAATATGTAGCATCCCGTCCGCCAATCGGCTCCACAAAATACTTTGAATACTCTGTCGGTATATTCTTATTCGAATGTACTGAAAACGGGATCACTTCGTGCCCGTGTTCCTCAAGTACACGCTTTATATTGAACAGGTATCTTTCCGGACCGCCCGAGATGAAATAGCGATAATTCACAATCAGTATTCTCATATCACATCAAGCCTTCTCTCATAGTTATTTTTTAGTCCCTTCTGAGTAAATATCTTGTTTTTTAGTTTTTTAAGCTTATTCTCTTTTCCAATAATCGTACACTTGTCACAAAGTGTAATATATAATTCCAATCTATCATAAATTAACAGTCCATCGTTACTTTTCGATATATATTGAAATAATAATCTAATTTTGACGACCAAGTATATTTTTGAGACATTTCTTTTGCGGTTTTTCCACGATAAGCTACTTCACTCGGATTATTGATGCATTCTATAATTGCACTGCTTAAACCATTTAAAAGTTCTTCTTTTGTTTTTCCGTCATATACCCATCCCGTTTTTTCATTTACAAGTAAGGCACCGCCAAATTTATTTATAGTGATAATCGGCAGTCCCTTCGACATAGCTTCCAGAAGAACAGATCCTGTTGTTTCGCGAAGGCTTGGCATAATAAAGACGTCTGCTTCTCTATATTCACGTTCCATGTCAGCATAAGGTATTCTTCCTTTAAACTGCACATGCTGTTGCAATATGGGATCATCCAAGCAACGCTTGCTCAGCACCTCAAATTTTGGACCGTCTCCAACTATACGGCACTCGTATTCAAGACTACAAGGAACACGTTTCAAAGCGTCGAGCAAGAAATCATGTCCTTTTCTGTAAACTAATCGCCCCGCCACTAAAAATATAGGTTTGTGTTTCTTATTGATTCGGTTGCACATATCAATATCCATTGCACTCTATTCCTATCTCAGTAATCAAGTTTTTATCAATATTCGTTTCTTCCCTCGATGATTTCTTTTTCGTCCAAGCCATTATCGAAGAAGATTTCGCAGTTATACCCCCCCCCCGCACTTTTTAGATACTCAAAAGTTTCTTTGTTTGCACACATAATATATGAACACTTTGAAAGTTTTTTACTATGTTTCAGTCTCATTCTGCACAAACTGTTAACCATCATGCGAACTATTTCAGCAAGCTTTTCTTTGCCGCAAAGATAACTATTAAAAGCCCTCGGCATACTTTCTCCCCCACCTAAAGGCCCACAAATGAACTTTACATTAGGTATATCCCCATAATTTCCGATTGCCCTAAATTCTATAGGTGTAATCTGATGAATTATCTGTATGAGGTTTTCTTCACATATCTTTTTGGCAATCTTTTCTGCCTTTTTGTGCCAAATATTAAGTCTGCCAGAGTAGAATACACCGTTAAATATTTTCTTATATATTTTAGGAATATCAGCAAAATAAAAGTGAATATTTAAAGAACTATTATTTAAATATCGATCAATTTCTTCTCTATGTTCTTCTTTCGTAATAACAAAAACATTGTTATCTTCTTTTTTACAAGCTTCTATAGGAACATTCCATCCTATTTTATTTTCACTTCCGCTGTTCGGACAGCACGAATACGCAATAAACAAAATATTCATATTTATATACCCATCTGCCTTTTTATATCCACCTCAACGATTTCCTCACCGGTCTTATCCTTCAGCTGCTCCTGGCTGGCAGCGCTCAACCCGTTGTTGATTTCTGCGCACAGGTCACATGTACTACACTTATCCAGTTCTTCATTGGTCACCTTACCATCTCGGTAATCACGACAGATCTTATTCTCATACATACTGTATGGCTTACTCGTGAACAGGCTCTTGACCTTGTGCTTCACGACCCACCATGCCGGCTTCCAGATGTATTTGTGCATCGCCGGGCTGACAGAGCCGATCATCCAGCATTGCCGGTCGCAGTGGCGAACTTTCGTACGTACTTTTTCCGCCTCCTGGCTGTTCCATAGCTCGTCCCATGTCTGCGTGTTCAGGTTGCCCATGACTTCCTTATCCTTCGTCCCATTGCAGGGCATTACGTCGCCATAAGGGTCGATAAAGAACGTATCAAAGCTCATGTCGCATGGCAAAAGCCGCGGCTGACCGTAAATATAGTTGATCAATCCGTGATTGAAATATGCCCTGAACCACTTCTTCGGGCTGTTGCTTTTCAGAAGATTATTGATTAGATTTTCAAAATTCTGCGCCACCATCGGACGGTCGTGGATTATGTTCTTCGCCTCCACAAAATAGAAGCTGTTGTGCAGTGATGCAGTGGCAAACTCCATGCCCATTTCGTCTGAGATGTCATACAGCGGCACCAAATCGGGAGCATTCTTATCCTGCACAGTCATGCCGAAACCGACGTCTTTCATGCCCATCTCACGCAACTTTTTCAGCGTCTGGTAGCCACGCTGATAGCCATTATCTAAGCCTCGTATCTCGTTGTTGGTCTGCTCAAGACCTTCGATTGAGATGCGGATACCGATCTGCGGAAATTCCTTAGCAAGATCAACTATTCGGTCGGTAAAGTAACCGTTGGTAGAGATGACAATGCGATCAGACTTTTTGTAAAGTTCCCGCACGATGTCCTTGAGATCGGTGCGGATGAACGGCTCACCGCCGGTGATATTCGTGAAGTACATCGGCGGAAGCTTACGGATTGTTTCGATTGAAATTTCCTCCTCCGGCTTCGACGGAGCTTTGTATCTGTTACACATCGTGCACCGCGCGTTGCAGCGGTAGGTCACGATGACGGTGCCGTTAAGTTTCTTTATTTTAGAAGCCATCTTACTTCCTCCCAAAATGTTCGTGGATCACTTTCAGCAATTTGCTCCAGACAAATGCAGCTAATATTGCGCCTGCTAAAGTCGCAACCGCAATCAGGCAGTAATTAACTATCTCATTCCCGGTCATATGTAAAATGTTAAGCTTTTCAAAAATCCTGTAAACAAACATATGGCATAGGTATATCTCCATGCTTAAGCCACCGATAAAACGGACAACTTTGTTTTGTAGCAGTGCCTTCGATATACCCCCCCCCCGCTGAAATTCCAACTATTGTAAGTATAGTGAACAGTAGGAGCAGGATAATCACCGAAAACTGATTGCTCATTACAAAATAATACGCCGCCAGCATTGCTAAGGCCGCCAATCCGACAACCGCCTTCCAAAGTGTATTTAAACTTTTCAGCCTGTCTCTGTATAAATAGATCAGACCACCCGCGACGAAGAAAATAGAACTGTAAATAATATTATCTCGCCCGTTTGCCGCTTCAAATCTCACTACACAAAGAAGGTGCAGAATCAAGCATACTCCCATCACAAGCCAAGCGCGTTTCTTGTCCTTCATCAAGAAAACAAAGAATGGGAAAATCATATAGAAAACGAAAATTGTCCCCAAAAACCAGCCTACACCTACTACTTCGATCCCGTGATTCGGAATAAATCCGAACGCAAGCGTCAGATCGGCAAACCACTCGTAAAGGGCATTTAAGCTATGGTTAAGAATAAGCTCGGCGGTGCAAAGCAAGGCAAAGAACGGCCAAATGCGCTGGTAGCGCCTTACATAAAACTGCTCCAGACTGATCGTTCCGTTCCGGAATCGCTCATAATATCCGCAGCACATGGAAAACGCCGACAGCAGCATGAAAAGCAATGTGAAATTTGTAAAGGACGGAATGAACTTTTCAAACACGAAACCGGTCAAACCGAAATTGCCATTTGCGAGAACGTGCATTAACACTATGCCGATGCAGGCATATGCCCTTATACCGTCAAAGTTTTCATACCGCTCTTGTGCCACTTTTTGATCCCTTCTTTATCAACTTTCCGGGATAAACCAGAAAGTCCAGTTTAATTTTTTCGAGTATCTCCATCGCCACTATTGGTCCTGCAAAGCTGATCGCAATACCCACACAGACATGCACTGCCACATTTGTAATCCCGAGCTTTATCAAAATTATTCTGCATGGTGCTGCAAATAGCGTATGCATCAGGAATATCGGCATCGTGTATTTTGCAAACCAGCTCAGTGCCTTGATTTCTTTGCATTCAGCTATCATCATGAAAACTGCAGCGCATGCCAAAAGACCCATAGCAAATGAAAGCCACGCATTGTTAATCCTATACGACCATAGGCTTACGGCAAGAAAAACTACTCCGATTACTGCTCCCAAAATTCTCGAAAAATATTTTTGCAGTGTCCCGAATGCTATTGCTATTCCCAAAACAAACCAAATCAAGTTTGCAAGGAGGTTTGATATCGCATAGATTTGTAATACGTTGTACCCCCCCCCGATGATTTGGAGGACTTTTCCAGCTATTGCAATTCCAAGCAGAATTGTCATGCCCGTCAAAGTCTTCACCGTGGGCGTTACAAGAAATATGAAAAATAGGATATATAGAAACCAATATGGCGATGTCGGGTGCAGAAAAAGCGTATCGCCGAGGCCGCCGATCTGACCGTTCACCGAGTTGGAAAACACCGTTTTCAGAAGCCACGTTGCAAATGAAAATACAAAATAAGGTATGCCGAGAGCGATTGCCTTTTTGATGACATTGTTTTTCCAAGTTTCTATGCAGTCGACGTGACTGTATTTTTGATACAGATAGCCGGAACATATGAAGAAAAGTGGGACATGGAAGTAGTAAATCGTTGTGTTGAACCACTGATATAACTCTGTCTCTGGAAGAATATCGGCCGCAGCCATCGACTGGAAAAAGTGCCCGAGTGCAACTAAAATGCAGGCAAATACTTTTATGTAATCGACCCAAACTTCACGTTTTTTGGCAGCCACAATCAATCTCTCCTAAACAAATCTCTCGTGTAAACCTTATACGTAACGTCATCAAGCACTGCTTCATACCGGTTCGCAATAATCGCGTCTGCGCCATTCTTGAACTTCTCCACATCATTCACCACAAGGCTTCCGAAGAATGTCGTTCCATCTTCAAGCGTCGGCTCGTAGATGATAACCGTGGCGCCTTTCGCTTTGATCCGCTTCATGACGCCTTGAATTGAACTTTGGCGGAAGTTATCGCTGTTAGCCTTCATCGTTAGCCGGTACACGCCAACTGTGATCGGGCGCTCTTTATCAGCGTTCCACATACTCGATCCAGTGTAATATCCGGTCTTTTCCAGAACGCGATCTGCTATGAAGTCTTTCCTTGTACGGTTGCTCTCTACGATTGCTTCAATCAAATTCTCAGGCACATCCTGATAATTTGCGAGGAGTTGTTTTGTGTCCTTGGGCAAGCAATAACCGCCGTACCCGAAGCTCGGATTGTTGTAATAGTCCCCTATTCTCGGGTCAAGGCTGACGCCTTTAATAATATCAGCGGTGTTTAAACCTTTGACTTCCGCGTATGTGTCAAGCTCATTGAAGTAGCTCACGCGTAGCGCAAGGTATGTATTTGCAAATAACTTGACGGCTTCCGCTTCTGTTAAGCCCATATAGAGGATGTCAATGTTTTCTTTCTCAGCACCTTCGACAAGCATACTTGCGAATGTCTCAGCAACCTCTCTCATGTTTTCATCGCAGCCAACGATGATTCGGCTCGGATACAAGTTGTCGTAGAGCGCTTTGGATTCTCGCAAAAACTCAGGGCTGAAAATGATTCGATCCGTGTTGTATTTCTTTCTAACTGACTTTGTATATCCAACCGGAATAGTACTTTTAATCACCATCACAGCACTGTCACTGCTCTTCAATACCAGCTCGATCACAGCCTCGACCGCAGAGCAATCGAAGAAATTCTTCTGTGGGTCATAGTTGGTTGGGGCGGCGATAATCACGAAATCAGCATCCGCATATGCGCTTTCCCCGTCCAGTGTGGCGGTCAAATCAAGATCCTTCTCAGCCAAGTATTCTTCAATCTCCTTGTCTTGGATCGGGCTGATTCTCTGGTTGAGCTTCTCTACCTTTTCAGGCACTATATCGACTGCGGTCACCTTATTATTCTGAGCGAGCAACACCGCAAGGGACAAACCAACATAGCCTGTCCCTGCAACTGCAATTCTGTACTTTTCTCCGGTGTGTTCGTTAATCATTTCCGTCATCCATTCTCAATTATTTTCTATCAAATATATTTAATCAATCAGCAAATAGTGTTGATTATTAATATAGTTCACTCAGCTTTAAATATCTTCTGAACCGCCCGGTAACTATCAAGATCCCCAATATCATACCGCTTTCCCGGCATTTCCATCGCATGGATGGCTGTCTGTGTACTGAGCCAAGCTATAAAGCTTCCGGGGGCGTCCACACCGCAGCCGCTTTCAATACCTTTGGCAACCAAGGGAACATCGACAGCTTTGTAGAAGTAGAACGGTGGGCAGCACCAATGTGTTTTTGGATTCTCCGGTTTTTCCTCCATACTGAGAATCCTGTCTCCCCCGTCAATCTCAACTACACCGCACTTCCTGAGTTTGACATCCGATGGTTCATAGTATCGCATGATGCAGGACGTTCCCTTTGTCTTCGCATAAGAGATGAAGTCTGTCAGCGAGAAGTCCAGCAGATTGTCGCCGGCAATCACAAGAAGATCTTCTGAGAGTTTCATTTCGTCAATCACAAATTGAATATCCCTCACCGCTCCCAGGCGCATCTCATTTGACTCTGTACCATCATCTGCCACAATGATTCTCTGTGAATGTTTGAGCGCCCAATCTATAAAATGATCCACATACTTGTGGTTGCTGATCACGATGTACTCTTCCACTTCCCCGCTGGCATCGATATCCTCAATCAGCCAGTCGAGAATTGGTTTCTCCTTCACCGGCAGAAGCGGCTTTGGAAAGTTCTCTGTCAGCGGGTAGAGTCTTGTTGCGTATCCTGCGGCTAAAATCAAACACTTCATCTCTTTACTCCATCAGCGCTCTCACACAGGTGGAAGCTGTATTTCCCTTTCATCTCCGGGAAGGACGTCAGATATTTTCTCTCGACCTCTTCGGCGATTGATTCTGCTTTACTCGGGTCGATGAGCGCCATACAGCAGCCTTTGAAGCCTGCGCCGGAGAATCTTCCGCCATAGATGCCGCTTGTTTCGCGCATGATCTCATACAGCCTGATCTGCTCAGGTGCGCCGGATTCCCAGTTGTGAATGGAGCTCCAGCCACTTTCAAAACTCAGACGGCCATATTCCTCAATGTCTCCCCTGCGCCATGCCTCAGCACCGGCTTCGACGCGTTTAAACTCTGTGTACCAGTGTTCGCAGCGGCGTCTCCACTGTTCAGGAAGTTTCTCTTTATATTCTTCATAGATTTCAAAGCTCACATCCCTGGCATTCGCTTCATGGAACTTTCCATAATCCATCCCTGCAAACGCCTGCAGCGCATATACGCCAGCTCTGAGTTCATCCACTCTCATGTTGTATTTCGAGCCGGCGAGACTGTGTTCCAGACCGCTAAAGAAGACCGCAATTTTGTACGGCTTCATATTTTTCGACGCAGGAATCAGCTCATAGTGATTATCTTTACAATCAAGGTAGAGCAGATGGTTCTTCCTGCTCAGCACTTCACAAGACTGATCAAGGGTTCCGACGTTTACTCTGACGTAGTTTCTCTCCGCGTCGAAGGCAATGTTTATCAGTTTCTGTGCTGTCAGTATTATCTGATTCACCCTGCAAAGTGCGTCCAAAAATGCGAGAATCACAGCTGCGGAAGAACTGAGTCCTCCAATAGGAAGAGATCCGTCTATTACCCCACAGAGCCCCACAGACAAGCTGTGCTCCTTTTCCAGCGCCCAGGTTGCTCCGCGGAGATAATCAGCCCAATCGCCGGTCTTCTCTCCAATCTCCCGGATGTGCCACTGTGCTCGCTTCGGGAATTGCAAGCTTGACATTTCAATGACGCCATTCTGCTTTGGCCGATAGGCGATGTGAATCCCCTTGTCAATTGCAAAGCCGGTTATCTTTCCAAGATTGTGGTCGCTATGCGCGCCGATCGGACAGATCCGATAAGGGCTGAAAGAAATACCATCAGCATCTCTGCCATATATTTCATGGAATTTTTCTTCGCATCTCATCGTTCATCTGTCCTATCTGTTTCTGTCAATGTAATAACTCTTATACCATTCCGCAAATTTCCGAAGTCCTGTTCTAATGTCAATCGTAGGTCTGAAGCCAAAGTCGCGCTCTAAAGCCGTGCTATCTGCATATGTAACGGGCACGTCGCCGGGCTGCATGGGAACCAGTTCTCTATGTCCCTCGAAGTCATAATCCTCCGGCAGAACACCGGCTCGGACGAGTTCTTCCTGCAACGTGCTGATGTAGTCCAGCAGGTTTTCCGGCGTTCCGCCTCCAATGTTGTAGACACGATACGGTGGAATTGGAAGGCCGTCCTCTCCGATCTTCTTCTCCGGTGCTCCCTGCATGACCCGGATAATGCCTTCAACAATATCGTCGATATAAGTGAAGTCGCGCTTACAGTTCCCGTAGTTGAAGATCTGAATCGTCTTACCCGCGCTCAATTTCAGCGTGGCAGAGTAGTAGAACATATCCGGACGGCCCGCAGGACCGTAAACCGTGAAGAACCGCAAACCGGTTGATGGTATGTTGTAGAGCTTTGAGTAGGCATGAGCCAAAAGTTCATTGGATTTCTTGGTGGCAGCATAGAGACTGACCGGGTTGTCCACCTTGTCTTCCGTACTGAACGGGACATTCTTGTTTCCCCCGTAAACAGATGAGGACGAAGCGTACACCAGGTGTTCCACCGGATTGTGGCGGCAGGCTTCTAATATATTGAAGAATCCGATAATATTGGACTCAATATAAACATCCGGATGCTCTATGGAGTAGCGCACGCCGGCTTGTGCCGCGAGGTTCACAACAATATCCGGCTTGTACTCTGCAAATATCTTGTCAACAAGCGGCTTGTCAGCAAGGTTCCCCTTTATAAAGGTATGTTTGATATTGCTACTCCCCGCTGCCTTCTCAATCTCCGCAAGCCGATATTCCTTCAGGCTTACATCGTAATAGTCGTTCATGCTGTCAAAACTGATGACGTGACCGCCGTGAAGATTACGAAGCAACTTCATTACAAGATTTGCGCCAATGAAGCCGGGGGAACCCGTCACAAAGATTGTTTTGCCGTTTAATTCAACATTTGATTTGACCATCAACTATTCTCCAATACAAATTTTAATTGGCTTAAAGAAATGGAATCGCTCGAAAGCACAAAGGTCCTTTTCTTTGCTGTTTTCCAAACATAAGAACTATTCCTTATTTCCTGTATACCGCTATCGTCTTCTCGACCACATCATCCCAGTCATACTTTTCAAGTATGTACTCCCCAGCGGTTTCCTTATATTTCTCAACCGTCCTGCTGTCATCTATCAGACTTCTCAATTTTTCCCGAAGATCATCCACGTCACCTTTTCTGAAAGCGGCCGCCTTATCTCCAACTACCTCCGTACACTCGTCAATATCGCTTGTCAGACAACAGTTACCGTAACTCATCGCTTCAAGCAAACTAAGCGGCATGCCCTCCAAATCGCTTGGCAAAACATACACATACGCATTGCTGTAAAGCTCATGCTTCAGCCGTCCTTGAACAAATCCTGTAAAAATGATTCTGTCATCGCCATCTGCAAGTGCTTTAAGCTCGTCCATATAGCCGTTCGTGTCGGAGCTTCCGCCTGCAATCACAAGTTTTTTATCTGTTGTAATATCTTTAAACGCTTTAATTAAATAGTGTATTCCCTTTTCGGGCACGATTCTGCCAAGATAAAGAATATAGCTATCCTTTTCAAGACCCCATTTTTCCTTTATTATATCGGCGTCCCGCTGTGCCGGGCGATTAACTCCGTTAGGAATATAAACCGTGTCGCAGCCGTATTTTTCTTTAAAATATTTTTGCACGCCGAGGCTTAAAACAATTATTTCATCGGCATATTTCACGGCGTTTTTCTCGCCTTGCATGATGTACCAACTTGCGAAACGCCCCCATTTAGCGCGCTGATGGTCGAGGCCGTGAACCGTCACAACAACGCGTTTTCCAAAAAGTTTCGGCAACCGGCACATGAACGCCGGACCCTCGGCATGAAAATGCACAACGTCATATTTTCCGAATGCCGCGCAAACCGCCGCCGAGAACGAAGATGTCATCGCGGCAAGCCCTTTTCTATTGATAGTGAAGACGTTTTTCAGGCGCACGCCGCGATATTCTTTGAGCTTTTCGCCGTCATGTTCTTTTCCACTGACGTGGTGCCCTCGGCGGTTGTAGCAAGTCACCTCGTGACCGAGCCGAACCATTCGGGTGCTAAGCTCTTCGACAACAACCTCTATCCCGCCCTCGCGCGACGGAATGCGCTTATGCCCGAGCATGGCGATCCGCAGCCTATTTTCCGATGATTTCATCAGCAATTCCCGCCTTTGAAAATGCTCAAAATCGTTTTCCAAATTATCTTCAAATCCGTCCCTATCCCGCGCTCTCTTATGTATCTATAGTCGAGTTCGAGTTGCTCCTCATCTGTCATCTTCGTCGTATCGGCAAGCTGCCAATAGCAGCTCAACCCCGGCTTTACCTGCAATCTATCATCGGGTAGCTGCTCCTGTTCGCTCGGAATAAACGGTCTTGGCCCGACTATCGTCATACTTCCCGTCAGCAAATTCAGCACCTGTGCGGTCTCATCAAGGCTTGTCCGGCGCAAGAACCGTCCAACTTTCGCGACCCGCGGGTCGTTCTCGATCTTAAAATGCACGGATTTGTACTCGTTCTGCCCTGCCAAGTTGACCTTTATCTGCTCCGCGTCCTTCCGCATCGTCCTCAGCTTGACCATCTTGAAAACCCGCCCGTTGAGCCCGACTCGCTCCTGCACAAAGAACGGATTACCCGGGTCGTCGATTACGATTGCGAGAATCATAATCAGATAAACCGGCAGACCGACGGTTAAGCAGATAAGCGAAACGACGATGTCAAACCCCCTTTTTACGAAGTCATACAGCGGTTTTGGCTCAACTTTCACCCGCTCTCTCGTCGGGGCAGCCGCGACAATTTCGGTTTTATGTACTTTAAGCGGGGTGACGACGTCGCTGTAATTCTCGCCCAATTCGGCGGGATTTTTTTCGATCGTCGCGACGCTTCCCTCTCTCATTTCCGGCTCCGCCATTTCATTAGCTCCTTAATTATTATCCCGCGCTTCCGTCCAGCCTGACCCCTATTTCCGCCAGTTTGCGGACCTTGTCGGACTCCAGCCTGCCGCTGCGGTAGCGCCTTTTCTGCGACCTCAC
>CANQLR010000019.1 GCA_947624745.1 uncultured Clostridia bacterium | reverse complement strand
AACCTGTTGACCTAAATCCAAGTGTGCTATGCAGATGCACTTAAAACTTTCTGCAAATCTTATTATACGAGGAGATTCACTATGGATCGCTCACAAATAATCGGCAAAAATATTGCGGAATTCCGCAAGGACAAGGCGCTTACCCAGGAGCAGCTCGGCGAGGCCGTCGGCGTTACCGGGCAGGCGGTCTCGAAGTGGGAGAACGGCGGAATGCCGGACGCGTATCTTCTGCCAGAAATAGCCGCCGCGCTCGGCGTGAGCGTCGACAGGCTGTTTGAAATCGAGCACAAAAAGCATATCCCCACCTCGGACGAGCTTTTGGAGCTTATCGGCAGCTACGGCTTCGACCGCTTGAGCGCAAACGACGGCGAGGCGGTATTCAAACTGATTTTTGAAATGATTTTCAGGCTGAATTACAGCGCTTTTAAGTGCGAAAATTGCAGGAGCGTTTGGGATATCATCGACGAGCACGACGGTGTTTTTCTGACCTCGCAGCTTATCCGCGACGAAGGCATGACCTATGTTTCGCTCGTCAAGGACATGCCCTATATCTGCGTAACGAAGGACGCGCCGGGGCTTATCGGCAGGCTTTTGGGCGAAAAGGGCTATTGCGAGCTGTTCGGGCTTCTTTCCGACCCCGACGGGCTCAAAGCCGCGATCTTTACGCAGTCCGAATATGCAAAAGGCGGGGCGAAATATACCGCCGAAAGGCTCGCCGAGGAAATGGAAATTCAGCCCGAAAAATTCAGCGAGCTGCTGCCGCTGCTCCTCAAATTCCAATTTTTGCGCGAGGAGCAGATCATTGTCGACGAAAGCGAGTTCAGAACCTATTTTATCCTGCAAAACAACGAATTCCGCCCGCTTCTGATGACGGCGTGGCTGCTCATCAATTCGCAGCAGCGCTATTATGCCTATTGCCAGACCCGCGAGACGAGGTTTTTGGAGGGCAGAAAAGAGTAGACATCATCTCAAATTCTTTTCATAAGGTTTTGACCTGCAAAGGGCTCCCGAAAGGGGGCTTTTTGCGGATTTCCCTTGACTTCTTCCCCGAAAAATGTTATAATACCCTCGGCGAAAGCCGCAATTCAGGCAAAGGAGGCGCCGGAATGGCAATTGCATTAAGGACCCGAAGCATTTGACCGCATGAAGCTTTTGATCAATAGTTTCATGCGACTTCATGCTTAATAAATTGCAAAAAAACTATTTATCAAGGAGAAAAGCTATGAATTTTCGGGACAATGTTATCAGAGAATATTTAAAAAACGTATATTTTGTTGCGGGGACGGCCTGCGGGGGAAAGACGACGGTCTCAAGGGCCTTGGGGGAGAAATACCGTATCCCCGTTTACAACGCCGACGGGATGTTTTCCTTGCATCAGCAGATGTCCGACCCGATAAATCAGCCGTCTATGAACAAAACGTTTAAGGACGCCGACGAATTTTTCGGGAGGACTGCGGAGGAATACCGGGACTGGCTGATGAGCAGCACGAGGGAAGACCTCGAATTTATGATAATGGACTTAATTAAATTATCGCAGAACGGCCCGGTGATCTGCGACTGCCATCTCACCCTTTCGGAGGCGGAAGCGCTCACCTCTGCGGACAGGATCGTGTTCATGATCAAAGAGCCGACAGACCCGGTCAACGACTATTGCCAAAGGCCGGATCATCGGGATTTCAGCGATTTCATAAACAGCGCGTCCGACGTTGAAGCCGCGAAGGCAACCTGCGGCGAGGCTCTCAAAAGTTTAAATGATAAACATTATATGGAGGTCAGGGCGAGCGGTTACTTTTGGCTGGAGCGGGACGAAAGCAGAAGCGTCGCGGAAACGGTCAGGCTCGTCGCCGAGCACTTCGGCATGAAATAATTCGCCCGATTTTCCGGCTTGCCGAATTTTTTTGAGGGCTGTAATAAAACGCCCCGCCGCATCGTTATTATTGACAGGAGCCCCCGGCGAAATCCCTAAAAAGGAGCGCCGGAGGCACTTTTAATCATGAAGATTTTTCGGGTGGCTTACTCTCAATGTAAAAACAATTAAGGAGGTTGATTTTTTTGAGCGCAGCCATGAAGAAAACCGCCGCGGCAATAGCGGCAGCAGCGATATTCTCGATAGCGGTCGTTTTTGCGCTGAGCCTCGACGCCGTAGAGGCGGTCGACGTCGAAAAGAACGAGTACGGCGGGTACACCGTGATCAGCCGAATGAAAAGCGGCGAGACGGCGGAGATGTTCGTTTATTGCTCGGTAAAGCCGCTTGCCGAGGGCGTTTATCATGTCCGGATCAGTATGGGCGAGCGGAATTTCACGGACGCCGGCGGAAAAGATCTCCAAAGCAGCCATTACGGCGTCGGAAATATCCGCGCCGACCTGCATATTTCTGGGGAGCCGGTCATCGAGTACGCCGCGTGCTCCGGGGGTATCGGCTCGGACGGCCCGGCGCCCGCCTCCCCGCGCTTGAGCTACGGGGACGGTGAAATCACGGTCTCCTGCGAGACCTCCGGCCAAAATCTCGGGATCGACGTGTTTGTCATCGGCGATTTCGAGATGACGGAAATAGGGCTGACGTATGATGTAATGGGGAAGGGGATTAGGGGGATGAATAGGGTTGGGGGGAATAGAGTGAAGGTGGGGTGGGAGGGGTGAGAGGAAGAAAGACAGCGATTCATCTTGCTTTGATCGGCGAACCGAGCGCGATAAGGAAAAGTTTGAACGGGTTTATCATGCTGCAACTGACGCCTCATCCCTTGTCATCTCGATGAGCAAAGCTAATCGGCAGCCCCCTTGACTTTCCCACAACAATATGCCATAATATATTTACCCCCAAAACCCGGCCAAAACAAGGAGGCTTCTCTATGAAACCGACAATCAAACGACCTTTGCCAATGACGCGCTTTCTCGTATTATTCCTCGCTTTAACACTTCTCCTTTCCTCCTGCGGCTCTCGAGCTGCCGAGGACAAGCCTTTTTTGGCCGACCCGGCTTTTGATACGGACGAATATTTGCCCGATGTTGACGCCGACGCCGGGTTTTTGTATCTTAACTCATATATGTGCGAGACCGACGACGCTTATTACTTTGCCGAAGCCGATTTAAACGACCCGGGTTTGACAAAATATATCTGGTACTACGACAAAAAGAGCGGGTTGAGCGGAAAGCTTTGCAGCAGGCCGGAATGTCTGCACAACGACAGCACCTGCAACGCGTATCTTAACTTTCAGGTCGGCTGCCTTTCGGTTTACGAGGGGAGACTGTACTGCTTTTATGACAACTTTACGTCTACCATTTCCGAGTATGATTGCATTTCAGTAAAATTAGACGGAACGGAGAGGAAAACGGAAATGGCCGCTCCCTATGAACCGTACGGCAGTACAAACCGAATTTGCTTTATCCACCGCGGCTATATTTACGAGACCATGGACACTTCTTCCGTTGAGGCCGGTCAGGAGATCAGAAAAGTGACGTTGACCTGTTGGAATCTTAAAACCGGCGAGTCGGAAGTTCTTTTTGAGAAGTCGGGCGGCAAGTATATGTGTCAGATAAGGGCAGTGCCGGTCGGAAACGACATTTATTTTGTGACCGATACCTTCCCGGAGGGCAAGCTGATCCTCGGGCTTTACAGGCTCGACACCGGGACCCGCGAGATCGAGACCTATTACGACGGGCCGTCGGAATATGACTCAATGGGTCTTTGGCCTGTCGAGGGCGACGGGATATATCTCAACAGCAACAATAACGCCGAAAACAGATGCTGCATCGGAAAATACGATTTTAAGACCGGCGAGTTCAGCTATCGGGACACGGAGACCATGATCGGAAAAAGCAATGTCATCGGCGGCAGGCTGATCTGCTATTCTCCCGACGGCGAACGCAGCGGAGCGGTCATATATTCCCTTGACGGTGAAAAGCTTGCCGAAACCGCAATGATAACCGAGATCGACGGCGAGAAAATTTACGGAACGCGCGAAGACGGATACATCGAGCCGTGGCTTCAGGGCTTTAACGATGAATATGTGTTTATAAAGTATGAAAAATCCTCCAACGACAAATTCGGCAACACGACCGAAAAAAGCCTCATTTACTACGCCTTCCCGCTCGACGGCAGCGAGCCGTTTGAGCTTTGGCGGACCGAAACGGTCTACGAGACCGCCCCGACGGCAAAGGGCAACGGATAACGGCCGGGAAAGGAGAAGCAAAAATGAAGCTGGAACTTAAGGATCTTACAAAGCGCTACGGCGACCTTACCGCGCTTGACAGCTTTACGCTTACATTCGAGCCGGGAATATACGGCATTTTGGGAGCGAACGGCGCGGGAAAATCGACGATGATGAACCTTATAACCGACAATTTAAAACGCGACGGCGGAGAGATCCTGTTCGACGGCAGGGATATACTCGAAATGGGCGACGAATTTCGCGCGGTTTTGGGCTATATGCCCCAGCAGCAGGGCATTTATGAGCGCATGACTGCCGAGAGCTTTGTCAGCTATATCGGAAGATTAAAGGGCCTGAAGGGCAAGGAGCTTCGCAGGCAGGTTGACGATGTTCTGAAGCTGACAAATCTTGACAACGTCAGGCACAAGGCCGTCGGGCAGTTTTCGGGCGGAATGAAGCAGCGCGCGCTTCTGGCACAAGCGCTTTTGGGAGACCCGAAGGTGCTTATTTTAGACGAGCCTACCGCAGGGCTTGACCCCCGCGAGCGGATAAGAATAAGAGAATTTATCAGCGAGCTCGCAAAGGACAGAATAGTGCTTTTGGCGACGCATATCGTCACCGACATCGAATCTGTCGCAGACAAGGTCATTCTGATGAAAAAGGGAAAGCTTATAAAATCAGACACGCCCGAAAACCTGATAGCGTCGCTCCCGGAGGATTGGCAGCCGGTCGCGCACTATCCGAGCCTTGAGGACGTGTATATGTTCTTCCTGGGGGACTGAGGCATGAGCGAATGGAGACGTGTATTTTTAAGCAAAAAGCGGCTCGGCATAGCGCTTCTGCTTTTGGTATTCTGCGTCGGGCTGTATGTATATTCGCTGACCGATACCCGAAACCCCAGCCCTTACAGCCTGAAAAGCACCATCGCCTCGTCAAGGGCGGCCGCGGAGCTTGCAGAGAAATTGGAGGGACTGCCGATAGAGGAGATCTCCGAAAGGATAGACGAATACCTTGGCAGAATTCGGGATTATGAGCTTTGGTACATTTATTCCGACGACCCCGCGACATATGCTGCCGTCGGAAACAGCGAGATAGTCACGGCCGAGGACGCCGAGGCGTTGATCCGGGATATTCCCTATCTTTACGCCGCCAAGGATAACCGGGATATGTTCCTCCAAGGGTACATAGCGTTCAGCAGGGCGGTCGGCGGGCTTAAGGATCAGACGGAATATCTTATGGGCTACCGCGATTACCTCGAGGGCATACAAGCCCAGGCAAAGCAGCAGTCACAGGTAGGAATATTCAGCTCGGGCAGCGGCTTTTCGCAGAAAAATCTTACCAAGACCGCGAAGGATTTCGAGGGGCTTGCAGATGTTGAGGTCGCTTTCGGTTCAAACGCCGGGGTGGAAAGCTGGCTCAGCTTCGACTTCAACGACTACGCCTATCTTATCGCGATAATAGTTACCGTTCTGGCTTTTTTGGAGGAGCGCAAAAAAGGGCTTTGGAGCGCGATAAGAAGCTGCCGCGGCGGAAGGCTGCCGCTCGGCCTAAGCCGCCTCGGGATACTCGCAGCGGCGGCGGTAGGCTTTGCGCTTTTGATCTACGGCTCGACATTTGTCGCCGCGCTCGGCCTTAACGGCGGCTGGGGCGGATTAAACCGCCCGCTCCAATCGCTTGAAAGCTTCAGGACCTGCGCCGTCAGAACGACCATCTTGGGCTGGCTTATCCGCTATTTTGCGCTCAAGGCTGCCTCGGGAATGCTTATAGGGCTTCTTTTATGGTGCCTTTTGGGGTCGGTCGCGAATATTCAGTTTTCGCTGTCGGTTCTTTTAGGGATACTCGCGGGGGAATATATTCTCTATGAATTTCTGCCGGTGCAAAGCGTATTCAATGTGCTTAAGTATTTCAACCTGTTCTCTTATGTCCACACCTCCGGGCTTTATACCGACTACCTGAACGTAAACCTGTTCGGCTTTCCCGTCGGAATAAGGCGGCTGATGCTGATAACTCTGCCGATTGCGGGAGCAATACTTTTGGTCCGGGCGCTGATGATCCAGACAAAGCGATACCCCGAGGGAAACAAGGACATTCTTTCAAAGCTGTCGGCGGTCATCAACCGATTTTTCGATATTTTTCGCAGCCGGCTTACCATCGGCGGCTGGGAGGCTTATAAAACCCTTATTCTCGAATTCGGGGTCGTGATAATGGCGGTAATACTTGTTCTGAGCCGCTCGATATATTGCCTCTACAACCTCACCGAGCAGGACTATTGGTATCAGGAATACCTTGAGGAGTTGGAGGGGCCTATCGACGAAAGCACCTATGACTATCTCGCCCGCGCGAGGGAAAACATCAGGGGCAGCATGAACGAATTTCAGCTTGAAAGCTCTCTCGACCGGCTTGAAGCAGAGGTCGAAAAAAGGGTCAGGGCTGCCGAAAAAGGCGGTTTCGAGCCGTGGCTGGTCGATGAGAAGGTATACGAATCCTGCTATGGCCCAACGGCGAAAAACGCCCAATATCGCAGCGCGGCCCTTGCGCTTTTGTTTGTGGCATTTTGCGCCGCCGGTATCTCGGCTTATGAGCAGCAGTCGGGCGTTACGCTTCTTGTTCGTTCTCTCAAAAGAGGCCGGCGCCGGCTTTTTGCCGCAAAAGCAGTCTGCGCGGCGGCCATGGCAGTTTTTGTCTGGGCGGCGGTATATATAAAGGAGTTCCTTGATTTTTTGAAGTTCCAGACCCCGGACACGTTCGGCGCCCCTGTGCAGAATATTGACGCCCTCGTCGGCTTTCCGCTTAAAATCAGCTTCGGAGAATATCTGATAATTTTGTATTCGCTCCGGCTGCTGATGCTTATTTTCGCCTCGTTTGCCGTTCTTTTGATAAGCCGCCACTGTGCGACCCTGCAGTCGGCATATATCGTTTGCGTCACTTTGCTTGCCGCGCCCGCGCTCCTCTCGGTCCTCGGCGTAGACGCGCTGAAATATATCTCCCCGATGGTCCCGGTCTCTTCTGCCGGCCAGCTTTGGGCGATCGGATCGGGCAGCCTTTCGTCGGTGATACCGTGGGTGGTTTGGTCGGCAATCGGAATGACCGCGCTCATAGCGGCGGGGGTTGGTTGGGGAAAAACAGGGGCTTTGAAGAATAGGGCGGGAGATTGAAAACATGCTGCAAATGGGAAGGAGATAATAGCACGAAGGCAAATGATGGAGGATGATTGGTGGGAGAGTTTACAAATCGCAGCATAATAATTCGCGTTCCGCAAGCCCTACGTCCCCCTTGCATCCCCCTTCATTTATGCTATACTTATCCCATCACCCCAAAGGAGCTCCCCATGACCATCTCCCTCTGCGACGACAACGCGCGGGAGCGCGGATACATCAGACAACTCGTCCTTGACTGGGCTTTGCGACCGGGGGCGGATTTTGTTCGTGTGCGCGAGTATCCGCCGGCCGAGGCGCTTTTGTTTTCCTATCCCGACAGCCCGCCGGACATACTGCTCCTCGACATCGAAATGCCGGGGATGAACGGCGTCGAGCTCGCAAAATCGATTCGCGCGAGGGCTGAGGCGGCGCAGATAATCTTCATCACCGGCTACCCCGATTTCATCGCCGAGGGATACGAGGTCGAGGCGCTGCACTACCTCATTAAACCGGTAACGCGCGAAAAGCTTTGGGAGGTGCTCGACCGCGCGGCTGTGAAGATTGCACAATCTGAGCGCAAAATTCTTGTGCCTTTTGACGGCGGGAAGGTCGCCCTGCCGCTTCGGGAGATTCGCTATATCGAGGCGCAGCGGCAATACTCGCTGATGCGACTATCGGCTCAAAGCCCCTATTTCCGAGTTTGAAACGCGGCTCGACGAGTATTTTCTGCGGGTCCGGCGCTCGTTCATCGTCAATCTTCGGGGGGTTCTGCGCATCAACCGCGCCGAGGTAATTTTGAGGAGCGGGGAAGCCGTCCCCATAAGCCGAGGCATGGCCGAGACGGTCGGGAAACGCATTATAGAGGATAGAGGGTAGAGGATAGAAGTTAGAAAGTGCAGGCAGAGGACAGATGGGCAGAAAACAGATCGCAAAGTGCGCAAAATGTGCAAAATCCACAGAACTCGGGCAGAGAATTTCTAACCTCTATCTTCTATCATCTGATTTCCAAACGGGCAATAATGCTTAAAATGCGTATTATTCATAAAGTACAGAGCCCCGCGCGGGCGGAGATATCACCGAAAGTATAATTATCTATTCACGATTTAAATTATTAAAGTGATTTTTGGTATTAACCTATTCATGAATAATAAACATAATACGCATAATTGGTGCAATAATGCTTAAAATGCGGAAAATTCACGCGGACATCGGGGCGGGAGGTTCACGGCGGAACTTCTGATTCCGCTTTCAGAGGATAGAACGTTAGAAAATAGAGGATAGAATGTCGGGTTCTGTCCTCTTTTCCGATTTCTGGAAATAGTAGAAATAGATGAAATAACATATCCGATAAGAAAAGCCCTTTGAAATATGATTGATATATTTTCATATTCAAAAATCATCTTTAAAAGGCTTATTATAAGGATATGCCCGAATTTTGCAAAAAAGTAATACTGACTTTTTGTAATATTTTATCTCCGAACTATGCCCCATGTTATTTCTGCTATTTCATCTATTTCTATATGCTGCTTGCTTTTCCAATTTTCGGAATTTGCAGAATTTTCAGAAATTACATAGGTAATAAAAAATCCCGAAAAAGCAAAGATTGATATATAGTAATATGTTAAAATCAGTATAAACCTCTTTATTACAGCCTGTTTATATCATTTTATGCTAAAATAATATTGATGTTTTCTGATATTTTTTCTTCATCGCGAATACCGTGAAAATTCTGAAAATTCTACATATTCCGGAATATGGTAATTTAGAGGATAGAACGTTAGAAGATAGATGATAGAACTCTCTGCCCGAGTTTTGTGGATTTTGCACATTTTGCGCATTTTGTCGGTCAGCGTGTGCAAAATGCGCAAAGTTCATGAACTTTCTGCACTTTCAAAATTCTATCTTCTATCCTCTGACCCTCTCGTGGGCTGCGTTTACCGGCTTCTGTGGGAAAACGCGCGGTTTTTGGTGTTTGTCGGGATCGCGGTGGAGCTCTCCGGCTTCGGGGAGAAGACAAAAAGCCTCCCCCTCGGCTTAAAAACGCCGCTTGACAGAACGGTGAACGACGGCGCGGTCGATCTTTCGGGCGGCGAAAAGCAGCGGCTTTTGTTAGCTCGCTTAATTTATAAAGACCCGCTCTGCATGATCTTAGACGAGCCGACCGCGAGCCTCGACCCCATTGCCGAGGCGCAGGTCTATGAAAAATTCAACCGGATCGCCAGGGGCCGCACCTCGGTTTTCATCAGCCACCGCCTGTCGAGCTGCAGATTTTGCGGGAGGATGCTCGTGTTAGATAAAGGAAAAATCACGCAGGACGGCGGGCATGAGGAGCCCGTGAAGCAGGAGGGGAAGTATAGAAAAATGTGGCAGGCCCAGGCGGGGTGGTATGTGGGGGAGAGATCGTGTGAATATTTGATGGGGTTGTGAGGGGGACGGCGTGCAGGGCGAAGTCCCAACGCCCACAGAGTGGGCGTTGTCCGCCGCGGCGATGGAGATATGCGGCCTTATGAAAAGAAGAATTTTCGCCATTTTGATAAACCTTATAGATATTGCGCGGCGGGAAGCACGCCGGAGGCGTGCTTAGGGCTTCGCCTATGGCGGCTCTTTCGTTCTTTGCAGGAATTTTCCGACTTTGTGCCTATGCTTGTTTGTGCGGGTCTGTACTTTACTGCGTTAAGGAGGCGAAGCCCGGGCGGCAATTTCATTGCCGCCCGGGCCTGTTGCGCGCTCTGCGCGCACCCCGGGCTTCGCCCCCTGTACCTCTCTGCCACCCATGCAAAATCGCCCGCTTTCCTGCCCCTACTTTCACGTGCAGACCCGCACTTCACTGCGTTAGAGACACAAAGCACAGACCCAACTAGGGCGAAGCCCTGTGAGCCTGCTCCGCAGGCTCACCCGCCGCACTTCGTGTGCGGCGGCATGGCGCTCTTCGAGCGCCATGGGGCTTCGCCCCATTCAGTGCCCCTCCCAAAGTTTTGCAAAATCACCCGCTTCCCTGCCCCTACTTGCACGTGCAGACCCGCACTTTACTGCGTTAGAGGCACAAAGTGCAGCCCCTGCGCGGGCGAACCCCGTGTGCGCGTCCTACGCGCACCGCCCACCGAGCAAGCTCGGCGGGCATGGCGGCAGCTCGTCGTCGCAAGCTCCATATCCCTCGCCCCTCCTGTTCGTCGGGACTCACTCATTCCGCTGCTCCTCCTCTCCCCGCAAAGTCTTACGACTTTGCGGGGCCCCTATGTGTGCCGCCCGGGCTTCGCCCCCTTCCTCCAAAAAACGAGCCCCCCGAGACCCGTCTTTCCCGCTAACCCCTAAAACCTCACTTCCCACCCCTCGCTATACTCCTCATGCGTTTGCTGCGTGCCGCCGGGGCGGGTGCGGCTTGCGGCCTGCTTCTGCGCCAAAAGCTCATCATATCGCGCTTCTCGCGCTTCGTCGAACGGCAGAGCCGCCGGGCTCCCCGTCCACGCGGACAGATACGCCGCGTTCGAGATCATCAGCTCGTTCAGCCCCTCCTCGCCGGGGGCGAGAAGCTTCTCCCCAAAATTAACTGCATTTGCAAAATTTTCAAGGATACCCGCGTGCGCCTTGCCCTTTGTCTTTGGCTCGAAGACCTCGACCTCGACGTCGCCGGTCGGCCTGCTTTCGGGGCAGGTCCTGCAAAGCTCCCGCTCGTCGGTTTTCAGTTTTTTGTGGGTGAGCCGACCCTGCTCCACCGTTAGGCTCCCCCGGGTGCCGCAAATTTCCAGCCTGTTGGTGCCGGGCAGGTCGCCTGTCGAGGTGATGAACACCCCCGTCGCCCCGTTTTCATATCTCGCGTACAGCGTGGCCTCGTCCTCGACCTCGATGTCGTGCCACTTTCCGACCCCCAAAAACGCGGTTATCTCGGCCGGCATTCCGCATATCCACTGCCAAAGGTCGATGTTGTGCGGCGCCTGATTCATCAGCACCCCGCCGCCCTCGCCCGACCACGTCGCCCGCCAGCCGCCCGAGCGGTAGTAGCTCTCGGTTCGGTACCAGTTGGTGACTATCCACACCGAGCGCTTGATCTCGCCAAGGCCGCCGGATTTGACGATCTCCCTTGCGCGCTGAAAAAGCGGGTCGGTCCGTTGGTTGAACATTATCCCGAAGACCCTGCCGGAGCGCTTTGCCGCCTCGTTGAGCCGCCTCGCCGCCGAGACCTTGATGTCCTCCGGCTTTTCGCAGAGAAGGTGCAGCCCGCTCTGTAGCGCCTCAATGCCGATTTTTGCGTGCAGAGGGTGAGGCACCGAGACCAGCACGGCGTTCACAAGCCCGCTTTTAAGCATCTCGCGATAGTCCTCAAACACCGGTATATCGGGGTTTACCGAGCGGCAGTAGCGAAGCCTCGCGGGATCGACGTCGCACACCGCGCCGAGGCTCATGCCGTTTATTTTCCCGGAATTTATTGTGTTAAAGTGCGCCGAGCCTATCCCCCCGACGCCGATTATGCCGATATTTACCATTATTTGTTTCCCGCATATGTGCTCGACGTGTCCGCGACCTGCTCACGGACGTTTGTTTTTCTTCGTGATGTAGCGACACGCTTTTGAAGCTCGCTGTAGAAGAGCTCGGGGTCGAACTCGCGCAGGTCTGTCTCCTTCCCGAGCCACGCCGAAAGGTGCATCGCGTTCGAGATGGTGAGGCCGTAAATGCCCTCGCTGCCGTGCGCCACAAGCGGCTCGCCGCGGAGGATAGCTCCTCCCCACGCCCTTAAAACGCCGTCGTGCTGCGGGTTCGAGCCGTCAAGATCGAGATCAAGCTTGTGCGCCCCCATGTTCCCGAAGGGCACGGTGTTGGTGCGCGAAAACTCCGGCTCGGGCATGTCGAACTCCAGAACCGAAAGCCCCGAATAGTCGGCGACTATCTTTGCCTTGTCGAGCTGTATCTCAAAGCGGTTGGTGCCCTTGGCGTCGCCGGTGGTGGTGATGAATACTCCCGTCGCGCCGTTTTCATACTCGCAGTAGGCCGTGACGTCGTCCTCGACCTCGATGTCGTGCCATTTTCCGAATTTCATGTGCGCCGAGATCTTCACCGGCATTCCGCATATCCACTGCCAGAGGTCCAAATTGTGCGGTGCTTGGTTTAAAAGCACTCCGCCGCCCTCGCCCGACCATGTCGCCCGCCACGAGCCGGAGTCGAAGTAGGCCTGCGGGCGGTACCAGTCGGTGATGATCCAGTTGGTGCGGCGGATCTGGCCGTATTTGCCCGACTGCACCAGCTCCCGCATCTTTTTATAAACGCAGTTGGTGCGCTGGTTGAACATCATGCCGAAGACGACCTCGGGGTGCTTTTTTGCCTCCTCGTTCATCTCGATGACCTGCTTGGTATAGACCCCTGCGGGCTTCTCGCACATGACGTGAATGCCCTTTTTAAGGCACTCTATGACGTATTTCGGGTGATCGTAGTGCGGCACCGCGACGATGCAGGCGTCTATCTCGCCCGAGGAAAGCATCTCCTCCGCCGTGCCGAAGCGTTTTACCTCCTCGCCGAGCTCTTTTTTCGCCCAGTCAAGCCTCGCGGGGTTTATGTCCGCGACCGCAGAAAGAACGAAGTCGGGGCAGTTTCCCGCCTTTATCCTCGCCGCGTGCCCCGAGCCCATGTTCCCTATACCGATGATACCCAGTCTTATCTTTTCCATAGTTTACTCCTTTAAATATTTTGATCTCGCCGCAGGCGACACCTCTAAACTCTGATCTCTGACCTCTGACTTCTGTTTTCTTGGCGGTCAGGACGCCCTTATTCAAAACCGTTCGCCTTCAGATACTCATAGCTTCTCTTTAAGCAGTCCAGCGGGTCCTCGCCGTAGCAGTCGTCCTGCTCGACCAGCATATACTCGACCCCGGCCTGCTCGGCGGCGTAAAATATCGCCGGGAAGTTCATGTTTCCCTCGCCGACCGGCGCGAATTTTCTGCCGTAGGCGTAGTCCTTAAGGTGTATGCAGGGGCAGCGCCCCGAGAGCTTTTTTATCCACAGCGCGGGGTCGCCTCCGCCCGCCTGAACCCAGAAGGCGTCGACTATAAAGCCCATCAGCTCCTCGGGGAAGGCCTCCGCCAAGATGTCGAAAATGAGCCTCCCGCCGACCTTTTTGAACTCCTGGTCGTGGTTGTGATACATAAACCTCACGCCGCCGTCATGGAGCTTTTTCGCGGCGGGGAGGTATTTCTCGATGAAGCCGTCGGGGGTGTCGCCGCCCTCGAGCGTAAAGGCGTTCCAGCCGAGGCCGACGTATCGGCACCCGAAGATCTTATGCTCCTTGGCGACCTTTTCCGGCTCGCCCAAAAGCCGATCGGCGGGGGTATGGGTGACGGCGCAGGTAAGGCCGTTTTTTTCGAGCTCCCCCTTGAGCCACTCCGCCTCAAACGGGCAGCTTCCCGACACCTGAACGACCTTATATCCGATGTCCGCGACCCGTTTCAGGGTCTCCGAGAAGCCCTCTAAGGTTTGGGTCGAACCTCTTACAGTGTAAAGCTGCGCACCTATTTTCATTTTATCAGCTCCTTTATCGCGGCACAGGCTGCGTCGAACGCGGCGTCCGAGTCGGGATAGGTATAGACCTCGCCGACCTGCGAACGCTCGCCCTCGCGCTCTAACCCCGAGAGCCCCGAAAATACCGTCAGGTGCGGCTCGACAGTCATCGCGCGGCCGCCGAGGCCGATAAACTCATTGACTATCTCCGGCAGGTGACCGACGCCCTTGCCGGCGGGCACTACCCGGCCGTCCGAGAGCGCGTCCTTGATGTGAAGATAGCGGATCCTGCCCTTCAAAAGCTCCCACGCCTTAAGGGTATCGACCCCCGACTGCACGAAGTTTGCCGGGTCGAAAATGCCGTAGATCTCGGGCGCGTTCTCCAAGATGTCGAGGCAGCGGGCATCGTTCTCGCCGTAGATCCCCTTTTCGTTCTCGTGGCAGAGGCGTATCCCGCTATGGAGCGTGTCCGCGGTCCTCGCCATCTCGCCGAGGCGGTCAAGGACCTTAGCGCGGAACTCCTCGGGCGGGGAATTTTTCGGAATGTAGAACGAGAAAATGCGTATATTCTGCGCGCCTAAAATCTCCGCCGTGTCGAGGGTGCGCTTAAGCTTTTCGATCTCCGGCTCGAACGGATCGTTTATCCCTATTTTTCCGAGCGGCGAGCCGAGCGAGAACACCGAAAGCCCCTCGCCGTCGAGCATATTTTTGATCTCCTTCGCGCGCTCGGGCGTGAGGTCCGAAACGTTTCCGAACTCTGTCCCCCGAAGCTCGGGCCCCGAGATCCCGTTTCGCTTCATGGCCGAAAGCTGCTTTTGCATCGAAGCTCCCGCCTCGTCCGAAAACGCGTAAAGCCTGATATTTTTCATGCGATCATCTCCCAAAAAATAAGCTGAAAACAAATGATAATACAATTATATCACCGAAAAAAATAATTGCAATAGCGCCGGGGAAAATTTTGCGGAAAAACTCTTGCAAAAGGAAAGAAAGTGTGATACAATAGGTAAGGTCGATTTGATATGCAGGCGCACGGGTTCTGTGCAACAGGGCGCCGTGAACCATGTCAGGCGGGGAACCGAGCAGCATTAAGCGGAATGCTTTGTGTGACACAGCCCGCCCGTGAGCCTGCATATGAAATCGACTTTTGATACCGTGCGAAAGGGGCGTTAAAATGTATACCGCTTTATACCGCAAATGGAGGCCGATGACCTTCGACGACGTGGTCTCGCAGCCGCATATAACCGCCGCGCTCTCCCGGCAGGTCGCCGAGGGCAAGACCGCCCACGCCTATCTTTTTACAGGACCGAGGGGCACGGGAAAGACTACCTGCTCGCGGATATTGGCTAAGGCGGTAAACTGTCTTCACCCTGTCGACGGAAAGCCCTGTCTTGAGTGCGAGATCTGCAAGGCCGCCGACGCCGGGACCCTCACCGACATCATCGAGATTGACGCAGCCTCGAACAACGGTATCAACGACATCAGGGACCTTCGCGAATCGGCGCTTTATACGCCCGAGAGGTGCAGATATAAGGTCTACATCATCGACGAGGTGCATATGATCTCGGTCGGGGCGTTCAACGCGCTCCTGAAAATTATGGAGGAGCCGCCGGAGCACATCAAGTTTATCCTGGCAACCACCGAGGCGCACAAGGTCCCCGCGACCATCGTTTCGCGCTGCCAGAGGTTTGATTTTCGGCGGATCCGGGACGAGGACATCATCGCGCGGCTCATGTATATCGCCGGGGAGGAGAAGATAGATCTTGCTCCCGACGGGGCGGAGCTTATCGCGAGGCTTGCCGACGGGGCGATGAGGGACGCGCTCTCGCTTTTGGAGCAGTGCATGGCGTTTTCGGAGCATATCGACCGAAACGCGGTCTCGGACGCGGCGGGCATCGCGGGGAGGGACTATCTTTTCGACATTTTAGAGGCCGCCGCCGACGGCGACGCGTCAGCCGCGTTTATAAAGGTGGACGAACTCTATTCGCGCTCTAAGGACATGAGCAGGCTTTGCGACGAGCTCATCACCCAGACGAGAAATTTAATGCTTCTAAAGACCGTGCCGGACCGCCCCGAGCTTTTGAGCTGCTTAAGCGACGAGGCGGACAGGTTAAAACGAATAGCGGAAAAGCTTTCGGTCGGGAATATACTCTCGCGGCTCGAGGTGCTTGAGCAGTGCGCCGAAGCGCTTCCGAAGGCCGTGTCGAAGCGGACCGAGCTCGAGATGTCTCTCGTTCGGCTCTGCAGGCCGCCGAGGGCGGTATCGGACGGCGCGGACGTTTCGGAGCTTGAGCGCAGAATAGCCTCCCTTGAGGCGGAGGTCGCAAGGCTCAAAAGCGGGGTCGCTATTCCCGCGAAAAAGCAGGAGAGCGCGCCCGCAGGCGGCGGATATGAGCCGAAAAGGGAGCCCGAAAAGCCCGCAGAAAAGCAGCCGCAAAAGCCGCAGGAGCCGTTTGTCAAGTGCCCGGTGTGGGAGGACATTCTCGACCGGCTGAGCGAGCGCTCGCCGGGCTGCGCGGGGGCGCTGAAGGGCGCGGAGGCGTTCGTGTCGGGGGATCGAATGATGATAATCGTCACGAGCAAGTTTTTCATGCAGCTTCTGCGCTCGCCGGAAAATTCCACCGCGCTCCAGGAGGCAGCGCTGCACGTCACCGGAGTGAAGTACCGAATCGGGGCGAAGTGCCGCGAGGAGCAGCAGGACGGCGGCGGGAAATCGGCGATAGACGAGCTGATCGAGAAGGCGAAGGCGGCGGGGGTTCCCGTCACGGAGGAGTAGCGGCATGAGAAGAAGCGACAGAGAGATCACAGACTTCGGCAAGATAGTCGAAATAATCGGGCGGTGCGATGTTCTGAGGCTGGGGCTTTGCGACGGCGGACTGCCGTATATCGTGCCGGTGAACTTCGGATTTACGGCTGCCGACGGGGTGATAAAATTTTACATTCACGGGGCGAAGGCCGGGCGGAAGTATGAGCTTTTAAAAAGGTACGGGGTCTGCTCGTTCGAGGCGGACAACCTTATCGCGGTCGTCTGCCGAAAGATCAAGCGAAACGCCACGGCGCGGTATGAAAGCGTTATGGGGACGGCGGAGGCGCGCTTTTTGGAGGGCGAGGAAAAAAGCCGTGCGATAGATGAGTATATCATGGCGAGATACCCCGAGACGCGGGAGTTTGACTATGACCGCTCGGCGGTGGAGAGAACCGCCGTTATTGAGCTGACCGTCAAGGAGATCACCGCGAAGGCGAATAAGGCCGAGGACAAGGTTTAGGCAGAGAACGCTATGGAAGTTAAATTTTATGAGGAAATTGACGACCGGCTTTTGAAGTTTGCGGTAATAATATCGAAATACCGGGGGAAATGGGTGTTTTGCAAGCACCGGGAAAGGGATACCTTTGAGATCCCCGGCGGACACCGAGAGGAAAACGAGGCCATATCCGACGCTGCCGAGCGTGAGCTTCGCGAGGAGACCGGGGCGACCGACTTTGACATCGAAAAGGTGTGCGTTTATTCCGTCACCGGCAGGACGAGAGTCAATGAAAGCGGCGAGGAGTCGTTCGGAATGCTCTACTGCGCCGATATAAAGGAGCTCGGCATGGGGCTCGGCCACGAGATCGAAAGAATTGTTATTTCGGACGAGCTGCCGAGAGATTGGACATATCCGCTGATACAGCCGCTTTTGATAAAGGAATATCTGCGGCGGGCGGAAATGAATAAGTAGGTTAAAAATCACATAAAACGCTGCGCTTCGGGCAGCAAAACTTGGAAAAGGAGCATTGACATGAAGGCAAGAATACCACAGAACATGCAGGGCGGCGGGGGAAACATGAACCAGATGATCCGCCAGGCGCAGAAGATGCAGGAGGAAATGGCGGCTTTTCAGGAGGAATTCGCGGCTAAGGAGTTTACCGCTTCGGTCGGCGGCGGCGCCGTCGAGATAAAGATGACCGGGGACAGGGTCGTCACCGGAGTGTCCATAAAGCCGGAGGTCATCGACCCCGAGGATCCCGAAATGCTCGAGGACCTCATCGCGAGCGGCGTGAACGAGGCGCTCAAAAACATCGAGGAGGCCTCGAACGAGGGAATGGGGAAGATCACGGGCGGAATGAACATGCCCGGGCTGTTCTGATGCCGGCGGAGAGAAACGGCTCGGGAGCGCTGCCTTTGACCCTTTTGGCCGAGCAGTTCGCGAAGCTCCCGGGGATAGGAATGAAGACCGCGCAAAGGCTCGCTTACTTCGTCATGGGCTATACCGACGAGGAGGCCGAGGCCTTTGCCAACGCGATAATTCACGCGCACAAGACGGTGCACGCCTGTAAAATATGCCAAAACCTCACCGACAAGGAGCTCTGTCCCATCTGCGAGGACCCCGAGAGGGACCGCTCGACCGTATGCGTGGTCGAAAGCCCGAAGGACGTCTCGGCTTTCGAGAGAACGCGGGAGTACAGGGGGGTATATCACGTCCTACACGGGCTTATTTCGCCCATCGACGGGATCACCCCGGACAAACTCAGGATCACCGAGCTTCTGAAGCGGGTCGCGGACGGCGGAATAAGCGAGATCATCATGGCCACAAACCCTACCCCGGAGGGCGAGGCGACCGCGATGTACTGCTCGAAGCTCCTTAAGCCCCTCGGGATAAAGGTCACGAGGCTGGCGTTCGGGCTGCCGGTCGGCGCGATACTCGAATATGCCGACGAGGTGACGCTTTATAAGGCGCTGGAGAACAGAAATGAGATCTGACGAGGAATACATGCGCGAGGCGATAGCGCTCGCCCAAACTGCCCGCAGGCTGGGGGAAACGCCTGTCGGGGCGGTCGTCGTGAGAAAATCCGACGGCGAGATCGTCGGGCGGGGGTATAACCGCCGCGAGACGGACAAAAACGCGCTCGCCCACGCAGAGATAGCGGCCATTGCGGAGGCGTCAAGGGTCCTCGGCGGATGGCGGCTCATCGGCTGCGAAATTTTCGTGACTCTGGAGCCCTGCCCGATGTGCGCCGGTGCGATAATCGCCGCGCGGCTCGAGCGGGTGGTGTTCGGCGCGTTCGACGGCAAGGCGGGCTCGGTCGAAACGGTGCAGAAAATGTTCGAGCTGCCGTATAACCATAAGCCGAAGGTGACGTCCGGCGTGCTCGAAAACGAGTGCGCGGAGGAGCTCAGGGGATTTTTTAAGGAGCTGAGGGGGAGGAAGTGAGGAGAGGGGTAAGGTGTCGCCTAAGGGCGGCATTTTTTGTGGGGAATAAGTGGGATTATGGGGCGGCGGAGAGGAGGAAGGTTAGAGGCTTTTATGTTACGCCAAGGTTGCGCATAACAATTTTGCCATCTGAACGCAAGGCACTGCAACCTGATGGGCGTTCCGTTAGCTCAGACTTTTTTGCTGCATTAGCACATCATGTAATAGCATTTCTCAAGAAACCAATATGCCAAGTTAGAGTCATTGTGCTGGTCTGAAAAACACAAGGCGAAGTCCAAGCGAAGCTGCGTCTCAGTCGCACCGACGCCCTTATGTCAGCACATGCCATTTGGTAGTCATGTCTGCCGATGAAAAAACTCCTACACATGAGCGTTTAATGTCCTTCTTACCCCTTTACCTGGATTTTCTATAAATCGCGGACGCAAAATCGGCCTCATGCATTCTCGCAAAGAGATAGATCACTGTTTTGAACATTTAGTAACATTTAGTATATCTACATGTGCAGCTTGCACAATTTATTTTACTGAAACAATTGAATCTTTAACAAATCCCAAGAAATTCTATAATCAAGATGACAAATTTGTAGAGGAATGCTATAATGTAGAAAAAATCGAAAAGGCAGGGTGGAGACGGGGTTTTGGTGCATTCCGAAACGAAAAGACAGATCATTCATGAGCTCGACCGGCTGGGGATTTCTTCAAGCAGACTCGGATATAGGTATCTCGCGATGGGCATTACGCTATTGGCAAGCGAGCCGAATACGACTATGTCAGCCATTTATCAAAATGTTGCAGAAAAGTATTATACGAGCCCAAAAGCAGTAGAAGAAGCAATTAGAACGGCAATCGGTGTTGGGCTTGAACGGGCAGGAGAGGTAAATTATCATGAATATTTTGGTGAGATCCTCCTGAATCCTACCAATTTTATTGCAAAAATTGCGAGAAAAATCGAAATAAGTGATGAAAATTTTGAATACTGCGCGCCTGCCGAAGCGACAACACCAACCGTAATTGGAAAAATGCTTAACAAGTTATGTATCTCCAAAAAATTGAATGGTTATAGGTTTCTTTGCTATGCAATTTGTCTTGTAGCTGAAGATTTCACTTATATTGATCACATAACTTCGGTGCTTTATCCCGCTGTCGCGCAGAAGCTAAATACTACTCCTTCGCGGGTGGAGAGGAGCATGCGAACCGCCGTGGAGAGATGTTTTTCGCAGTGCGATTCGTATGTAACTGCGGAGATTTTTGGAAACGCTGTCAATCCGAAGACAGGCAAGGTGACGAATTCGGAGTTTATTGCCGGGTTGGCGAAATATGTGGTGATTGGGATGGATGGGTAGGGCGAAGCCCCAACATTCGCAGAGCGAATGTTGTCCGCCGTTAGTGAGGTTTGCGCTATCCTTATAATTTGCAGAATAATTCATAATTAAGCTAATCCCTCAAAATAGTACAACGGCGAGAATCGCGCGTACGCGCGATTAGGGCTTCGCCTTCCGTGTTTCTTGCGCATTACTCGGATTTTCGGTATAGTCCTGCATGAGCTGCTACAAGGTATTCGCTTTCAAGTTCGCTCATGCTATCTCAAGCCCCACCACCTTCAAGCTTTGCGCAGACATTAATAGCTATGTGAAGCCCCGAAGGAGGGGCTTTGTTTCCATAAAACGCCTCACCAATGAGGAACGCCCATAAAGAAGTTTTAAATCAAAAAATTTAATTTACATCACCCGTCCATGAAATTTGGCAACCAAAAAGCACGAAGTATAGGGATTCTCCCTGCTTCGTGCTTCTTCTTTTATTTTTGTGTTATTTAACTTTGCTTTTTCGTTTTTCAAATGCTTTGCGATTCTTCTTACCAGTGAAATCCTTGAGTAGTAGGGAAATTTTGTCATAATTCAAGCCAAACAATAAATTCAGTTATCTAACTTAAGCTATTTTAATCTACCACTTGGAACCATACCATGTCAGATTTATCACCGCTGCAACGTTAGCTGCACCGAACAGTTCTTCTGCGAGCCTTCTCTGCTGATCTTCGGAAAGTGATTTAACCGAGATAAGCGCTGTCATTACATCTTTCTTTGCCCTTTGGTATGGATCGGTAGGTTCAAAATCTATTGCCGGTCTGATCGGGTACATATTTTACCTCGTTTCAACCTTTCATACAGCGAAAGGTTTTTTCGTACAATAAGCATTTAATTTTTGCTCATGTTGACTGAATCCAAAACCGTTATAATATACTTTTCAAAACAGCCCAATCATCGCTTCCAATATCTTCCGAGTAGTGGTCCATGCATATACAAAGTTCATCTGTCAAGTCATCATTGCGGACTATCCCGCCTTTCATTCCATGCTCGTCAAGATATGATTTCAGGACCGCAAATTTCTTCGGAGTATAAATATCGATGTCCTGACTGTTTCCGCTGCGGTCAAAGCCGCCCTTTGTCTCAATAATCCATATCTCCCCGTTTACGCCGATCAGATAGTCGGGATAAAACAGCTTTTGCTTGCCGGAATTGTCCTGATAAACGATTGAAAAATATTCGTTGCCTTTATCGCCGTTTTTATACCACCACTCCACGCTGCCACTTTGCTCACAGAATTTTTCAAATTTAATTTCAGGCATAGAGCGAGGAGCCGCCGATGAAAGATAATTCTGATATACATTCTTTTCCATTACAAGCTGAGTTTTGGCGTCACCGTTATAGGTGAAAAGGCAGGAGCTCGGTATATGAAATTCAAAGTATGATTTAGACGGCATATCCATTTGCTGCTGCGCCATTTCAAATGCCATAGCCTCACGGACAAGATGCCTGAGCTTGTCGGCGTTGTTGATAACAAACGAATATACGCTTCTCGGCTCTAAAGCGAGAATTTTGCGGTTATAGGTAAAATTCCTGTCAAGCAGTTTGCGGATAATTGTATTCATATATGAATACTCCATGCCGATCTCCAGACCGATTTTACCTATGGTTCGGTGATATTCGCGTCCGTGAGTATGCGTGCTAAGCTTTTCGACTACCGCGATGTCATTCATATCTTCGGAAGAAAAGTTAAGCGTGGCAGCCTCTCCCGAAAAAGTATGCCTGACAATATTTTCGTTCATTTCAAAGCCCGCCGTTTGCAAACGTGTGCAGTTTTCGGTTTTATCAGCGCCGACGCCGTACTCTTTCTGTGCAAAATCGGCAATTGCCTGAAGCGCCTTTTGAGGGCTGCGAGTCGTAGTTATCATCGTCCTCTGCTCGCCTATAAGGGTGATATTTTTATACTCGCTTTTAAGGAAAATGGTACAGGCATTTAAAGCACCCTTATCCAAAGCAGTCTTTACGCCAGCGGTGAATTTCTCATCAAATGTATAGAGATAACAGCTGTCCAAAAGGTCGTTTTGATAGTGTTTTGCTTCTGGCATACGGCGAATGCGACCTATAGTCTGTATTTCAAAGGTTTCGTCCATGTTGTCGCGGAGCTTGACAAGTATATGCGCCCTCGGGCAATCCCAGCCCGTCGCGACTGCCTGCTTGATGATGACAGCGCAGGGGTCGGCGTTGTTAGCTTCAATGCCATCAAGATTTTCATGTCTGTCCGATAGCCAGCAGGCAAGCTGTTTGTTTTCATAATTCAAGCCCTGGGTTTCAAGATAACTCTCCACCTCGTCCTGCAGGATATCCGACTTGTTCGGGATCTGTATTACTATAAGCGGGTTAATACTTCTGCCTATCTGAGCAAAAGCCGAGCGCAGTTCTCTTTGCTTATTTAGCGCCTTATCAAGCAGATACGCCGTCTGATCGTCCGTTTCCACCGTCTGGGGAAAGTCCTGATTTATGACAAGCATTTTCTTAATAAGCCCCGCCGCTATGACCTCTTCTTCGGGGATCTCGATGATCTCCGCATTTGCGACCCCTTTCGGAGTAGCAGAGCAGCGAATTATTTTATCCGTGTGAAAATACTGAATTATTTCGTCGGCTTTGATCGTGTTGTTCTGATGACTTTCGTCCACGATGATGACAAAATGCAAACCGTCGTTAAGAGCGTTCCGAATATGCTCCAAAAAATTAGTGCGCTCGCTGTCTTTAAGAGCGTTATTGCCTTTTTTGGTGAGCTTTTCCCAGTTGATAAAGCAGCTGTCGTTTTCTTCAAAACCCGAGGTCATGACGTCGGCAAGGAGCTTTGTCTGTGAGGCGTGGATATATTTATCCATTTTTGCCTTGCTTTGCTCCTCAAGATTTCCCTTGCCGGGAGTGAGCCATACAAAGACGGTTTTGGGATAGGACTGTATGTACTGGTGCATGAAATAGGTTAAAATTATTGTTTTGCCGCTGCCCGTCGGGCTTTTGAGGATTATGTCCCTCGCAGGCTTGTCCATAGCTTCAAACAGCGATCTCACGGCGGTCAATTGAAATTCTTTAAGTTCCATGCTCATCTCTCCTGTAGATCCCTATAATAATAGTCGGGGATAATGCTTATTTCTATCCCGTGCTCCGCCAAGGCTTTTTCCTGATCCTGAGTCGGCAAAAGGTCATGACCTATATACAGCTTTTTGCACTTTGAGAACGCGTCCGCATTTGACACAAAGGCTTCAAGCTCCTCCTCGGTCAAAACGATTCCAATCTCGGCGTTTCCGATAAAGTTCACGCCGTTTTCAAGCTCCACCAGCTCGCGGATATGCTTTAAAAGCTCGTCCGCATATTCATAATACATTCGCTCGTCGATAGGCACATAGTCCACCCTGTAATATTTTAGCGAAGCAGCATAGCTCTCCTTGTCGATGACCCGCTTGATACGCTCGTATGTAACGCCGCGGCAGATATTGTTTTCGTTGTTGGTGCAAAGGATAAACCGGCGGCTGCCGCCGTCTTCGGCGTTCAGCTTCATGACAGCGTGACCCGTTGTGCCGGAGCCGGCGAAGAAGTCGAGGACAATTGAGCATTCCTGTGTAGTTCTCTGAACAATTTCTTTAATTAATTCAAGTGGTTTTGGGTATGAAAAGGCTTTTTTACTGCCAAGAATTTGTTCGATTTCTTTTCCGCCATTTGAAGTATAATAAGCTTTATCTGTCCAGATAGTTTGTATTGTCGCTCCTGCTGTACGATAGTTTTCAACTTCTAATGTTGGTATTCTGCTATCCTCGGAAAATCGGAACGTTGTTAGTTCACCATTTTTAATCTTTTGTATTATTCCGTCTGACAAATATTGGATTGCAAAGACATTGTTTGTTTTACCTTGATTTTGAGGAACAATTTTAATATATCCCTTTTGCCAATCGTTTACAAGGCGAGAAGGGATCAGCCTCCAGACGCAAGGAGTTCCTTTTTTAGTGACCGGCCATATTGCAACAGTACCCTCCGGAGCTTCGGAATAATCATAAATAAAATCACGCAATTCGCCAACATACTCACCGCATTTTACCCGCTCTGTAAGCGTTTTTCCGCACCCGACAAGTACTCCGTCATTGCTCACATAAATCGGGTATGCTTGACCTGGTCTTTGGACTTGGTCAAAAGTAGCCAAATTCATTCCATGGTAGGGAGAGCTGTATTCATTCCTTGCTGTTTCACTTGCGGCTGGTTCAAAATCAAAAGGAGCAATAAAAACAACGTATTCATGTGTATAATTAAAGCCGCTGTTTGGCTTTCCGCCTGAAGTTTGCACTGTAATGCAAGTTATATTTTTATCAGAAAACATTTCTTGACATATTAGCATGAGATTATTAACCTCTTGATGGCCAATGCTAATAACTATAACTCCATCTGTGGAAATAAGTTTTTTTGCGATACGCAATCGTTCCGATATAAAGGAAATCCATTTGCTGTGACGATATTCATCTGACTCGACAATATTTTTGTCATTATAAGTAAAGTCCATATTCCCTGTATTATACGGCGGATCGATATAAATAAGATCGATTTTTCCCCTATGCGTCTTTTCAAGCAGCTTGAGCGCGGCAAGGTTATCTCCCTCAATTAGAAAATTCATATGCCCGCCGTTGTCGATAAACAGCTCCTTTTCCTCGGTAAGAACAGGCGTGTGGGTGTCAAGCACCTCGTCTATCTCCTCCCGATGCTCCTCGAACACCAGCCCGTACTTTTTGCCGTTCACGTCCTTTTCCAGCTCGGAAAGATAGGCAAGCAGATTGCCCGTGTTCTCGTCCTGCGGAGCGGCGGAAATGTAGTCGCGTATCGCCTGGATCTTTTGCAGCAGGCTCTCGCGCTTTTTCTTTGAAATGTTGCCGACGTTTTCTTCCGAAACAGTGTCTTTTGCCTCCTGTTCGGAAACGGCTCCGCTTTTAATGCCGAAGAATTTGTCAATTTGCTCTAAAACACCTGATTCTTTCCAGAATTCGTTCGCCCTCATCTTTTCAAGAATATCATCTTTTGCTCTGTCAATGGCTGGGCTTGCCAAAAATGTCAGGATCACAAACACAACTCGAATCGCCAAAAACCATTTTGACTTTTTGAAATTATCCCATGTATCGGAAAAAGAAAAATCTTTTTTAGATACCATTTCGCCGACTTCTTCAACAATATCTTCATCGGTGATTTTACCTTCGGCATATAGAGCGGAGGCGGTGTCAATGTTTATTTCTTGCGATATTTTTTCGCTTTCTTTAAATGAGGAGAATATGTCCCAAATAGCATAAGAGTCTATATCTGCCATTAACTCCATGGCGGCTTGATTTTGAGCAATAGAGGCAAACGCATTGTCATAAAAATCATCATATCTTTTCAATTCATCAAAAATCGGAGAAAATAAAGCAATTTCCTCCTGAAGCTTCGCAACCATCTCGGCATATTCGTTCAGATACGACTGCATCTTTGCCGAGTATTCCCTCAGTGAAGGGGGATATAAATCGTCGATGCGGCGTTGGATCTTTTCCAGTTCCATATAAACTTTGTTGTTAGTGATTTGCTCTTGCAACTTTTGCAAATCTTCAGGTATGGCATAGTCTTCAAAAAAGTAACCGTTGTTGCTCATGGCGTCTGTTTCACCTCATATGCTGTATTATTGCATGGAATTCTAAAATCAAATATATTATAACACATTGCAGCAAAGATTTCAACAGCTTAATAATCGTTTTTACAAATTAGACTGTAAAAGTTGAGGATATAATGATTATGAATAAGAATGGATAGATAATTTTGTAAGAGCAAGATTCTACCGCGGGAGCAAATTTGGCTTGAAGCTCAAATTTGTCTGCACTGAGTCTTGTTAGTGTCTTCTTTGACCAGCTTGCGCTGAATAATATGCAGTTAGTGATTTCATACGTTACAGCTCACGAGAGCTTTTGGCAGATTAAGGCAGAGAAAATGTCGCTAAAGAGTGCAGAAAACAAACTTTTACGAAAGGAAAGACAAATAGAAACGGCATAACGGAAATTATGCCGTTTCAGGAAAATTAGTTTTGACTTCCTTATGATGCAACGCCCGTGGGAGGAAACTCTTTACGTGATAGCGGTAGGGTGAAGCCCCGCCGCACGTAGGGGTTTGTACTATCATTATAAATTGCGGCAAATTCGGCATTTTGCAAGCCTTCAAAATTCGTCACGAGGCGGGAATCGCGCCGAGGGCGCGATTAGGGCTTCGCCTCCTGCTCACTGCGCTTTACTCAATTTCGATATAGCCCCGCACAAGCTGCCATAAGGTATTCGCTTCGCTCATGCTATTTTAAGCCCCATCCCCTGCCCCCTCCCCGGTGGGGAGGGGGCACAACGGCCAATCGACTTCTGACTCGCACCTTAGTGCCCGTTGCGCAGCGAACCCGTTGGAGCGGCGACTTCGCCTCCACCCTGCCTCACCGCAGCAAAGAGCAAGACCCGCACCGGGCGAAGCCCGTGGCGGCAATGAAATTGCCGCCATGCCGGACGTGCAAGAACGTCCGGCGGGCGCGCGCTCCGCGCGCACCCCGGGCTTCGCCCCACCCCCAGCGTCCCCACAGCCAACCTGCATTCCCCGCATGGCGAAGCCCGGTGAGCCTGCTTCGCAGTCTCACCCGCCGCACTTCGTGTGCGGCGGCGAGGCGCCCTTCGGGCGCCTCGGGGCTTCGCCCCCTCCCCAATTTAACCCCCCGTTTACCTCCTCCCCATTTCTTTTACTCTGCGGTCATTGACCTTTCCCCTCCCGCGGTATATAATTAGACCAGAACGAAGCGCTGCGTTACTTTAATTGTTACTTTAACTAAGGAGAAAAATCATGGACATCATCATTTCACAGCGGCTGAAGGAGCTTCGCCGCAAAAAGGGCAACACGCAGGAGGAGCTCGCCGACTTCCTCTCGATAAGCATACCGGCGGTCTCGAAGTGGGAGCGCGCCGAGGGCTACCCCGACATCACGCTTCTCCCCTCGATAGCGGCGTTTTACGACGTTACGGTCGACGATCTTCTGGGCGTGGGGGAGACCAGAAAGCGCGAAAAGATCACTCGGCAGTCTCGCGCCGCGGCCGACTTTTTAAAGGCAGGCATGACCGCCGACGCGGTAAGGGTCTGGCGCGAGCTTTACGCCGAATTTCCGAACGATCACGAGGTCATCGCGGGGCTTGCTTTCGCGATCTACTACGATTTCACGGGAAACCGCGAAAATAAGGACTCTCTCCGCGAGGTCATACTTCTTGAAACGCGAATTTTGGAGGAGTCCACCGTCCAGCACCTTCGCGATGCGGCGATAGAGCGGCTCTGCTACTCGTATGCGATGCTCGGCGAGGCCGAAAAGGCGAAGGAATATGCCGAAATGTCGGGCAGCATTAACTCCGCAAAGGAGGTCCTTACCGCGAATATCCTTTCCGGCGAGGAGCAGACCCGCAGCAGTCAGACCCTTATAATTCAGCTTTTGGCGCTTATGGAGAACGCGGTGTATCATGTCGGTTCCGCCGACTGGCTCGCCCGCCACGAGACGGTGATCGCGCTTTCCGAGGTTTTATTCGGCGGCGGAAAAATGGCGGGCATGGCCGGAAACGCCGCGAACGCCCACTACTACTGCGCGCGGATCTACGCCGGCCACGAGAACGCCGAAGAAAAGGTCAGGTACCATCTCGAAAAGCTCTGCGAATGCGTCAAGGAGCAGGACTGCGGCAAAAAATACGGCGGCGAGCTCTTTAAGGACTACGACGTCGCCGACGGGGTCGTCATCAAAAACGGCGAGGAGACCGCCCGCGAGTTATATTCAAGGCTTTTGAGCAGCTCCGAGAGCCCTATGCTCGATAAATTCCGCGATGAAGGCTGGTTCCGCTCGGTCATGCGCGAGCTCTCAAAAAGATAAAAAAGTTAAAAATAAAGGGGAGGCAAAACGGGCCTCCCCCAAATTTTTTGCGCCGTTTCTCTGCAAGCGGACGGTTTCGGGACTTATTGCAGCTTTTCAAGCTCTTTGACCTTGAAATCCTGCAAGTGACCGCATTTTTTGCAGCAGGAGCAGACAATGGCGCTTCTTTTCGACTTAAGCTTGCCCATCGTTTCGTTGAGGTAGAAAAACACCCCGTACATAGACGTGATCGAGCCCTCCGCCAGCCCTCCTCCGCATTTTTCGCATTTCTCGCTCATGGTCTCACCGCCTTGACGGAAAACAATACTAAAATTTGCCTTTTTCGTGATCGCCCGCGCTAATCCTCAACGGTGAGCGTTACGGCGTCCGAGCCCTTCGCGTTGTCCGAAATGACCTTCAACACCCGCGCCGCGTACGCGTAGCCGTCCTTAAGAAGCGAGGCGTTTTTGAAGACTATCTCGGCCTCGCCGATCTCGCCGAGGCAGTCGTTGAGCGCGTCAAGGTTCCCGCCGTAATACTCGGGAAAGCCGAACTGCTCCTTTAAATATCTGTGAGCCTGTTCGCGGGTCAGTAGCTGCCTCGCGTCCACGGTTATTTTTTTAGCCATCGTTATCCTCCCAAACCGTCTCGCCGTCGACGACCTTTATCTCGGTGAAGCTCTCGTAGTGGTCCGAGGTGTAGAAATACAGCCCGTCGTTCGAGAATATCAGCCTCCGCGACCCCCGCGAATAGTAGCCGTCGGTGTCGATGTCGCACTCGGTATAGCTGCGGCCGTTTTTCTCGGGCAGAAGCCCCTCATAGTTGCCGAATCGGTCGCCGCCTATCGCCGCCCCGTCGAGGTAGTCCTCCACCGAACCGCCCTCCCAGCCGAGGTCGCGCGCCTCGTTTTTGGTGATGTAGTTAGGCGGCAGCTCGCCGTAGTTGTAAAGGTATAAGACCACGTTGTCGACGTCGTAGTAGTACTCCCCGTACTCGGGAACGTACTTTTCCTCCTCAAAGGAAGCGTCCGGCGGCGTTTCCTCGGGAGGCTCGGTCTCCGCCTCCGAAGCGGTAGTCTCCGCCGAAGCGATTGCCCCCGAAGCCGCGTCGGCAGCCGTCGTCTCGGGCGAAGTCTCCGCGGGAGGCTCGGTCTCCGCCTCCGAAGCGTTATTCTCCCCCGAAGCGACCGCCTCCGAAGCCGCATCGGCAGCCGTGGTCTCGGGCGAAGTCTCCACGGGAGGCTCGGTTTCAGCCTCCGAAGCGGTAGCCTCCGCCGAAGCGATCGCCCCCGAAGCCGCGTCGGCGGCAGTCGTCTCGGGTGAAGTCTCCGCGGGAGCCCCTATGGTAATTTCTGCATTTGTTTCAGGAAATTTTTCGGTAAAATCGCCAGCCCCACACCCCGAAAGCACCAGCGCCAGCGCCACCACCGCCGCAAAAATCCTCAGCCTCATATCAAGCCCTCTTTCGGAAAATTGTAGGAATATTGTAGCATAACGCGGGAGGGTTGTCAAGGGGAGGGGGCGCTGATTGTGCTTTACTGCGGCAGGTAAGTAAAGTGCGGCGACAGGGGGGCGAACCCTCAGGCGCGCTCCGCGCGCCTGAGCCGTACACGCTTGCGTGTGCGGCGCGGCGGCAGCTCCGCTGCCGCCGCGAGGGTTCGCCTGCGTGCGGCGAAGCCCCTGTGCGGAGCTTTGCTCCGCGCAACCGGGAGGCGGAGCCTCCCGGCCCGCCGGCCACTCCGTGGTCGGCGGGGGCTTCGCCCCCATGCCCGCACTTTTCTGCCTTGCTGCAGTAAAGTGCAGAAACCGCACCGTTGGGCCGCTCCTCCCCGGTTTTTGCAGCATTGCCCCGCCTTCGTGCCTCTACTTGCAGCATGCCTGCACTTTTCCGCCTCACTGAAGCAAAGTGCAGACCCAGCGCGGCGAAGCCCCGAGTGAGCCTTCGGCTCACGTTCGACCACGCAAGCGTGGCTGAACCGCCGCCCGCTTCGCGGGCGGCCGGGGCTTCGCCCCACCATCACAACATCCGCATCCTCTGCCGAATCACAGTTTTGAGCGAGCTTCCCTTTCCCGCGCTCAACAAATACCCCCTTTGCAACTTCTTCCCCCAAAATTTGCAGACTTTCTCATTGCAAACCTCCCGAAAGTGTGCTATAGTTGAATTATCGCGGAGGCTGTGCGGTTCACTCACTTTAACTTGCTTCACCTCACTTCACCTCGCTTACCTCGCTTCATTCGCATCACTCCACCTCGCACCCCCTCCGCCAAATTACCGAAAGGATGAGGAACATGAATTTACAAAGCATTTCGCTGCCCGGATCGGACAGGTCGAAGATGATCTTCCACGAGGACCCGCGCGCGCTGCACGTCGGCACGCTTAAAAACCGCGCCTACTACATACCCTTCGCTGAGGGTGAGGACCCCTTTTCGAGCCGCGAGAGCTCGTCCCGCTTCACGCTTCTGAACGGCGATTGGGGATTCACCTACCGCGGCAGCGTCGCAGACCTCCCCGACAACTTCACCTCGCTTTCCCCCGAGGGCGTGATCCCCGTGCCGTCGAACTGGCAGTTCCACGGGTTCGACCGCCCGCAATACACCAACGTCCTGTACCCCATCCCCTACGACCCGCCCTATGTGCCGGACGACACCCCGGTCGGCGTATATTATAAGGACATTAACTATTCTCCCGACGGAATGCGGAAAATACTCGTTTTTGAGGGAGTCGACAGCTGCCTCTACCTCTATGTGAACGGCGTTTTTGCGGGATACACTCAGGTCTCCCACTCGACCTCGGAATTCGACGTCACCGACCTCCTTAAAGAGGGCGAGAACCGCCTCTGCGCCGCGGTCCTGAAGTGGTGCGACGGCACATATTTGGAAGATCAGGACAAGATCCGCCTCTCCGGCATTTTCCGCGACGTCTATATCCTCTCCCGCCCCGAAAAGCGGCTCGAAAACTACCGCGTCGGACAAAATATCGACTTCAACTCGGGGGCTGCCGAACTGACCTTAAGCGTTTTGGGCGAGCCCGCCGAGGTCGCGCTTTTAAGCCCCTCCGGCGAGGAGATCTGCTCCGGCAGCGCGAGCGAGAGCGCCCCGTTTTCCGCAAAAATCGACAACGCCGAGCTCTGGAGCGCCGAAAGGCCCGTCCTCTACCGCCTTATAATAAAAAGCTGCGGCGAGATCATCGGCGAACCGGTCGGTTTACGGGAGATAAAAATCGAGGGCGGGGCGGTTTTGCTGAACCGCGTGCCGATCAAGCTTCGGGGCGTGAACCGCCACGACAGCTACCCCGACACCGGCTACGCTTCTTCGCTTTCGCAGATAAAGCGCGACCTTCTTTTGATGAAGGAGCACAACGTGAACGCGCTTCGCACCTCGCACTACCCGAATTCGCCGCTTCTTTGCCGCCTCTGCGACGAGCTTGGGATCTACGTCGTCGACGAGGCCGACCTCGAGACCCACGGTTCAATAGACGTCTATCAGGACTTCAAGTGGTCGAAGCCGAAGGGCTACGGCGGGATCTGCCTGACCGTTTCGGATCCGCAGTTCGAGGAGGCGATATACGACCGCCACGAGCGCCTTATGTCCCGCGACATCAACCGCCCCTGTGTGATAATGTGGTCGATGGGCAACGAGGCCGGATATTCCGACATCATGCGCCGCGCCGCCGAGAAAATAAAGGCCGCCGACCCCTCGCGGATACTCCACTACGAAAGCGTTCACCGCCTCGACGACAAGGACGACATGGAGCTTCCGATCGTCTCGCGGATGTACCCGCCGGTCGACTACGTTAAAAACTTCCCCGAAAGCGAGGGCAGCGCGAACGGCAGGCCGCTAATCCTCTGCGAATACTGCCACGCGATGGGAAACGGCCCCGGCGACCCCGAGGACTACTGGCAGGCGATATATGCTAACCCTCACGTCGCGGGCGCGTTCGTGTGGGAGTGGGCCGACCACAGCGTTCCGCTCGGAAAAACCGCCGACGGCCGGGTAAAATACGGCTACGGCGGAGATTGGGGCGAGCGCCACAACGACGGCAACTTCTGCTGCGACGCGCTCTGCTACCCCGACAGGACGCCTCACACCGGCCTTAAGGAGATAAAACAGGTCTACCGCCCGGTCCGGGTCGAAAGCCTCGGCGGCGGCAGATACCTCTTTAATAATATGCTGAATTTCATAAGCGCCGAGGAGCTTCTTTGCTGCCGCTTCGAGATAGCCGACTGCGGCGAGGTGACAAGAACGGGCGATATTCCCATTTCCCTCCCCGCCGGAGGCAGGCAGGAGGTCGCAATACCCGAGACGAGGGACGTCGCCGAGTCGCGCTATATCCGCTTTATCTTTGAATATAAGGCCGATACCCCGTGGGCGAAGGCGGGCGACGAGGCGGGATTTGATCAGCTTGTGATCGAGGAAAAGAACCTTAAGACCCTCCCGCGCGAGAGCGAGGGCGAGGTGAGCGCTCGCGAAGAACCCCTTAAATTCGTCGTTTCCGCCGCAGGGAGAGAGTATGTCTTCGACCGCAGGCAGGGGGTCATAACCTCGGTGAAGCTCGGCGGGAAGTCGGTCTGCGAAAAGCCGATAAAGTTTAACATCTTCCGCGCGCCGACCGACAACGACTCGATGCGGGGCGACTGGTACCGCCTCCACATGAACGAATACGACACGAAAATTTATTCGACCGAGCTTTTGCGCGACGGCAAAAACGCCGTCGTTACCGCCGAAATGTCCCTTGGGTGGAACATCTACCGCCCGATAGCGATGATCAAGGCGAGATACACCTTCTTCCCCGGTGGCGAGGTAAGAATCTCCGCGGAGTTTGAATTTACCGAGAAGCTCGGGCTGCTGCCCCGTCTCGGCGTCCGCCTGATGTTCCCGAGGGCGTTTGACAAGGTCGAATACTACGGCTACGGCCCTTACGAGAGCTATGCCGACAAGCACCAAGCCTCATACTTAGGCAGGTTCTCCGCCTCCGTCGCCGACATGTTCGAGCACTATATCCGCCCGCAGGAAAATTCCTCACACTTCGGCTGCAAATATGTCGAAATTTCCGATGGAAAGACCGCCCTTCGCTTCGAGGGCGCGGGGGATATAAGCTTCAACGCCTCGGAATACACCGAGGAGGAGCTCGCGAAAAAGCGCCACGACTTCGAGCTTGAAAAGTGCGGCGACACGGTGCTTTGCGTCGACAGCGGCATGGCGGGGGTCGGCTCGAACTCCTGCGGGCCGGAGCTGATGGAAAAATACCGCCTTGCGCTCCCGAAAAACAGCATAGATATTACCTTTGCGGCGGAGGAAGAAAATGTATAAGGACATAGTTTATCCCGCCGACAGGGCGGAGTTTTACCGCACGTTATATAACGAAGTTAAGCTTTACACCGCCGACTCGGAGGACTTTATTTCAAGGCTCTCGAACGCCTCGGCAGTCCTGAAAATCGCCTTCCCGAAGGCGAACTGGGCGGGGTTTTACCTCGAAAAGGACGGAAAGCTCGTCCTCGGGCCGTTTCAGGGCAGGCCGGCGGTGACGGTCATCGAAAAGGGGAAGGGCGTCTGCGGCGCTGCGTGGGAGCGCGGCGAGGCGATAGTCGTCGAAGAGGTCAGCTGCTTCGAGGGGCACATCGCCTGCGACTGCAACACCCACTCCGAGATAGTCCTGCCGATATATCGGGGCGAAAAATTCGTCGGGGTGCTCGACATGGACAGCGTTGAGCCAGCCTATTTTACGGAATTTGACCGCGAGGGGCTCAAGCAAATACTTGATCTGATAAACAAATGACTGCGCAAAAGCTTTGCGAAAAGATCACATACATTCCCGCCAGTTCGGATCCCCTTTCGGCCGAGGTATTTTTGCTCGATACCCCCTGCGGCCTCTGGGCGTACGATCTCGGGGCGAGCTTTGAAGCTGCGGAGTATTTAAACTCATTAAGCGAATTTCGCGCCGCCGTCTCCCATTTTCATCGGGACCACGCAGGGAACCTCTCCCGCGTTCACCCCGCAGAGCTCTACGGCGGTGGGTACTTTATAAAGCGCGCGGGGCGGGGAATTGCGGTTTCGGGAGAGATGTATATCGACGGCGTGAGGCTATTTTCGGTGCCTTCGGTGCACGCGAAGGGGTCCCTCGGGCTGGAGTACGGCGGCCTCGCGTTTTTGGGAGACAGCCTTTACCCCGGCCATCGCGGCTACGACATCGGGATCTTAAAAAGCACGATAAACTGCCTCAAAAGCCTTAGCGCCGAGCGGCTTGTTTTGAGCCACGAGGCCCCGAGGCTGCGAAATAGGGGCGAGGAGATATCCCGCCTCGAAAAGATATTCTCGCGCCGAATTAAGGGAGAAAATTTTATCCCCGCCGAATGAAAACCCCGAAAAGCCCGATTCTACCGAAAAAGCAACCCCGGGTTGACAGGTTTTTTCGCGCGGTTGGTAGAAATCAACCGAAAAATATGCTATGATAAAGCCGTCAGAGGAAAGCTCTGGCGGCTTATACAATTTTAAGATGCGGGCAGGTGCCCGGGAAAGGATGTAAAAAATGACAATCGGAGACAGAATTTCAATGCTCAGAAGGTCGCGGGATCTTTCGCAGGAGGAGCTCGCCGAGATGTGCGGCGTGTCGCGGCAGGCGGTCAGCAAGTGGGAGTCGGAGCAGTCCCTCCCCGAGATCGAAAAGATAATGGCGTTAAGCGACGTTTTCGGCGTTTCGACCGACTACATTTTAAAGGGGATTGAGCCTTTGAGCGAGCTTCCGGTGAGAAAAAAGCGCCCCGCGAAGCCCTATGACATCGTCGGGACGGCGCTTATTTTCCTCGGGGTGATAATCGGCGGGTTCATCTCGGCAGTAGACCGCACGGGAGGCCCGACCGGGCACCTTTTCAGCGCGCTCGTCGCCTTCGTCATGATAGTCATTGGGCTGACGGTATTCGGCCTCGGGCAGGTGAGGCTCACAAAGAGGGAGCAGAAGCGAAACGCTCTTGAATTTACCCGTGCAAACGTCTGGGCGGTGGCGTTTTTGGCGTGCAGCCTTTTATATAACGCCGCGGTCGCCCATGCAGTCTCGGCGTTCCCGCTCACGCTGACCAACGAGCGCGTGATCTTCGGCTACAGCGAGACGGTCGCCGTCCGCCCGGAGCAGCCCGACGAGCCGATCTCGGAGCATAACGGCGCGGAAGCGCCCCCCGTGACCGTCGCAAGCGACCCGGAGCTCCCGGAACTCGATGTCGACATGGGCTATACCCCGATAAAGTACAAAACGGTCTATCACGAGAGCTTTTACTCCACCCTCCCCGACTGGCTGAAGCTCACCGCCGGCGCCGCCTTCGTGATAGTCTACGTCCTCGTCTGCGCGTCGGCGACCCTTTGGGCGACGGTAGAGATCGAGCGGGAGCGCAAGGCGTCTCCCCCGGCCGAGATAAAGGATTAGTCAGAAGCACTTCCCTCGGGAGCCCTTTTTGCAGCTCTCGATCCTGCCGCAGCGGTAGCAGAGCTCGTTTTCCGAGCGGCCGTCCCGCATGAACCCGACGATGTTCGAGACGGTCGTCTCGGCAATGCTCTTAAGCGCCTCCTCCGTGAGAAACGCCTGGTGCCCGGTGACGATGACGTTCGGCATGGATATGAGCCGCGCCAAGGTGTCGTCCGACATGATATGCCCCGAAAAATCGTGGAAGAAAACGTCCGACTCCTCCTCGTAGACGTCGAGGCAGGCGGCGCCGATCTTTCGCTGCTTAATGCCCTCCAAAAGCGCCTCCGCGTCGATGAGAGCGCCCCGCGAGGTGTTCACGATAACCACGCCGGTCTTTAGCTTGCTTAACGTTTCCCGCCCGATGATGTGGTGGGTCTCCTCGGTCAGCGGGCAGTGCAGCGAGATAACGTCGGAGCGCCCGAAAAGCTCGTCGAGGGAAACGTATTCTATCCCCGAGCTTTCGTCGGGAAACTTGTCGTAGGCGATTACCTTCATCCCGAACCCGCGGCAGATGTCCGCAAAAACGCGGCCAATCCTGCCCGTGCCGATGACGCCGACCGTCTTTCCGAAAAGCTGGAACCCGGTCAGCCCGTCGAGCGAAAAGTTGAAGTCCCGCGAGCGGATATATGCCTTGTGAATGCGGCGGATCGACGTTAAAAGCAGCGCCATTGCGTGCTCGGCGACGGAATAGGGCGAATACGCCGGGACGTGCAGGACGTGGATTTTCCCGAACGCCCGCGAGATGTCGACGTTGTTGTAACCCGCGCAGCGAAGCGCGATAAGCCTCACCCCGAGGCCGTAGAGCGAGTCGATCACCTCGCCCGAGGCGTCGTCGTTCACGAAGATGCAGACCGCCTCGCACCCCGCCGCCAGGGACGCGGTGTCCGGCCCGAGGCGGGTCTCGTAAAAGCGAAAATCAAGCCCCGCCTGCCCCGCAAGCGCCTTAAATGCGGGCAGGTCGTAGGGACGGGAGTCGAAAAAAGCGATGTTCATAAAAAGCCCTCCTTTAGCCTTAGTATGCCCCGCTCACGCGGGAAATTCCTTCATAAGATCCGAAAGCCTCGTCTTTTTCAGCTCCCCCTCCATCGCTTTCTGGGCTCTTTCGAGGCATGGGTCGAGGAAAAAATGGATATTTTTCCCCACCGGGCAATTCGGGTTCGGCGCGGGGTGGAAGTTGAAAATGCTCCCCTGCGTGCAGTCGACCGCCCTGTAGACGTCGAAAAGCGTGACCTCCGAGGCGGGCTTGAGGGCAATAGCGCCTCCCGTTCCGGCCCTGACCTCGCATAGCCCCGCCGCCTTAAGGCTCATAAGCGTTCGGCGGACCACCACCGGGTTCACCCCGATGCTCCCGGCGATAAACTCGCTCGTGAGCTTTCGCTTGCCCTCAAAGGCATAAATTGCCAAAAGCGCGTGCACCGCGACAGTAAATCTTGACGATATTTTCATTTTGACCCCCGTTTCTTATCTCGAAAAGTATCCTTCGTTCGACGGCGGGTTTTGAGATAAAGCGTTTTCCGCCGCCTTTCTTTTATGTTATTATACACCGTTTTCGCTGTGCAGTCAACGGTTACAGCAAAAATTCACGCCTCCCGTTTCGGAAGGCGCGAAGCTTTTATATAGGGCTTTTTCAGAATTTCGGCAACTCGTCTCTTGTAATAATAACCTCGCTGTCATAGACCTTTTTCATCATTTCGAGGTCGGTGTAAGCCCCCGAAAGCTCGGTGGTGCCGTCCTTGACGATGTAGTCCCAGTTCCAGACCGCGAACCAGAGCCAGTAGGCGTTATCCCGGACGATGAGGTCGGGGTCGGGCATGGTCGCGCATTCGCTCATCGTGACCATCTTGTCGCCGTCGGACCAGTTGCGCATGTCCGCAAGAGTAGCGGGGGAGGTGCCGTAGTCGTGAGCCGCGCCGTAGATGTCTATCGCCGCGATGTCGCAGTAGTCGTCGCCGGGGTACCACTCCTCGTCCTGCGCGTTCCAGACCCAGATGAGGTTGTCAAGTTCAAAATAGTCGGTCATGCGCTCATACATCAGCCTCCAGAGCCACTTGTACGGCTCGGAGCCCGACGCTCCCCACCAGAACCAGCCGCCGGCGGCCTCGTGGAGAGGCCTCCAGAGCACGGTGACGTTGTTGTCCTCAAGCTTCTGGAGATATCCGGAAATCACGTCGATGTCGCTGACGAGCTTGTAAGCCTCCTCCGAAATCTCGCCGCCGTCGTAGAGCGCCTTGATGTCGTCAAGATCCATGTGCGCGATGTCCTTGTCGGTCACGGCGTTCGAGAGCCGAAACGTCGTATTTTCGGTGTAAAAATCGGGGCCGCCGCAGGGCGCGTGCCAATGCCAGTCATAGACGACGAGCCCGCCGTCCTTGCTCCACTCGATAGCGAGGTCGTAGTCCTTCGCGGGGCGGTCGTTTTGGTAAGGATAGCTCGGGCTGTCGAAGATGAAGTCGAACGCCCTTATAGCGGGGTATTTCCCGAGGCCGAGATAAAGCGCGTCGGTCTCGGTGTTGTTGCCGTAGTCGGTGCACTGCCCGGCGAGGGTTCGCTTGCCGTAGACCGCCCGCAGGTACTGGTAAATATTCTGAGTTTTGAGGTTGGCGTATTCGTTCGAGAGGGTCTCGGACATGCCGGAATAAACGCTGTCGTCGATGGATACGCCGTTCTCGATGTCGATCGAATCTATCGAGAACCAACTCCACCCCGAGCCGAGGGTGATGGTATTCTCACCCGCCTCCAAAAATACGCCGTCGGCCAAGCTTTCCTGCCAATCCCCCGCCTCGGAATAGATGTCGAGGACCTTTTTGCCGTTGAACATCAGCTCGTTTTCCTTGTGATCGCCTGCACAATGGCGAACGGTTATCTTGTAAAACTGATTCGAGGGTATCTCCACCGTGAGTTTAAACCCCGCGTTGTCCGAAATATCGACGTACCCGTCCCCCGAGAAGCCCGACTTGTCCTTTTTTATCGCCGCGCCGCTCGAAAGCTCGCCGTCCTCGGCCTCAAGATGGGCGGAGAAATCCTGCTCCTCAATGCCCGAAAATGTCAGCTTTTCAAAGCTGTAGCTCTCGGCGGGGGTGACCTTCGAGGGGTCGACCATCGCCCTTTTCGAGCTGAACCCGCAGCCCGAGAGCAGAACGCTCACGCATAAAGCGAGCGCAATTATCTTTAAGTAATTTAACTTCATGATCTGCTCCTTTCAGCCTAAAAGCGTCTTTTTGACGACCTTTGCGGCCTCCTCGCCCATAAGGCGGTGACCGTTTGCACTCGGGTGGAGGCCGTCGCCCGAATCGTTTTCCTTCTTAAGCTTTTCGCGATCGGCGGGGTCGCAGACCGCCGAGGCAAAGTCGACATATCCGTCGAAGCCCGCGCCCTCGCTCATCATCCACGCGTTTATTTTGTCGCGGATCCTCTCGTGCAGATCCGACTCCCACACTGTGTTTCCGCCGAACGGCGTGACGGTGCCCGCAAAGACCTTTATACCGCGCTCGCGGCAGGCCGAGAGCATCGCCTTATACTCGTCGATCATACGCTGCGAGGTGTCCTCCCGCGCGCCGGGAATGTCGTTCGTGCCAATGAGAATTATCACGTATTTCACCCCGGGAACGTCGAGGGCGTCCCGCCTGAACCTCTGCTTCGCGGGCATTCCCCAGCCGCCCCAAATGGCGTTTCCGCCGATTCCGGTGTTCACGACCGAGATGTGCGCCGTCGCGGGGTCTGCCTGAAGCCGTTTTTTAAGGATATCCGGCCATGCGTCGAAGCCGTTGAAGGTCGACACAGCGCCGTCGGTTATCGAGTCGCCGAAGCAGACGAGCGTGTCGCAGTCCACCGCCGCCACGTCTGCTCGGCAGAAGGAAAAGTAGCTCCACATCCAGTCCTCGGGGGTGAAATTCTCCGAGACGTGGTCGCCCGAGATCACCCAGCTCGCGCAGTCGCCCTCCTGATGAACGGCGGGAAACGCGGGAACTTTGCCGAATTTTACCGTCACGGCCAGCGTTTCGAGCGGGGAAAACTCAAAGTCGACCCCGTCGGAGGTTGCGACCTCGCCCGCGGGAATACTTACCCCGGGGCTGCCGGAAAATGTGAGCGGGGTATCGCTCGAAAGGTCGATATCGGGCTCCCCGGCCTTAATAAGCCTCGCGATATGCACCGACTCGATGATCAGCGGCTCGGTCGGCGGGACGAGCGTTTCGGAATGCTCGTTTGAAAAGCTCAGGCGGATCTTTTTGCCGCCTATCGCCGCCTGAAGCTGGTGGCGGCAGGTCGAGCCGGACAGGCCCGCCTTTTTCGGCAGCATTTCGGCCTGAGACGGTTGGGTCGCCGCCGCGAAAATGCAGCGCCAGCCGCCCTGATCGGCAGCGGTCGCGGTTTTGTTCATGTCAGCACCTCCATGATAAAAAATCAAATAAATATAATTATCCGTTTACAGTATACTCCCAAAATCGGCCGCTGTCAATAGAATTCGGCAAGAAAAAGGAGCGGGCCGCGCTCCTAATTTTTGTGATAATTTTTCGAGGGCTCTCCCCACCCGCCGAGGGCTTTTCCGCCCCACGAGAAGTAGGTCTCGCAGGTCGTCGAGATCGGGGCAATCGCCCGCATTTTCTCCCCGACCGGCACCGCGGGGTCAGCTAAATGTTTATCTACTAAAACATTTATTATTTTGCAGAAAAATACCTCTCCTTCCTCCAAGGGGAAGGACCTGACCGCCTCAAGCTCGAACACCACCGGGCTCTCCGAGAGTATCGGGACGTCGAGATTTTGCCCTTTATCAACGGATATATCGGGGGAGATCTTCGCGGGGTCGCGGCCGTCGGCGTTTCCTAAATAGTCAGCCATCGGCAGCATTTTCTCGGTAACAAGATTTGCAGAAAAGTATCTGTTTCGCTTGATGTTGTCCTTGGTCTGCTTTTCGTCGCCGATGCACATCATGACCCCGAGCTCGCCGTCCCAGATGTAGCTGAACCAGCAGAAAAGGCCGAAATCGGGGCGGCCGTCGGCGCAGTAGGTGCCGTAGCAGAACAGGGTCTGCGGGCAGAAATCGTTCGAGATCGGCATGGAAATTTTGTCATTCATTGGAATTTTCCTCCTCCAGATTTTTCAGAACGCGCCCAAGATACTCCTCGAAAAGCGCCGTTTCCTCGGGCGAAAATCCGCGCAGATAGACCTCGGTCATGTCCTCGGAAAGCCGGTCGTATCGGCCTTTCAGCGCCTTCGTCCGCTCGGTCAGAACGAGCCTTGTCTTGCGCCGATCCATAGGGTCGGGCTCGCGCGTGATCAGCCCCGAGCGCTCCATGCGGTCGAGCATGCTCGTCAGTGTGGTGACGGCGAGGCCGGCCTGCCCCGCAAGCTCGGCCGCGGAGATGCCGTCGCGCTGCCAAAGAATGTAAAGGAGCTTCCCCTGCGCGCCGTTAAACTCCGAAATATCGGCCTTTTCGAGCATTTTTTGAAAGATTCGGTCGCCGATCCGCTTGATCTTCGAGATCGTAAACCCGGCCTGTGAAGCCATATGATCGCCTCCGAGCAGTTCTTGGTAGTTCCATATAGGATTATACTATATAGGACTTTATTTGTCAAGGGGGTAACAAAAATTTTTTGGCATAAAAAATGAAAGGATAAACTATAAGGGAGGTAAGACATATATCACTGTATTTTTTTAAACAAGCCGTCGATGTTTGTTGAACATACACAAAAAATATATCGTAATTTCGTTGCTACAGTTAACGAATTTTGTCGAATTTTACTTGAAATGCCTTTCGCGTGATGATATAATTATTTTGATATCAACGCGTGCTGATACCTGATTAATCACAGCCGTGTATTAGTTTTTGGGAGAATATATGGTAAAGTTTGTGAATAACCCGATACAAGGGAAAATAGCTTATGCTCAGATGACAATGTATCACCCCGTGCTCCGAGAAAACGACAGGGTCAGAGCGCAGTATTATAATGCACTCTATTTGGGATGCAACGTTCTTATCCGCCTGTCTCAGTATGGCAAGGCTGTACTGAACTATTACAGCGCCGTCATGAAATCCGGTACAGCTGGCATTTCTCGGGATAAATTGAACGTGAAGCTGCGAGTTGTGATGCTTTTTGACGTGATACACATTTCTGGATATAGGTTAAAATCGGTATCGCCGAAGCTTGTTAAATACTTTAATTTTCCTGACGGTCTGAAAGAGGTTCTTGTGCGTCTGACCTTGAGACTCACTCCCAATAATCCCGCATGGAACGAGCTTTTAAAGCTTGACTTTATTAAATCGGAATCAGACTGGATAAATATGTTTCGGGAAAACCTGGGGTTTTCCCTGCGGCATCCATATACAATTCTCATCACATCAACTATGAGTGCGGGGAAATCCACCTTTGTAAACGCCTTGGTGGGAAGCACCATTGCGAAAACAAGAAATCTCGCATGTACCGGGCGGCCGCACTTTATCTACAGTAAGCCCTTTGATGACGGACTAATCAGCAAATGGGACAGAACGGTTAAGCTTGACGCCGGCGGGAAAATTCTTGACAACCGAGAGGAAACAAAGACTCGTATTTCATATGAAAGCGCATATTTCAGCAACGGTCTTAGCGGCAAGCGCTGTATGATACTTGATACTCCGGGAGTAAATTCGTCCGAATATCAGGCACACGGCAGCTGCACTCGAAGTGCTCTGACATCCTGCGCATACGACGCCGTAATTTTCCTTGTCAATTACGAAAATTCCGGAACGGACGATGAAAGTGCTCATCTGCAATTCGTCTGGGAAAGCATAAATGAAAATGTTCCAATCATCTTTGCGGTCAACAAGGTCGATTCGTTCAAGAGCGGCGACCAACCGCTGAATGAAAAGCTGACAGATATTAGGCAATATCTTGAAGGCTGCGGCTTTAAGGACCCTACGGTGTTCTTTTTATCGTCGCAGGCAGCATATCTCTACCGCACTCGCAAAGCTCTAATCGATGAGAACGACATTTCAGATCTTGAATACCTGACAAAAAAGTTCAGCAGGGTAATAAAGCTCAAGAAGGTAAACGGAGAGTGCAAAAACTGCGCGGACGACTTTGAGCATCTGTGCGGAATAGGCTATATTGAAGATTATATAAATGACAAATACTCATAAAGCATGACAACATTCAGCGCTATCAATCAGAAATCCACCCCCGCATATTCCTCAATTTTGGAATAAGCGGGGGCTTTATCTCCAAACTCCCGCAGCAGTCGTCTCTCAATTCTCCTGCTGCTTCTCTTATCTATCTTCTATCCTCTGCATAGTACCCCGCCTGGGCGTCCCAGAGTTCTTTATACTTGCCGCACCGCTCAAGCAGTCCGTCATGCGTGCCGCGCTCGACAATTTTTCCTTCGTCGAACACCGCTATTTCGTCGCAGAAGCGGCAGCTTGCAAGCCGGTGGGAGATATAGACCGCCGTTTTGTCCCCGACTATTCCGTTAAACTGCTCATATATCGCCGCCTCGGATATCGGGTCTAATGCCGCCGTCGGCTCGTCAAGGATCATAAACGGCGCGTTTTTGTATAAAGCCCTCGCAAGCGCGATTTTCTGCGCCTCGCCGCCCGAGATCTCAATGCCGTTCTTATCAAAATTTTTGTATAAATAGGTATTTATTCCCTCCGGAAGCTCTTTCAGTTTATCCCCGAAGCCGACCTCCTCAAGGCATTTTTTACAGTAGTTTTCGTCAATTTCCAGCCCCGCCGCGACGTTCTCTGAAAGCTTGAACGAGAACAGCCGATAGTCCTGAAAAACGACCGTAAACACCCGCATATACTCGTCGTAGTCGTATTTTGAAATGTCAATTCCGTTAAGCAATATCCTGCCCTCGGTCGGGTCGTACAGCCGACAGAGAAGCTTTATAAACGTCGTCTTTCCCGAGCCGTTTCGCCCGACGACCGCAAGCCTCTCGCCGACTTTGAACGTAAGATTCAAATGCCTTAACGCGTACTCCTCGCAGCCGGGATACTTAAAACTCACGTCTCGAAACTCGATTTTATAGTCATAGTCCCCGCCGTCGCAGAATGCACGTTTTTCTATCGGCAGGCTGCCCTGATACATCTTTCTCGGCAGATCGAAATACCGCATATAATCCTCAACAAAAGGCGTGTTTGAGCGGATATCGTTAAGAAGGTATATTATCATTGTCACCGCGCCGGAGAGCCTTCTGACCGCCGATACATATTTTATCACGCTTCCTGCGCCGAACGCTCCCCCAAGAGCGCAGAGCGATACCAAAAGATAAAGAGAACTGTTTTTTACAAAAGTAATCGCGTCGTTCGGGATATTTATTAAAAATCTTTTGCTATTGAGCATTTTAAAAAGCGTGCGGTGATCCGTGATGAGCTTTTTATCGATCCTGTCATAAAAATCCGCCAAATTGTAAAGCCGTATATCTTTCCCGAGATTGTAGTCGTTCATCTCGCCCGAGATTCTGTTTTCCTCGAGCATAAGCCGACTGCCTTGGTTCCAGAAGTCCGACATTTTATCCGTCGCTGTTTTTTGATACATAACGCCCGCTGCGGTCGCCGCGATGAACAGAACTAAAAAAATGGCGGTTATCGGTTTAAAGCCGTTTATTATTACGCTTATGACCATTCCGAGGCAGAATATAAACGCCATTATTACGTCGGAAAAATATCCGACAAGTCTGAAGAAGTCGTTCATCAGAAGTCCCTTGCCGTGGTTGTTTATCCAGGCCGATTCCGTTATCTTCCGGCGAAGCTGCCGCACGCTCGGCTCCTCTAAATCGGAATAATCGAGCGACAGCGTTTTATCGTTAAACGCCGCGCTTTCGGCGTCGTCAAATTTTCGGCTGTAAATATTTGCAAGGCGGCTCGCCAGCTCTCCGAAAACGCCTATCAGAAGGTTTCCCGCAAGGGCAATTATAATCAGAATCAGGGTTCTTTTCGGATCGCGCCTTCCCGATAGCTCGGTTATTATCTCCACAGACATGAATATGTCGAAATATGGCAGGAAAGTGCCGACAAGGGTGTTAAATACCGTCATTTTGAAATATCCCGGGCAAAGGCTGTAGAGAAATTTCAGCGCCCGAACGTTTATATTATCGCTCTTTTTCATCGTTTTCGCCCTCCCTGTAATATTTTGCCTGAAGCTCAAACATATAGGCGTACTTCCCACCCCTGCCCATCAGCTCATTATGGCTTCCGACTTCTTTTATCTCGCCGTCCTCAAGGTATATTATCCTGTCGCAGAAGCGTGTCGAAGCAAGACGGTGGGAGATATAAAGCGAAGTCGCGCCCTCGGTCAGATCGCTGTATTTCCGATACACCTCGTTCTCGGCGATGGGGTCAAGCGCGGCGGTAGGCTCGTCCAAAATCACTATTCCCGCGTCTTTATATATCGCCCGGGCAAGCATGAGCTTTTGCTTTTCACCGCCCGAAAGCTCGATTGAATCGTCATAGATCCCCTTCATCAGCCGAGAATCTATCCCCTTTGAGAGCGATTTTATTTTATCTCCGAGCCCCGCTTTTTCAAGACACCGAATTACCCTCGGTCTGTTCACGTTTTCGTCAAGATCCGTTCCCGCGACAAACTGAGCGACAGTAAGCGGCAGGATATAGATGTCCTGAAAAACCGCCGAAATAAGACCGTAATATTCATCTATATTAAACTTCTTTATATTTATCCCGCCGAGCAGAATTTCCCCCTCGGATGGGTAATACAGCCCGCAGAGCAGCTTTACAAGCGTGGTCTTTCCCGCGCCGTTCCGCCCGACTATTGCAAGCCGTTCGCCCGCTTTTATCTTAAGATTTATATTTTTAAGGGCATAGTGTTCTCCGTCAGCGGTGGGGTATTTAAAGCTGACGTTTTTAAATTCTATATCGAGCGGCATTTGCGATTTTTCGGGCAAGGGCTGCCCCGCCGAATGGTTGAACCTGTCGGGAATGTCGAAATATTCTCTGTACCAGCCGATTTTCACCGTCTTGTCGTGCAGCGAGTTTATCTGCCCGAATATTTGTCTCAAAGCCGCCGCCAGCGCTCCCACCGCCGAGAACATAAATACAAAATCTCCCGCCGTTATCCCGCCGTCAAAGAGCGTCTTTACAAGGAAGAAATATGAAACTCCGTTTCTTGCCACACCCAAAAATACGTCGGTCAGCGACTGCGCGCACCACCGCTTCTGCTCACTCTTATAGAGAATCAGGCTGTCATGCTGATACTTTCTGAAAAGACTGTCTATCCACCTGCGCATTCCGTATATGCGTATGTCCTTTGCGTAGCCGAAGTCGGAAGAAAAGCCGGCGATATAGTTTTTTCTGCGGTTTATATCGGCGTTTTCGTCGGAAAGGCTGCGGGAATATTTCATGTTAGCGCGGCTTAAAATATAAGAGATAACAGCCTCGATCATCACGGTCAGGATTATCCACGGCGACGCTATTGAAATTATTGCGGCGCAGGAAAACATCTCTAAAAACGCGCTCACGACGCGTCTTAAATCCGACTGTAAAAACTCCACCGCGCACTGGCCGCTCGACGCGTCGTTCACCGCCCTGCCGTATTTTAAATTCACATCGGGGTCGTCGGTCTTTTGGAAATCGCCTCGCATTCTTTTCTGGGAAAGGCGGTTCTGTACGACGTTTGAGACGTGGTAGTGGCCGGCGCTTGTGCGCGAATTGAAAAAGCTTTGCAAAACGCCTATAAGTGCGGTTCCCGCGTGGAATACGACTACGGTCAGAACGATATACAAAACCGATCTGCGGGCGGTTATGCCGTCGATCAGAAGCTTCGGAAAATACATATCCGCAAGCTTTAAAACGAGCCCGATGGGATATAAAAGCAGGCTGCAAATCACGACCTCCCTCGCGTAACGCCAGTTGAAACGCAGAGCGTAGAGAATATTTGATATGCCCGAGTAGGTTGGTTTTTCTTTTTTTGACATTTTTAACCCCCCTGATTGTTAACAGTTGTTAGTTGTTAGCAGTTAGTAATTTATTATCGCACTATCGAAATCGTCGCCGTCAGGCGACACCTTGAAACTAACTACTAACAACTATTCTCTAACCGCTTTTTAAGTATAGCATAAAATTTCCCCGAGCGAATATTTCCCGCACGAAATGCAGCTTTTTCGCACGAACGGCATTTCAGAGGATAGAAAGTCAGACGGACAGAGGATAGAAATGCCGCGCCGGAGTTTTGCGGATTATCATGCACAATCGACATTTTCGACATTATCGGCCCGATTGTGCTGAAAATGCTGAAAGTTCATGAAAGTATGATTTTAAATTTTGACCGAAAACTATGCAATATCCCGAAACAGTGCTTGCTGTATGATCAAATTATATATAATATATATATATATATATAAATTACTATTATTTTAAATCATTAAAGTGAAATTTCGGTTTTAACTATCATGCACAATCGGCATTTTCGACATTATCGACCCGATAGTGCGGAAAATCCGGAAAATCCATAAAATAAGAGGATAGAATCTCTATCTTCTATCCTCTGATCATCTCATCTATCCTCTAAACCAGTATTTCAGTTGCAAATACTCCCTGCTCGGTCTTGCGGTTGACAATTCCTCCGGCGTTTTTGACTATCCCGTCTATTCTGATAAGCCCGAGACCGCGTCCCTCTCCCTTTGTCGAGATATATTTTTCTCCCCGGCGCTTGGGGCTTCCCAAAGATGAATTTATCACCGAGATATAAAGCTGCGATTTAAGCATACCGATATATATCCTTATAAACTGCTCCTCCTTTGGGAGCGTCTGAACCGCTTCTATCGCGTTGTCCAAAAGATTCCCTATTATCGCGCACAAATCTACGTCGGAAATTTTCAAATCATCGGAAACGCTCGCCTTTGCTTCTATGGGAATATCCTTGGATTTTATAAGCGTTAATTTTGAATTTAAAATAGCGTCAAGGGCGATGTTCCCGGTCTTTAAAACCGCGTCGACCTCGGTCAGGTCTTTATTTAAGCTCCATAAATATTCGCGTGTCTTTTCATCGTCTCCGACAAGCGCCAAAAGGGTCTGAATGTGATTTTTATAGTCGTGCCGCCAGCCTCGCATTGTCGTATAAATTCTCCTGACCTCCTCGACGTGCCGCTTTATCATCTCCGACTGATACGCCGCCACCCGCTTTTCCAAAAGCCTGTCGGCGACCTTAGAAAAAAACATATTCATCATCTCCATGCGTTGTGGATTTTGCACATTTTGCGCACGTTGTATATCTGTATTCGGTCATACACAATCAGCATTTTCAGCACAATCAAAAGACAAAATTGGAAATTTGTGCGCCTACAAAAGACATATTGTCTATATTTATCAAATTTCTATCTTCTGTAATAATATATGAATGCCTCAGTGACATTCTTTCTTGCCGCCCTTGCGACAGGTATTTTTGTGCCGCTGTCCATGGTCAGATTGTCGCCGGAAACCGCGCTCACATACTTTAAATTTACGATATACGAGCGGTGGCAGCGGATAAAGCCCTCGCACAAAGCTGTCTCTACCTCAGAGATAGGAACGCTCAGGTCATACGTCCTGCCGCCTGACAATAAAACGGTCGAATGCCCTAAAGCCGCGATATATTCTATATCCGAAAGCTTAAAACGCAGCGTTTCCGTCCCTGCCCTAAAGACAACAGTTTCGGGCGGCTTCCCCTCGCAAACGGCCTTATATGCCCTGTCAAGCACCTCAAAGAGCTTGTCCGAGGAGACAGGTTTTAAAAGATAGTGCAGCGCCGAAACATCGTACCCCTCGGAGATAAAATCGGGGTAGCCGGTGATGAAAACAATTTGAGCCGTTTCAGCCTGTGCACGGAGCTTTTTCGCAAGCTCGATCCCATTCATGCCCGGCATCTCTATATCCAAAAGCAGTATGTCGGGCGGGCTGTCGGGGTAGGAAAACAAAAGCGCCTCTGCCGATGGGTATTCGCGCACGGAAACCGAAGCCCCCGACTGCGCAGCCCAGTCAAGGACGAGGTTTTTGATGTATGAGCGTTCGTGAGCGTTGTCGTCGCAGAGGGAGATGTTCATAAGGAGCTCCTTTGGGGTGATGAAACGATTATAGCATACTTTTCAAGAGAAAGCAAGGGGAAGAGGGCGCGGGATTTTGGAGGGAAGTCCCCTTTGAAGCTTCGCGGATCACATTAAATTTCCCAACCGTTTTTGAGGTTTGGGTACTCATTATTAAGGGAAGAATCCAAAGAAACCTACGGTTTCGTGGCACACGACTTTCCGAGAAAGTCTAGTGTGTTATACCTTTTGCGTTTGACTGCCCCGAGAAAAGGTTTTTTGTGTATATGCATACCATTATAATCAAAGGGCAGGTAAAATGCAAAAGGCATATCAACTCTCGGCGTTTTTCTTATCTTCGCTCGGCAGACCTTTCAGCAGCTCCGTCCCGAATGTTCTGAAAATCTTCTGAACATTCTCATCAATATTGCCTGCGCATTTTACGACGTTAGCAATAGTTACGCTTATCTGCTCCGGCGTGAGTTTCGTCACGTCCTGAGGCTTAAAGGCTGCCAGTATCTTTTCCAAAAATTCTTTGTTCGCTCTGTTGTCTACATTGGCGGCAGAGTTTTTCTTTATGTCCTTGACCGCAGCCATGAACTCATATTGTATGTTAATAAGCTGCTCTGCCTTAAAGTTAGGCTTGGACAATACAACGGCTTTCCTGACCTCTTTAGCTTTCGGATTGACTTTGCCTGCAAAATCCCTCATAGATTTTGTGAAGTCGTTCTGCCCCTCAACAATTTGTGCGAAGTAGTCGCTTGAATAGAAGTCAATTAAGAGCATCGCCTTAATAAAATGCGGGTCAACGAGCAGTTCATTCAGAATGTCGATCGGCACGGTGCGAGAGATGATATTAGTCGCAGCATTCTCGGTCAATCCCAGTTCCTCCGCATCAATTATTTGGTGCCT
>CANQLR010000018.1 GCA_947624745.1 uncultured Clostridia bacterium | reverse complement strand
GCTCTTTTAACTGCTTTGCCGAACTTTTTCTTCATACTTTGTCACTTTTGACGATTGACTTTTTACCATAGGACTTTGGGCGTAACATTGTTTCGTAACATTGTTACTGTAGATAGTGTAACATAACATTGTTACGTTGTCAAGAGGTTTTTGAAAATTTTTTTAAAAAAATTTAAGGGCCCGGTAACCGAGCCCTTTTTGCGCCGTTATTCTATTTTTAATACCCAGTCCCCGTGAAGCTCTAACCTCCTGCCGTCGCTCAGCTCTGCGCCTATCGAGCGTATCCTTGCCCAGCGGACATATCCCGGGTCGGCGGTTATCGTGTTTTCGGCGGGGTCTATCACGCATTTTTCGGGATCTAAGATGATCTCGCCGCCGACGCCCACGGAGAGATAGCTCGGGCCGGAGCCGCCGAGGCTCTCGGGAGCGGCGCTGAACGCGGATATCGCGTCGAGGTGGTATTCCGTAATCTCGCTGAATGGGAATTTGCCGCCGTCGTGAGGGGTGAACACGAATTTATATTTTCCGTCGCCGTCTTTTTCAATGGTCACTTCAAGCTCGCCGGGCTCGGTATCGTAGGCTGTCCCATCCTCCGCGCTGCCGAGGTAGCCGTCGGCGGGATCGAAGATTATCCTGTCTTCGTAGTCCTCCGAGTTGAAGTCCGAAAGCTGATAGCTCTTGCCGTCAATATCCGATTCCACGAGATACCCGCCGACCGGGATATCGGTAAAGCGAAGCTCGCCGTTTTCGTCCAACCAGTAGGTTGACAGCAGAAAGATGCTGTCCGGGTCGACCGTCTCGCCGTTTTCGTCAGAAATGGTCACGCCGTCTGTCTTTACCTGACCGATGATATTCCCCTCGGCGCTCATTTGGACCACCACCGACTCGGTAGTTCCGGGCAAAAAGCCCATGAATTTAAGGATAGCTTCGTCGCAGGTAATGTCGCCCGCTATCGGCGGGGCTTTTCTTAACGAGTGTATCCCGAAGCCGACTGCGACTGCAAGCGCCAGCGCGGCAGCCGAGGCCGCTATGTTCATAACACTTCTTTTCATTTTTATGCTCCTTTCCAGAGCCCGATCTATTCCCGCCGAGACATTGGCGCCAATGTCCTCGGGGACCTCTATCAGGCTCAGGGCCTTTTTAAGCTCATTTTTCATCGGAGGATGCCTCCCTCTTGAGTTTATTCATCGCGCGGTAGTGAATTGATTTTACTGTTGATTCGGGGAGCTTTAACGCCCTTGCGACCTCCCTGAACGAAAGCCCGGTGAGCTCGTGAAGCACTATGACCGACTTTTCACGCTCGGACAGGGTGTTCAAAAGGGCTTCCAAAAGCGCCCTCGAGCCGTCCGTCTCGCCGGAAACTGCGGGCGTTACCGCTTCGTCGAGAGGTACGGTGCGCTTTCGCTGACGCAAAATGTCCAAAGAGCAGTTTATGACCACCCTGACCGCCCAAGTCCTGAAATGCTCGGGACTTTTCAGGGAGCGGCGGCTTTTGAAGCAGCGGCAGGCGGCCTCGGAAACGGCGTCAAGGGAGTCGTCGCGGTTTTTTAGATAGATATAGGCTATTCTGTAGAGTTCGTCGGAAACGCTCGTGAAAAGCGCTGCGAAGCTTTCCTTATCGTCTGAAGTCATCACGGGTAAAACTCCTTTTTTGTAACGTTACGGCAATTAGACGTGCGGGAGAGGGAATTAGTTTCAGAAAAAAAGAATTTCGGCGTTTTAACCGAAATCCTTGAAGTATTTATTGACAGAATACACAAGGCTTCTGCCACTGCGGGACGTCTGCTCGGTGACGTGAAGATGGGTCAAAACATTGAGGGTGATCCTTGTAAGCTGCGTGTTTATCCTTGCCCTTTGGGCGAAGTCGCGGGAGGTAAATTCGTCGGGAAGACCGTCGGGCAGGAACAGAAGATAGTCTGCGGGGTTGTCCAAAAGCACGTTTCCGCCGACGGCAAAGGGAATGCGGTCGTAACGCCGGGTGCGCCTGACCTTTGCCCCGGGGCGGGACTTGATCTCGCGGTACTCCTCGACGTCCAAAAGCATCAGCCGGAGCTTGAAGCCCTCCCTGTCAAGAAAGGGCTTTATGCTGTAAACCTCGGGTATGGCGTCGTAGAAATTGCCGGTGTGAGGATGATTTCTCACCGAGACGGTCTCGCCGGTCGCAGGGTCGAAGGAGATCATCTTTCGCACGCGGGCGACGGGGTGAACGACGGTGACGTTATAGCCCTCGGTCAGGTAAAATTCGAGCTTTTCCTTCAGCGTGTGAAGCGAGCGGGTCTGTATCTCGATTATCTCCTCGCCCGAGAGGATATCTGCGGTGAAGCGGCCTATTTTTACCTCGTGGCAGCTTTCGTCCGGCTCGAAGTAGTTCTTTAAAAATATGTGCAGATATTTTTCGGAGAGGGTGCCTATGCCGTTGTCGACATGAAGCTCCTCCTTGGAGAGGCGGCTAAGCTCCTCGAAGCGAATGTAGTCGGTCATAGCGGATGCTCCGTGATGTAATCCTCGGCGATTTTTGCGGCAAGGGCGATAAGCCGCGCGCAGGGGCGAGTGCGGTAAAACTCCTCCGTGCGAGGGGGAGAATAGGGCTCGGAGGAGCCCTTTATGCCCAAAAGCTCGCGGCAGACTATCGAGCCCTCCGCCTCCCTGAAACGAGCGCAAAGCTCCTGGATAAGCTTATAGTGGGCCGATTTCAGGCTGTGGTCGCTGACGTCGGAGTAGCCGTAGAGCATATCTATCACCATTATCATTCCCGAGACCGCGCCGCAAAGCTCGCGCAGGCGGGAGACCCCTCCCCCGAAGCCGCATGAGAGTTTGCGGGAGGTGGCACTGTCAAGGCCTGTTAGGTCGGAAAAGGCGCAGAAGACCGCTTGGGCGCAGTTGCAGCCCTCGTAGAAAAGGGAAACCGCAATTTCAGAACGGGTTTTTTCCATCATCATCTCACCTTGTAGCTCTCGGGCGCGCCGAAGTAGCTCTTGGGCGGCTTTTTGCCTTCGGGATAAATCACGATTTTTTCTATGATGATATTCGGGTCGCCGCCGTAAAGCTTAAGGCTGTTGAGGCCGTTTTTAACCGTTATCGGGACCTCGACCCTTCTCACCTTGTCGAGCACCTCGCGGCCCCAGTAGGAGCTGCCGTGCATACCGGGCTTATAGTCGGCGGGGACGGTGTAGACTACCTCCGGCTCGCCGCCGTTCACCGAAACGCCGAGGCGAAGCTTGGCTCCCCTTGCGACGGAATTGCGGGTCGAAAGGTAAAGCTCGGCGGTGTATCTGCCCTCGCCCGAAACGGCGAAGGAATAGCCGATAAAGGGAACGTTCGGGGCGATGTATTTATCCGTTTCGTTGTCGATAAAGCAGCTGTTCGAGGGGAAGACCTTCATGGCGGGGGTGTCGAGGCGGCTTAAATGATCAATTTCGCGCCAGCCGCAGCCGTCGCCGTCACAAAGCTCGGAATAGCCGGAGGCCTCCATCGAAACGTAGCCCTCGGTGTCGACATAGGTCCCGGCGGGGTAGTCATACTCCCCTCCCGCGTATATCTTAAGCTTAGCGAAGGTGTGTCCGATGGGCTTGTCGTACATGTCCTCGTTATTTTTCTCTGACATGTTGTCGGTGACGAAATCGCAGCTCACGGTGACGTCGGCAATATCCTCGCCGCTAAGGCGGGAGCGGTCGATGTAGACGTCCACCGAGGCGATACCCTCCTCGGGGGTGAGACTGCCCTCGGTGCGCTCGAAGCGAAGCCAGTCCTTTTTGCAGATGATCTTATATTTCAGGCTTGCCGAGGAGCCGGTCTCGATGTTTATCGTTATCTTTTCGGTGTCGTGGCGTTTAAACTCGCGGTTTTCCAAAACGGGAGAGTTGGTCCAGAAGGTGCCGATGGAGTAGGTCTCCCGCCCGGCAAAGGAGACATACGACTTGCAGGACGGCACCGGGACGACCTCGCTCACGGTCGGGTATCTCCAGTCCTCGTTGTTCCAGCTTCGGAAGCCGTGGTGCGCCGAGTCGGCCATATGTACCCACTTGCCGTCAAGAAGGCGGTCGTATTCGTCGTGGAGCTTATAGTCAAGGGCGACGCGCTTTTTCACGCATTCAAGATACTTATTAGCGGCAAGGCTGCCGTGAGAGGCGTAAAAGCCGTTCCACCCGGCCTCTACAGACATCTGAACGAAATTGAGTGAGGCGACGGCGGGATAGTATATCTCGTAGAAAATTGAGGGCTTTATCGGCTCGGGGGCGGTGTTATAAAGCTCGGTCGCGAGTGAGATGAGCTTTTCGCACTCGGAATATACCCTTTCGCCCTCGCGGAAGTTGATCGGGGCGTAGATGTTTTGGTTCATCGACTCGGGCGTGCGGGCGTTGTTGAGCTTGGTGTAGCCGTTAAGAACCGTATAGATGTCGTCGAGCTTCTGCTCGTCGAACCAGTCGCCGTACTGCTTTTTCACCCAGCTTTTTACATATCCCTCGACCGAGTTTCGGGCGGTTGTGCCGTACTTATCAAAGTCGTAAGCGAGGTCCATGAAATAACAAAGCGGGTATTCAAGCCCCTTTATGTCCCCCAGATTAACTATCCAAAGGTCGCGGATGCCGTAGTCATAGGCCATCGACATCTGCTCCCATGTCTTGGAAAGGCGGTTTGTGTTCATCCACTCATAGGATATCGGCGAGCCGTGGTAGTCGTAGTGATAATACATTCCGAAGCCGCCGTTGTGGTCGCGGTCGGTGTCGTCCGGCAGAAATCTGAGATTTCCGTATGTGTCGTCGCAGAGCATTAAAATTACCCCGTCGAGCGCGTCCCAGTTTTTGAGACCCTTGGTGTCCTTGTCGCCGTGATAGAAGTCCTCGACCTCATAGTAAAGCGCGAGCATTCTCGGTATCTTTTCAAGGTCGGGGTCCACGACCTCCTTCATCAGCTCATTCTGCGTGAGGATAACGTTGCGAAGGACGTTGATGTTGTCCTCAAGCGTGGCGTTTTCGCCAAGAAGCAGGCTGTCGTTCTCGCCTCTCATGCCGACGGTGATGACGTTTTCAAAATCCTTGTTGCGCTTTAAGCCGTCCCGCCAGAACTCGGTTATCGCCTTGCCGTTCGAGATGAAGCTCCAGGTGTTGTCGTCGCCGTACTGCTTATAGATCTTCTGCCACTCGGCTCCGGCGCGGCACATAGGCTCGTGGTGGGAAGCTCCCATGACTATGCCGTATTTGTCGGCGAGCTCGGCGTTCAGAAGCCCCGGGCCCTCCTCGGAGAAGATACCCGTCCACATTCCCGGCCAGAGGTAGTTGCCCTTCAGCCTCAAAAGAAGCTGGAACACGGGCTCGTAAGCCTTGGCGTTATAGCCTCCGAAGCGCTCGTGGCACCAGCCGCCGAACGCCGGCCAGTCGTCGTTTATGAAAAGGCCTCTGTACCTGACGGACGGCTCCTTCGAGGTAAAGCCGCCGTCGGGGATATCGACATATAATTCATCACGCTTTTTGGGGACAACGTCGCCCCAGTATACAAGCGGCGAAACGCCTATTTTTTCCGAGATGTCAAAAATTCCGTAGATGGTGCCGCGCTTGTCGCTTCCGGCGATGACGAGGGCTTTATCGACCCCCGGGAAGGGCGAGGAAATCACGGTGTGGGAGTAGACCTCGTGCTTTCCTGCTATCGCGGAGGTATCTATGCCGAGAGTATCAAGCAGGGCGCTTTTTCCGACCGTCGCGGCAATTATCACATTTTTCGAGCTTATCTCGGAGGGCTCGGAAACAATTGCGGGCTTTTTTCCGCAGACAAGCTCTATATCATCGGCGTGAGCGCCGGCGACAAGCTTAACTCCCTCGTAGGCAGAGGCCTCGATGAGAATGTCGCAGGGAACGCCGGACGAATAAATACAAAATTTTGACATTTGATTCTCTCCTTTTGTAATGTTTTTTTGATTATACCACATGCCGCGCGGGTTTTCCACTGTTTTTTGAAAATACAGTCTTAATGCAAGCTTGAGGGAATTTTATGCAAGAAAAAGCCGCCTGTTACAGAAGGCAGCTTTATTATTTCGCGACGGTTCCGTTTTTCTTCGAGGATCTCGTTCTGAAAAGATCTATTATCCTGTCGCGGTACCATATCGTCACAAGGCCGATGATCGCGACTATCGCAAAGAGTATAAGCGCGATCATGACGTTGCCCTCGCTCAGAGACGAGCCGAAGACGTTTGAAAGAATAAGCCCCGGAGAGCGGGCGAGCATCGAGAGGATAAAGAAGGTCGAGGGCTTTATCTTCGTGAGCGGGGCGATGTAGGTAAGGGCGTCCTTCGGCATGACCGGCAGGAGAAAGAGGATAAACACCGCGAGCTCGCACTTTTTTTCGTCCTGCAAAAAGGCAAGCTTTTTTATGCCCTTTTGGTCGATAAGCGCCTCGACGAGAGGCATACCGAGGAGCCTTACGATGTAAAACACCAAGAGCTCGCCCAGAAACGTGCCCAAAAGGCAGAGGAGCGTTCCCCAGAAGCCGCCGAATATCACCCCGCCGAGGATCTGGATAAGCCCGCCGGGGATCAGCGCGACGACGACCTGCAAGACCTGTAGCAGCAAAAAAGCGCCGACGCCTAAGATCAGATTTTCCTCGACTATCCCGCCGACGATAGCCTCGAGCCTGTATCTCCCCTCCTCGCTCATGAGCATCGGGATCATCGGCAGGCACATTACCGTAAGGCCGACGGTCACCGCGAAAAATATCACGAGCGCGGTTATTCTTATTATCTTTTTCGTCTTTTCCGACATCTTATTTTCTCCTGAAAAGCTTTTTGCGGTATACCTTAACGTATTTTTCGGTCAGCCTGCGAAACATTTTTTCATAAAGAAGAAGGCAAATGTTTCCGAGCACCAAAAGTGAAATGGCGGTGTATTTCGTGAAATCCTCGCTCTCGACAGCGACAAGAAGCTTCATGAGGATAAAATATGCCGCCATGACCGAAAGATTGAACACTAAAATCCTTATTATCCACCGAATAACGGGCGAGCGCAGCCTGTCGAGCGACACCGAAAGTATCGGGTAGTAGCCGAAGAAGAACACGAACATAAAGACCGATTCCTTTTCGGGGGAGAGGATCAGAAGCAGCGCCGACACGCCGATATAGGCGTAAATGCCGGTCTTTGTCCCGCATTCGAGGCTGACGGCGTATATAAGGAGCCCCGCGAACATCGGGAAAACGTAGGTGACAAAAGGGATAAAGGAAGCCGAGAACATGATTATCACGCAGAGCGCCGAGGCTATCCCCGCAAATGCAAGGCGAAAACTCAGCTTTTTCATCCACTCACCGCTTTCATGATAATATACCGCAAAAAGTATTAAAAATCAAGATATAAAATATTAAGATTTTATTAAATTATTTAGAGTTTTGGGATAAGAGCTCGTGCTTGATGTCCCAGAGCTTCTGCGAAAGGTCGACATAGTAGGCGTGGGGGTTTTCAAAGCGGGTGACCGAATCCCACATCGAGGCGACCTCGCGGGTGCAGTGGTCGCGTATCTCCTTTAGGGTCGGGCTCGTATAGACGCACTTGCCGCCCTTGAATATCGGTATCAGAAGCTCGCGGGCGGTGAAGTTTTCGACGGTGCGGCGCTTCCAGGTGAAGTCGGGGTCGAAGATTTCGAGCGGCGCGGACTGGTCGACCGTTTCGTCGTGGGTGCAGATGAGGTCCGCTATGGCGACGAAGCGGGAGTTGTCGTAGATCCTGTAGACCTTTTTGAAGCAGGGGTTGGTTATCTTCGCGACGTTTTCGGAGATTTTTATTTTCGGAGTGATCGTGCCGTCGTCGTTTTCGACTGCGACGAGCTTATACACGCCGTCGAACACGGCGGAGGATTTCGAGGTTATCAGCCTTTCGCCTACGCCGTAGAGGTCGACCTTGGCGCCCTGCTGGAGCATATCGCGGATCAGGTATTCGTCGAGAGAATTCGAGGCGACTATCTTGCAGTCGGGGTATCCTGCAGCGTCGAGCATCTCGCGGGCCTTTATCGAAAGATAGGTTATGTCGCCCGAGTCGAGCCTTATCCCGACGGGGCGGCAGCCGAGAGGCTTTAAAACCTCGTCGAAGGCCCTGATGGCGTTCGGAACGCCGCTTTTGAGGACGTTATAGGTGTCGACAAGAAGTGTGGCGGAGTTCGGGTATACCTCGCAGTAAGCCTTGAACGCCTCGTATTCCGAGTCGAACATCTGCACCCACGAGTGGGCCATGGTGCCGGTCGCGGGAACGCCGTAGTCCTCGTCGGTCATGGTGCAGGCAGTGGCGGCGCAGCCCCCGATATAGGCGGCGCGGGCGCCCAAAACAGCGGCGTCGGGGCCGTGGGCGCGGCGGGAGCCGAACTCGCTCACAGCTCTGCCGTTGGCGGCGCGGAATATGCGGTTAGCCTTGGTCGCGATGAGCGACTGGTGGTTGAGAGTCAAAAGCACAAAGGTCTCGATGAGCTGCGCCTGAATGGCGGGAGCCCTGACCGTCATCATCGGCTCGTTCGGGAAAATAACGGTGCCCTCAGGGACGGCCCAGATGTCGCCGGTGAAGGTGAAGTCTTTAAGATAGTTTAAAAACTCCTCCGAGAAAATGCCCTTGGAGCGAAGGTATGTAATATCCTCGTCGTCGAAATGAAGGTTTTTGATATAATCTATCACCTGCTCCAATCCGCAGGCGATGGCGAAACCGCCGTTATCGGGGACGCTGCGGTAGAACACGTCGAAGTAGCAAATTTTGTCCTTATAGCCCTTTTCAAAATAGCCGTTTCCCATGGTGAGCTCGTAAAAGTCGCAGAGCATGGTGAAGTTTTCGGATGCCTTATACATGATTTTACCTCCCTATTTGTTTTTGCAGCTCTCGCAGCCGCCGAAAATTCCGCTTATCGGCTCCAAGATATTTCCGTCCGAGATGAGCTTCAAGCGCTTCGGCGTTTCTTCGCTTCCGAATAAAAACTCGGCGCGCTCTATACCCTTCAGCGCCCCCAGAAAAAGAACGCTCCGAAGTATCCCGTCGGCCAAAACGAGGTCTCCCCCGTCGGAAATTTTATATATGCTAACAAGCTCGGGCGCGAGCTTATATATGCAGTACCCGCCGACGGTATCGCCGTTTACCGCCTCCGATATGCTCACGCTGTCCGGCGAAAGGCCGAGCGCGTTAAGCACGTCCTCGTAGCCGTCAGCGCCCTGTTTTTTTATTATTTCGAGCATTTCCGTCATCCTTTCCTATGCAGTTTCTTAGTGCAGTGAGCTCCTTGGGAGTGAGCTCCCGGTACTCGCCCGGCTTCAGCATCCCGAGCTTTATCGGTCCGACCGAAATCCTTTTCAGCCTCGCGACCTCGAGCCCCAAGGCCTCGCACATTCGCCGTACCTGCCTGTTTCGGCCCTCGTGTATCGTTATAAGTATGACCACTCTGCCCGGCTCCTTCGTCACTACGCTAACGGAGGCGGGCAGGGTCTTTTTGCCGTCCAGAACTATGCCGGAGCTGAGCTCTAAAAGCTGCTCCTCGTTGATATCCGGCCGCACCGTCACGCGATACGTTTTCGAGACGTGGTTTTTCGGGTGCATTATCTTGTTGGCAAGGTCGCCGTCGTTCGTGAGGATAAGGAGCCCCTCAGAGTTCATGTCGAGCCTGCCGACCGGGAACACCCTCTCGCCGACGTCGTTAAGAAGGTCGGTCACGCAGCGGCGGGCGTGCTCGTCAGAAACGGTAGTCACATAGCCGCGCGGCTTGTTGAGCATTAAATACACCTTTTGGCGCGATGCCTCGGTATCTACCCTCACGCCGTCGACGCTTATTATGTCCTTTTTTATGTCTGCTCTGTCGCCGAGCTTGCAGGGGCGGCCGTTGACCGTCACCCTGCCGCCGGATATGAGCTCCTCGGCCTTTCGCCGGGAGCAGTACCCGCATTCGCCGAGGATCTTCTGTAGTCTTTCTTCCATTATGTCACCTTAAAAAGTTATTTGAATTGCAGATCAATCACCGCGATAATCCCGCCGTCGAGATAATATACCGCTTTGCCGAGGGCGGTTCCCCTCTCGCTTTCATAGACTATCTGCGGCAGGAGCACCTTTTTCTCGACCTTATCTATCTCCGAGCGGTCGAGTATCACCGAAAATTCGGGACAGATAAGCTCGGCCTCGCAGCCGCCGTCGCCCGCAAGAGGCACCTTATAGCTCTCGCCGCCGAGCTTATGCCGGGTCAGGCGGGAGTAGCCGTAGTCGTAGAGCTTTTCGTGGTCTATCCAGTCGGTCGAGTCGCCGAGGGTCACGCAGATCAGGGTGATGTCTCCCCTCTCGCAGGCGGTGACGAGACACCGTCCCGCCTTGTCGGTGAAGCCGGTCTTAATCCCGAAAACTCCCTCGCAGCTGCCGAGAAGCTTGTTTGTGTTGTTGAGCCACAGCTTTCTTCCGCCAAGGTCTAAGCTCACCGACTTTTCGGAGCATATCGCCCGAAAGTCGTTGTTTAAAATGGCGTAGCCCGCAAGCCTCGCCATGTCCATGGCGGTGGAGTAGTGCTCCTTGGTGTTGTCGTCGAGCCCCGACGGGGTGACGAAATGGGTCGAGTTGAGACCCAGCTCATGCGCCTTTTGGTTCATGAGCGCAACGAACGCGTCGACGCTCCCCGAGACCGCAACAGCCGTGGCGTTCGCGGCGTCGTTCCCACTCGGAAGGAGCATACCGTACAGAAGGTCGCGCTTTGAGACGGTGTCGCCCTCCAAAAGGCCCATCGACGAGCCCTCGACCTTTATCGCCTCGGGATCGACCGTAAATTTGCGGTCCGGATCCCCCGATTCAAGCGACAGTATCGCGGTCATTATCTTCGTCGTGCTCGCCATCGGGAGCTTAACGTCGGCGTTTTTCGAGTAGAGGACTCTTCCGGTCTCGGCTTCTATAAGGACTGCGGCCTTTGCGTTTGTAACTATATTATCGCCCTCTGCGGCGCTTACTCTTATACATATGACCGTCGCCATGACAACAAAGCATATGAGGCAGACGACCATTCTTTTGATCAGATCCATAAACTATCCTCCGAAAAAGATTTCGGGAATAGTTTATGCCGTCTTTCTCAAAAAATACTTGCTTATTCGGCGGTATCCTCCGCGGAAGCGCTGCCGTCCGACTTTTTCTGGGAAATTATGGCGCTCACCTTGTCGACTATCTCGGGAAGAATTGCCAAAGCTGCGTTTTCCTTTGAAGCGTTGACGGTAAGCTGCAAAAGCCTTACGTTTCCGTCGGGCATGATAACGATGAACGCTATCGGCTGAATGGAAACTCCGCCCCCGGCGCCGCCGCCGAAATACTGCGCGGACTGCTTGGTGGGAAGGTCGGATCCTCCCGAGCCGAAGCCGACCGACACCTTCGACACGGGGATTATGGTGGTGCCGTTGCCTGTGACTATTGGCTTTCCGATTATAGTCTCGACGTCGACCATTTCCTTTATCTTTTCAATGGCCGTTCTGACTAAAATTTCCAGATTTGTGTTCTTTTCATTCATTGCTATTCTCCTTTTCGGTTGCTTTGGCTTTATTCTCAAGCTTTTTCATGCTTTTTCGGATCTTAAGATAATATATCCCGACATACGCGGCAAGCGCGACTACGGCGCTCGGACGAACGTAAACGGCGGTCTTTAAGTAGTAGTCGGTCGCCTTGTGCTCGAAATCGCATTTGATCTCGGTATGGCGTATCGTGACTGTGAATATGCAGCACAGAAGCCCCAAAAGCGAATATACCGCGGCGTTGAGCCTGCCGAAATTGAGCCCCGCCTTGTATGGGTCCTCGCTGCCGATCTTGAGCATAAATTCGAGGTCGTATATTCGGATGAGCTTCAAAAGCTTTCTGAACGCCTTTTTTCCGGCGGGGATATACTTTTTGTACTCGTTCCACATATCAAGAAGGCTCGGCTTCGGGGTATCTTCATTTTCTTCCTCCTCGGGAGGCTCCTTGCTCCCGTCGGACTGCTCCGACGGTTCGGGAGACTTTTCCTCCGGCTTTTCTTCGTCGGCAGGGGGAGCGCTGTCCTCGGGAGATTCAGTAGAAGCGGCCTCGGGGATATCCTCTAAAATAATTTCGGGGGCTTCGGCGGGTGGCTCGCCTTCCGGCGGCTTGTCCTCCGGCTCCTTTTCGGGGAGCTTCAGCTTATAGACCGTGAACCAAAGGTATTTTGCCTTCAGATCAAGCCCCGCTTTGTCCGCCTCGACATAAGCTCTGACCGAAAAGTGCAGGAGTATCACGACGGCAAGAATTATCCCGACGATAATACCGAGAATGATCAAAAGTACTGTCATAACACTCTCCTTTCGGGAAAAACCTGCCGATCACTCCCCGTCGGGGGCGCTTACGTCGTCAAAGGTCATCTGTGAATTGTCGCTCGGAAGCGGCGGGAGATCCTCTATCGAGCTTAACTTGAAGCAGCGCAGGAAGTTCGCCGTGGTGCGAAAAGTCACCGGCCGCCCCGGAACGTCGAGCCTTCCGGCCTCCTCGATAAGCTCCTTTTCAAGAAGGTTCGAGATGACCCCGCTCGAATCCACTCCCCTCACGTCCTCGACAAAGCCCCTCGTGACCGGCTGGTTGTAGGCTATGACGGTCAGGGTCTCCATCGCGGCGGGAGAAAGGGTCGCCGAGCGCTTGGACTCCAAAGCTGTGCGGATATAGGGTGCGAAGGCCTCGCGGGTGCAGAGCTGATAGCTGTTTTCAAGCTTTATGACCTCCAAGGCCGAGCCGCGGTCGGAATAGTTAGAATTGAGAAGCGGGATAAGTTTGTGCAGGTCGCTCTGCTCGATTCCGGCGGCGTAGGCGAGCTTGTCGAAGTCTATCGGGTCGCCCGAGGCAAACAGTATCGCCTCTATAATGGAAATTTTTTCATCTATCTGCATTTATTCTACCTCTTCGGAAACGGTCTCCCTCTTTCTGCGCTTGGTGCGGTCAAAGGTTATCTCCGTGTTGTCGTCGTTAAGCTGTATTCTGCCCGATTTCGTGAGCTCGAGTATCGCAAGGAAGGTGGCAATTTTTTCGGATTTGTCGGTCATGCCGTCGTAAAGGTGCTCCATCTCGCATTTTCCGCTCTTATAGAGCCTTCTTAAAACATACAGAATTTTTGAAGCGACCGAGACTATCCTTTTTGAGACTATCGGCCGAAAGACCGCCGCTTGTACCGGGCTTTTGCGAAGCCTCTGGCTCGATATGCCGAAGTACGCCGCCAAAAGGTCGTCGGGCTCGTGGAAGTGATTGTAGGTCTTTGAGACCTCTATCTCGGACGGGCGCTTTACATACACAGCGTCGCCGCGATACATCTGCCTTAAGCGCTCGGCGGCCTGCTTGCAGAGGGAATACTCGATGAGCCTGCCCTGGAGCTCGCGCTTCATCTCGAGCGCTTCTTCGTGCTTCGGAAGCAGCGAGAGCGTTTTTATAAGTATCAGCCGTGCGGCCATCTCTAAAAATTCGCCCGCATACTCGAAGTCCTGCTCCTCGGCGCCGTCGATGTATTCAAGATACTGGTCCAAAAGCAGCGAGATCTGTATGTCGTTGATGTTCAGCTTGTGCTTTGAGATGAGATATAAAAGAAGGTCAAGAGGCCCCTCGAAAGCGTCAAGCCGGTAGGAAATAGGATTCATTTTTACCTCAGTATCAGCCCGAACAGCAGGTCTACCCAGCCGAACAGGAAATTAAGCAAGGTATATACCTTGGAAATGAGCCATGAGAGCGGACCGCTCAAAAGTCCCAAAAATACAGCCGCGTAAAGGACAATCTGTATGACCCTTGTGTGCTTATACAAAAACGCGTTCGCCTTTGCGGGCAGGAAGTAGGAAAGTATATTCGAGCCGTCGAGCGGGCGTATGGGAAGCAGGTTGAAGATGCAAAGACTCAGATTTATTATGGAGAAGTAGTAGACCGCGTTGTAGACATAGAACATGACGGTCGCTACGGAGCCCTCGGAGATCGCATAGACGTTTAGGATAAAGCGGTTGGCAAAAATCGCGACGACCGCGCAGACAAGGTTGGACAGCGGCCCCGCAGCCGAGACAATGGCGTTGTCGCGCCTGAAATTTGAAAAGTTTCTCGGGTTCACCGGCACGGGCTTTGCCCAGCCGAAGCCGAACAAAAGAAGCAGCACCGTGCCGACGGGGTCTATATGCGCGAGCGGATTGAGGGTGAGCCGCCCCGCGATAAGCGCGGTGTTGTCGCCCAGCTTTCTTGCGGCATAGGCGTGGGAGAATTCGTGGACGGGAAGAATGGTAAAAACTATCAGCAGCCGTATGCAGAGCATAATGACAAGCTCGGCGCCTCTGTAGTTAAGTAAAAGCATATGACCAACCTTTCAGGTAAAATTTTTCTTCTATGTAATATTATAGGTAAATATTGGCTCAAAAACCAAATCTCACCCTATATTGTACTACAAAATTCAGAAAATAGCAAGTAATTAAGGAAAGATTTGAAAAAATCCGAAACTTTTTTTAAAAAATACTTGCTTTTTTGAAAAAAATTTGCTAAGATATAGTTTGTGACTTCATGAAACATCAAAGGAGGTGCAGCCTCATGGCAAAATGCGAAGTTTGCGGCAAGGGCGTAACTTTCGGCATCAAGGTTTCTCACTCTCACAGAAGAACGAACAGAACCTGGAAGCCCAACGTTAAGAGAGTAAAGGTCTTAAAGAACGGCACTCCCTGTCACGTTTACGTCTGCTCAAGATGCCTGCGCTCGGGCAAAGTTACGAGAGCATGATCGGTACAACTGATATGCAATAAAGAAACCCCGCCGAGGGGTTTTTTTATTTCAGTTTTTAACGGCCGTTTCAAGAGCCAGCCTTATCATTCGGTCAAGTCCCCTCTCGCGCATGTCGGAGGAAAGGCTCTCGCCGGTGAGAAGATGATCCGACACCGTGAGAAGCGTCAGGGCTTTTTTGCCGAAGTATGCGGCGTTTGCGTAAAGCGCGGCGGTCTCCATCTCTACCGCCAGAACGTTCATTTTGCTCCAGCGCTCGGCGGACTCTTTGCTCTCGCCGTAAAATATATCGGAGGACAAAATGTTTCCGACCTTATATTCAAGGCCGAGGGCGGAGGCGGCGGACACCGCTTCGCTCAGAAGCCCGAAGTCGCAGACGGGGGCGTATGTGCCGTCAAGTGAAAATCTGCGGGAGATATAGTCGCTGTCGATGCAGGCGGCCATGGCGATAATGATGTCGCCGACCCTGACCGAGGGGGACATTCCCCCGGCTGTGCCTATGCGGATAATGCTTTTTACTCCGTAGATATCAAAAAGCTCGTGGGCGTGAATGGCAATTGAGGGCATGCCCATGCCGGAGGACATGACCGTCACCGGCCTGCCTTTATAGTGCCCGGTATAGCCCTGCGCAGAGCGGACGTTGTTTACAAGCCTCGGGTTTTCCAAAAAATTTTCGGCGAGATATCTCGAGCGCATGGGGTCGCCGGGCATTAAGACCGTATCGGCGATATCTCCCGGGAGCGCGCTGTTGTGCGGTGTCGGCATAGTTACCTCCGTCAGAAATGCTTGGCGTTTTCAAAGTATACGGTGCCGCCAAACGGGTCGAAGCCGAGGTCCTCGCAGTCGTCGTCAAAAACGGCGGCGGACGGGAGATACCAGATGGGAATGAATGTGTGATCGGAAAGCACAGCGTTTTCGGCCTCCGAAACGGCGTAGTTAAGGGCGGAGAGTGTTTCGCTTCTACAGATGATGTTCTCTGCCTCCAGAGCCTCTTTATAGACCCAGCCGAAGCGGTTTTTCGAGCCGAACGGCTTTATAAAGTCCGCCGCGCCGTCCTCGCCGGGCTCTAAAATCGCGAGCGCGATGTCATAGTCGCCGCTTTTGAGGCGCTCGGCATAGTCGCGCGGGTTGACGATGTCGAGCGGGATATGCACCGAGAACACCTCGTACCAGCTGTCGGTCACGGCGGTGAGATAGTCGGAGTAACCGAAGTCGGACGGCACCATTATGCTCATGCCGATGAGAGAGGCCTTTTCGCGCTCCGAAAGAAGAAAGCCCCACTTGTACTCCGCCATCGAAATATCCGTCTCGCAGACGCCCTCGGGTACGCGCGAGGTGTAGCCGCGAAGATACATAGAATCTGACGGAGGAACGAGCGATCTTGCCTCGCCGAGGATATCCGGGGCCTGATCTTTGAGCGCGGCGCGGTCAATCGCCCAGGAGAAAACCTCGCGGACCTCGTTTGATGAGAAGATCTTGCTTTTTTTGCCGAAGACAAGCCCCGCCGTTCCGCCGAAGCCGCTTATAAGCTCGCTGCCGTCGGTCTTGGGGGCTTCGCCCGGGGAGAAGGTCAGAACGTCGGTTGCTCCGGAATTGAAATCCTCAAGGCGCTGCTCCTCGTCGGAGGTTATTAGATAGTTCACGCCGCCCGCCGAGACGGGAATGACGTCGCTGTAGCCGGGGTTTCGGCGCAGGCGGACATAGTTGCTCTTGCCGTATGGGTCGTGGAGCCAGTATCTGACAAAGAACGGACCGTTCGAGCAGACAGCCTCCGCCTCGAGGCCGTATTTTCCGCCCGAGGTGATGAAAAAGTCCTCGCAGCAGGGCATCGCCGGAAGCTCGGCCAAAAGATGCAAAAACTCGGCGCAGGGGTATTCGAGGGTGAATACGACGGTCAGCTTATCCGGCGCGGAAACGCCTATTTCGGAAACGTCGATGAAGCCGTTTCTTGCGGCCTCGGCGTTTTTGATGCAAAAGTATTTTTCCGAGTGCGGCGAGGCGGTCTTCGGGTCCATCAGCCGCCGGAAGCCGTAGACGAAATCGTCTGCAGTCAGATCATGCTCATAGTTCCCGAGGGCGTGCCACTTCAGCCCCTCAATAAGATAGAAGGTGTAGCTTAAGCCGTCCTCCGAGATGGTATAGTCTCGTGCGAGCTTTTGGGTGAGCTTTCCGCCGCTGTCATAGCCCATGAGCCCGGCATAGAGGTTTTTGCAGATCTTTTCCCCGCTCGGGTCGTTACATAGCTGCGGGTCGAGGTTTTCGGGGTCGCTCGGTAGCGATGTCTTGAAGATATAGCCGGTGCCGTCGTCCGCAAAAAACGAGACGACCTTATCTATCGGCTCGCAGGCGACAAAGAGGAGCGACGCGCATATTATAATGCAGAATAATGTCTTTTTCATTCGGTAAATTCCGTATCCGCGCAGCTGACGGCAGTGTCGATGTTTCCGACGATGAGAAGCAGCGCGTATCTGCCGTAAACGAGGACCTGCCCGTCCTCTATCTTCTTGGCCTCCAATGGAGCGTAGCCCTTGAAGTCCTCATAGCGCGCGTCCTTGTAATCGCTGAGGGCCTGCTTTGCGGCCTCCGCGTCCTCCGCGCCGTTCATCTTGAATATCGCTATCATGTCGGCATAGCCGCCGTTCGAGTTGTAGCGGACCGAGTATTCCTCCGCGGTATCAAGGTCGATATCGAACAAAAACGCTACGTCGTCGGCGCTCGCCTCGGTCATGTCCTCGAGTCCCTCGATAAAGCAGAGCTCATCCATGAGCGCCGCAGGGTCGGGCTCGTTATATTTGCCGCAGGAGCACAGAAGCAGCGAAAGCGCGGCCAAAAGGCAGAGAATTTTTTTCATAGTCTATCCCACAGTATGTGTTAAAATATAGTTTACAAATGTCTCGTATGTAGTCTTTTTGAAGTGCAGGCCGTCGTTTTCGGCGCTGTCGGCGGAAAGGCAGCCATCATCGCCCTTTAAAGCGGAGTTGAGGTCGAGATAGTAGAGCGAGTTTTTGTTGCAGTAATCCAAAAGCTGGGAGTTCAGGTCGTCGATGTCGCTGTTTTTTATCGGTGACTCCTTTGAATCCTCCTTAGACTTGGTGACGGGAGGGGTGGAGATTATGAATATTTTCGAGTCGGGCGAGGCGATGCGAAGCTTATTCAGAAACGAGGAGTAGCTTATATAAAGCTCCGACGGAGTGGAGTACGCCGCGCCGTTCGAGCCGAGCATCACATAGACCTTTTCCGGCAAAAGCTCCGAAACGGCCTCGATGACGGTTTTTTTGCCCGAGGCTGTGTCTATCTCGGCGGTGTCTATCTTTGTGACGCTTAAGCTCGCCGAGGCCAAAACATTCCCGCTCGGAACTATTCCGTATGACGCAAGCCCGTAGGTGATATTGTCGCCGATGAAAACGCAGCCGTCAAGATAATCCTCCCCGACCGCTTCGCTCTCGGGAACGGGGTTTATTACCTCGGCGGAGGAGGTCGGCTCGGCCCCGTCGGTCAGATCATCGCTTTCGCCGTCCGGGCTGTCCGAAGCGCTCCCCTTTTTGACGGTGTTTTCCGAGAAAACGGTGATGGTTCGCTCCTCGGACAAAACGTCCTCCAAGGTGGTGGACTTAAGATATTTATAGAACATAAGGCCGAATATCAGCACTGTCCCGAAAAAGATGACGCTTAAGCGGTACCTTACTTTTATGACTTTTTTATTTCCCATGTTATCACCCAAACGTTAAATAATATTTCGCTTACATTATAGTATACAATAAAATCAGCAATTTTTCAAGGAAATATTGAAATTTTAATAAATTGTAACCTTTGCGTAACTTTTTTGGAGCCTTTTCTATTGAAATCCCTGAAATTTTGGTTTATAATATTCGGGACGACCCTATTTTTCACCAAGGAGAGATTTATATGTGCGGAATAGTTGGATTTACAAACAAAATACCCGAGGCAGAGCAGGTAATTGAAAAAATGATGGAGGCTATACGCCACCGCGGGCCGGATTCGGGGGGAAAATATGTCGACGAGGACATCGCCATGGGCTTTCGCAGGCTCTCGATAATCGACCTTTCCACCGGCTCTCAGCCGATATTCAACGAGGACGGCTCGATGGTTTTGACCTTCAACGGGGAGATATATAACTACCAAAGCCTCCGCGAGGAGCTTATAAGCGCGGGGCACTGCTTTAAGACCAACACCGACTCGGAGGTTTTGCTTCACGGCTACGAGGAGTGGGGAAAGGATATGCTCCCAAGGCTTCGGGGTATGTTTGCGTTCGTTATCTGGGACAAAAACAAAAAGGAGCTTTTCGGCGCGAGGGATTTCTTCGGCATAAAGCCGCTTTACTATACCGAGATGAACGGAACTTTTATGTACGGCTCCGAAATAAAGAGCTTTCTAAAGCATCCCGGATTCAAAAAGGAACTCAATACGACGGCGCTTGAAAATTACCTGACGTTTCAGTATTCGCCCTGCGAGGAGACCTTTTTCAAGGGCGTTTTCAAGCTTCTGCCGGCGCACTGGTTTACATACTCGGGCGGGAAGCTTTCGACCGGGCGTTACTGGGAGATAAGCTTTGACGCGGACGAAGGGCCGAATTTGGACGAGTGGGTGGAAAAAATATCCGAGACGTTCAAAGATTCGGTCAGCGCGCATAAGATAGCCGACGTCGAGGTCGGGAGCTTTTTGTCGAGCGGCGTCGATTCGAGCTATGTCGCGGCGGTCGCAAACGTCGACAAGACCTTTACCGTGGGCTTCGGCGAGGACGAAAGATACAACGAGATAGGCTATGCGAAGGAGTTTTCAAAATACATCGGAAAGGATAATATTTCCAAGGTAATAACCGCCGAGGAGTATTGGGACAATTTCCCGAAAATACAGTATCACATGGACGAACCTTTAGCCGACCCCGCGGCGGTGGCGCTCTACTTCGTTTGCAGGCTCGCCGCCGAGAAGGTCAAGGTCGTTCTTTCGGGCGAGGGCGCTGACGAGATCTTCGGCGGATACAATATATACAAGGAGCCGGACGACGTCGCGATATATAACCTGATCCCCCGCCCCATCAGGCGCTGCATCGGAAAATGCGCCGAGAAGCTTCCCGCGCACAGGGGGCTCAACTTCCTGATCCGCAGAGGAAAGGATCTTGAGGAAAGATTTATCGGGAACGCCTACATTTTCTCGGAAAAGGAGAGAAAATCTCTCCTTAAAATTACCACCGACGCGCCGTCGGCAAAGGAGATCACTAAGCCGTTTTACGACAAGGTCAGGGACAAGGACAACGTCACGAAGATGCAGTATCTCGACCTGAATATGTGGATGACCGGGGACATTCTACTGAAAGCGGATAAGATGTCGATGTCGAATTCTCTTGAGCTTAGGGTGCCATTTCTTGACAGGGAGGTCATGGCGCTCGCGCAGAGGATCCCGAAAAAATACCGCGTGACAAAAGAAAACACAAAGTTCGCGATGAGAAAGGCGGCCCTCGCTGCCTGCCCGCCGCTTACGGCAAACAAGAAAAAGCTCGGCTTCCCGGTGCCGATAAGAGTATGGCTCAAGCAGGACGAATACTATAATAAGGTCAGAGCCGCGTTTGAGAGCGAGCGCTCGAAGCAGTTTTTCAACACCGACAAGCTCGTGGAGCTTTTGGATCAGCACCGCGAGGGAAAATACGACAACTCCCGAAAGATCTGGACCGTCTATACCTTCCTTGTCTGGCACGAGGTTTTCTTCAGCTGATAAAAAAGCCGCCCAAAACCGGGCGGCAAGCTCTTATTTTACGATGAATTTGTCGACGCTCTGCAAAAATCCCCCGCACTCGTCGGTATGTACTATCATGTCGACCGGCTGGGTGAGGTCCAAGCTGAAAATGCCCATTATCGACTTCGCGTCGATGGCGTATCTTCCCGAAACAAGGTCGACCTCATAGTCGCAGAGGGTGACGGCGTTTACAAATTCCTTAACGTCGGTTATCGTGCCGAGCTTTATTTTTACAGCAGTCATAGAAAATGCCTCCAAACAAATTTATTTTCTTTTAGTATAGCAGTCCTAAAAAGCGCTGTCAAGCGGTTTTTGGGTTTTTGACGAAAAAATTAAGCAACAATCGGGTGAAAATATGTTCATTTATTACTATACCTTCGGCTGCAAGGTCAACCAGTACGAGACGGAGATCTTAAAACAGCGCTTTTCCGCCCTCGGCCACGCCGAAACAAATAGCCCATCGGATGCCGAGCTCTGCGTTATAAACAGCTGCACCGTCACCGCGCAGTCCGACTCGAAGCTTCGTCAGCTGATAAAAAGGCTTCGCCGCGAAAGCCCGGGCGCGGTGATAGCGGTGGTCGGCTGCTACGGCGAGTTAAATAAGCATATCGACGGCGCGGACATCGTTTTGGGGACAAAGGACAAGCTTTTGCTGCCGGAGGAGTATGAAAAATTCAGGGGCGCGAAAATTATGGGCGATGAGCTCCCAGACCCGATAAGCCTCGAGGAGCTTTCCGGCGCGGGCAGAAAGACCCGCGGGATAATCAAGGTTCAGGACGGCTGCGACAGGTTCTGCTCATACTGTGTGATACCCTACGCAAGGGGGCGCTCGCGCTTTAAGGAGCCCGAGATCATCAGGCGCGAGGCGGCGGCGCTGTCTAAAAGCGGAGTCAAGGAGGCCGTGATAGTCGGTATAAACCTTTCGGACTACGGGAAAGGGGCTGCGCTCGATCTTTACGACGCGGTCAAAGCGGCGGCGGGAGAGATCACGAGGGTGCGGCTCGGCTCGATCGAGCCGGAGGAGCTCAGTGATCAGATAATCACAAAGCTTTCGCAAATCGAAAAACTCTGCCCGCACTTTCACCTTGCGCTGCAATCCGGCTCGAACAGAACGCTCAAAAGAATGAGGAGAAAATATGACAAGGAAAAATACTTTACAATCGTTTCCCGCCTGCGGGAGCTTTTCCCCGGCTGCGCTATAACAACCGACATTATGGTCGGCTTCCCCGGCGAGACGGAGGAAGACTTCGCGGAATCGCTCAAGACTGTAAAGGCGATAGGCTTTTCAGACGCGCACATATTCCCCTATTCGCGGCGGGAGGGAACCGCGGCGGCGGGGTATCCCGATCAAGTGCCTAAAGCGGTAAAGGAGGAGCGCGCGAGGCTGATGGCGGAGGCGGTCGCGGAGAGCGCCGAGAGGTATCGCCAAAGCCTCATCGGCAGGGAGCTCAACGTTTTGTTTGAAAGAGAAAAATCCCCCGAATGGCACGGCGGCCATGCGGAGAATTATCAGTTTGTAAGGGTCAAACGCTTTACAGACACACTGTTCAGAGAGCTCCGGACAGTCCGCATAATCGGCGCGGACGGGGACGGGCTCATCGGCGAGATAGTTCAGAGATAGTACATATAGAGGTTGCACTTTATCATGCCGTTGTAGAGCTTTCGCATTTTGTCGGCGCGCTTGCCGAAGAATTTTTCAAACTCCTCGTGCGGGGAGATTATGTAGCAGGGGTTTTCCTTCGACGGGCATAAAACCTCGCCCATCGTCCTGTAAAGCTCCTCGGCTTGACGGATCTCCAGAAGGCGCTCGCCGTATGGCGGGTTGCAGATGACGGTCGAATTTTTTATCGGGACGTAGTTTTTTATGTCCCGGTTTTTTATTTCGATTCGCTCCCCCACCCCGGCCTTGCGGCTGTTTTCGATGCTTAGCGAGACCGCGCGCGGGTCGATATCGAAGCCGTAGGCCTTAAAGTCGGAGACCTTTATGTCTGCCCGTGCGGCCTCGCGCTCGTCATGCCAGATTTTTTGGGGGATAAAGTCCCAGCTTTCGGCGGAAAATCCCCTTTGGAGCCCCGGGGCGATGTTCAGCGCCTTGAGGGCGGATTCTATCAAAATTGTGCCGCTGCCGCACATCGGGTCGACCGCGATGCTGTCCCGCCGGATATGCGAAAGATCGACTATGCCCGCGGCGAGCGTCTCCTTTATCGGGGCGTCGTTGGAATTTTTTCGGTAGCCGCGCTTGTGGAGCCCCTCGCCGGAGGTGTCGAGATACACCGTCGCGATATCCTTAAGTATATTAAAGGAAAGCTGCTTTTTCACGCCCGTTTCGGGAAGGCTTACGACCTTGTGAGCCGATTTCAGGCGCTCTGCGGCGGCCTTTTTTATTATCGACTGACAGTCGGGGATAGAGCGAAGCTTCGACCTTAGGCTGTGCCCCTTGACGGGAAAGGCGTCGTCAGGCTCGATAAAATTCTCCAAGGGAAGCGCTTTTACGCCGTCGAAAAGCTCCGAAAAGGTCTCGGCCTTAAAGCTTCCGAGCTCTATAAGAACGCGCTCCGCGGTCGACAGGCGGATATTTGCCCTCGCGATAAGCTCACGGCCGCCGTCAAAGGATATCCTCCCGTCGGACACCGAAATATTTTCGCCGCCTATTCTTTTTATCTCGAAGTTCAGAACGCTTTCGATCCCGAAGTGGCAGGGACAGCAAAGGCGCATATTTTCAGATCCTTTCGGTTTTTTGAGGGTCTCGCGTTGCCGGCGCTCTAATTGATTATCTCGAAGCGGTAGTTATACCTTTCGCCGGTAGTCTGCTCAAACTCGTCGGTGTCCACGCCGTCGGTGACGATGACCGTGGTGCCGGAGGGGATTTCCTCGGTAATATGCTCGCCCGAGCAGACCCCGGGGATATTCGTGCGCTTGTAAAAACCTGTGTTTGTCGAGGTGCAGTTGTCGCCCGCAACGAGGCCGGTCACGGTGCAGTACTGCCGAGTTACTACGCCCGAGGAGGGCTTGAAGGTCTTTATCTCCTCATTTTCGGCAATGTCCTTGAAGATATTCGACCACATATCCGGCGAGCCGTAGCAGTTGTCGGTGTCTATCTCGGTCGGGATATCGTGACCTATCCAGAGGCCGGTGACGTATTCGGGCGTGCAGCCCATGAACCAAAGGTCGTTCCAGTCCTGCGTGGTACCCGTTTTCGCGATCAGCTCAACTCCGTCAAGCTTGGCCTTTCTTGCCGTTCCCCGCGAGCCGGAGACGACCGTTTCCATCATGCGGTTCATGACGTAGGCCGAGCTTTCGCTCAAAACCATTTCGCCATTGAAGTTGTGATTATAGATGACCTCGCCCGAGTTGTCAAGGATCCTTGTGACGAAGGTGGAGTCGTAGTAATACCCGCCGTTTCCGAATATCTGGTAGGCCGCGGCCATGTCCTGAAGCGTAACGCCGTCGGTCAGAGCGCCGACAGACATCGGCGAGCGGGCAACGTCGGTCGAGCCGTCGCGGTATAAAACCAATGTATCGAGGTGGAGCTTATAGTAGAGCTGCTCGAAGCAGGTCGACGGGTTCAAAAGCTCGACGATCTGCGCGGCGGTGGTGTTCAAAGAGCGCTGGAGGCACTGGTAGGTGAAGTTGAACTCTTTGGACCACGATGTGCGGTATGCGCCGGTGGTGGAGTAGTTTCTCGGCCAGGCGCCGCCGTAGCCGTTTTCCATCGAGGAGTCCTTGATGAGAAGCGGAACGTCTAAAAATCTTGTCGACCAGGTGATGAGGTCCTTATCTACCGCGAGAGAGTAGGAAGCCAGCGGCTTTATCGCGGAACCCGGCTGACGGGTCGACTGGGTGGCGCGGTTGAGGCAAAGGGGAGCCTCCTTGGGGCCTATCCCCCCGACCACCGCCAAGACCCTACCCGCGTAGTCCATGACTATGAACGCGCTCTGCGGGACGTCGGTGTTGCCATCCTCCGAGAAGGTATAGTAGTCAAGGTATTTCTCCTCTATCTGCTTCTGGATATCGAGGTCGACGCAGGTGTAGACCTCATAACCGCCGGAACGCAGCTTCTGATAGGCCTCGTCCCAGGTGATTCCGTACTTGTCCATGAAAATGTCGCAGCACTGGTTTATCACCGAATCGACATAGTAAGACGAAACGTCGTCGAAGTTATCGTATGCCGAAAGCTGCGAAGCGTCGAGCACCTGATTGTCCTGCGTTTTGGCGTAGGACATCGAGCCTATAAGCTTAAGCTCGGCGTTTTTCGCGGTGTTATACTCCTGCGTGGAGATGGCGCCGTTTTCAAGCATCTTGTCGAGTATATATATCCGCCGCTCAAGGTTCGCGTCGGGGTGCCTGATCGGGTCGTTGTGGGTCGGGCTCTTGTTGATAGCCGCGATGCAGGCAGCCTCGGCAAGGCTGAGCTCCGAAACGTCCTTGTTGAAGTAGTAGTTCGACGCCGCCTGAACGCCGTAGATGTTGTTGTTAAGAGGGACAAGGTTCAGATACGTCTCGAGGATATCGTCCTTGGTGTAGTGCTTTTCAAGCTGGACGGCGCGGTAAAGCTCCCTTATCTTTCTCGCCATGCCCGCGGTAACGCCGTCGTCAAGGTCGGCTCGGTCGTCGGTGATGTTTTTTATGGTCTGCTGGGTAATGGTCGAGGCGCCGCGCTCGCTTCTCTGGGTGATAATGTCCCGGAATGCGGCCAAGATTCCCTGGAAGTCCACGCCGTCGTGGCTGTAGAAGCGCTCGTCCTCAGAATAGACAAAGGCGTCCTGAACATACTGCGGTATCTTCTCAAGTCCGCACCAGACGCGCTTTTCGCCCTCGCTCATCAGGATATCATAGGGTATCCAGTCGCCGTTTTCGTCCTGCGCGTAGATATAAGTGGTGTAGCTCGAGGAGATGTCGTCGAGGACAACCTCGGAGGTGCCCTCCATAAGATTAACTATATAAACCGTGAACGCCGAGCCGATTATCGTCACCGATATGACCGCGATCAAAAACAGGCACAAAAGCGCCATTCCCACGGTGCTCAATGTCTTTTTTATCGGGCGGAAGATCCTTCTCAGCGTCCTGCGGATCTTTTTCAGTATCATGATCACTTTTTGCAAGATATTGTCTCCCTTCGGAAATTATCACTTCTTTAAGGCAATTATAGCACAAATTTCCCAAAATGTTAAGGGGAAAGAGGAAAATGTAACTGAAATTTAATAATTAAAATTGCGGCAGGAGACTGCTCCCCTGCCGCTTTGAAACTTTATCACTCTGCCGCTTCGGTCTCGGCTTCTGCGGGAGCCTTTTCGGCCTCCTCCGCTGCCGGTATCTCTACCTCGACCTCTTCGTCAGCCTCTTCGGGAGCGGCTGCCTCCTCGGGGGCGAGAAGCGCGCGGATCGAAAGGCTTACTCTCTTCTTTTCAAGATCGCACTCGGTGATCTTGGCCTTTACGGTGTCGCCGACGGTAAGGAAGTCCGCGACGTTATTGACGCGCTGGTCGGCGATCTGGGAGATGTGGATAAGTCCGTCGATGCCGGGGATAATCTGTGCGAACGCGCCGAAGCTGGTAATCGAGACTATCTTGGCCTCTACGACCTGACCCAGCTCGTAATTCGCCTTGAATAGATCCCACGGGTTCTCCGACTGCTTCTTGTAGACGAGGGAAACCTTGCCGGTCTCCTTGTCGATGTCCTTGATGGTGACCTCGATATGGTCTCCCACCGAAACAACGTCGGACGGGTGTTTAATCCTTGCCCAGGTGAGGTCTGCCTTTCTTACGAGGCCGTCAACTCCTCCGACGTCGACGAATACGCCGTAGTCGGTGATGGATTTGACCTCGCCGGTGACGGTCTGTCCGACCTCGGCGGTCTCGAAGAAGGCGGCGCGCTTGGCGGCTCTCTCCTCGGCGGCGACCTTGCGGATCGAACCTACGGCGCGCTTGCGCTGCTCGTTGAGCTCAATGATCTTAAGGTTCACGGTCTGCTTTAAAAGCGTGTCCAAGCCGGTATCAGCTCTTACTCCGGTCTGGGAAGCGGGAACGAACACTCTCATTCCCGAGACGACGACGATAACGCCGCCCTTGATGACGTTTGTGACTACGCCGGAAACGGTGGTGCCGTTATCCGCCGCGGCCTTTACCTCGTCGTAGCCCTTCTGGGCGTCTACCTGCTTCTTGGAAAGATAGACGATGCCCTCGACGTCGTTGATCTTTGTGACGATAACGTCGATCTCGTCTCCTACCGAAACGATGTCGGAAGGCTTTACGGACGGGTCGGAAGAAAGCTCAGACTGTGGAATATATCCGGTTTGCTTTGTTCCGATATCGACGATTACTTCAGTGGGGTTTACCGCAGTGACGATGCCGCTAACTCTCTTTCCCGTATATATTTTTTTGAAGGTCTGTTCAATAGCTTCTTCAAAGTTGAACTCCTCTTCCTTTGTCAGAATTTCAGTCATGGTGTTTTGTACCTCCTTGATAATATACGCCGGGGTTGACGCGCCGGCAGAGATCCCTGCGGATCTTGCATGGGAAAAATCAATGCCCCCGAGCTGTGACGCGTTTTCGACAAGATAACATTCGGCGTTTTCGCTGCAAATATCGTACAGCTTCTTGGTGTTTGAGCTGTTACACCCGCCTACGATTATCATTACGTCGCATGACTCGGAAAGCTTTTTTGCTTCGGTCTGACGCTTTTCGGTGGCCGCGCATACGGTGTCGTACACGGTGACCCCTTCGAGCCCCGAGACCAAATGTTTATAATCTTCCCACTTAGAGATATTATAAGTCGTTTGAGATAAAATTGCAATAGGTTTTTTCAGATTTTCATATATTTTTCTTATAAGTTTCATCAGAATGTCAGTATCTGAGAAAACATGGCACTCATTTTTGGCATATCCGACAATGCCCTTTACTTCGGGATGCTCGGGGTCGCCGGCTATCAGAATGACGTCCCCAGCTTTTGACCTCTCGCTGACTATCTGATGTATCTTTTTCACATACGGGCAGGTCGCGTCGATTACCCTTGCGCCTATCTCCGCAAGCCTCTCGTAGACCTCGGGGCCGACGCCGTGCGAGCGGATTATCACCGTGTCCGCCGCGGTAACTCCGTCGAGGTCGTCAATCACCCTCGCCCCGCGCGAGGAAAGATCCCCCACGACGTCGGGGTTGTGGATTATCTCCCCGAGGGTAAGAACGTTTTTATACCTGTCCGCGGCCTCATAGGCAAGCTTCACCGCTCTGTCTACCCCGAAGCAGAAGCCCGCCGTCTTTGCTACCGTAACGTTGCTCATTGGTCGACCAGCTCCGCAATTTTCGACATTATCCTCTCCCCTGCCTCGCGAAGATCGGACTTCGACATCGAGGTTATCTTAAGCTCCTCGGGGTCAAGGGGCTTGCCGAATTTCAGGGTGATGGTCGAGCGGAACCGAAGCGGCCGCTTGAAGGAAATCCCGACGGGGTATACCGGCACACCGCAGCGCGAAGCTATCAGCGCGACGCCGCTTTTAGCCTTGCCAATCTTTCCGTCCTTCGAGCGGGTGCCCTCGGGGAAGATGGTCAGATTATACCCCTTTCGGATAAACGCCTCGGCCCTCGAAAGTGAGGAAACGTCGTTAGACGAGCGCCTCGTCGGGAAGCCGTGGACCATGCGTATCGCAAGGCCGAGAATCGGGTGGTTGAAAAGCTCCGCCTTGGCCATATAGCTGGAAATATATCTCACCTTTATCGCGATGAGTATCGGGTCGAACCATGTCTGGTGATTGCCCGCGATTATCACCGAGCCGCATTTAGGCATATTCTCGGTGTTCTCGTATTTGATCCTGAAAATCAGGAAAAACGGTATCGAGACGATGAAGCGAAGTATCGAATAGGTCGCCCTGCGCCACGCGGGAATCACCTTGAAATCGCGGTGTATCGCCTCGTCGATAAGCTCCTCTATCCTGTCGGCGACCTCCTCGATGCTCATGTTCGTCGAGTCGATCTCGACGGCGCCCTCCGCCTTTTTGAGGGGCGCGGTCTCGCGGTGAGTGTCGTTATAGTCGCGCTGATTTATGTCGGCAAGAATCTTCTCGAAGCTCACGTCCCGGCCCTTCGCCTTAAGCTCATCGCATCTTCTGCGGGCGCGCTCCTCGGCCGATGCGGTCAGAAACACCTTGACGTCGGCGTTCGGGAGAATAACGGTGCCGATGTCGCGGCCGTCCATGATGATGTTGTTCTTTTTCGCGATAGAGCGCTGAAGCTCCAAAAGAAATTGCCTGACCTCGGGAATCGCGGAGACGTTCGAGGCAGCCATGGAGATCTCCGGAGTGCGTATCTCGCCCGAAACGTCCTCGCCGTTCAGAAGCACCCTCTGCTCGCCGTCGCTGTATTCAAGCTCGACCGAAATGTCCTTAAGAAGCGGCACCACAGCCTCTTTTTCCTTCGTATCCGCGCCGGCGCGGGTCACATAAAGCCCGATGGCGCGGTACATCGCGCCGGTGTCGACGTAGACGTATCCCAAGCGCCTCGCAACAGTCTTTGCGATAGTTGACTTTCCGGCACCGCTCGGGCCGTCAAGCGCACAGTTCAAACCCATTTAATCTGCTCCTTTGCTAATTATATTCTCCGCCGCACAAAATGCGGTGGAAAACGCCACTGTCAAATTATACCCGCCGGTGAGGCCGTCGCAGTCGATTATCTCACCTGTAAAGTAAAGTCCATTTACAAGCTTCGACTCCATCGTCGCGGGCTCTATTTCCCTGACCGACACCCCACCCCGCGTGATTATCGCCTGATCGAAGCCGCAAAGCGCGGTCGGGGTCAGGGTGAAATGTTTCAATTTATCAATTATGAAATCTCTGGTCTGCTTATTCATATTTGAGCAAAGCGCCGTACCGTCAAGCTCTATGCGACTCGCAAAGTCCCCGGCAATCTGCTTCGGCAGCAATCCGCATAACAATCCGTCAACCGTGAGTCGCGGCGTTGAGGAGATGTCCCGGAGTATTCTTTTCTCCAGCTGCTCCCGCGTGAGGCCGGGCTTGAAATCAATGTCAAGGCGATATGCTTTACATCTGAGCTTCTCCGGTTCCATAAAGCAGGAGGCCGAAAGCGCCATCGCGCCGGACAGGCCGTAGGGCTCGAGGCAGAACTCACCGAGCTCCTGATAGAGCGGCTTTTTGGACTTTGCCGTATCATAAAGGCAGAGCGACACGTTTTTCAGTAAAAATCCGCCGAGCGAGGGAAACTTTTCCTCGGTAATAACCGGCACCAGCGACGTGCTCTGCGGCGTGACCGTGTGCCCAACGGCGGAGGCAAGCGAATACCCGCTTCCGTCCGAGCCGGTCCTTGGGTAACTTTTCCCGCCGGTCGCCAAGACCACGAATTTCGAAAAATAATTTTTCCCGCCCGCCAAAACGCCCTTTATCCCGCCGTTTTCGCATATCAGGGAATCAACGCGGGATCGTATCACCTGCGCTTTGTCGCATGCCCTGCAAAGCGCCTCGGCGACGTCATTTGCGCTGTCGGATACCGGGAATACCCTCCTGCCGCGCTCGGTCTTAAGCGGCACTCCCGCAGCCTCGAACCAGCTCATTATCCTCTCGGGCGGCATTTTCGAGAGCGCCGAGTAGAGGAAATTCGGGTTCCTGACGATGTTTTTCATCACCTCGTCGGGCGTGCAGTTGTTCGTGAGGTTGCATCTACCCTTGCCGGTTATGCGGAGCTTTCTCCCCAAAAAGCGGTTCGGCTCGAAGATGAGAACGCTCGCACCGCGGCTCAAAAGGTTTGCCGCGCAGAAAAGCCCCGAGGCTCCCCCGCCGACAATTATAACGTCATACGCCGTTTTCTTCAACCCCTCCGTTTTTCTCGTAGACCTCGTATTCTTCCCAGATTCTGTCTAATATTTCAAAATTTTTGGAGACGACCTCCTTATTCCTTATCGAAACCGCCACGATGAGCGCGTTTATGAGGCTGAGCGGCGCGACGAGCGAATCTACAAACGACACCATGTCGCTTTTGGCAAGAAGCGCTCTGTCCGCCTTCTGCGCGATCGGGCTGTCGGTGCGGTCGGTGATCGCGATAGTTTTCGCGCCGATGTTTTTGGCATAAGTCAGCGCGTGCACGGTCTGGCGGGAGTATCGCGGGAAGGATATCCCGACGAGGACGTCCTCGCTGCTCATGTGCATAAGCTGCTCGTAAAGCTCGCTTCGGCTGCCTGTTTCGATGACGGTGACGTTCGGGAGCATCAGCTTGAAGTAGTAGCCCAAAAAGCTCGCGAGCGCAGCCGAGCTGCGTATCCCCATTATGTATATCCGCGACGCGCCGACGATGAGATCAACCGTCGCGCCGAAATTTTCGGTGGTGGTCTCCTCGAGAGTCCGGCGAATGCGGTCGATGTCGTGAAGCAGAACGCTCTTGAAAATTTCATCGTGGCTGAAGCGGTCTACGCTGACCTCGATGCGCTGAACCGCGGTGAGGCGGGTGCGCATCTCCTCCTGAAGCGCCTTCTGAAGCTCCGGGTATCCCTCGAAGCCGAGCTCCGTCGCAAAGCGCACGACCGTCGATTCGCTCACTCCGACGCAGTCGCCGAGCTTCGACGCCGTCATAAACGCCGCCTTGTCGTAATGCGAAAGGATAAATTCGGCAATTTTACGGTGACCCTTTGAAAATTCCGGGATCTTTGCGCTTAAGACCGCAAAAAGATTTTCGTTCATTTTCTGCCTCCCATAAGTTTCGTAAGCCGCATAAAAAGGCTTTTCCCGCGGGCCTTTGCCGCCTCATGATCAAGCGTTATGCCGCTTTCGGAAATTATTATCACGTCGCCCTCCGAGGCGTTTTCGGGCAGGAGCTCCCGAGGTATCTCCCTTTTATGACCGCCCTCCTCAATGACCGCGATGTTTCCCTCAAACCTGTCTATAACGGTCATTTTCCGCTCGCCTGCCTTTCGGTCGAAACCTCCGCCGTCCTGCCGTCGGTGTAAAATATCACCGTGCCGTCAAGGTCGGTCCGATATATTTTGTCGGTATAGTCCTCCACCGCGCGTATCACGCTGTCGTGCGGGTGGCCGTAGGAGTTCCCCGCGCCGCATTCGCACACCGCGTATTCGGGCGACACCGCCGCCAGCCAAAGGGTCGAGTTTGAGGTCGAGCTGCCGTGGTGCGAAAGCTTATATACAGTCGCTTCGGGGTCATAGCCGTCCTCCAAAAGCGCATATTCCATGTCCGACTCCATGTCGCCGGCGAAGAGAAAGCTTATTTCCCCGAACGTGAATTTCACCGCCGGAGAATAGTTATTCAGATTCTCCCCCGAATAGTCCGAGGCCCATATATCAAGCGTTCCGCCGCCGATATTTATACTCATGTCCTCGGCGTAAATCGGCTCGCAGTCGGTCTTTTCGAGCGCGGAGATAAGGCTCTCCTCGGCGTATGACACCGGGATAAATTCCTCCGGGATATTCGGGAGTATCACCTTCGCGCCGTTGCCGAGGGCGTTTATTATGTCCCCCATGCCGCCCATGTGGTCGGAATGCGGGTGGGAAATTATGATGTAGTCGAGGCTTTCAACGCCTAAGCGGTTTAAGCAATTTATCACCCTCGGGCCGTAGTCGCTCTCACCGCTGTCTATAAGAACGGTGCCGCCGTCGGAGGTCTCGATCAGCTCGCAGTCGCCCTGCCCGACGTCGATAAAATGCACCCTCGCGGTGCCGTCCGGCAGAGGCGCCTGGCGGTTGTCGGGAAGAAACGGCAGGGAAATTTTCCCGCTGTCGTAGAGAAGATATATCACCGCCGCGGCAAGAAGCAGGATTATCAGCCCGAGCCTGAACCAAACATGCCGTTTTCCGGGCTTTTCAGCGGCTTTTTGCATCAGTCGTCGCCGCCGAGGACTATTGCCGACGTGTCAACGCCCATGGATGTCTTTCTTTCGAGCCATTCGGCCTTGCTCATGCGTATCTCGCGGGGCTTCGCGCCGTTCGCGGGGCCGACTACCCCCATGTTCTCAAGCTCGTCCATTATCCTTGCCGCCCTCGCGTAGCCGAGCTTCAGCTGGCGCTGCAAATAGGTCGTTGAGGCCACATTGTCGCGGACGATGCAGTCTATCGCGCGCTCGATAATGTCTCCCTGCCCGTCATCGGAGGAGCCCTGTTCGGCCGAAGCCGCAGCCTTTTCGCCCTTGGGAATGGGAATGTGCTTTTCTATCTCCTCGGCTATCTCGTCGTCGTACTGCGAGGCGGTCTGCGCCTTCAAAAATTCAACCACGCGGCGTATTTCCTCGGTCGCGACAAAGCTCCCTTGGATCCTGACCGGCTTTCCTACGCCGACCGGCTTATACAGAAGGTCGCCGTTTCCGAGGAGCTTTTCGGCTCCGCCTTCGTCCAGAATTACCCTCGAATCTATCTGGTTCGATACCTTAAGAGCCACTCGGCTCGGGATATTTGCCTTGATAAGTCCGGTGACGATATCCGCCCTCGGGCTCTGGGTCGCGATGACAAGGTGCATACCCGCGGCGCGTGCGAGCTGCGCTATGCGGCAGATCGAGTCCTCGACCTCCTTCGGCGCGGCCATCATAAGGTCGGCAAGCTCGTCCACCACGATGACTATCTTCGGGAGCGGCGCCATGCCCTCCTTGTCCTTGACATAGTCGTTATAGTCACCGATGTCGCGCACGCCGTTGTCCGAAAACAGCTTGTAGCGCTTCATCATCTCGGTCACCGCCCAGCCGAGCGCGCCGGCGGCCTTCTTGGCGTCGGTAACGACCGGGATAAGAAGATGCGGTATGCCGTTGTAGACCGGGAATTCAACCTGCTTCGGGTCGACGAGAATGAGCTTGACCTCTTCGGGCGAAGCGTTGTAGAGTATGCTCATGATTATCGAGTTAGTGAACACCGATTTACCGGAGCCGGTGGTGCCCGCGATCAGAAGGTGGGGCATTTTTGCGATGTCGCCGCAGACTATCTTTCCCTCGATGTTCTTGCCGACAGGGAAGCCGAGCTTCGACTTAAGCGTTCTGAACTCGTTCGAGTCGATGAGCTCTCGGATATAAACGGTGTCCCTGACCTTGTTTGCAAGCTCAATGCCAACCGCCGCCTTGCCGGGGATAGGCGCTTCTATTCTTACGCCCTCGGCAGCAAGGTTAAGGGCGATATCGTCGGCAAGGTTCGTTATCTTCGAGACCTTTACGCCCGCGGCTGGCTGGAGCTCATACCTCGTGACGGAGGGGCCGCGGTGGGTGTCTATAAGCCGGGTCGTAACGCCGAAGCTGCGGAGCGTTTCGACGAGCGTTTCGGAGTTTTGCTGTATCTCGGTCCTCACGTCGTCGACGCTTGCCGAATTTCTCGGCGGGTTAAGAAGGTCAATCGGCGGCACGTCGTATTCCGACTGCACCATGTCCTCGGTCTGCAAAAGCGAGGTCTGGCCGTCCTCGGTGACATAAATCGGGTTCACCATGTCGGCCTGCTCGGTGTTGATGACGTTTCCGCTTATCTCCGGCTCGGCGGGCGCGGGCGAAGCATCCTTAGATGGCGAATTATCAAGCTTTATCGGCTCGATGACCGGCTCGTCCTGTACGGGTACTGCCGGGATTATCGGCTCAAGCGGAACGTTTGGCTCGTCGAAGCGGTCGAAAATGGATTTTTTCTTTTTCTTGTCCTTTTTGTCCTCGATCTCGATATCCGCGACGACCGGGTGCTGGGGGAACTCCTCCTTTTGGGGCTCGTCGTCCTCCGAGATGAACTTCGCGACGTCTATCCGCCTTTCCTTTCTTGCCTTTTCCTCGGCCTTTGAAGCCTCGGCGGCGCGCTGAGCCTCTATGAGGTCGCGCTCCTCGCCGCTCTCACGAATAGCCGTGCCCGCGCTGCGAAACAGCCCGGCAAAGAAGTCCACCACGTCCACAAGGGTGATGTTCGTAAGAAGCATCGCGAAAAGTATCACAAGAAGAATGATTATTATGAGCGCGCCGACCGCGCCGCAAAGCTTTGAAAGGGTGCCGCCGACGACGATGGAGAGCGCTCCCCCGCCCTTCATCTGCTTGCCGTTTTCGTAAAGCAGTGAGATTATGTCCGAGACCTTTTCGCCCTCGTATATCGGGAGCTTGTGGGCGAAGCAGTAGATTATCTCGAAAACGGGGCCCAAAAGAAGTATAAGCGCGCTGCCCTGAATTATCTTCGTGACAACGGCGCTCTTTGAGCGGTCGAGGGCGAGCATTACCGCGACGTAGATCATTATCGGCGCTAAGAGCACCGCGGATATGCCCGTCAGTCCCCATATTACGTTATGTAAGAAAAGCCAAACCGCCTGACCCTTTATATAGGTCAGGAACAGGACGAATACCCCGAGAATGAAAATCACGGAGCTCCACATTCTGTTCCGGCGAAGTCTCGCGGCCTCGCTCAGCTCCTTTTTGCTGACGGAGGATTTTTTGGATCTTGCGTTTTTTGACGCCATTTCTGCACTTTCCCTTCAAAATGTCAATTTAAAACGTGATGGGCTTGCCCATAATGAGCTCAATTATAGATACGATTATAACGAGAACGCCGAGTATAGCGGTGTATACCGCGAAGTATTTGAACTTGTCGGTCTTCATCAGCCACTGAACGAGCTTTATCGCCAAAAAGCCAACTATCGCGGCGATTATAACGCCGACGATGCAGGGAAGAACTCCCGGCTTGGTCTCCTGCTTTATGCCGCCGATGAGCTCGGTGAGGCCGCCACCCAAAATCGCGGGAATGCCTAAGATGAAGCTGTAGCTCACCGCTTCCTCGCGCTTGAGGCCGCTGAAGATGCCGGCGGATATCGTCGAGCCGGAGCGGCTCACTCCCGGAAGAAGCGCGACGGCCTGGAAGAAGCCTATCCTCACGGCGTCGGGGGTGCGAAGGTCGGTCATGCGCTTATTGCCCTTTTCGGTCCTGTCGGCCATAAGAAGTATCGCCGCGGTGTAGAGGAAGCATATGCCCTCGGCGAATATCGAGGCGTCCTCCGAGAAGCCCTCAAAGAAGCCCTTGAATATGTAAAACGGTATCAGAACTGCGGTGGAGATTATGAACATGAAGATGAGCCGCCGCTCGGGCCCCGCGTTTTTGATTGAGAATTTAGCGGTGAAGATGTCCTTTATCATTGAGAAAAATTCGAGGATAAGATCGAGTATCGTCTTTCTGAAAACCACTATCACCGCGGCCAGAGTGCCGAGGTGCAGAAGTGCCGAGAACATCAGCGCCCCCTCGCCGCTGTTTCCCGTAAAGTGCTGGTAGAGTGAAAGGTGCCCCGAGCTGGACACTGGGAGAAACTCCGTAAGCCCCTGGATTATCGCCTGCCAGATTGCGTCAAGTACCGTCATGATTATTCCTCCGTTTTAATTTTTAATTTTCCGACCCGGCTGAAGCTCTGCCGAAAGATACATCTTGGGGTCGGTCGAAAAAAGACCCACTATCTTTTTATTCCTTCCCGAGCCGCTGTATTCAAGCTTTCCGCCCGAAACGTCCATATATTTTCGCGCTTTTGAGCCGGAAAGAAATATATCGTACTCGCTTATCACCGTGTAGAGCATTGCCCGCCCTCCTCTATCATCGAATAGAGGCACTCAATCGCCTCGGACAGCCCGCCGACGTGATCTATTATCCCCTCTTTGACGGCGTCCTCCCCTGTCAGAACGCTGCCGACGTCCATGACAAGCTCGCCGGTGCGGAGCATAAGCTCCTTGAAACGCTCGGGGGTGATTCGGGAATTGTCCGAAACAAAGCGGACTATGCGCTCCTGCATCTTTTCAAAGTAGGAAAGAGTCTGCGGCACGCCCAAAACAAGGCCTGTGAGCCGCACCGGGTGAACGGTCATCGTCGCCGAGCGGACAATAAAGCTTTTTCTTGCGCTGACAGCAAGCGGCACGCCTATCGAGTGTCCCCCGCCGACGACTATCGACACGGTCGGGGTCTTCATGGACGATATAAGCTCAGCCAAAGCAAGCCCCGCCTCGACGTCGCCGCCGACGGTGTTTATGATTATGATAAGCCCTTCTATCGAGCGGTCCTGCTCTATCGCCACGAGCGCCGGCATAATATGCTCGTACTTCGTCGTTTTATTCTGCGGAGGGAGGATGTAATGCCCCTCTATCTGACCTATCACCGAAAGACAGTGTATAAGGTGCTTCGCCCCCGATATGGCAACGTCGCGGTATCTTTCGGATTCCTCCTGCTGCTCCTCGGTTATTTCGTCGCGGGTATCTTCGCACATAATAAGCTCCAAAAAAATTATTTCGGGATTATTATGCGATAAAGCGTCCGGGATATACTTTATAATTAACATTATACTCCAAAACCCTTCTTAAGTCAATACGGATTTTATTATTTTTGCAGGAATATGTTCAAAAAAATTCATTTTTTAAAACCAATTTCGGCATTTTGCCGTCTTTATCGGCGAAACTCTTGACAACGGCGGAATATTATAATACTATATGTTGTATAGATATGTATCCCGATAACTGAAAATACGGAGGTATAAAGAAATGGGACTTACACTCGCCGAAAAAATACTTAAGGCTCACCTTGTGGGGGGAGAATTCAAAAAGGGCAGTCAGATTGCAATTAAAATGGATCAGACCCTCACTCAGGACGCCACAGGCACCATGGCCTACATCGAGTACGTCGCGATGGGCGTGCCGAGGGTCAGGACCGAAAAGAGCGTCGCCTACATCGACCACAACACGCTCCAGTCGGGCTTTGAAAACGCCGACGATCACCGCTTTATCGGCTCGGTCGCAAAAAAGCACGGCATAAGCTTCTCACGCCCCGGAAACGGCATCTGCCACCAGGTGCACCTCGAGCGCTTCGGAGCCCCCGGAAAGACCCTCATCGGCTCGGACAGCCACACCCCGACCGGCGGCGGCCTCGGAATGATAGCTATCGGCGCGGGCGGCTTGGACGTCGCAGTCGCCATGGGCGGCGGGGCTTATTATATCACCTACCCGAAGATAATCAAGGTCGAGCTTAAGGGCAAGCTCTCTCCGTGGGTATCGGCGAAGGACGTTATCCTTGAAGTGCTCAGGCGCTTAAGCGTAAAGGGCGGCGTCGGAGCGATAGTCGAATACTGCGGCGAAGGAGTAAAGACCCTCACCGTCCCCGAGCGCGCGACCATCACGAACATGGGGGCGGAGCTCGGCGCGACGACATCTATCTTCCCGTCGGATGAAAACACCCTCGAATTTTTGAAGGCGCAGGGCAGGGAGGACGTCTATATTCCCCTTTCGGCAGACCCCGACGCCGAATACGACAAGGAGCTCGTAATTGATCTTTCCGAGCTTGAGCCGCTCGCGGCCTGCCCTCACTCGCCGGACAACGTAAAGCCGGTAAGAGAGCTCGCCGGAATGAAGATAGACCAGTGCTGCATAGGCTCCTGCACCAACTCATCGTTCATCGACATGATGAAGGTCGCATATATCCTTGACGGCAAGACCTGCTGCCCGTCTGTGTCTCTCTCAGTCGCTCCCGGCTCGAAGCAGGTGCTCTCGATGATTTCCCAGAACGGCGCGCTCACCAAGATGATAGACGCGGGCGCGAGGATTTTAGAATCGGCCTGCGGGCCCTGCATCGGCATGGGTCAGTCGCCGAACTCGAAGGGAATATCCCTTCGCACCTTCAACCGCAACTTCGAGGGCAGAAGCGGCACCCGCGACGCGGGAGTTTACCTCGTCTCCCCCGAGACCGCAGCGGCCTCCGCGCTCACCGGCGTTATGACCGACCCGAGGACCTTGGGCGAAATGCCTCAGTTTAAGCTTCCCGAGAAGTTTTACATCAACGACAACATGATAGAGCTCCCCGCCCCCGAGAGCGAGATGGACAAGGTCGAGATTCTCCGCGGTCCCAACATCGCTGGTTACCCCGAAACGAACCCCCTTGCGGACAGCCTCTCGGTCCCCTGCTCGCTTAAAGTCGACGACAACATCACGACCGATCACATCATGCCTGCGGGCGCGAAAATACTCCCCCTGCGCTCGAATATCCCCGAAATTTCCAAGCACTGCTTCACCGTCTGCGACGAAAAATTCCCCGAGAGAGCGAAAGCCCTCGGCGCTTCGGTAGTCGTCGGAGGCGAGAACTACGGCCAAGGCTCCTCGCGTGAGCACGCCGCCCTCGCTCCGCTCTATCTGGGCGTTAAGGCGGTCATCGTCAAGAGCTTCGCGAGAATCCACAAGGCAAACCTCATCAACGCGGGCATTCTTCCCCTGACCTTCAAAAATCCCGGCGACTATGACAAAATCTCGCAGGGCGACACCGTCGAATTTTCGGGCCTCCGCGAGGCCGTCAAAACCGGTAAGGAGATTGTTGCCAAGGTGAACGGCGCGGACATCCCGCTCGATCTCGACATCTCGGAAAGAGACCGCGAGATAATGCTTGCGGGCGGGCTTTTGGACTATACCCGCGAGAATCTCGCTAAATGAGAAAAGCTCTTTTCCTGATACTGACGGCTATACCCCTGCTGATAACCGCGCTCGCCCTATCGCTTTGGTATCTCGGAATGATAATGCTGCTGCCGGGGATCGTAATAGCCTTGGCGGTGTGGGCTCTTGTGTTTTTCCGGACGTATGATAAGCTCCCCCGCAGCGGGAGGATATTCCTCACCGTATCGCTCTGGATAATCGCCGCCTCAGCTTGGCTTTCTCCTTATGCAGTGATTTGGGCTGCGTTTCAGGGGGGACATCATTTATGAACAGAAATCAGCTTAAATATTTCGCGATAGTCTGCATGACCCTTGATCACATCGCGTGGCTCTTTGTAGACAGTGTAAATCCGCTTGTCGGCGGGATTATGCACCTCTTCGGGCGGCTGACAGCGCCGATAATGGCGTTCTTTCTCGTCGAGGGGTATGAGCACACCCGGGACGTTAAAAAATACACCCGGCGGCTCGCGATATTCGCGCTCATCTCGTGGCCTGCCTATACGCTGGCGCATTACGGGACGCTGCCGATTTGGATATCAAACGGCGGGATAACATTTCACCCCGAGCAGAGCATGATCTTCACGCTGCTAATGGCGCTTATCGCCCTGAGAGTATACGACAGCGATAAGAAAAAATGGCAGAAAATCGTCATAATCACGGGGCTCTGCCTTATTTCGCTCATCGGTGACTGGTATGTATTTCCCATCGGCTCCTGCCTATTGCTCCATGCGTTTCAGGATAACAAGAAAAAGCGTTTCATCGCCTTTGAAATATGGACCTTCCTTGTTGCGCTGTCGTCGGTGTTCAATCAGTGGTTCCAGATCGGAGCCGTGTTTGCCCCGCTCATCATATACTTCTTCTACAACGGCGAACCCGGCTCGAAAAAGCCGCTTCACAAATGGTTTTTCTACATATACTACCCCGCGCACCTGCTTATTCTCGGAATTATTAACATAATTGTTTTGAAAGGATGATAAAAATGTCAAAGATCGTTATGAAAACGCCGCTCGTCGAGATGGACGGCGACGAGATGACAAGAGTAGTCTGGAAGATGATAAAGGAGCAGCTCATCGAGCCCTACGTCGAGCTTAAGACCGAGTATTACGACCTCGGCCTCGTCCACCGAAACGAGACGGACGATCAGGTCACGGTCGACTCTGCCGAGGCGACAAAGAAGTACGGCGTTGCGGTCAAGTGCGCGACTATCACACCGAACGCCCAGCGCGTCGAGGAATATAAGCTCAAGGAGATGTGGAAGTCCCCGAACGGCACCATCAGGGCGATACTTGACGGCACAGTTTTCCGCAAGCCGATAATCGTCAAGGGCATCACCCCGTATATCCCTTCCTGGACGAAGCCCATCACCATCGCCCGTCACGCATACGGCGACATCTATAAAAACACCGAGATGAAAGTCCCCGAGGGCGCGAAGGCGGAGCTTGTCGTAACCGATAAGGACGGCAACGAGACTCGTGCGCTTATTCACGATTTCAGGAGCGGCGCGGGGATAATCCAGGGCGTTCACAACTTAGACAATTCTATCGCCAGCTTTGCGCGCTCCTGCTTCAACTTTGCGCTCGACGCCAAGGAGTCTCTCTGGTTCGCGGCGAAGGACACCATCTCCAAGACCTATGACCACCGCTTCAAGGACATCTTCGCCGAGATCTACGAGAACGAGTACAAGGACAGGTTCGAGGCCGCGGGGATAGAATATTTCTACACCCTCATCGACGACGCCATCGCGAGGGTCGTCAAGAGCAGCGGCGGGTTCATCTGGGCCTGCAAAAACTACGACGGCGACGTGATGAGCGATATGCTCGCGACGGCTTACGGCTCGCTCGGGCTGATGACCTCGGTTCTCGTCTCGCCCGACGGGAATTATGAGTACGAGGCCGCGCACGGCACCGTCACACGTCACTACTATAAATGGCTGAAGGGCGAAAAGACCTCTACCAACCCCATCGCGACCATCTTTGCGTGGAGCGGAGCTCTTCGCAAGCGCGGCGAGCTCGACGGCATTCCCGAGCTTATGAGATACGCCGACAACCTCGAAAAAGCCTCCATTCAGACCATGGAGGACGGAATCATGACCGGAGACATGGCGGCGCTGTCGAGCCTGCCGAACAAAAAAGCGGTCAATTCGGAGGAGTTCATGGCCGCGATCGCCGAAAGGCTCGAAAAGCTGATGGAGGTAGATCATGGCGTTTGATTTCAAAAAGGAATACAAAGAGTTTTACATGCCGCCGAAAAAGCCTACAATAGTCAACGTCCCGAAGATGAATTACATCGCGGTCAGGGGCAAAGGCGACCCGAACGACGAGGGCGGCGAGTATAAGCGGTCGATCGGGCTGCTCTACGGTATCGCGTTCACAATCAAGATGTCCAAAATGGGGGATCACAGGATCGACGGCTATTTCGACTACGTAGTCCCGCCGCTTGAGGGCTTCTGGTCGCAGGACGGGATAGAAAACGGCATCGACTACTCTCGCAAGGCGGATCTTCGGTTTATTTCCGTCATTCGCCTGCCGGATTTTGTCACGAAGGCCGAGTTTGACTGGGCGGTCTCGGAGGCCGAGAAAAAGAAAAAGACCGACTTTTCCTCCGTCGAGTTTCTGACTCTCGACGAGGGCCTCTGCGTGCAGTGTATGCACATAGGGAGCTATGACGACGAGCCGAAGACCGTCGCGCTGATGCACGAATATATGTCCTCGCAGGGATATTCCCTCGACCTGAGCTCCGAAAGGCTTCACCACGAGATATATCTCAGCGATCCGAGAAAATGCGCGCCGGAAAAGCTAAGAACCGTGATAAGACACCCGATAAAATAACGAAAAGAGCCGGATTAAATGTCCGGCTCTTAATTTAATATTGCTTTAAAATGTCATGGTGCCCGACGTCAAGAAGAATAATCAGCTGATCCCCCTCGTAGTACCAGATTATGCGAATGTCCATGTTGACGCTGCACTCGAAAAGGTCTTTTGTCCCCTTTATTCTTTTTGTCCTCAAAGACGGGTGCGAGGGGTTCTCGGCAAGGATATCCAGCTTGTTTTTGAGCTGCTTTTTCTCCTTATCGGTAAGGTCTTTAAAATGCTTTAAAAATCTCTCGGTGTATGTGATCCTATATGCCGTCATTTCTCCTCAAGGCTTGCAAAAAGCTTGTCAACGCTGTCAAAAACAGGCTGCTCGCCGGAGGCTATCTTGGCCTTTGCTTCTTTTATTTCCGAGCGCAGCTCGTCGACATATTTCTTGGGATAGACAACAACTGGAACAATATGGATCTCGCCGTCTTTTTCAAAAATATCGACCTTGTCGCCTTCGGTAAGCCCGAGGCTCATTACTATCTCCTTCGGAATGGTGATCTGCGACTTTGTCCGAAACTCTGCTATCATAAAAACATCTACCTCGTTAGAAAGTTAGAATTTCCTACCGATATTATATCACACTTTTGAGGAAAATGCAATACCCCGAAAAAATTTTTCCAAACCTATTGACAAGAAAACTTGGCAGTGCTATAATGATCTTGACAAGAAAACTTGTCAAAAAGTTTGGAGGTCATATCATGGACAAAAATACCGTACTCGAAAAAAGCAAAAAGGAGAACCGGGGCTACGACGAGCGGGAGCTTCAGATAACCGCAAAGGCGTGGCAGTTCGGCGGCGCGGTCGGGATAATCATCTGCGGGCTCGCAATGATGCTGCTCGGGTTCTTCTGCGATTCGCCGATGAAATTCGGCGCGGACAACATGATGATATATTTCGGCATGTTGGCGGCAGTCAGCGTCTTTAAAGCGATAAAGCTCAAAAAGCTGTCGGACATATTTTTGGCGGTCGCTTTCTCGGGATTTTTCATCTTCTTCGCCGTGACCTTTGTCACAAGCTTTGTTAAATAAGGAGGACACCATGGATAAAAAAGACATCTTGGAGAAAAGCAAGGGCGAATACAAAAACAGCGACCCCTACGCCACCGAGGTCAGAAAGACCTGCATGCAGCGCGGCATGGCTATAGTTCTTCTGCTTTCGGTGCTCTTCTTTTTCACCGAGCTTGTGGTCAGGCATAACCTGAACCTCGGGTTTTTGGCGATAAACTGCGTCAGCAGCCTCGTGACCTGCTGGGCGGAGTATAAGCTGCGCCCTAAAAAATCGACGCTCATAATCGTGATAATCGCTTCGGTCGGCGTAGTCGTCTCCGCCGCGGGGTACCTAATATCCCTGTTTATGAGGTAATAATATGGATAAAGAGAAAATTTTAGCAAAAAGCAGGGCGGAAAACAAGAATAAAGATATGTATGAGCTCGAGGTCGCGAAGCTTGCGAATTCTGTCGCGGTCACCGTAATGCTCGTCATTGCCGCGGTGTTCTTCATCGTTCAGATAGCCGCCGGCGGCGGGCTTAACTACGGGATCTGGGCGTTAGTTTTCGGCTCCGATATGGCGCTTCGCTGGGTCAGAGCCGTAAAGCTTCGCAGCAGGCTTGATCTCGTTCTGGCGATCTTCTATACTGTGGTGGTTGCGGTGCTGGCGGGATATCATATCTACAGCCTGATCTCTTAAGGGGCGGTGAGAGGCTTGGACGACAGACTTATACTTAAAAACCGTCTTAAGGAAGCGCGGACTGAGCACGGGCTCTCGCAGCAGCAGCTCGCCGATACGGTCGGCGTGTCGCGGAACACGATAAGCTCTATCGAGACGGGGCAGTTCAACCCGACCGCGAAGCTTGCGCTCGTCATCTGCATTGCGCTCGACAAAAAATTTGAGGAGCTGTTTTATTTCGATGATTAAATATATCTTCTTCGACCTCGGCTCGACCCTTGTCGACGAGTCGGAGTGCGTAAAAGCGCGTATCGAAGCCGTGCTTCACTCTCCCGGCGCGCCCTCACGGGAGGTCTTTGTGAATAAGGTTCGGGAGTTATCCCAAACGAGCTGGCAGTTCGTAAAAGACGCGGCGGAGTTTTTCGGGGCCCCGGTCCCTAAGTGGGACTCGTCGCTCGAAAGGGTCTATCCCGAGGCGTTCGGCGTGCTCGATAAGCTCTCGGACAAATTCTCGCTCGGCGTCATCGCCAACCAGTCCTTGGGCGCGGGGAAAAGAATGGAGGAGCGCGGCATCGCGAAATACTTTGATACCGTTGTCCTCTCCGCCGAGGAGGGCGTGGCTAAACCCGACCCGGAAATTTACCGCCGTGCGCTTGAGCGAGCCGGCTGCAGGCCCGAGGAGGCCGTCATGATAGGCGATCGGCTCGACAACGATATTCTTCCCGCCGCGAAAATCGGCATGAAAACTGTGTGGGTAAGGCAGGGCGAATTTATACCTGAAAAAGCCGGCTATGACGGCCCCGCGCCCGACCGCGTTGTTAAAAGCCTTTCGGAAATACCACGAATTTTCGGCATGTAAAAAACCTTTTACATCCCGAAATCAGGCGATGTAAAAGGCTTTTGATTGAAAATTTTTTGAGGCCGCGCTATAGTTAAAGTGCAAGGAGGCGTTTTGAATGGAGATCGCTAATCAGATAAAAAGGCTTCGGGCCGAAAAGGGAATGTCGCAGGACGAGCTCGCGGAGAAAATTTTCGTCTCCCGCCAGACTGTCTCGAACTGGGAAAACGAAAAGACATATCCCGACATAAAGAGCCTGCTGCTACTGAGCGAGGTTTTCGGGACGTCCCTTGACGCTTTGATAAAAGGAGACCTTAATGAAATGAAAAAACAGATCGACGGGCAGGAGTATGCAAAATTCGTGAGAGACGGATATATATTGACGGTGCTTTTTATCATCATGCTTTTAACGCCGATACCCCTCGCGCACTTTCTGGGCCTGTGGGGAATGGCGGTGTTCCTCGTGATTGCCGCGATAACGATGTTTTTCGCGGCGAGGGTCGAGAAATACAAGAAAAAGTACGATATCCATACCTTCAAGGAAATTTCGGCGTTCATGGAGGGCAAGAGCCTTTCGGAGATCGAAAAGGCCCGCGAGGAGGGCAAGCGCCCCTATCAGAAGATCCTTTTGGCGATCCAAGCCGCGCTGATAGCGCTGATCGTCTGCGCGCTGATGTATCTTTTGTTCTCTGCCTTATCCGGCTGACATATCCGTCAGAAGAAAGCAGAAAAAGTCGGGAATTCTGATTTAATATGTGTTACCATATAAGCGAGGTGAGGAAAATGAACTGGATAGACGGAATGTCGAAGGCTCTTGATTACATCGAGGATAATCTTGACGGCGAGATAAGCTACCGCGAGGCGGCAGGGCTCTGCTTCTGCTCGGAATATCACTTCCAGCGGGCTTTCTCGATACTCTGCGGCTACACTCTCGGCGAGTATATCCGCCGGCGCAGGCTTACCCTCGCGGGAATCGAGCTTCAAAGCGAAAAGGCGAAGGTCATCGACGTGGCCTTAAAGTACGGCTACGACAGCCCCGACAGCTTTTCAAAGGCGTTCCGCGCTTTCCACGGCATCACACCGTCGCAGGCGCGCGGCGGCGGTACGCTCAAATCGTTTTCACGCCTCAGAATAAAACTTATTTTGGAGGGTAACACCATGAACTACAAAATTGTCGAAAGAAAAGAAACGGTCATGACCGGGACCATGAGGCGCTTATCCGGCAGCCCCGGCGAGCGCCGCGATCAGGAGGCGGATTTTTACATCTCGACCCGCGAGCAGCAGTACGCCCTGCAGTGGCTCTCGCGTGATTACGAGACGAGCGTTCTTGCGGTAGATAACTGCGACGACGACGGGTTCGACTGCTATATCGGCGCGTTCCTGTCGAAAAAGAACTACGATAGCCTCGCCGACGACTTCGGAGACGCGGGCGCAAAAAAGTATAAAAACCTCGCCGTTCCCGCCGGAACATACCTTGTCTGCGAGACGGAAAGAACGGAATTTCCGACCGAGGTCTTTTTGGAGCTCCGTAAAAACATGGTATCCGACCTTCTTCCGACCCTCGGCTATCAGCTCCGCAAAGCGCCGGAGCTTGAGATCACCCACTGGTACTGGTCGAACGACGACGAGGAAGACGCAAGGGTCAGAAAGAACCGATACATCGAGGTCTGGCTGCCGGTGGAGAAGACCTGACAGCAAAGCGATGCGAAGGATCATCTTTTCCCGGCTCCGAAAGCCCTGCTTCGCGCAAAAGCTCTCGGACAGATGGCTTTTCGGCCTCCGCGACGGAGTGATGTTTTTAAAAAAGAACATATGAAAAGTCCCCCAAGTCGGGGGACTTATTTTTATACCGTGAACGGCACGACCCAGTTTCCCTGCATAAGGCTGCGCGAGCCGTCGGTGTGCTCGACCGTCAGGCAGATTATCCTGAGCCAGCACTGCCTGCCGAGGTTTTCTCCCGAGCGGTCGATGATAAACTCGCCGTTTTCGACGTGATAGCTCCAATCGAGCGGCGCCATCTCGCTGCCGTTCCACTCGGCGGCGTTTCCTGCGATGTCGATATCCATCGACACCTTGCGGTCCCCGAGGCTCACCCCTTCCACGTCGACGAGCGAAACGCCGGCCTCGTTTTGCTTATACACCTCGAACACGCAGGGCACCGCCCTTTTTATATCCTCAAGATCAAAGCTTATATCGAGCCTATCCCCCTCGCCGTTTTCGCCGAAGCCGAAGCCGAACGCGTTTTCGTCGGGATATATTACCTCATCGAAGGTCTTGATAACGTCGTCCAGAAACGTCCATGCGCCCAATCCCGTCCAGCTCCACTCCCCCGCCTCGTCGCCCGAAAGCATAGGCGAGGGATAGTCTATCACGAACCACGGCGCGGCCTTACCGTCAAGCGTTACCGTTATCCTTTTCGGCTTGATCTCCTGCTCTTTGAATTCGAGCTCGCCCGAGCCGTTGAGCCTGTAAAACGAAAACGTGTAGTTCCTGTCGGTCATCTCCTCGGTGTCGATATATTCCTGCGGCACCTCCCCGGCCTCGCTGCCGTCCTGCCTTTGGGCGACGATGACCGGCTCCCCAGCCTCGTTTTTGCCCTTATACATCAGCGATGCGCCGTCGGGGATCTTATACCCCGCCTTCTGCGAAACGCCGTTTTCGGGAGCTATCACTATGTCCGACCCCCGGTACTTCACCGCCGCCGCGCCTATCGCGAACACCAGAGCGAACGCGCATACCCCCGCGCAGGCGGACATCGCGCCCTTTATATAAAACTTCTTTCTGACCTTTTTTATGATCCCGGCCTTTTTTATGTCGAGCACTCTTTCGTCGATGACGGGTATATCCTTTTTCATCGAAAGATACTCTTTTCTGCACTCCTCGCAGCTTTCAAGGTGCTCCGAAACGGCCGCCCTTGTCTCGTCGCTGCAAACGCCCTCTGCATATGCCGGGAGCAGGTCCCTGATTATCCCGCAGTTCATTCGATCTCCTCCTTTATCTTTTGTCTCGCGCGGTGATACGTCACCCTCGCCCAAACCTCGGTGCTGCCGAAAAGCTCGCCTATCTGCTTGAAGGAAAGCTCCGAAAACACCCTGAGCATAAATACCTCCTTGTAAGGCTCCGAAAGCCGGTGAAGCGCCCTGTACGCCGCTTCGGCGCTGTCCTGCTCGATAAAGCGGTCCTCCGGGGTCTCCCCGTCCGAGGCGTTCTCCGCAGCTTCGAGAGGCGCCGCCCTCCCCTGCTTTCTTAGGTGGCTGAGGTATGCGTTTTTCGCGATTCCTATCACCCAGCTTGAAAGCGAGCAGTCCCCGCGGAAGGAGCCGATATTTTTTATCACCCTGTAAAAGGTCTCCTGCGTCAGCTCCTCGGCGAGGCTGCCGTCGCGGCACCTCGACAGCAGATAGCGGTATACCTGCGGAAAGTATTCGGAATAAATTTCATCGAAGTCCAAACGCTTCACCTCCCGTTTTTGTATTAAAAAGCGCGCCTTTGTCAGTTAGACGCGCTTATATCCTTTTCGTTACAATAAATTTTCGTCCTCCCGAATTTTTTCGGTGAACCGATCAAGCTCCCGCTGATTCTTTATCACGATGACCTTTTCGGGATGCTCCCTCTCAAGGCTCTTAAAATACTCCCTCTTGTCCTTGCTCCGTCCCTCCCAAAGCACCCATTTTACAAACTCACGATCAATCTTTTCATCGCACCCCGCGCCCATGTCCGGGCGGGTCCTGCCCTTGTATTTAATGTATCGCTTTATAACTCTGATAAGGCAGGATATCGGCCCGAAAAGCATTAAAATTATCCTGTCCGATTCCTCGATTCGGCGCTCCAGTAAAAATCTTTTATAGTTCCCGTCGATCACCCAGGAGTCGTGAGAATTTAAAAATTCCTCGGTGAGCCGAAGCTTTTCCTCCTTGGTGTTCTCCTTCCACCCGGGAAGCCAGTGTATCGCGTCGAAGTGCAGAACCTCCGCCCCGTATTTTTCGCCCAAAACCCTTGCGAGGGTAGATTTTCCCGACCCGCTGTAGCCCATTACCGAAATTTTCATGCTTTTACTCTCTTTCGCGCCATGATTATCGGCGTGCCGTCGATGTCTTCGATCAGCTCCGCTCTCTCAAATCCTCCGCGCATCATCGCATCAAGTTCGTGTTCAAGCGTCAGCGGCGTGTCGAAATGAACATACTCCCCCTCCGGGACACCGTCCCGCAACCTTCTGCGCCTGCACTCCGAAAAGGCAAGCTTTTCGACCTTCTCGCTCCCGGCGATGTAGTCGCACTCGATGTAAACCCCTCCCGGCTTAAGCGCGCGGCAGACCTTCGCGAAAAGTCCGACCTTCTTTTCCTGCGTAAAGTGATGGAGCGACTCCACCGAAACCGCAACGTCAAAGCGGTTTTCCCCGAGGTCGTGCGAAAAATAGTCGTCAAGTATTATCTCAACGTTTTTGTCCCCGTGCTTTTTTAAAAGCTCCGCCGTCATGCTCTCGGAAAGGTCTATCCCGACGACGCTTATATCCGGCAGCCGCTCGAAAATTCTGTCCAGCTCGAGCCCCGTCCCGCATCCGAGGTCCAAAAGCGTCTTCGCGCCCTCGGGGACAAGCTCTGCCACCCTCTTATAGTGCTTCGCCCATGCGCTCATATGCTCCTCATAGTTCCCTATCCTTCGCCCAAAGAACTCGCCCATCTCCTCACAGCGCTCGTCCGCGGTCTCCTCATACCATTTTTTCAGGTCGTTATACTCGTTTTCCTTCATTTTTTCACCTCCCGTCGAAAAAAATAAGCCCCCGAAAAGCCTTTCGGGAGCTGTGGAGCTGATACCCGGATTCGGACCGGGGACCTCATCCTTACCAAAGGTGATTTTTCGTCAATAATCGCCATTTATCCCGAGCTGTATCTTTGCAAAATTTGTGCAATATACACAACAATTTTTTAACAAATAATCATATTTCGATTATAGCACAGTCTGATGATTTATGCAAGACTCAAGTACATAAACAAAGATAAATTTACCTGCTTCGAGGTAGACTTATTTTTGCTTATGAAAATATGGCGAACATTTTACAATCCGCTAAACTATAAAACATGTTCAAAATAGGTCACTGTGCGTTCCTGTTCTTATTAGATATAAGATCAACTCTTGCTGTTCTATCTCATATATCAAAAGCCAGTCGGAAGAAATATGACACTCATGGCAATTGGAGTAATTGCCGCTGAGTATATGGTCTCTGAATTTGGGAGGGAGTGACTTTCCTTCTGAAAGAGTCCTGATAACATCTTCAAGCTGCTTTATATTATAACCGCGTTTCTTTATGCGGTTATAATCTTTCTTGAAGGCTGCTTGATATTTAATCGTCAGCATCTAAATCCTCCATCAACTCTTCGACTGACGAAAATCCCCTGCTTAGCCCTATGCCGTTTCGTGCGTCTTCAATAGCCTTTAATGTTTCTTCGTTCGGAACCAGAGCTCCAATTCTAAAAGGGATTGCTTGTTCGCGTACCGCTTGGCGCAAAAACATATTCACTGCTGAGCTGAGGCTTAATCCGAAGCTTTCAAACAATGCTTGCGATTCCTTTTTAAGTTTAGGATCAATCTTGATGCTTATGCTTGTATTGTTCATAGCTAAAACCTCCTTGTGACATTATTATACATCAGAAGTATATACTTTGTCAATACCCTTAATACATTTCAGGCAGACAACATTTGATAATTGTCTGCCTGATTTTTTTACTTATGACACGCCGGTTGATCCGAACCCGCCTCTGTCCGTATCAGAGAGGTGTTCGGCTTCGACGAACTCAGGTGTTTCCATTTTCTTTACAAGTCTGAACTGGCATATCCTGTCGCCCTTGTTAACCGTGGTCTCTCTTGTGGCATATACGGGCATACACCAAACGTCGTGATCGCCACTGTATGAGTTGTCTACAACTCCGACGCTGTTTGTCTGGATGATACCCCAGTTCTTGAATGCCGAACTTCTTGGAGCTATATGCGCCTCGTACCCGTCGGGCAGCTTCATCGACACGCCGAGCGAAATAAGGTGATATGTATTCGGAAGCATCTTTATCGTCTCTGCCGCGCAGAGGTCTATCCAGTCACCTTTGTCTATTTTCCTAAGCCTCGGTATGTCATTGTCATGGTACTTGATTCTTATTTCAGGCATTTAATTCCTCCTTCTGGAACTCTTTAAGTTTTTTAAGCGTTACAACCTTTCCTTCAAGCTTGAACTTATAACCCGCCTTGCTCATATAGGTCAGCTGTTCTTCATCGGGGATACAGGATTTCATAGTTGTTTGCATAACTGTGACTCCCCTATCGTTTATGACCTCAAACTTCATTGTGCGGCAGCCACCTCGCAAAGACCTTGTTAAACCTGTTATCGTTGCCGTACACTCTTTTGCTTATTGCCATTGCGAGCCCTGTCTCGGGAGAATATGTATCTCCGGGCTGACAGCGTACTACTGTCTTTACACCATCGCTCCACCACACTATTGTTGCGGGGTTGTTATAGATCACCCTCGTGATGTAAGGATTGGAGGAAACGGCAAGAGATAGGTTTCTGTCCTTAGCTCGACCTGCTGCTATATCTTTAGTAAAAGAGGCAAACATCTCAGACCATGGCATGACCCAATCGTCGTAGTACGTTACATATATGGAATCAGGTTAGGGAGGCCGACCGCTCCCGAGCTGCGGTTGCAAGTCCAGCTCACGAATTCCTTTACGAAGTCTACGAACGTCTCCAAGTGCTGAGGGGGCTCGGCATTGAAGTTGTCGATGAAGAATAAGCCCTTTTCAGCTAAGTCCTTGAGGTCATAGGCAAAGCAGTAATGCACAAATGTCGACGAATGGGCATCGTGAAGATACAGATGTCCGTCCCATTCGTTACGAAGCCAGTCATTTGCTACCTTACATGCATACGGAGTTAGAAAATGATAGTTGCAAAGTAGATGAAAATATGCTATTATTAAGGAAGTCACTATGTGACTCTTTATTGTACCTTGACAATTGCATAAATCAAAAAGACTGTGCCACCTTACTTCAGCTATGACATTGAAGTATTATGTGAAACCTGCAAATAAAAGTCAATAGGAAAAATGAAAAAATATATGAAGAAGAAAAAGGCATAGCAAAGCAG
>CANQLR010000017.1 GCA_947624745.1 uncultured Clostridia bacterium | reverse complement strand
ATGGTGGAAACAATAGGGCTCGAACCTATGACCCCTTGCTTGTAAGGCAAGTGCTCTCCCAGCTGAGCTATGCTTCCTAAGTGCCTCTTATTCGAGGCGACTTGGATATTATAACTCATATTCGTGCGCTTGTCAAGGGGTTTTTGAAAAATTTTTTTAATTTTTTTGAGCGCTGCCTCCCCCGACGGAAATATCCCGAAAAAGCATTGTATTTCTTTTGAAACAGTGCTATAATAAATTAAAAGCGAGGTGTTTTTTATGGAGAAACGCGACGGGTTTATCCCGAAGGAGGATATAGAATTCGAGAGGCAGCTGCGAGAACAGGAACAGGCGCAGCAGCGCGAGCGCGAGGCTCTCGAAAAGGAAAGGCAGGAACGCGAGGAAAAGGAACGCGCCGAGTACGAAAAGGGGCTTCAGGAGCGGAAAATTGAGCTCATGAAGCTTAAACAGGGGGTCATCGAGAACTCGGACACCGTGAAGGAGATCCACGAGGAGCAGCCGAAGCTCACCCTTTTACAGAAGGCCGAGGGCGCGTGGTACCGCTCAAAGTGGCTGATACTCTTTGTCATCGCGATGGTGCTTATCGTCGGCTACATCACCTACGACATGGTGACTGCCGAAAAGCCGGATCTTACCGTCCTTGTCGTCTCGGCAGACCCGGGGTTTTACTACCGCACCGAGGAGATCGAGGAGTTCTTTGAGAGCTATACTCCCGACAAAAACGGCGACGGCGAGGTCGCGGTGATGGTCTACAACATCTCGACCGATTATTCCGACCCGAACACCGTCACGGCGTCGCAGGCGCAGCTTATGAGCCAGCTCCAGAGCGGCGAAAACGTCCTGCTTCTGAGCGATCAGCCGACCGATTTTATTCTTCACGATTTCCGGGAGGATTATCCCGACGACGAAAACATCAACGAGTTTGGGCTTTTGATCAACTGCGAGCTCACGCGGGACAGGCTCAAGTGGCAGGCGATGCCGGAGGGGGTCTATCTCGGGGTGCGCGAGCCCGCGAAGCTGCTGTCGACCTCGGAGGAGCAGATGAGGGAGAATTTCGAGGAGGCGCTGACCGTCTTCGAGGGGGTGAAAGAGGCGGTGGAGGGGGAGTGAGGTAAAAAGGGGGTAAGGTAAAAAAAGGAGAGGCAAAGCCCTGCTTTTGCGCCACTGCGTGTATGCGCGAATAAGACTTTGCGGGATATATGGCCCGATTTATGGCGGGAAATCAACAACGAGCTTAGGGCAATTGACCGAATAAGGCTCGTTGGGGGTGTGGTGGGGGTGGGGTCGCACCTTGCCTGTGGGCGAAGCCCCTGCGGCAGCTTCGCTGCCGCTTACCCGCCGTGCGGAGCACGGCGGGCGGGTGCGCGCTCCGCGCGCACCCGGGGCTTCGCCCCCGCACCCACGCGCCTCCCGCACCAAAGTGCAGCCCCCGCATGGCGAAGCCCCGTGTGAGCCTTCGGCTCACGTCCGACCCGCAAGCGGGTCGGACACGGCGGCAGCTCCGCTGCCGCCTCGGGCTTCGCCACATGGGGACTGCGTTTTGCTGCGGGGAGGCAGGAAGGCCGGGCGAGAATAGGTAGGGGCAGGAAAGCGGGAGCACGCTACAAAAAGGGTGTAGCGGCGGTGACCAGGGCGAAGCCCCCACATTTGCGAAGCGAATGTTGTCCGCCGCGCGTCAAGTTTTGTGATAACCTTTTAAAAGGCACTAAATTCTACATTTTGCAAAGTATAAAATTTATCTCGCGGCGAGTAGCGCGTTGAAAACGCGCAAAGGGCTTCGCCCCCACCCATAGCGCAGCTCCCACCCCAAGCTATTATAGCTCCACCTTAGTGCAGCGCTTGCCTCGCTCATCGCTCGGCAAATCGGGATTGTAACCCCTACCTTGAGCCCAACCGTTTGACCTTGATGTTGCCCGACCTTCTCTTTACCTCGCTCGTCGCTCGGCAAACGGGGAGACCCCTTACGAGAACGCAACGCCTTGTCGACTGCTGAATCGTACCTTAGTGCCCGTTGCGCAGCGAACCCGCCGGAAGCGGCGGCTTCGCCCGGGGACGGACAGATTTTTTCTCCCCGTCCTGCGCTCGCTGGCGCGTAAGGGAGTTTCGCGACTGCGGTCGCGACCAAAGGGCTCTGCCCGATGCACGCGGGGTTTTGTCTGCAAGACAACCGAGGCGGTACTTTTTGCCGAGGGCAGTCGAGCAGTAACAAAACCAGCTTGCATTTGAATCCTGCGGCCTTTTGAGGAAAGGCCGGCGAAACCTTTTCGGCTTACTCCCTTTCGTCACTCTGCACAAAATCCGCCCCGAATTTTTGTCCCTTAACCCCCTTAACAGTCCGTACATTTGGACTCCGAGGGGCTTTTTTAAAAAATTTTTCAAAATGTTGCACGTTTGTATGCAACTTTTCCCCGTTTTTTCGGTATATATGGGAGGACATTTCATCGCGATGAAAAAACGCCGCCCCCGGCGACACCTTAAAAATCTGTTCTCTGCTTTCTGATCGGGCCGTAGGCCCCACCTTAAAAATCTTCCCTCCGCCCGCGTCCTTGCCGCCAGCCTTAAAACCGCGCCGCAGGCGCAACCTTAAAAAAACTGTTGTCTGATAGTCCCCCCTGCCCTTTAATCTGCCGCAGTCAACCCTTCAGCATCCCCTCTTTTCCCCCTTCGCAGCAAAAAATGCCGCCCCGTCGCCCCCTTAAAAATCTGCCCTCTGTCCTCTTACTTCTGCCCTCTGACCGCGCCGCAGGCGCAACCTTGATAATCTGTTCTCTGACTTCTGTCCCCCGCCCTCTTCCCTACTCCCCCGTCGTCAGGTCCTTCAGCCACCTATACTTCTTATAATTCCTATACACCGCCGGGAGCTTGACGATCTCGTCGAGGGTGATGACGAAAAACACCGCCTCGACGGGGAGCCTAAGGACAAACGCCGCCAGAAGCCCGAACGGGATCGAGTAGACCCACATCGTCACAGTGTCGCAGATGAACCCGAACTTCGTGTCCCCGCCGGCCGAAAACACGCCGTTTATGGTCATGACGTTGATGGCCTGCCCGACCATGTTGTAGGTGCACATCCAGAGCATCGCGTGCAGATACCCCGCGGCCGTGTCGCTCAAATCGTTCACGGCGAGGATAATAGGTTCGGTGAGCGGCATCAGAAGCCCCGAGACCGCGCCGCAGATGACCGCAAGCTTAATGAGCCTCGCGCCGTATTCCTTGGCGATGTCGAGCCGCCCCGCGCCGAGCTCGTTCCCGACCATTATCCCTCCCGCGCTGCCGAGGCCGAACACCACGCATGACAGCAGGTTCTTGACGATATTCGCGACCGAATTTGCCGCGACCGCGTCGTTTCCGAGGTGCCCCATGATGACCGAGTACATCGAAAACCCTATCGCCCAGACTATCTGATTGCCGAGCGACGGCGCGGTATATTTCCAGAATTTTCTGCGCAGCTCCCCCACCCTGCCGAACAGGTTCTTCGCCCGAAGCTTCACCCTGTCCTTTTTGGCAGTCTCGAAAACGCACCACAAAAGTTCAATTATTCTGGCGATATCCGTCGCGAGGGCGGCGCCCGCTATTTCAAGCTTCGGGAAATTAAAAAGGCCGAAGATGAACACCGCGTTCAGAACTATGTTTATGACGACGGCCGACGAGCCGATTATGCTCGAGATCCCCGCTCGGCCGCTGTTTTTCAGGGCGCAGAGGTATGTCTGCGAAACCGAGGTCAGAAGAAACGAAACCGCGACCACCCGAAGATACACCGCGCCCATTTTTATGAGCGTCTCCTCGTCGGTAAAGATCCGCATGACTAAATTCGGGGTCAGAAACGCCGCCGCCGCGAACAAAAGCCCCACCCCGAATGACACCCGCATGGCATAGCCGAAGTATCTCTCGACCGAGTCGACGTCGCCCTTGCCCCAATACTGCGCCGCAAAAAGCGACAGCCCGGTCGTCATCGCCATCAGAAGCATGTTCAGGACAAACGGCACCTGCGAAGCAAGCGACACGGCGGAAAGCGCGTCCTGCGTCAGCGCCCCGAGCATAAACGCGTCGGACGCCGACACCAGCGCCTGCATGAACATCTGAAACGCTATGGGAAGGATAAGTACGGTGAGCTTTTTTGTAAAGTCGCTTCGGTTTTGTCGGGTCTGCATTTTGTCCTCCGAATAAGCAGGAGACCCGAAAGCCTCCTGCCAAAAATTATTTTTCTTTTTTTCAGGAATTGAGCGTCTCCACGACCTTGTCGATAAGGTCTCCCGGAACGCCTCCCCCGCTGAACATCACGAGCCCGCGCAGCGGCATATAGTTGAACATCGCGTTCCCCATATCGTCGGTGACGGCTTCCGCGGCGGCCTCCGAAGTCTCGGAAGCGGCTGACTGATCTCCCCTCATCTTTTTGATGAACGGCTCGATCTTTCTGACCGCGTCGGGATCCGACATAATGTCCATGAATATCGAATCTGCGGTATAGCGCGGCTTTATCTTCACGGTCGAATTGACCTTAACGGTCCCGCTCAGCCTTATATCCCGCGAGGACTCGCCTATTTCTATAGTAAACTCGCCCGTCTCGACGTGCCAGTCGTGGATACCGACATTATAATACGCGAAGGCGCGTTTGTCAAGGACAAATTCTACCGTTTTTTCCTCGCCCGGTTCAAGGTGAATTTTCTCGAACCCCTTGAGCTCGCGGACCGGCCGCATCACCGTGCTCTTTTTGTCGCCGACGTAAAGCTGCACGGCGGTCTTTCCGGCCATCTCGCCGACGTTTTTAACCTTTAAGCGCACCCGCAGCTCCTCGTTGTCCGCGATCTCCGGCTTCGATATTTCAAGATCCGAATATTCAAACCTCGTATAGCTAAGCCCGTGCCCGAACGGGAACAGCACCGCCATCTCCTTCTTGTCGTAATAGCGGTACCCGACGAAAACTCCCTCGCGGTAGTCGGCCTCGTTGCCCTCGCCGCCGTAGTAGAGGTACGACGGGTTATCCGAGAGCTTTATCGGGAAGCTTTCCGCAAGGTGCCCGCAGGGGTTGGCCTTGCCGAACAGCAAATCTACCTCCGCGATGCCCACGGCCTGCCCGCCGAGGTAAGCCTCCAGCACCGCGTTGACCTTATCTATCCACGGCATTTCCACCGGCGAGCCGTTGTGAAGCACCACCACGGTGTTCGGGTTCGCCTCCGCGACCGCCTCGATGAGCCTGTTCTGGCACTCCGGCAGGCGCATATGGCTCCTGTCGTACCCCTCCGACTCGTACGAATCGGGGAGCCCCGCGAACACGACCGCGACGTCGGCCTCCTTCGCGGCCTTCACCGCCTCGGCTATCATCTCATCAGTTGCGGTATCGGAGCTCACGTCGTAGCCCTTTACATAGGTGAAGTCGCGCCCCTCGGCCTTCGCGGCGTCGACTGCGGAGGTCACCTTAAAGCTGTTTATATGGCTCGACCCGCCGCCCTGGAACCTCGGCCTCTCGGCAAATTCGCCGATAAACGCGGCCTTTTCGCCCGATTTTATCGGGAGCGCGCCATTATTTTTAAGAAGCACCATGCACTCCTCGGCGATCTTCGCCGAAAGAAGGTGATCCGCCTCCTTGTCCCAAGGGGTCTCGGGCTTGGCGTTTTCGACATAGCGGTAAACTATGTTAAGTATTCTCTCGACCGCAAGGTCGACGTATTTCTCATCGAGCCTGCCCGAGCGGACAGCCTCGACTATCCTTTTGTCGTTATATCCTCCCGACGAGGGCATTTCGAGGTCAAGCCCCGCCTCAACGCCCTTGACTCGGTCCGAAACGGCTCCCCAGTCGCTGACTACAAATCCCTCAAACCCCCACTCGCCGCGCAAAACGTCGGTCAGAAGCCACTTGTTCTCGCTCGCGTAGGTGCCGTTGATGCGGTTATACGAGCACATTACCGTCCACGGCTGCGCCTTTTTCACCGCCGTCTCGAACGCGGGGAAGTATATCTCGCGGAGAGTTCTCTCGTCGGCGTTCGACGACGAGCTCATCCTGCGGTGCTCCTGACTGTTTGCGGCGAAGTGCTTGATAGAGGTGCCGACCCCCTGCGACTGCACGCCGTTTATGTACGCCGCGGCCATCTCCCCCGCAAGATACGGGTCCTCCGAGAGATACTCGAAGTTTCTGCCGCAAAGGGGCGAGCGCTTGATGTTTACGGCGGGCCCGAGCACCACGCTGAGCTGCTCGTGCTGACAGCTCGAACCGATACTGCGCCCCATTTTACCGATCAAATCGCGGTCAAACGAAGCCGCCGTAGCGCAGGCCGCGGGCATACAGACCGCCTTAATGCTGTCGTTCACGCCGAGGTGGTCCGCCTTAAGGTCCTGCTTTCTTAGGCCATGAGGCCCGTCCGATACCATCACCGCGGGTATCCCGAGGCGCTCGACCGCTTTTGTGTGCCAGAAGTCTCCTCCCGAGCACAGCCCCGCCTTTTCCTCAAGGGTCATTTTGGCGATAAGCGCCTTTATTTCGCTTTTTTGCATAGCTTTTCTCCTTATTCGGTCTTCAAAAGGTCTACGGTGGAAAGGTCCCACTCCTCATGTATCTTCGGCACGTCCGAAATGAGCCGCTTGGTATAGGGCGCCTTCGGCTGCAGAATGACCTCGTCGGCCTTTCCGTATTCGACGAACTTCCCGTGCTCCATTATATAAACGGTGTCGGAAATATAATAGGCAAGCCCGATGTCGTGGGTGATGAAGATAACGGTCATACCCGTCTCGTCTCTCAAGTTGAGGAGCATATCGAGGATCGTCGCCCTCGAACACGCGTCGACCATGGAAGTCGGCTCGTCGGCAAGCAGGATCTTGGGCTTCAGAAGGAATATCCTCGCGATCATCAGCCTCTGCATCTGTCCGCCCGAAAGCTCGAACGGGTACTTGTTCGTAAGCTCGGCAAACTTAAGGTTCACGAAGTTGCAGGCCTCGGTCATCATGTCGTACTTATCCTGCTTGGAAAGTCCCTTTCCGCCGCGCATATTGATGCAGTCCAAAAGCACCGCGTCGACCTTCTGGAAGGTGTTGAAGGACGAGAACGGGTCCTGGAAAATGGCTTGGATCCCCTTCCAGTATTCCTTTTTCTTTCTCCCGCTCGAAATGTCGCGGGGCTTTCCCTGAAACAGTATCTGCCCCTCGCTCTGACCGAGAAGCCCTAAAAGCATCTTCGACAGGGTGGTCTTTCCCGAGCCGGACTCGCCGACTATTGAGACGAACTCCCCCTCATGAAAGTCAAAATCGACATGATCCACGGCTACGGTCTTTTTGTCGCCTATTCCGAAGACCTTTGTAACGCCCCTGCCCGAAAGGCAGAGCGGCTTATCCGCAAAATCAACGCTGCGGCGCGCCTTTTCCATCTCACTCACCGGAATACACCTCCTTCAGCTCGTCTACGCCCTTGAGGCAGCGATACATCCTTCCCTCGCCGAAGGGCTTTTCGGGGATCGAGGCATACCGGCACTCGGGGCAGGCATATTTGCACCTTTCGGCGAAGCGGCAGCCGTCCGGCGGCTTTTTAAGGTTCGGGGGAGCCCCGGGTATCGCCCCGAGCTTCTGGCCCCTCGTTCCCTCCTCGGGCACGAGTATCGAGCCCATTAGCCCGTGGGAGTATGGGTGAACGGGGTCGAAGACCATTTCCTTCGCGGTGCCCTTTTCGACTATCTGCCCGGCGTACATGACCATGATGTCGTCGGTTACGTTGTAAAGAAGCGGCAGCTCGTGGGTGATAAAGAGCATCGACTTGATATAGCCCTTTTCCATAAGCTCGCGCATCATCTTGATTACCATTTTCTGGCTGGTGACGTCGAGCGCGGAGGAGGGCTCGTCGGCGATGAGGACCTTCGGGTTAAGTATCGTCGACACGGCGATGACCGTCCTTTGCTTCATGCCTCCCGAAAGCTCGACCGCGTGCTTTTCAAGGGTCTCCTTCGGCAGGCCGAGCTCGGCAAACCTCGCCTCCGCCATGTCGCGGATCTCCTTTTTGTCCTTTTTCGGGTCGTGCGCCCTCAAAACGTCGGTGATGAACTTGATTATCTTCTGGGTCGGGTTCAGGGCGTTCATCGCCGCCTGCGGGATATAGGCTATCTCCGAGCCGAGGATCGACTTTCTCACGACGTCGGGGTCGAGGCCCGAGATGTTCCTGCCGTCGATGATGATGTCCCCGCTCATATAGTGCAGCGGCGGGAAGTAGTATCCCATCATCGAGAGCGCAAGGGTCGATTTTCCGCAGCCCGACTCCCCGGCGATGCCGAGGCTCTTCCCCTCCTCGATGGTGAAGCTCACGCCGTCGACGGCGTAAACGTCCTCGTGGAAGCGGGTCACATATTTTGTTTTGAGGTTTCTTACCTCAAGCATAACTTTTCCCATAGCACTGCCTCCTTAGTCTCTTAACGTCGGGTTGAACACCTGATCCAGCCCGGTATTCATGAGGTTCAGCGAGAACGAGATCAGGGTGATGACCAAAATGACCGGGAAGTATGCCCACCACGAGCCGTTGGTGTGCGCCGAATAGAGCATCGCCCAGTTCATCATAAGTCCTAAAGTCGGCACCTGCGTGGTCTTGGGACCGAGCCCCAGAAGCGACAGCTGCGCCTCGGCCAGAATGCCCGACGAGACCTGTAAAATAAACGCCATAACAACGTAAGAGGCGATATACGGGAGGATGTCCATGACGACTATCCGAATAAGGCTGTGTCCCGAGAGCTTCGAGAGGTTGACGTGGTCGCGGTTTCTTAAGGATATTACCTGCGAGCGCACCGACCTCGCCGTCCATGTCCAGCTCGTAAGGCCGATGACTATCGCGACGATGGCGGCGCCGCGCTGCTCCTGCCCCAGCGAATAGGTAATGAGGATAAGTAAAACGAAGCTCGGTATAACGGTGAATATATTCGTGACGAACATGATTATGTCGTCCACAACTCCGCCGAGATAGCCCGCCAAAAGCCCGAAGGTAAGGCCGATGAGCGTTGCGACTATGCCCGCGATGAGACCTATCCTTATAGACGTCCCGGTCGCGCTTACAAGCTCCTTCAGAACGTCGCGGCCGAAGTTATCTGTGCCGAGCGGGAGCGTTTTTACGTTGGCTACGTCTTTTGTGTTCACATAGTCGGTGTCGGATATGGTCTTGGTGACGGCGAGATTCCCCTCCTCGTCGTAATCGGCGATGGAGATGGTGTCCGAGGCCGAAAGCTCGGCTATGGAGTTATTTAACCTCTTATAATAGTTTATCTTAGCCGAGGTCATTCCCTCGGGGCGGGCGGAGGGGTCGTAATTTTGGTTCCAAAGCTCGATCAGCGCGTCGGTGTCGTTGATGTCGAGCCCCTCGACGCTTATGTTCATCGTTCCGAACCAGTTTATCATTTCGACCCGGTCGTCCATCGAGAGCCGCGCGGCGATGCGGTTGTCGGCGGCTTCGGGAAGCCGAAGGGTCTGGGTATTCGTCTTCGCGGCGTCATAGAGGGATATATATGTTCCCGGCTTGGCAAACGTGCCCACGCCGATCTGCTCCAAGGGGTTCCCCGGGTTTATGAGCGGGTAGATGAACATGACGAGAAGTATCGCTACAAATATCGCAAACCCTGCCACAAACTTGGGGGAATGGAAAACCTGTCTTATTGTGTTTTTCATTTCATTCCCTCCTTACTCGAACTGAGCGGCCTTGACGCGCGGGTCGATGAAGCCGTAGATGATGTCAAGAATAAAGGTCGCCAAAAGCACCATGATGGTGATTATGAGCGTTGTCGCCGAAATAAGGGGATAGTCGGCGGCGGTTACGGCGGAATACATCGTCGAGCCGAGGCCGGGGTAGCTGAAGATTATCTCCGCGACGAGGGCGCCGCCTATCATCGTTCCTATCGAGAGCGCGAGGCCGGTCACCTGCGGGAGCATGGCGTTTCTGAAGACGTAGCCGACGATCTTCGAGTCCTTGATCCCCAAAAATCTTGCGTATTTTACATAGTCGGCGTTGAGCTCGTATATAGACATCGAGCGCATACCGACCGCCTGCCCGCCGATAGATACCAAAACTATCGACCAGAACGGCAGCTGATAGTGGCTTATGACAGATTTTATGAAGTCCCAGCTGAGGTGGGGTATCATGTCGTAAGCGTAACCTCCCGCAATCGGCGCTATCTTAAGCGTTACGCCGAATATGACGAGCATGACCACTGCCATGCCGAACGCGGGGACGTTTGAGAGAAACAGGGATACCGGCAGAAGCACCTTATCGAACCCCTTTTTTATGTACGCCGCGAGGGCGCCGAGGAGGTTCCCGAGTATCCAGCCGACCAGTATCGCGGGAAGCTGCAAAGCGACCGTCCAGACGATGGCCGAGCCGATTATGTCGCTGACGGGGCGGGGATACTGCGAGAATGAAATTCCGAAGTTGCCCCTGACGGCGTTTTTGACGAACAGCCAGAACTGGACATAGGTGGGTTTGTCAAGTCCGAACTCCTGCATATAATGCTCATATATCCTTTGTACGGCGGAAGCGTCCGTGGCGCCCTGGCCCGCAAGCTTACCGGTGATGGCCGCAACGGGGTCGACCGGCATAAGCCTCGGCAGCAGGAAGTTGAGCACCACGGCGACGATAAGCGTGATGACGAACCACAGGATCTTCTTGCCGAAATATTTTCGATAGCCTTTCATATCTCGCGCTCCTTTATAGTAGATTTTGCTGTTTAAGATAAACGGCCATGCCGTTCAGCATGGCCGTTTAAGGGTTTAAGATCAGCCGACCAACTTAAGATCGTAAAGAGCAGCGATTCCGTAGCCGTCAGTGCAGTCGGCAGGAGGAATGTTGCGGCCGTCGTCGGCAGGGAAGTTGGTCCATACAGTCTCGTTGACGGTGTGGAACATCGAAGGACGGTACATGAGCGAGAAGGAAGGTACCTCGGTGAGGTAGATCTTAGTGAGCTCGGTGTAAAGTCTCCTAAGCTCGGTCTCGTCGGTGGTCAGAGGGATCTGCTTGATAAGAGCGTCAGCCTCTTCGTTCTTGTACTGACCCCAGTTGCCGGACCAGTTGTTCTGGATACCGATATAGTCCATACCCATGAACTGGTTTACACGGGTCCAAGGATTGGACGGAGTGGAGGCGTCGGGCGACCACATGAAGATGGAGTACTCGGTCTGGTTAGGATCGACGAAAACGGTCTGGTAAATGTCGTATTCGGGGTAGAGAGTGGTGATCTCGACGCCGATCTTCTCGCCGGCAGCGGCGACTATTTCCATAGAAGCCTGCCAGTCGGACCAGCCGTTCGGGCAGACGGCGTTAAGAGAGATCTTCTCGCCGTTGTACTCACGCCAGCCGTCGCCGTCGGTATCGACAAGGCCCGCCTCGTCAAGAAGGGCGTTCGCGCCGTCGATGTCGTTGCCGGCAAACTGGAGATCCGCGACCTCGGACTGGTTATAGAGGGACTGCTCGCCTTCGGTCGGGTTCATCAGAGAACGCGGGACGTCGGAGAAGGAAGGAGACTGGTTGGTCATGGCGTTGGCGATGATCGAGTCATAGTCGACGGCCATGGCGATAGCTCTTCTCAGAGCGGCGTTATCGGCGATAACGGGGATGTTCATGTTGAACCAAGCGGTAGGCATGGTCAGGCAGATGCCGTAAGGAGCCTCGTCATAGTAGGTCGAGATCGGAAGACCGTCCTCGAGCCAGAGGTTCTGGACGTTGCCGATGAACTGCTGGCAGACGTCGACCTCGCCGGCCTTAAGGGCAACTTCGCCCGCGGCGTTATCGGCGTAGATGTTATGAGCGAGATACTTCGGAATAGGGAGCTTGCCCCACATCGAAGAATCCTGGCCCCAGTAGTTGTCGTCGCGGACGAGAACTACCTTCTGATCGTCAGAGTAGTACTTGGTGTACGGGCCGGACCAGACAACGTCGTCGCCGGCGTCGTTGAGTATGGCGGTCGCGTCGCCGTTGTTTCTTTCAACGCAGGTGTTGATCCAGTTCTCCTGGGCGATGGACTGAAGTACCAGGAAGTCGAGGATCTTGAGCGGGTTGACCGGCTGACCGGCGTCGTTGAGCTTGGCGTTGATGATGACCTTGTTGCCGTCCGCCTCGATGCTGTCGATATAAGCGCCGTAGGTGCCCGAGGTGCCGTTGCCGATCTCGATACCGACATCAAAGGTCCTCTTGACGTCGGCGGCGGTGACGGCGGTGCCGTCGGACCACTTGGCAGCGTCCTTGATGGTGCAGGTGAGCTGGGTCATGTCGTCGTTCCAGGCGTAGTCGTCGTTGGCAAGAAGGCCGTAGAGCTTACCGTCGAGAGCGTTCCACATATAAAGGGTCTCGAACATGGTCTCTCTCCAACCCACACCTGTGGCGATCGCCATGGCGTTGTTCTGGTTGGTGCCGATGGGGTTCCATGAGTTCACGGCGCCCCACTGCTGTCCCGCAAAGTAGAGGGTTTCCTCTCTCGGCAGGACGACGTCCTCGCCGTTGGCGGGAGCTTCGACGTTGCCGCCGTTGTCCGCGTTGCCCGCGTTGCCCGCGTTGCCGCCGGCGTTTCCTCCGTTGCCGCCGTTGCCTTCGTTAGCGCCGTCGCCGCAAGCGACGAGAGCGAACATCATGACAAAGGCGAGCAGCAAAGCAATTAACCTTTTCATAAAAAATTCCTCCAATTCATGCCGGCCCCAAAGGCCGACCAAGTTTGATCCGGGTCGGTTTTTGACGCAAAACCTCGCTAACCCGAAACACAAGAAAATTATAACACGGTTTGGCCGAATTGTCAAGAATAATTCCCGAAGTTTCAATTTTTCCGAAAATCTTTGTGCACAATGTCAAAATAATGCGCTTGAAAATGACATTTTGCCAATTTTGGTATAAAAAACGGTCAATTTAAAGGACGAAAATCCAAAGGAACTATCCGGAACCGGATTTTGCATTTTCGGGGGATCTTTTTGATTTATATAAGGTATGGCGGAGGGCCTCGCAAAAAAATTTTGAAAAAGGGCTTGACAAACGCCGCGCGATCTGGTATAATCGCAATGTTGACATGAGGGTATAGCTCAGCTGGTAGAGCACCTGCTTGACGTGCAGGGGGTCATAGGTTCGAGTCCTATTATCCTCACCATTCCCCACAAAGCGCTTGGCTTTGCGGGGAATTTGCTTTATATACGGCGCTCGGCGCCTTTGAAGTGGAAGTGGTTATATGATCTTTCGCAACGAGCTTTACAAGCTTCTGCACCAAAAAATGTTCGTTATAGTGGCTGTTTGCGCGGTTTTGCTGAACATTTACATTTCCTGCTCGCAGGATTTCGGGATGTACTGCCCGGCGCGGGAGTACAAGGAGTACTACGCCCTCGCCGAGGGGAAGACCTTCGCGGAGGCCTACGACTACTCGGTCGCGCGGCGGGACAACATGTTCGGCGGGTGGGAGGCCGGCAAGTGGGAGGTCCGGCAGATGATGAACCGCGAGATCGAGCAGCTTAAGGCCGTCGGGACCTACCGGCAGTATCTGCAGTCGATCGACGACGCCGCGGCGACGATGACGGCGGTCTCGATTTTTGCAGACCCCGAGAGCTTCGCCTATCGAAATATCGTCAAAACTCCGGCCGCTTATGACAGCGTTCGGAGCGTTCAGCCTGTCTTTGCGCCGTCAAACGGCGTGCTTTTGGCGGTCGAAAACACGCCGGCGGATATACTTTTATTATTCATAATATTCACTGCAGTGACGGTCATTTTTTATAAAGACCGCGAGAGCGGCATAGTAGGATTAGTCAAACCTCTGCGATACGGCAGGGCGAGGCTCGCACTGTCGAAAACTGCGGCGGTGCTTACGGTCTGCCTTGTCTGCGGGGGCGGTTTGTTTCTTCTGAATCTGTGGATAGGCGAGGCCCGCTTCGGTTTGGGGGATCTGTCGAGGCCTGCGCAATCGCTGAAAGGGTTCCTTGGCTGCAACCTCAGAATAAGCGTCCGGCAGCTGATGATACTTATATTTGTTTACAAAATTTTAGCGATGTTTATCTGTGCACTCATCGCGCAAAGCCTGTTTATAAGGCTCAAAAACACGACCGCGTACTTCGTGCTGCTGATTGCGGGAGGGGTCGAGACCGCGCTGTATCTTCTCATCAGCGAGACGTCGGTGCTCTCGCCGATCAAGCAAATAAACCTCGCCGCGTTCGTGAACTCGGCGCACCTGTTCAAGACATACGCCAATATAAATCTGTTCGGGTTCCCGATAAATCTGCTCGGGACGACGACGGCGACGCTCGCAATACTGATAATTTCGTTAATTTTTGTGACGGCGAGGCTGTATGAGAATATATCAATTTCAGAGATCAAAAAGGCTCGCAGAAAGCTCATAAAAATAAGGCCACCGAAACGGCTTTTTGCATATTCTATGCACAAATTATTCATTCTGCACAAGGGACTTTTAATTCTTATCGCCGTGCTCGCTTTCTCGCTTTACAGCGAGTACAACTATGTCCGCCCGTACAGCCAGAGCGACAACCACTACCGCGCCTACGCCGCCGAGGCGTACTCAAAGACGAGCCCCGCCGAGGTCTACAATTACATGAGCACGGCCGCCGACGAGCTTGCCGAGGGATATAAGGCCGCGATGTCAGGCGGTTTGACCGACAACGAATACTGGTCTAAGCGCAGCGGATTTGAAAAACTCGTTAATCAGTATAACAACGCGTTCAAGGTCTCGGGCGGCAAAGACGTTCAGAATTATATGTATTACACGACCGGCTGGGAGGAGATGTTCGGGATAAACGGGTTCAAAACCGACTACCGGCTCGGGTTGGTCGCGATTTTGGGGATTAGCCTCGCAATTTCGCCGCTTATAGCCTATGACAACCGCGCGCGAATCGGCTTTTTGCTCTACACGACCAAGGCGGGCAAGCGCACTTATTTCGAGCATAACGCCGCCGTTGCCGCGATTTTTACGCTGATGATCTGCCTCGCGGTATACATTCCGCACTATGTCGAGATGATCATGACATACGGCTCGCAGGGGCTTTTTGAACCGGTTTCCGCGATTTCGGCATATGCAAAATTAGGCGCCCTGCCGGTGCTCGGATATTTAATCTTGCTAACGGTATATCGTGTAATCTCATTAACGGTTTTCGCGGAGCTGACGCTTTTCATCTCGCACAAATGCAAGAGCCCGACGACCGCGACGGTCATCAATCTCGCGGCTTTCGCCCTTCCGATCGTCATCTACCTCGCGGGCGCGGACTTCATGCAGTGGCTTTGCTGGCGGGTCAGCGGGAATTGGGAAATGATGGGGTAGCGCTCACGGCCTCCACCTATATTTTTCCATTATCACCCTGCCGTCGGGGGTGAATCCGACGCCGTCGCGGAGGAGGAGCTCGCGCTGGACGTTCACCCCTCCGAACGCGAACGCCTCGGACAGGCGGCCGTCCTTCGTGACGACGCGATAGCAGGGAATGCCCTTGGGATCGGGGTTTACATGGAGCGCGTAGCCGACCACACGCGACCACCGGGGGTTCCCGGCGAGCGCCGCGACCTGACCGTAGCTCGCGACAAAGCCGCGCGGGATTCGGCGCACGACCTCATAAATTCTGTCAAAAGTGTTCATTTTGAGCCTTCCAATATATGTATTTTTGCGAGCTTGGGGGAGAAGCTAAAGCAGCTTTTTCAGCTCGTCAAGCAGCTTTTGCTTCATGGCCGCGAGCTGCTCGCCGTCGGGTCTGCTGTAAACGGAATACATTTTTCCATAGGATACCACCAGACGGGGCCGCGGCCGTTGTTTCCGTAGTTTTCGAGGTCTCCGGCAGTTCTTGGAAACAGATGCCAGTGAAGATGAGCGTCGCCCATGCCGAGCAGCTCGCAGTTCATCTTTTCCGCGCCAAAGGCCCTTGATACGGCTTCGGCGACCGTTGTCATCTCCCAAAGAAACCTCGCCCGCTCGGGAGGGTCGAGATGAAAAAGCTCGGTTTTTTCGCCGTGGTGCTTGTAGAGAAACAGCGTGTAGCCGCGAAAGTGCTGATTATCGCCCAGCACGACGTAGCCCGTCTCGAGCTCTTTTACAAAATATGGGTTTTCGCCTCTTTTGATCATTTCGATTCGGTCGCATATCAGGCACATGGGGGCCTCCTGTTAATTTTGGAAAGTTTTTTGGGGGAGTGCTGCGCTTTCTTGCGTTCGGACGCTAAAAGTATTGCTTTTGCGATCCCGCCGACAAAGAGCAGCGCCGACGAGACGGTTATTGCGGTGAATATATCGGGGGCGAAGGCGCGCACGGCCCAAAGCGGGGCAGCCCAGATCATTCGCGATAAAAGCAATAAAATTATCGGCAGAAGCAAATGCAGCGCGGCAAGCGAGGTTATTTTCAACGCAAGGCCGCCCGTTTTTGCTCTCTTTTTATATATGCCGAGCAGACAGAGCTGCAAGACGGATACGGCAAAAACCGCAAGACAGATAAGGTCGTAAAGCAAATGCCGCAGTACATATTCATGTTTGCCGATCAGATTCGGCCCGTCGCCCATGAGAAGCAGGGCAACGCCCCAATCAATTCTGTCCATAAAGTCCTTGCCGACAAGATAGTCGTTGGTGTTTACCGCGACGGCGACGCCTATCTCGCTTTCGGGCAAAATATAGACGGTCGACATTCCCGTTTCGACAAGGCCGCTGTGGCGAAGCGCGGGCTCTTTTAACGGCTCGTTGATTAGCGTCCAGCCCATGCCGTAGCTATACGGGACAGAGGCGTTCACGCTCACGTTTTCATAGAACATTTTATTTATGCTCTCGCCCGATATAATCCCCCGCCCGCCGTTCAGATACATCTGAAGATACCTGCCGAGGTCGTTTGTCGAGGCCGAGAGATAGCCCGCGGGAACGGTGATCCAATCGCTGTCTGTTTTCGGATAGCGGGGGTTTGTTTTTATATTGAAGCCAAACCAATTTTCATAACCCGGGTTTAAGCCGTTTTCCAGGCTTTTTTCAAGCGAAGCGGCCGAATCTGACATGCCTAACGGCTCAAACACATTTTCGGTTATATAACTTTCATAACTTTTATTGCTTACCGCTTCGATTATTTTGCCGAGCAGGGAATAATTTACATTCGCGTATGTATGAACGCCCTGCTCGCCAGATATACCGTAGTTTTCAAGGTTCTGATGCTCGCCGAGACCGCCGGTATGATTCAAAAGCTGCCTGACCGTTATTTTGTTCCCGTCCGCCGAATTCGGCAGATATTCTTCTATATTCGCGTCTAAATCAATTTTGCCCTGCTCCGAAAGCTGCATAATACAAAGAGCGGTAAAGGATTTGCTCACCGAGCCGAGCAGATACGGGGTATCCGCGCTTTTGCAATTTCCGTAAGCTTTGGAAAACAGTACGTTTTCCTTATCTACGACCGTTATTGACATCGACGGAAAATGCGCTTTGGCCGTCGCGTCCGTGAGGTAGGAGTCGATCCTCTCAAACGCATCGCCGCCGGAGTAGGCATGAGCTTTTATCGGGGCCGCTCCGAGATACATCACAAAAACAAAGCCGACAAAGAGCGACGTTAAAAACAGCTTTTTCGGATTTTTCATCATGCACCTCGCAAACGCCGATTCCCGAAGCCGGGGAGGGGCTTTGATCCCCCGAAGCGGCTACTCTATCGACAAGAATTCGTCGGGAATATTTGAGATGACGCTGTCGATGATCTCCTGCGTGAAGCCCTTACAGCCGTGCGCGGCGAGGTCCTCCGGGGTGTACTCGGAATACGGCACGACGTGGACCTGATAATAGCTCCGGCCGTACTGGTCGATTATCGGGACCGCCTTTACCTCGCCGAGGGTTATTTCGCCCGTTTCGGCGTTTTTTTGCACCGTTATCTTGCCGAGCATCCCGACCATCGCGAGCGGCTTATCCATCGACGAAATCAGGTTCCCGAGGCAGTAGAAGCAGAACGCCCGGGTACCGTCGGCGCGCTCGATGAACTCCATCGACTGGACGGTGTGAGGCTGGGTGCCGATGATGATGTCGGCTCCCCAATCGGCGAATTTTTTGGCGAGATCGCGCTGGCTCTGAGTGATCTCGTTCGTGACCTCGACCCCGAAATGAGGCGACACGATGACGACGTCGGCGAGCTCCTTGGCGCGCTTAATCTGGCTCTCGATGACGTCGAGCTCCCTTAGATATGTGACTTTGCACTCGGAGCCCTCGGGGAGGCTCAGGCCGTTGGTATGCTCCATGTATCCCAAGAACGCAAAGGTAATGTTATTAACCGTTTTCAGGCGGATATTTTCCATGTCCTCGGCGTTTCGGTAGGCCCCGTAGCGCAGTACCTCGGGGTGGGAATCCCAAAAATCGAGACAGTCGATCAGACCCTCCTCGCCGCGGTCCAAAACGTGGTTGTTCGACATCGAAAAGGCGTCGAAGCCGATGTCGATCATGTGCTCGCCGAGCGCCGCCGGGGAGCAGAACCGCGGGTAGTCGGAGGGCTCGAGCCGGTCGGTCACGATGGTCTCCTGATTTAAAATCGCAAGGTCGGCTTCGGCCACAAATCTTTCAATTTTTTGGTAGGGATAGGAAAAATCGTATCCCGAAACGCCGTTTGAGGCCGCCCGACGCGCCGCCTGGTTGTAGATCGACGAGTGGACGAGGTTGTCACCCGCACAGAGGATCTTCACGGTGTAGATCTCCGGCTCGGGAGGCTCGGTCGTGGTCGGCGGAGGCGTGGTCGTTGGGGGCGCGGTGGTGGGCTCGGGGGTGGTCGAGGGAGGCGCGGACGATGCGGGGGCTGCGGAGGCTTCGGGTGAGGTCTGCGGGGCGCCGTCGGTGAGCTCGCTCCCGCGGCCGACGATGATCCTCCCGCAGGAGGAGAGGAGGGTCAGGATGAGAAGCGCGGCGAGGGTGGCGGGGATTAGTTTTTTGGGCATGGGATCACTTCTTTGCAGGAATTTATTTTTCTTTTTCTTATAGTATAGCACGGATGTGGGGGAAATGCAAGGGGGGCGAAGCCCCGGGCGCGCACGGAGTGCGTGCCATCCGCCGAGCGGAGCACGGCGGGTGAGGCGGCAGCGAAGCTGCCGCCTCGGGGCTTCGCCCACGGTTTTGTGCAAAGATAGGCCCCCTCCCGGCGGGAGGGGACTGCTGCATGGCTGTAAGTCTGCACAGACTTTGGAGAGGGAGGGCTCTTGAGATAGCATGAGCGAGCTTGCGAGCGAATACCTTGTTGCGGCTCGCCCGAGGTCTGCTCAAACTTACCGATTTTTCAGCAAAGTCCGACGAGCGCCCCCTCCCCACCGGGGAGGGGCAGGGGAGGGGGCTTAAAATAGCATGAGCGAAGCGAATACCTTATGCGCAGGGTTGGGCAATATAGAGGTTGAATAAGGCGCAGGGAGTAGGGGCGAAGCCCTAAGCACGCTACCGCGTGCTTCCCGCCGTAGCAGAAATTACAAAGTTTATGTAAAATGCCAAATTTCCTGCCTTTAAAAAAGTAACCGATATCCTCCCCGACGGCGGACAACGCCCGCTTCACGGGTGCTGGGTCTTCCCCCTACCCCCCCACCGTCATCTCCACATCCCCCGTATCCGTCTTTACCTCGCAGACGCCGCCTGTAGTCGACCTCGGCACGCTCACCCGCCCGGTGTCCGACTCGGCGAAGAAAATTTTCTCGGTCAGGAGCTCGCCGCTGATGCTGCCGGTGTCGGTCTCGATGTAAAGCTCCGCGGCGTCGCAGCCGTCGAGGCCGATAGACCCGGTGTCGCTTATAAGCTCGAATTTTCCGCTTCCGACGACGTTTTCAAGCTTGATGCTCCCGGTGTCGGTCTCTGCGTGAATCCCGCAGCAGCCGACGTTTTTAAGCTTTACCCCTCCCGTGTCGGCCTCGGCGCGAATGTCGGCGCAGGTGATGTTTTCGAGGCTCAAATACCCCGTCGCCGTCTCGACCTCGATATTTCTCGCGATCCCGCCGTCGCTCAGTTTTATGACGCCTGTGTCGGTCTTGAGCTTCATGCTCCCGGCGGAAACGCCGCTTAAGCTCATCGCGCCGGTGTCAAGCTCGATATCGACCTCTCCCGCAGCGCTTGCCGAGCAGCTCACCGCGCCGGTGTGGCCGAAGATCTTTATGCCCTCAAATGTAAAGTTTTTCGGGAGCTCAACCGCGCCGGTGTCGGTGCTAATGTCCAAAAATTCGTACTCGTTTTTCGGCAGATACACCGTCATCGTCGGGCTTGTGAAGGACATCGAGATAAAGCCCATCCATCTGCGCGTGTCCTTGGTGTCGATGAAAAGCGTCCCGTCTTTGATCTCGGCGGTGTGGCTTACCTTCTCGTCCTCATAGCAGTCGATCCTGCATTTTCCGTCCTCCGAGGGCAAAAATTTAAGGTCGGCCGTGAACACGTTTATTGTGATGTTTTCAAAATCCCCGCTCGGCTCATATGTCGTTTCGACATAATCCACCGTCCCAAGCTTGGTTATATCCCCTCCGCAGAGCGCCAAAGCGGCCGCCAAGATCACCGCCCCCGCAAATATGAACGCTGCCGCGGCGATCAGCCAATTTCTTACAGTTTTACTCATCATTCCTTCTCCTTTCCGACAAACATATGCTTAAGCCCGACAGCGGCTTTTTTTGTGAGCCAAAATATGCCCTTGGTCGCGGCGAGGCAGGCAAAGAACATAAATATCGCCAGTCCCGCGCACAAAAATCCCACCGCGAGCGTTGACAAAGCCGAAAGCCCCTTGCCTATCGTCAGAAAATACGCCGCAGAAATTATCCCCCAAAGCGCGCTTGCCGCCGTCACGACGACTGCCGCCCAGAGCGTGATCATCACCGCCAAAACGGCGACATACACCGACAAAACGATCGCGACGATGGCGACAAGAAGCGGGAACCAAAGCGGGAACCCGAGTATCAGAAGCACTATCACCCACGGCTTTACCGGGCTTTTCGGCCTGATTTTCTCTTTGACGAGCTTTGTCAGGGGCGTGTCCGCCAGTATCTGCGAAATTATCTCCCAGACGTTTCCGATCTCGGCGACCGCCTCTTCTTCGGAAAGCCCCTCCTCCATTCGGTCGTCGATCATCTCGCTGTAAAAGGTCAGCCGCTCCTCGATGTCCTCCTGCGGCAGGCCCTGAAGCCCCCGCCGAAGCCTCTCCAAAAATTCCTGTTTAGTCATTTTCTTCCTCCTTGACAACAAATCGGTAGATGGAAAGGATCTCCTTCCAATCCTCCTTGAATTCCTCGATGCGCGCTATCCCCACGCCGGTTATGCGGTAGTATTTCCGCAGCCGCCCGTCGTGCTCGGCGCTGCGGACGGTAAGCATTCCCGCCGTTTCGAGCCGCTTTAAAATGGTATACAGCGTCGATTCGGACAGCGAAAGATACGGCTTCATGTCCTTGATAATTTGGTAGCCGTAGGAGTCCTTGTCCTTTATCGCCGCCAGCACGCAGACGTCCAAAAGCCCGCGCTTCAACTGAATGTCCATATGATACCTCCCCTCGTGTAATACATCATATCACGAAGTATTGACTTTGTCAAGAGGGGAGGGGATATTTTTTCACAAATTTTCTTTTTCCCCGTTTTTCGGGTGAGTTCGCCCCTTTTTCGCTTTAAAAAATTATTCCCCAAAAATATTGCAAATCGAGGAAATATGTGTTACAATATAAATAATACTGTGCCGGGGCGAGGGAAGATGGACAAGCGAAAAGTAATCTATTATAACGACGAGCTGAACGACGAGTTTTCGCTCGCGCAGATAACGCCGCAAAAGATCGACGGCGGATACGTCTACGTCTACGGCTCGGCTTTCAAAAAATTCACCCGCGTTTTTTGGTACGATATTGTCGCGAAGCCGATAGGGCTTTTATACACAAAGCTCGCCTTTCACCACAAGATCGTCGGCGCAGAAGTCCTCAGAAAATACCGCAAAAAGGCGTATTTCATCTACGGCAACCACACGCAGGACATCGCCGACGCGTTTATCCCGAGTATGTTAAATATCCGAAAGAGCGTCTACGTCATCGTCCACCCGAATAACGTCTCAATGCCGATTTTGGGGAGGATCACCCCGTCGCTGGGAGCGCTTCCTCTGCCCGACGGCAAGGAGGCTTACCGCAGCTTTTTGGCCGCGATAGAGACCCGGGTATCGCAGGGCTGCGCGGTAACGGTATACCCCGAGGCGCACATCTGGCCGTACTACACGGGGATCCGCCCGTTTAAGGACGTTTCGTTTTCATACCCCGTGAAGCTCAAAACCCCGGTATTTTGCTTCACGAACACCTACCAAAGGCGGCGGTTCGGGAAAAAGCCGAGGATTGTCACCTACGTCGACGGGCCGTTTTTTGCGGACGAAACGCTTACACCGCGCGAGCAGAAGGCGGCGCTTCGGGACATAGTCTATAATAAAATGTGCGAGCGGGCGAAAAGCTCGACCGTCGAGGTCATTAAATACATAAAGGCAGAAGATAAAGATGGTTAATATTTTATTTTGCGGAAACTACGGCGTGTTCGACGGAATGCTCACCTGCGCGCTTTCGATGATGAAGCGGACTGCCTCGCGCGAGCCGTTTTGCTTTTATATATTCACGATGGACGTTTCCCACCTCGGCGAGGGCTATACGCCGATAACCGAGCGGCAGATGAGCTTTTTCGACGGCGTGATAAAGGAGTATGACCCCGAAAACCGCTCGCGGCTCATCGACGTGACGGGGCTTTACATGGCCGAATTTTCGGGCTGCCCGAACGAGGGGGCGTACTGCTCGCCATATACCCTTATCCGCCTTTTTGCCGACGAGATCGAGGGCATGCCGGACAGGCTTTTGTATCTTGACGTGGACATACTTTTCAACCGCGACATACATCTTTTGTACGACATCGACCTTGAGGGCTGCGAGTATGCCGCCGCGAACGACCACTACGGGAAATACCTCATCAACCCGCGATACATTAACGCCGGGGTGCTGCTTTTCGACATGGCTAAAATGCGGGAGACGGGGCTTCTGACCAAGGCACGGGAGCTCATAAAGACCAAAAAGCTCATGTTTGCCGACCAGAGCGCGATAATACGCTCGACGACGAAAAAGAAGCTCCTGCCCCAGCGCTTCAACGACCAGAAATTCCTTCATAAGCACACGGTGGTGAGGCATTTTTCAAAGCGGCTCTTCTGGCTGCCGTATCCCCACACCGACAACATCAAGCAGTGGCAGGTCAGCCGGGTGCATAAGGTCTTTCGCTACTACTGCTTCGACGATATACTTTACGAATATATCTATCTCATAGAAAAATATAAGAGAGGAAATCAGGAAAATGAATGAACAGCCTATCCAGATCTTTTACGCCTGCGACGACAATTTCGTGAAATACACCATTGTCTCGCTGCACTCGATGCAAAAAAACGCGTCGAAGGAGTATAAGTACCATGTGCATATACTCCACACCGACATCTCGGAGGAGATGAAAAAAGCCGTCCTTGAGATGAAAAACGACTGCTTCGAGATCACCTTCGACGACGTCACCGACTATCTCACCTCCATCTCGGACAAACTGCCGCTGCGGGACTACTACTCGAAAACCACCTATTACCGGCTCTTTATTGCGGAGATGTATCCCGAATACGACAAGGCGATATATATCGACAGCGACACCGTCGTTCAGGGGGACATCAGCGAGCTCTACAGGATAAATATCGACGACGCCTACGTCGGGGCGTGCCACGAGCAGGCGATGCTTCAGGAGGACGTTTACGGGACGTATGTCGAAAAGGTTGTCGGAGTTCCGAGATATAACTTCTTCAACGCGGGAATGCTCGTCATAAACTGCGACCGCTTCAGGATTCGCTTCGTGCTCGACAAGTTCATCGAATACTTAAATATGTATAACTTCGTCGTCACTCAGGACGAGGACTATCTCAACCTCATCTGCAAGGACCACGTCTACTGGCTCGACCAGCGCTGGAACACCGAAATTTTCGGCGAGCTCCAATACCCGATAGATCAGGCAAAGATAATCCACTACATCATGACCAACAAGCCGTGGCACTATGACGACTGCCCCTATGCCGACATCTTCTGGAGCTATGCCAAAGAGACCTCGGTGTATGATATGATACTCTCGGAGCTCAAAGCCTATACCGATGAGGAGCGGGAGAGGGACCGCGTATCCTGCGAAAGGCTGATGCAGACGGCTATAGACGAGACCAACCGCGAGGACAATTTCCTCAACCGAATGAACCGCTTCAAGCGCGCAAAGGATAGGGTCGAGGTCTTAAAGAAGATCGAGCAGTACGAGCGGGAGGGAAAATTCGACGTCGACGTCGAGGAGGATCCTCCGGGAAAGACGCTCATGCCGGACGACATAGACTATATCCACAAGAGCATTCGCGACAGGCTCAAAACAAGGTTCGCGTTTATGATAGCCCGCCGCTTCGTAAACAATCTTATCGACGAAAAGCAGCTCATCATCAAGGAGATGCGCGGGATAGAGAATTTCAGGAATTTAAACAGCGGCGCGGTGATAACCTGCAACCATTTCAACCCCTACGACAGCTTTGCGATACAGCTTGCCTACGAGGCCGCCGAGCAGCCCGAGAGGACGTTCTACCGGGTCATCAGGGAGGGAAATTACACCTCCTTCCCCGGGTTCTACGGCTTTCTGATGCGCCACTGCAACACTCTGCCGCTGTCGTCGAATCTTCGGACCATGAAAAAATTCATGGACGCGACCGATAAACTTCTGCAGGAGGGAAACTTCGTCCTTGTATATCCCGAGCAGAGCATGTGGTGGAACTACCGCAAGCCGAAGCCCTTAAAGACCGGCGCGTATATGTTCGCGGCGAAAAACAACGTCCCGGTGCTGCCCTGCTTCATCACGATGAAGGACTCGCACATCATGGGCGACGACGGCTTCTTCGTTCAGGAATATACGATACATATTTCCGAGCCGATTTACCCCGACAACTCCCTCGGCAAAAACGAGAAGATCAGGAAGATGATGGACGAAAACTCCCGCGTCTGGAAGGAAATTTACGAGAGCGAGTACCATATCCCGCTCAGCTACGAGACGGAGAAGGAGAAAAGCGATGGAAAGGATAAAATTTAAAAACGTTGCCGGGATAATGCTTATTCCCGCGCGTGCGGACGGGGTAGACGGGTGGTTCGCGCTCGACACCGGGGCGATGCAGACCTCGCTCAACAGGGTCTATTTCCCGGATATAGAGGGGAGCGCTGCCGAGGTCGCGGTTTTTGACAGCGGCATGTCGGTCGCAAAGGCCTCCTCGGTCACAATACGGGAGTTTACCGTCGGAGGGCGCACGCTAAACGATCTGCCGGTGATCCTGACCGATATGACATACGTCGAAAAGAGTCTTCGTGCGGTTGAGCCCGAGATCTGCTTCTACGGCTCGGTGGGGGTCGATTCGTTCGGCGAAAGGCCGTTTCTTATCGACTATGAAAGCTCGGAAATTACCGTCGAGCCGAACATCGACGTTTCCCGCGCGGACAGAATCCCGCTTTGCCGAGGGGCGTTCACGGTGATCGAGGTCGAAATTTCCGGGAAGTCCCGCCGATTCGTCTTCGACACCGGCGCGAACACCTGCCTTATTTCGGCGGAGCTTTTGGACGAGACGGAGGCCGTCCCCGCCGACGAGCAGGGGATATATACGATCCCGAGGATCACGGTCGGCTCGCATGAATATCGGGACGTGACCGCGGTTTTCAGCGACATTTCAAGGATCCGCGGCAAGACGGAGGGCGTCGACGGCCTGATAGGCAGCCAGATACTTTCAAAGCAGCCGTCTCTTGTCGACCTTAAGGGCGGCGCGCTGTACCTCTTTTGAAATAACCGGCACCAAGCGCGGGGGATAAGCTCCCCCCGCGTTTTTTCTTGCGCGACGGCGCAGTATCATGGCGCGACGGCGGAAGTTTGGACCGAAATTCTTGCAAAGCGGGCGGAGTTCGTGTATAATAGACCCGACTTGGAATTTTTAAGGAGGATTGTTATGAAAAAGCTGTTTTGCGCGCTGACGGCGGCGCTCATGCTTCTTGCTCTCATGCTGCCGGCGTTCGCCGAGGAATACGACGGGCTTGAGCTGACCCTCTCCCCCGACAAGACGGACTATTCCGCCGGGGAGGACATAGTTCTGACCCTGACCGCCGAAAACACCGGCTATATGGATATAAAGGGGCTTACGCTCCGGCATGTCGCCCCGGACGACCTGCCCAAGGGCTATAAGCTCTCAAAAGATAGCGACGGGAGTGAAACTCTCGATCTTTCTGCGGGCGGAAGGACCTCCCTGAAAGCGGTATACTCAAAATCGCTTGCCTCGTGGCCGATAATCATCGTCACGACGGCGATCGTCGGGGTCATCGTGATCGCCGCTGTCGCGATCAAGGTCGGGAAAAAGGGGAAGAAAGCCGCGGCGGCCGCCGTGTGCCTTGCGGTTCTTCTGACCTCTTTAGCGCCGTCGCTTAGGGCTTTTGCGGAGGAAAGCATCACGGCCGAGCGCAGCTGCGCCGTTAATATAGACGGACAGGAAATTATTTTTAAAGCGGAGGCAACATTTATGAAACCTGTGGACAGCTCACCCGAGATACTTCTTGCGACCGAGCAGACAGCCGCGCCCATATATATCGACAAAAACGGGGCGGCCTACGACGGGCTATCACTCATCGCCGAGGCGGTGGCCGACGACTTCGAGGCGCTCTGCGGCTCGCGGCCTGAGGTGGTCGATTCCGAGCCCGCGGACGGCGTATACATAATGGCGGGGCTTGTGGACGATGAGACTATAGCATCCCTCGGGCTCGATTGGGACATCTCGCCGAGCGGCGGCAGCTTCAAGTCGCCCGATTGGGAGAGATACCAGATAAAGGTAGTCAATGACGGCGCAAAGACGAAGGTCGTCGTCGCGGGCGCGGACAAAAGAGGCGCTATCTACGGCCTTTTCCACATCACCCAGGACATCTTCGGGGTCAGCCCGTGGATATGGTGGGGCGACGTGAAGCCCGCGCATCTCGATACCTTAAGCGCAACCGCCGCGCAGCTCGAGACCGTCTCGATAAGGCCGTCGGTCAACTTCCGCGGAATATTCATGAACGACGAGAACCCCTGCCTGAACGGCTTTGCGGACAGCCACTTCGGCGGCCTGAACTATATGTTCTACGACGAGATCTTCGAGCTGATACTCCGCCTCAAGGGCAACTATATGTGGCCGGCGATGTGGTCGAACAACTTCTCGAACGACGGCATGGAGGGCGTGAGCGGCAAATTCGCGGAGCTTGAAAAGGAGTATCACCACAAGCTCGGCGGGGTGATGTATGTCGATCAGCCCGGAAACGAAAACGCCGGGAACAACGTCCCCGCGACCAACATAAGCGCCGATCATTCCCTTGTTTTAGGCCCCGGGGAGTATCCGATGAGCCTTGCGAACGCCGTTTTGGCGGACAGATACGGCGTTGTCGTCGGAGCGTCTCACCACGAGCCCATGGCGCGAAGCGGCGGAGAATGGGGCGGCCTCCAGGGGTACTGGGGCACGCCGATAACCTACAGGGACTCCTCGCTTTCCTCCGACTCCGACCAGAAGGTCTGGAACTATCTTTTAAACCCGAACAACCTTGAGGAGTTCTGGAGCGACGCAATATATCGCAACGGCAGCTTTGACAACCTCTTTACCATCGGTATGCGCGGTGAGAACGACTCGGCGCTCGTCGACGCCTCGGGAAGAACCCTCACGACCGAGGAGAACATCGAGCTTCTGAAGGGCGTTTTAAGGGCGCAAAGCAAGATTTTGGAGGAGCACGGCCTCGGGGACACCCCCGCTCTCATCGCGATATATAAAGAGGTCGAAAACTGCTGGTACGGCGGTTCGCGGGATAATCCCAAGGCCGCCCTCGGCAAGGGGCTTCGGGACGACCCGGACGTGAAGGAGCTTCTCGGCGCCGACGCCAACCGCATAGTCATGCTCTGCGAGGACAATAACGGGTATCTGCGCACGCTCCCCGAGCTCGATGAAAAGGACAAATACAACTGGGGGCTCTACTATCACTTCGACTATGTCGGAAGCCCCAAGACCTCGATGTGGATAAACACGATGCCGCTTCAGAGGACGTGGGAGAACCTCACGACCGCGTATGAGTACGGCGTGGACGACGCGTGGATAGTGAACGTCGGGGACCTTCGGCCGATGGAGCTCCCGATAAGCTACTTCATGGACCTCGCCTACGATTTTGAGAAGTACGGCACCTCGAACCCCAACAACTGCGACGATTACCTTGTGAAATGGGCGAGCGAGCAGTTTGCGGCCGAGGACAGTCTCACCGACGAGGACATCAAGACCATCGCAGACCTGCTCTACGACTACACCTGGATAAACGGCAATTGCAAGCCCGAGACCCTAAAGAGCGCCGGCGACACGAGCTACAGCATTTTGCACTACAACGAAGCCGCCGGAATGCTTGAGCTTATTGACAGCGTTATCGAGCGCGCCGACAGCCTTAAGGACAAGATAGGCGAGGGCTCGGACTGCTATGTGCCCTACTATCAGCTGGTATACTATCCCGCAGTCGCCTCGGCGAACGTCGCAAGGATACAGATAATGGAAGGCCTGAACACCATATACGCGGCGCGGCAGGCGACCCTCACGAACACCTACGCCGACCTTGTCGACAAATATCTGGCGTATGATGAGGAGCTCACCGAGACCTATTCTTCGCTCGGCGAGGACTTAAACGGCCTCAACAAGTGGTACGGAATGATGATAACCTCGCCCGACTACTGCAAGAAATACAGCGACCCCGTCCTTGGAAACGTCACCGCGCAGGCGCACATGAACTATTCGAGCTGGAACGGCGAATCCGCGGCGAAGATAACCTCGCAGAGAATAGAGCCGGACGACGGCGCGCTGATGATAGTTGACATTCCCGGCGAGAGGCGCGGCTATAAGGCCGGCACGGCGGTCCTCCCCGACTTCGAGTCGACCGAGAAGCAGGCGTATGTCGTGAACCTCACAAACGGCGGCGACAAGCCGGTGAGCTACCAAATCACCTGCGACGGCGATTTCATAAATATCGAGGGCGAAACGAGCGGCGAGTATCTTGTCAGCAAAAGCTTCGCGGTCTCGCTCGATTGGGATAAGATAACTGCCGATACCACCGGCACCGTGACTGTCACAGGCGGCGACAGAACGGTCAGCATAACCGTCAACGCAAAGGTGATAAAGACCGACGCGAAGCTCCCGAAAACGCACTATCCCTCGAACGGGATCATCTCGATGTACGCCGACCAATACGCCGACAAGAGCTCGGAGGGCGGCATAAGCTGGACGGTACTTGAGGGCTACGGCAAGCAGAAAACGTCGGTAAAAATGCTCGAAAGCTATTCGGATGACTTCAAGAAGGGCCGCGGCCCGTGGCTCGACTATAACTTCTATGTCCCCGAGGACGGCGATTATAAGCTCGTCGTCTACGCCGGGCAGGGAAACAACGTCTCCTTCGACAACGGCACCCACCTGAACGCCGGGTTCCAGGTAGACTCAGACGACATTAACGTCCTTAACATTCAGGGCGAGGGCTATGTGTCGTTCGTGAGCGGCGGCTGGTACGCGACCATCGAGCAGGGCGGCAGAACGGCGGAGCTTCCGATTTCTCTCAAAAAGGGCGAGCACACCCTGCGCGTTTGGGGAATGGACCAGAACCTCGTGCTTCAGAAGTTTGTGATAATTAGGGCGGAGGAGAGCATAAAAGCCTCCCTCATCGGCCCGAAGCAGACCTATAACACCTCCATGCCCGCCCCGCAGCAAAAGGAGCCGGCGTGGCTGATTGTGAACGATTAAATAGAAGGCCCCTCCCTGGCGGGAGGGGTTTTCTTTTGCTGTCTATATTGCCCAAAATCCTATAAAATATTTTTCCGTTTTTTCTATTGAAAATCGCGGCGGCAAGTAGTATAATTATCCTGCATAATGATATACGAAAGGAGCATTTTTTCATGAAAGAACTTGAACTTTACAAGCTTTGGCTCGAAAACGCCACCGAGGATCCCGACCTCATCGCGGAGCTTAAATCCATCGAGGGCGACGAGGAGGCCATTAAGGACCGCTTCTACCGCGACCTTGAATTCGGCACCGGAGGACTTCGCGGGGTCATCGGCGCGGGAAGCTACCGCCTGAATATATACACGATCCGCCGCGCCACCCAAGGCCTTGCCGACTATGTCAACGGCGCTTTCAAGGGCGAGGATAAGGCAGTCGCCATCGCCTACGACTCGCGTATAAAATCCGACGTTTTCGCGAAAGAGGCCGCCCGTGTCCTTGCGGGAAACGGCATAAAGGCCTATATCTATCCCGAGCTCATGCCCACCCCGATGCTCTCCTGGGCGGTAAGGCACCTTAAATGCAAGGCGGGTATCGTCTGCACCGCCTCCCACAACCCCTCGAAATATAACGGCTACAAGGCCTACGGCGCGGACGGCTGCCAGATGACCATCGAGGCCGCGGACATCGTTTTGGCCGCCATCGAAAAGGTCCCGATGTTCGGCGGAGCAAAGCTCGTCGGCTTCGACGAGGGCTTAAAGTCCGGCATGATCGAATATATCGGCCAAGAGACCATCGACAGCTATCTCGATAAGGTCGCCGAACAGCAGATTCACCCCGAGATCACCCCGAAGAGCGGGCTGAAAGTGGTTTATACCCCGCTCAACGGCACCGGCAACAAGCCCGTCCGCGCGATTCTGAAAAAGGTCGGCGTCAAGGACGTCACCGTCGTTCCCGAGCAGGAATATCCCGACGGAAACTTCCCGACCTGCCCCTTCCCGAACCCCGAAATTAAAGAGGCTCTCCAGAAGGGTCTGGAGCTCTGCAAGACCGTTCAGCCCGATCTTCTTTTGGCGACCGACCCCGACTGCGACCGCGTAGGTATCGCCGTTCCGGACGGCAAGGGCGACTATGTCCTCTTTACCGGAAACGAGGTCGGCGCGCTGCTTCTTGAGTACATCTGCCGCGAGAGGATAGCCCTCGGCACCATGCCGAAAAACCCCGTCGCGGTCAAGTCCATCGTCTCGACCGCCATCGCCTCCGCGATCGCAGAGGAATACGGGGTCGAGCTGAGAAACGTTCTCACCGGCTTCAAATTCATCGGCGAGCAGATAGGTTATCTTGAGGCCGCGGGCGAGGAAAACCGCTACATATTCGGCTTTGAGGAGAGCTACGGCTACCTTGCCGGCTCCTACGTCCGTGACAAGGACGCTGTCGTCGGCTCGATGATGATCTGCGAGATGGCGGCGTTCTACCGCTCCAAGGGCATTTCGCTCCTTGATGCGCGCGAGGCGATGTATAAGAAGTACGGAAATTATTACCACGGGATCGCGAACTTCGTCTGCGAGGGCGCTGCGGGCATGGCCGAGATGGCGGCGCTCATGCAACGGCTTCACGCCGAGCCGTTTAAGGAGATCGCGGGCTTCAAGGTCGTCGGCCTTGCCGATTACATGAAAAAGACGGATACCGACCTTGCGACCGGCACCGTCAAGCCGATAGACCTCCCGAAATCGGACGTTATCCAGTTCAGGCTCGAAAACGGCGCGTCGGTGATAATCCGCCCCTCCGGCACCGAGCCGAAGGTCAAGGCCTATTACACCACCATCGCCCCGACCCACGACGAAGCCGTCGCCTTAAGCGATAAGATCGCCGCGGATTTCAAGACAAAATTAGGGTTCTGACGGTAATAAAAATCCCCCGCTCACTCTCGTGAACGGGGGTGTTTTTTTACTTTGATCAGTAATTTTCTTTTCTGACCTCGAAGAAGCTCTGCTTATGCGCGCAGACGGGGCAGACGGCCGGGGCCTTCTTGCCGATGACGAGGTGTCCGCAGTTGCGGCACTCCCACATGGTCTCCTCCGATTTCTCGAACACCTTCTGCATCTCGACGTTGCTCAGAAGCGCGCGGTATCTCTCCTCGTGGGCCTTCTCGATGGCGGCGACGGCTCTGAATCTGTAGGCCAGAGCGGTGAAGCCCTCCTCCTCGGCCTCCTTGGCGAAGGTGTCGTACATATCGGTCCACTCGTAGTTTTCGCCCTCGGCCGCAGCCTTGAGGTTCTCGGCGGTGGTGCCGATGCCGTTAAGCTCCTTAAGCCAGAGCTTTGCGTGCTCCTTTTCGTTGTCGGCGGTCTTCAAGAAGATCTCGGCGATCTGCTCATAGCCCTCTTTTTTCGCGACGGAGGCGAAATAGGTGTACTTGTTTCTCGCCTGAGACTCGCCCGCAAACGCGGTTTGTAAATTCTTTTCGGTCTTTGAACCCTTTAATTCCATAATAATTACCTCCTTTATGTATCGCGGCCGCCGGCTTCCCGGCCCCGCTTTTCAAACCTTATTATATATTTTTTTGAGGCCGATGTCAAGAGGAAAGCGGCTATTTTTCACCCACTTTTCATGACCGCGCCGGAAGATATTCTGTCAGTAGGTAAACGGCACGACCGGCTCGTATCTTATCCTTATCTTCGGGAGCTCGCTCATCTGACCGTAGACGTCGACGCTTCCGGGAATGTCGTTCTCGCCCGACGAGGGAGGAGCGAAGAACCTCGCGGTCAGAGTCGTCTTTCCGTTAAGTCGGTTTTCAAAGAACGCGGGCATGAGGTCGATAAACTTCGTGCCGGGTGCCTTATAGAACCAGCGGCCGTTAAGCTCGATCATGAGGTTGTCGTCGCTCTCGAAATACATCTCGCAAAATACCGGGTCGCCCTCGAACTCTATCGGCACGTCGACGCCCTCCGCGTCCTCCGAGCCGCCCCATCTGAGCTTTGCGGGGAGCGAGATCTCGCCGCCCTGCTTCATTTCGGGCTTGAACCAGTCGCGGTTTATGATCTCCTTATATTCCTTAAGTATCGGCCATTCGATACCGACCGACTTGTTGTTCGGGTCCTCATATTCCAGCCCGAGGCGGCCTTGGTCGCGGAACTGGTAGAACGTAAACGCCGAGAGCCAGTCGGCCTTTTCGTCGGCGATCTTATTGAGGAACGCCCCGACCATCTTCGCCTGATCGTAGGGCCCGGTCACGTCGCCGTCGGTGTTCAGCTCGCTCATCACCATCGGTTTGTCCTGCCCGGTGATGACTCTGTAGCGCTCGAGGGTGTTTTTCACCGACTCCCACACCGGCAGGTTGCCGTTATAGGTGTGGCTGCGGCCGCCCTTTTCCGCAACGTCGTTCGGATAGCCGAAATGCAGCGTGAAATACTGGTCTATCGACCAGATATCGGCGTCCTTCGCGGACTCCAAAAACAGGTCCTCCATCTCGATCTTTCCGTCTTTTTTCGAGTACGCACCCGCGCAGAGGATAGTCTTTACGTTCGGCGCGTGCTCGTGGATAATTTTAGAAAATCTCGCGAAGAAATCGGCGACCTCCTTATAGCTGCACCTCTTGTTGAAGCTGAACCAGCTGCCTGTGCACTCGTGGTTGATCCGCATCATCACCCGCCCGAACGGCCTCATGTCCTCGGCGATGGCGATGAGGTGCTCGTCCGAGACGTGCGGGTCGACGGTCAGCGTGAAAACGATGTCCTGCCCGTGGCGGCGAATGTCCCGCATCTGCTCAAAAACAGCGGCGCTCTTGTCTCCCAAAAGCCCCCCGCGATAGGGGAAATAGTCGTCGTAGGGGTATCCCCAGGCGTTGGTCGAATCGGTCGACGGAAACGCCACCGAGGCTCGCTCCGGCCAGCCCTCGTCGAGCGGGTAGTAGCAGTACATCAGGTTGATCCCGCGGTGCGGCCTGCCCATTTTGGAGAGAATGTAGTCCTGGTCGACGTATTCTCCGCGCTCGCTGCCGTCCCCGAGGTCGACCGAGCATTTCGCCTCGCCCATGTGAACGGCGTAGGCCTTGAGCCCCTGCAAAGTGTCAAAAACGTCCATATCCTCGCCTCCGAAAAATATAAAGTTATTAAAGGGTGACAATGTTTGTCAAAGATCATCAATAGCCATCAAAAGCAACAAAAGCCGTCAGCAATTGCAAGAATTTTCAAGATTTGCTTTAAAAGGTGAAATAATTGCGGAAGCATAAAGCCGATAAATTGTGCTGTAATATCGAAAATTCGTCAAAATTTATCGGAAATTGAAAAATTTTCACGGATTACATAAGAATGCGAAATGCCAGAGGCAGCGTAAAGCCGACAATTTGTACTGTCATAATGATAATAAATGAAAAATGGGGATTTGTCAAGGGGGAGGGAGAAATTTTGGGGGATATTGTGCTTGTGGGGATCTTCCATCACTTCACCGCTTTAAGTCGCTAATCCCACACCTCCCCCTTTACATTTCCCCCAAAACGTGCTATACTATAAAAAACTGCAAAGGAGAACATATGAAAAGGATATTTCTGGTAATTATTGCGGCGATTTTCGGTGCTGTTATGCTCGCGGGGTGCGGGGGCGAGGCTTCGGGCCCGGCTTCGCTTTCATCCGGGGAGGCTTCCGCCGGTACGCCGCCTGCCGAAAATTGGGCGACGCTTTACGCCGGGGAGGGCGCCGAGTATTACTTGGACCCGGAGCTGACTTCTTCCGCCGGAACTCTTCCCTTGGGGGAGGCGGTCGACGCGGCGGGGCCCGACGGCGGCCTATACAAAATCAAACTTACGGACGGTGATTTTTACATGAAAGAAACTGATCTCACTCTTGAGCCGGCAAAGACCATAGCCGCGTGGGGGACGGCAATTCTGACGGCGGGGGCCGAGCAGATACCGACCTCGCCGGGGCTTTCGGGCAGCACGGTCCGCCAGCAGGTCCGAACCTCCTTCGGCGGCGACGGCTTCGCCCTCGTTCTGTCGAACGAATACGGCGACTCGCCTCTCGAGATCGAAAAGATCGCGGCGGCGCTCATTCGCGACCCCAAAAAGCCGGAGGTCGACCTTGAGACCGAGGTGAAGATCACCCTCGGCGGCGAGGAGAGCTTCACTATCCCCGCGGGCGAGAGGGTCACGACCGACCCAGTTGATCTCCCGTTCGAGGCGTTCACCGACATCGCGGTCACGATGAAGCTCGGCAGCGCGCCGAAGGTCATTTCCTGCCACACCGCGTCGAGGTGCTCGGCTTGGGTGACCGAGGGGGACCACGTCTCGGACAATGACTATACGAAGTTTCAGGAGATGACCGCTTGGTACTTTTTGGCGGAGCTTGACACCCTCGCCCCTGCCGATTCGGGAGTTGTGATCTGCCTCGGCGATTCGCTGACCGACGGCGCGAGCGTCACGACAAACGGCTTCTCGACCTATCCGCAGGAGCTTGCGCGGCAGGTGCAGGCGGACGGGAGCCTTGACAGCCTCTCGGTCATAAACATGGGCATCGGCGCGACGGCGCTTTACATCTACGGCGGAGAGATCGCCGGCACAAACCGCGCAAACCGCGACGTTTTAAAGGTGCCGGGGGTGAAATACTGCGTGCTCCTAATGGGCGTGAACGACATCGGCGCGGCGCAAAGCGACATCTCGCAGAACATCATCAACGAGTATAAATCGCTCATCGAGCGCTGCCACGAAAACGGGATAAAGCTCTACGGCTGCACCCTGACCCCGTTCAAGGGGAACTCATATTACAGCGAGCTCCACGAAAAAATACGCAAAGCGGTGAACGAATTCGTTCTTTCCGAGGACTCCGGCTTCGACGGCGTGATAGACCTTGCTGCCGAAATGGCGGACCCGAATGACCCCGAAAAGATGAAGCGCGAGTACGTTTCGGTCTGGAACGACTGGCTCCACTTCAACGACGGGGGCTACAAGCACATCGGCGAGACGGTATATTCGCACCTTAAAGACTTCATAGAGAACACGGAGGAATAAAAAATGCTTAAGAGAATTTCCGCGCTTATTTTCGCGCTGATCATGGCACTTTCCCTTGTCGGCTGCGGCGGGGGGATAGTCGAAAAGCCGGACGAGGACGGCTGGGTCGCGACATGGGCCTCGGCGCAGCTTCAGGCCGGCTCGAACGAGACCCCGATGAGCCCCCCGCTCAAGGAAAACACCTGCCGCCAGCAGATTAGGGTCAACATCGGCGGCGACAAGATAAAGCTCACCCTCTCGAACGAGTACGGCGAGCTTCCCGCAATGTTCGAGTCGGTGCACATCGCCCACCTTCTTAACGCGGGCGAAAACGCCATCGACCCCGCCACCGACACCGTCGTCACCTTCGGCGGCGCCGAGAGCTTCGACATCGAGCCGGGGCAGAAGGCGGTATCGGACGAGATAGATTTCAGCTTCGACGCCTTGGACGATCTTGCGATAACAATTAAATTCGGCAGATACGCCGGCTCCTCCGTCACGAGCCACACCGGCGCGCGCTGCTCGACGTGGATAATCGAGGGAGACCACGTCGCGGACGAGAGCTTTACCGCGACTGAGACCATGACCAGCTGGTACTTCATCAGCGAGCTCGACACATGGGCCTCTGCGGGCACCAAGGCGGTGGTTTTGTTCGGCGATTCGATCACCGACGGCTACGGCACCACCCCGAACCAGTTCGAGCGCTGGAGCGACGAGATGACGAGGCTCTTCCAGGCCGACCCGAATTACAGTAACATCACCGTCATCAACGAGGGCATCGGCGGAAACTCGGTGTTCGGCGGGCTCGGCACAGCCGCGAAGGACCGCTTCGACCGCGACGTCATAAATATCCCCGGCGTTCGCTACGTTGTCCTCCTCATCGGCATCAACGACATCGGCTATGCGGGCGAGGACATCTCGGACAGCATGATCGAGCAGTATAAAATCATGATCGACAAGTGCCACGAAAACGGCATTCGCGTCTATGCGGGCACCATCACCCCCGTCGGCGACAACGGCTATTACACCGAGCAGCACGACGAGATAAGAAACACGCTTAACGATTGGTTCCGCTCGAAAAAGTCGAACGTAGACGGGCTCATCGACTTCGACGAGCTCTTAAGAGACCCCGACAAGCCCGACACGCTCCTCCCCGAATACTCGAACGATAACCTCCACCCGAGCATCGCGGGGTATAAGAAGATGGGCGAATTCGCGTATCAGAAGCTGGTGGAGTTCTGGGGAGAGCAGTAAGCTTTGACCCCCAAAAAGGCATAAAGAACCCCCGTCCGAACCTCGGGCGGGGGATTTTTGCGGTTTTTATTTGAAAAACAGGGGGAGCTCCTCGAGGAAAACTATGTCGGTTCTTTTGGCGGCGTCGCCTTCGGCGAGGACGGCGGCCTGCGCGACGATGTTGCCCTCGGCGTAGGCGACGAGCTTATCGAGCGCTTCGAGGCTCTCGCCGGTTGAGATCACGTCGTCGACGACGAGGATTCGCTTGCCCTTGAGGTAGTCGGCCTCGTTTCTGTCGAGCCAGAGCTTCTGGTCGGCCGCGGTGGTGATGGAGCGCACGTCGACCGAGATCGGGTCGCGCATATAAAGCTTCGGCATTTTCCTCGCGACGATGTAGCGCATTCCCCCGCCGACCTGCCGCGACATTTCATAAGCAAGGGGTATGCCCTTAGACTCGGCGGTGACGATGACGTCGAATTTCGGGACTTTTTTCAGGAGCGCCTCGGCGCAGGCGACGGTCAGCTCGACGTCCGAGAACATGACGAACCCGGCGATGTCGAGGTGCTCGTTCACCTCGCATATCGGAAGCTTTCTTTCGAGGCCCGCGACCTTTAAAGTGTAATATTCTGACATAATATAACTCCTTTCGGTATAATTTACTGTTTATATTTCAATTTGTATAGGACTTCCTCGGCGATTTCCTCCGGGGATCTCCCGTCGGTGGAAATTTTCAGGCCCGAAAGAGCCTCCGAGCCCTCGATCGCCATGTCTAAGTTTTCCATGCACCAGCAGTCCTCGTCCTCGCCACGAGCCAAAATTCTGTCGTGAATGCTTTGGCGGGAGGCGGTGAGGATCACGAGCCGGGCGTCTATGCCCTCGGCGTTGAGGGCGTCGATGATGCTCTGCGAGCTTTTTCTCACGAGGGTCATCGGCACCAAAATATCCTTATTATACATTTTATGGATATCCGCAATCAGCGCGGCGCAGAACTTCCCCCACATCGGGTAGTCCTCAAAGACCGCGCCGAACGGCTCGCCGGGGTAATTGCCGCGGACGGCGTTGCCGACCTCCTCGGCGTCGAATATGATCGCGCCGCTCATTTTCGGGGAAAGAGCCTCCGCGAGGGTCGACTTGCCGACACCGTATGCGCCGCTTATCCAAACTATCATGCTTCTGTCACTCCTTTGCTGCTATACACAACTTGGGCGGCAGGGTGCGCCCACACGGGCTTGCTGCGGGCCGGGGGAACGGGCCGGAGGGGCCGCTTCGGACCCTGCGGGTCCGAAGCGGCTGCCGCGCTCCGCGCGGCAGCCGGGCGGCGGCGGAGCCGCCGCCCGCCCCTCCGGCCTCCCGCGCACTGCGCTCAGCCCTCGCTGACCATTATCCCCAGCGGCCTGCCGCCGATGAGGTGGAAGTGCAGATGAAAGACGGTCTGCCCCGCGTCCGGCCCGTTGTTCGACACGACCCGCCAGCCGTTTTCGAGCCTCTTTTCCTTCGCGACCCGAGCTATCGCCTCGTAGATCTTCCCGACGACCTCCGAATTTTCGGGGGTGATGTCGCACGCGCCCTTGATGTGCTTTTTCGGCACGAAGAGAATGTGCACCGGCGCTACCGGCGCGATGTCCTCGAACGCATAGCAGTACTCGTCCTCGTATACCTTTTTCGAGGGTATCTCCCCCGCGATTATCTTGCAAAACAGGCAATCCATAGTTATCCTCCTTATTTTATCAGCTCGCCGATGATTTCTTCCGCTCCCGCAAGAGCCTCGTCTATCTTAAAGATGTCCCCGACGCCGGCCATCGCCTCCTCGGGACGTCCGCCGCCCCGTCCGCCGGTTATCGCGGCGATCTTTCCTACCGCCTTGCCCGAGTGCACGCCCTTCGCGACCGCTTCCTTGCCCGCCGTCACGCAGAGGTTCGCCGTCTTCCCGTTCACGCCCGCGATAACGCAGACTATCTCGGGGTGAGTATCGCGGATCTTCTCGCCCAAAAGCCTTATCTCGTCCGGCTTCATCGGGTTGAACATCGCGGTGATCAGCTTTACCCCCTTGACGTCGACGGTGTGCTCCAAGAGCCCCTTGGAGCGCATTTCCGCGATGGCGGAGGAAAGCTCGGTCTTCTCGCGCTCCAAGGACCTTATCTCCTCCATGAGCCCCTTTACTCGGTTCACAAGCTCCGACTGGTTGGTGAGCTTCAAAAGCCCCGAGGCTTCGTTCAGGGTGGCTATCTGCCTGCCCATTGCGTCAAGGACTCCCTTTCCTGTGACGGCCTCGATGCGCCGCACGCCGGAGGCAACAGAGCTCTCCGAAATAATCTTGAAAAGCCCTATTTTCGAGGTGTTATCCATATGCGTGCCGCCGCAGAACTCCATCGAAGCGCTGCCCATCGACACGACCCGGACGGTGTCGCCGTACTTCTCGCCGAAAAGCGCCATCGCGCCGAGCTTTTTCGCCTCGTCTATCGGCAGGACCTGCGTTTTAATTTCGAGCGCCGAGAGAATGAAGCTGTTCACGAGCATCTCGACCCGCTGTATCTCGTCGAGGGTCATCGCGGAGAAGTGGCTGAAGTCGAACCTCAAGCGCTCGCCGTCGACGAGCTGCCCCGCCTGGTGGACGTGGTCTCCCAGAACGCTGCGAAGCGCCGCCTGCAGAAGGTGCGCGCAGGAGTGGTTCCGCATGGTGGCGAGGCGGGTCTCCTTATCGACGCAAAGCTTCGCCGCTTGGCCGACCTCCATCGCGCCCTCTGTGATCTTTACCTTGTGAACGCTCTTTCCGCCGACCGCCTTGATGGTGTCGACGACATCGCATTTGCCGGTGACCGTCTTGATAACGCCTTTGTCGCCGACCTGTCCGCCCGATTCGGCATAGAACGGGGTCTTTTTCGTGATGATATAGACCTCGTCCCCAGCGCCGGCGGCGTTTATAAGCTCGTCGTCGTTGGCGATGAAGTCGATCACGCTCTCGTCCTCCATCGTCTCGTAGCCGGAAAATTCGGTGGTATAGTTTTTGTCGATTTTGTGGAAGACCGTCTCGTCTGCGCCCATGTATTTCGAGTCGCCGCGGGCAGCTCTCGCGGTCTCCTTCTGGACCGTAAGCGCCTCGCGGTAGCCCTCCTCGTCGCAGGAAAGACCCTTTTCCTCGAGTATCTCGCGGGTGAGGTCTATCGGGAAGCCGTAGGTGTCCGACAGGAAGAAGCACTTCTTACCGTCCAGCACCTTCTCGCCGTTCGCGGTCATCTCGTCGATATAGCCGGCGAGCATGTTCATGCCGCGGTCTATCGTTTCGTTGAAGTTCTTTTCCTCGTTCGTTAGAAGCTTTACGATGTAGTCGTATTTTTCCTCAAGCTCGCTGTATTCGCCCTTTGAGCAGTCGACGACCGTCCTGACGAGGTCCTTAAGGAACAGCCCGTTTATCCCGAGGAGCTTTCCGTGGCGGACGGCGCGTCTTAAAAGCCTTCTCATGACGTATCCCCTGCCCTCGTTGGAGGGAAGAACGCCGTCGGAAGCGAGGAAGGTCACCGCCCTGATGTGGTCGGTGATGACGCGGATAGACACGTCCTTTTTGTGCTCTTTTCCGTATTCGCAGCCGGCGATCTTGCAGACGTGATCCCTAATCGCCTTGACGGTGTCGACGTCAAATATCGAGTCGACCCCCTGCATCACCGTCGCGAGGCGCTCAAGCCCCATTCCGGTGTCGATGTTTTTCTGTTTGAGCTCGGTGTAGGTGCCGTCCTCGTGGCGCTCGAACTGCGTGAAAACGAGGTTCCAGACCTCCATATACCTGTCGCAGTCGCAGCCGACGGCGCAGTCGGGCTTGCCGCAGCCGTATTCCGGCCCGCGGTCGTAATAAATTTCGGAGCAGGGTCCGCAGGGACCGTCGATACCGGCCTCCCAGAAGTTGTCATCCTTGCCGAAGCGGAAAATTTTCTCCATCGGCAGACCCACGTCCTCGTGCCAGATCCTCTCGGCCTCGTCGTCGTCCTCATAGACGGTCACATAGAGCTTTTCCTCGGGGATCTCCAAAACCTTCGTGAAATACTCCCAAGCCCACGGAATAGCCTCTTTTTTGAAGTAGTCTCCGAAGGAAAAATTCCCCAGCATCTCGAAAAACGTGCCGTGGCGGGCAGTCTTTCCGACGTTTTCGATGTCGTTAGTCCTTATGCACTTCTGGCAGGTGGTCATGCGGGTGCGCGGCGGCACCTCCTGACCCGTAAAATAGGGCTTTAAGGGCGCCATTCCCGCGATTGTGAGAAGCGCGCTCTTGTCGTTCTGCGGAACGAGGGGGTAGCTTTTGTGCCTCAGGCACCCCTTCGACTCCATAAACGTTAAAAAGCTCTCGCGGAGTTCGTTAAGTCCGGTCCATTTCATTTTATCAGTTCCTTTCGGTTTTTTTTGGCGTTTCGGGGAAGCGCGGGAGATCCCGAAATAAAAAACACCCGTCCCATATACATGGGGCGAGCTGGCCGCGGTACCACCCAAATTCGCGGAAATTCCGCCTTTGAGCCCGTAACGGGGGCTTGCCGCCGCGGTTTCCCGCAGGGCTCGGGGGGAGCACCCGAAAGCGCCGTCCGCGGGCTCGCACCTGTCCCCGCTCTCTTAAGGACGCGCATTGCGGTCATTCCCGTCAACGCCTTATCTAAGAAGATTATAGCCGCTTCGGGGCGATTTGTCAAGAGGGGGGAGGAAATTTTGGGAGGGGGAGGGGGGAATTACAAGGGAGTTGGTGTAGGGAGGGGCATGATGGGGCAATTTAATGTGGCAAAAAGGGTTCAACATCCCCCAAAATTTCCTCAAACCTATTTACAACCCCGCAAAATTGTGCTATAATATTACTAATTTTAATTTTCGGAGAACACTATGAAAAAATGGCTGATTTCAAGAGCCGAGGCCGGCCGCGCCGAGAGGATTGAGCGCATGAGCGACCTCGGGCCGCTGCTCTCGTCGGTGATGGCCGCCCGGGGCATTGATGATGAGAATAAGTTAATTTCCTTCTTCAACGGCGAGGAGCTTTCCGACCCGTCTTTGATGCTCGATATGGACGCCGCGGCCGAGACGGTAACCGCTTCCTTAGATGCCGGCGAGCGCATTGCCGTTTACGGAGATTACGACTGCGACGGCGTTTGCGCGACCGCGATACTCTACGACTATCTTCTTAACATGGGCGCGGACGTCTTCGCCGTTTTGCCGGAGCGTGAGGACGGCTACGGTCTCAACATTTCAGCCGTTGAGAGAATACATCAAAACGGGGCCTCTCTGATCATCACCGTCGACAACGGCGTTACGGCGGAGGAGGAGGCCGAAAAAATATACGAGCTCGGCATGGAGCTCGTCGTCACAGACCACCACCGACCCTCGAAAAACCTGCCTCGGGCTGAGGCAGTGGTCGACGCCTACCGCGAGGGCGACCTTTCCCCCTGCAAGGACCTCTGCGGGGCGGCGGTCGCATTAAAGCTCTGCGCGGCGCTCGACGGGGGCGACTATTCCGCTGTGGGCGAGCAGTACATGGCCCTCGCCGCGATAGCTACCGTCGCCGACGTCGTGCCGCTCACCGGCGAGAATCGCGTCATCGTCCGCGAGGGGCTGCGGCTCCTCAAAAACACCGAAAACATCGGCCTTCGCGCGCTTTTGGAAAAATGCGGGATCAGCGGCCGGCTGACCTCGCAGTCGCTGGCGTTCGCCTTGGCGCCGAGGATCAATGCCGCGAGCCGCTTCGGGAGCGCGCAGACCGCCCTCGACATGCTTTTGAGCGAGACCGACGAGGCCGAGCGCTTCGCCGACGAGCTCGTGTCGCTCAACTCGAAGCGCCGAAGCGTCGAAAGCGGCATCATGACGGAGATAACCGAGGCCGTCGAGGCCGACCCCGACCTTCGCCGGTCGCGGGTGCTGACAGTTTCGGGGCGAGGCTGGCACAGGGGGATCATCGGGATCATTGCGGCGAGGCTCGTCGAGATATACGAAAAGCCCGCGCTCGTCATTTCGATAGGCGACGACGGCATTGCCTCCGGCTCGGCAAGATCGGTTAAAGGATTTAATGTTTTTGAGTGCTTCGAGGCCGTGGGCGAGCTTCTTATCAAGCACGGCGGGCACGAGCTCGCGGGCGGTCTTACGGTTTCGGAGGAGAATATCCCCGCGCTGAAAAAAGCGATAGAGGCCTACGCCGCCTCCGTTTGCCCCGAAATGCCGAGGATCACCCTCACCGCCGACAAGCTTCTTCGCGGTGCGGACATAACCTATGAAAACGCCCTCTCGCTTACGAGAATACAGCCCTGCGGCGCCGGCAACCCCGAGCCGCTGTTCGCGCTCTCCGGCGCTTACATCACCTCGCTGACCCCGCTTTCCGGGGGAGAGCATACCCGCCTCGGGATAAGCTACGACGGCGCTTCGGCGCAGGTCCTTCTGTTCCGAAGAAAGACCTCCGAGCTTCCGTTCAGGCCGGGGGACAGGATAGATCTTATGGCAAATATGCAGGCCGAGGAATATAACGGTAATAAAAGGGTCACCCTCATCGGCGCGGATATCCGCCCACACTTCTCGGGTCAGGACAAATTCTTCGCCGCCGAGGAGGTCTACCTTAAATTTCGCCGGGGAGAGAGCGCCGACAAAAAGCTTCTCAGTCTCGGGATCCCCACCCGCGACGAAATGGCCCTTGTTTACCGCGAGGTCGGTGCAAGGGGAGGGGAGGCAGGCTTTGAAAATATCTGGGCGCTGCTTTTCCCGAGGGGGATAAACGCCCTGAAGCTCCATATAATCGCCGACGCGTTCGAGGATACCGGACTCGGCAGGCTCTCGGGCGGGAAGATAAAGCTTAAGCCGCCGAAGGAAAAGGTCGACATAATGTCCGCAAGGACGATACTTGAACTCAAAAAAGCCGCCGGGCTCAATTTGTCAGCGGAGGAGAAAGCCCCCGCAAGGAGCGCCTTATGACCATTGACAACTGCAACGAAACCTTTGAAAAGCTTATAAACCGCCTTGTCGAGATGGACAGGCACTATAATATCCCGAAGCTTCGCGAGGCCTACGCCTATGCCCGCGAGATGCACGAGGGACAGCTTCGCGAGTCGGGCGAGCCCTATATCACCCACCCGCTCGCCGTCGCGACGATACTTGTCGACCTCGGCATGGACACCGACGCCATCTGCGCGGCGCTTCTGCACGACGTTGTGGAGGACACCCCCGCGACCTATGACGACGTGCGGCAAAAATTCGGTGCGGACGTCGCGAACCTCGTCGACGGAGTCACAAAGCTTGATAAGATCAAACTCGCCTCGAAGGAGGAGCAGCAGGCCGAAAACATCAGAAAAATTTTCCTCTCGATGTCAAAGGACATCAGGGTCATCATAATAAAGCTCGCCGACAGACTCCACAACATGCGCACCCTCGGCTTCAGAAGCGGGATAAAGCGCCGCGACGTCTCGCTCGAGACCATGTCGATATTCGTGCCGCTCGCGAACCGCCTCGGAATACGCCAGCTCAAGGAGGAGCTCGAGGACATATCCTTTTCCTACCTCGACCCGTTCGCCTACGCCGAGATAGAGCAGCTCCTCGAAAAGTCGAAGCACGACCGCGAGGAATTCATCGAGTCGATAAAATCCCGCATAAAGGCCCGCCTCGCCAAGGATTTCGACCCCGTCCCCACCGTCGAGGGCAGGGTGAAAAGCGCCTACGGAATCTACAAAAAGGTCTACGAGCAGGGCAAGACCTTCGACGAAATATACGATAAATACGCCGTCCGGGTGATTGTCAACACCGTTACCGACTGCTACAATGTCCTCGGCATCATGCACGATATGTTCCAGCCGATACCGAACCGCTTCAAGGACTATATCTCGACCCCGAAGGCGAATATGTACCAGTCCCTCCACACCACCGTCATGGGCAGGGAGGGCATACCGTTCGAGGTGCAGATACGCACATGGGAGATGCACCACACCGCCGAATTCGGCATCGCCGCCCACTGGAAATACAAGGAGGGCAGGCGGGGCAGGTATAAATTCGACGAGCGCTTAAACTGGGTCCGCCGCATTCTCGACACCCAGAAGGAGACCGACGACGCCGAGGACATTGTCCGCGCCATCAAAAACGACCTTGCCCCAGAGGACGTGTTCGCGATGACCCCGAAGGGCGACGTAAAGACCCTCCCGCAGGGCGCGACCGTCATAGACTTCGCCTACGCGATACACACGCAGGTCGGCCACAGGATGACCGGCGCAAAGGTCGATAAAAAGCTCGTCCCGTTTGACTATGTCATCAAGACCGGCGAGATAATCGAGATAATCACCTCGAAGGACCCCGCCCACGGTCCCAACCGCGACTGGCTGAACATCGCCCAGACGAACGAGGCGAAGGCCAAGATACGGGCGTGGTTCAAAAAAGAGCGCCGCGAGGAGAACATCACCGAGGGCAAGGAAGCCCTTTGGAGGGAACTTCGCCGCAACCTTATCCACATCTCGGAGGAGGACCTGCCGGAGCTCGTCGCCGTCGACATGAAGCACCACGGCTGCGAGACGATCGACGACTTTTACGCCGCGATAGGCTACGGCGGGGTGAGCCTTTCTAAAATTCTCCCGCGCTTAAAGGAGGACTACCAGAAAAAATTCGTCGAGCCCCAGAAGGAGCCGCAGGACAGCTTCGAGTTTACCCCGACGGCCGACCGCTCCGGTACCGGGGTGATAGTCGACGGCCTCGAAAACTGCGTCGTCAAGCTCTCGCAGTGCTGCTCGCCGCTCCCGGGGGACGACATAATCGGCTTCATCACCCGCGGTCACGGCGTTTCGGTGCACAAAAAGGACTGCGTGAACTACCTCTCGCAGAAGGACGCCGAGCCTGAGCGCTGGGTGGCTGTGCGCTGGGCGGGCGGCAAGACCCAGGGGCACTACAAGGTCGGGCTCGATGTCATAGGATATAACAGAATAGGAATTTTTTCGGACGTTATGAACAGCCTCAGCGAGGCGCGAATCTCGACCCACGAGGCCGCCGCGAGAGTGCTTAAAAACGGCAATTTCATGGGCTCGGTGACGATCTCGGTCGCCGGCACCGCCGAGCTCGAGGGGGTCATCTCGCGAATGAAGAAAATTTCGGGGGTCCTCTCGGTCGAAAGGAGGGCAAAATGATCTTTTCAGCCCTGCGCGATCTGGGAGATTTCGGCACAAATTGCTATATTTTGGGGGATAACGGCGAGGCAGTCCTCATCGACGCGCCCTATTCCGCCGAAATAATAATTAAAGAGCTTGAACGTATCGGCCTCACCCTCAAAAAGATTCTTCTCACTCACGGCCACTGCGACCACATCGAAGCGCTTAACGGTCTTAAGGAAAAATATGACTGCGAGGTGTATATCCACCCCGCCGATAAGGACATGCTCTACGACCCAAAAGCCTCGATGGCGTCCTACTTCGGCACCCCGTTCGAGTCCTTTAAATACGGCGTTTGCGAGATCAAGGACGGCGATATCATCACCCAAGGCGGCCTTCGTCTCGAGGTGCTTTTCACCCCCGGGCACACCCTCGGCTCGGTCTCATACATCACGCCCGACGAGGTTTTTACCGGCGACACGCTCTTCGAGGGCACCGTCGGCAGGACCGACCTTGGCGACGGGGATTACGCGCAGCTCATAAGATCAATAAGCCGCTTAATTAAAAAGTGCGGCAGAATGCGAGTGTTCCCGGGCCACGGAATGCCGACCGACACCGAGGCGGAGAGGCTGTATAACCCCTATTTAAGGGACTTGGAGGACTTTTCATGACTCTGATCTTCACGGGACATAACTTCAAATACGAGGCCGAGGCGGTGATGAAGCTTTTTATCCCCGCCGAAAGCTTCAATTTTTTGGCAGACTGCCCGCCCCCGCCCGAGGGGGACTACTGCCTTTTAAATCGTGAAATTTCGGGCGGCGAAGCGATCCTGACCGCGCAGTGCCGCGTAAACGGCCGAACGCTCACGTCGGCGGGGGAGCGCGTGCCCCTCGCCTCGGACGGCTACGAGCACGCCTGCGAGCTCGCCCTCTGCCGTGAGATGTTCAGGCTGATGACCCGCCTCACCGGGATCACCCCGAAATGGGGCATTCTGACCGGCGTTCGCCCGGTAAAGCTCGTGAGCAGGCTCGCCGCGCGCCTCGGGGAGGAAAACCTCGCCGAATACATGCGCCGCGAGCTCTTCGTCGACCCCGAAAAGACCGCGCTTTCGCTGCGGGTCGCGAAAAATCAGAGGCAGATACTTGAAAACACGCCGAAAAATTCCATCAGCCTCTACGTCTCGATCCCGTTCTGCCCGAGCCGCTGCGCCTATTGCAGCTTCGTTTCGAGCTCGGTCGAGGCCGCAAAGCGCCTGATTCCGGCCTACGTCGAGCGTCTCTGCGACGAAATTTCCATAAGCGCCGAGGCTATCGGAAGGCTCGGCCTCACGCTCGACTCCGTCTATTTCGGGGGAGGCACGCCGACCTCCCTGTGCGCCTCGGACCTCGAAAAAATCATGTCGGCGATAAAAGTCGGGTTTAACTTATCCTCACTTCGCGAGTATACCGTCGAGGCCGGGCGGCCCGACACCATCACCGAGGAAAAGCTTAATGTGATTAAAAGTCTCGGAGCAGATCGCATCAGCGTGAACCCGCAGACATTGCGCCCGGAAGTGCTTGAAGCCATCGGCCGCAGGCATACCGTCGAGCAGTTTTTTGAGGCGTATGATCTCGCGAAAAAGGTCGGATTCAAGGCGATCAACGTCGACCTGATCGCGGGACTCCCCAAAGACACCTTTGACGGATCCTGCGAAACAATTAACAAGATTATCGAGCTCGCGCCCGAAAATATCACACTTCACACCCTTTCGATCAAGCGCGCCGCCGACTACGGCCATGCCGCGATCGCGGGCTCCGACTGCGCCGAGGAGTGCGTCGAGTACGGCTCCCGGCGGCTCACCGAGGCGGGCTACCGGCCCTACTACCTCTACCGCCAGAAAAACCAGCTCAAAAACCTCGAAAACGTCGGCTGGGAGCGCGACGGCACGGCGGGGGTCTACAACATCGCGATGATGGAGGAGACGCAGTCGGTATGGGCGGTCGGCGCGGGCGGCGCGACGAAAATTCTGCGCCGCGAGGGGCGGATCGAGCGGTTCTACAACCCGAAATACCCGCTCGAATACTTAAACAAGTTTAACGAAACGGTGATAAATCGGAAGCATGCGGCCGAAAAACTGCTCATGGAGGAAATATCTTGAAGAAAAACGATACCGTCACCCTTGAAATAATTAGCTTAACTAATGAAGGCTTGGGAGTCGCGCGCCACGAGGGCATGGCGGTCTTCGTCCCGCTCACGGCTCCCGGCGACGTCTGCGAGTGCATTATTGTTAAAGTGCTTAAAAGTTACGCCTACGCTAAAATGGCTAAGCTGATTAAGCCTTCGCCATGCCGGATCTCCTGCGATTGCCATTCCTTCGGCCTTTGCGGAGGCTGCGACTTCCGCCACATCAGCTACCAAGAGGAGCTTTCTGCGAAACAGAGCTTTGTCGCCGACGCGTTCAGAAGACTCGGCGGGCTCGACATTCCGGGCGAGCCGATCATCTCGACCGGCGTGACCGAGGGCTACCGCAACAAGGCGCAGCTGCCTGTTCGGGAGGGCGAAAACGGGCCTGTCTGCGGCTTTTTCTCCGAGCGCTCCCACCGCCTTATCGAGGCGCGGGACTGCAAGCTCCACCCGAAAATATTTAACGAAATAATTGATATAATTATCGAATATCAGCGCCGAAACCGCCTCTTCTGCTACGACGAAACGACGGGGGAGGGGCTTCTGCGGCATATCTACCTCCGCCGCGGGCAGCGCTCCGGCGAGATCATGCTTTGCCTCGTCGTGAGCCGAAAAACCGACGTTTACGACCGTCTCGCGGAGATCTGCGCGGAAAAATTCCCCGAAATTTCGACGGTCGTCTTGAACGTCAACTCCGCCCGCACGAACGTGATTTTGGGCGCGGAAAACGTCGTTCTTTCGGGCGACGGCAGCATTCGCGACGAGCTTTTGGGGGTCAAAGTGCGGCTCAGCCCTCACAGTTTTTACCAGATAAACGCCCCGGCTGCGGAGCTTTTGTATCAAAAGGCGGCCGAGTACGCCGGGCTTTCCGGCCGCGAGACGGTGCTTGATCTTTACTGCGGCGCGGGCACCATCGGCCTCACGATGGCAGGGAGGGCGGGCTGCATTATCGGGGTCGAGATCGTGCCCGAGGCGGTCGAAAACGCGCGCGAAAACGCCCGGGCAAACGGAATCAAAAACGCGGAATTTTTCCTCGGCGACGCGGGCGACATCGCCGAAAAGCTTGAAAAATCGGGGCTTCGGCCGGATGTCATCATCCTTGACCCGCCCCGCCGCGGCTGCGACCGAAAAACGCTCGACGCGGTCGCGAAAATGTCCCCCTCGCGGGTCGTGATGATCTCCTGCAACCCCGCCACCGCCGCCCGAGATGTTAAGTACCTTAGCGATTTTTACACCCCCGCCGCCTACGCCCCGGTCGATATGTTCCCGCGAACGAGCCACGTGGAGACGGTATGCTTATTGTCCAAACTCAATGTCGAGCATCATATTGAAGTTGAACTCACCATGGACGAGATGGATTTGACCGCCGCCGAGAAGAAAGCCAGCTATGAGGAAATCAAAGGGTATGTGCTGGAGAAATTCGGAATGAAAGTCAGCCATTTGTATATCGCGCAAGTGAAGCGGAAGTGCGGGATTATTGAACGGGAGAACTATAACAAGCCGAAGTCGGAAGATTCTAAGCAACCCCAATGTCCGCCGGAGAAAGAGGCGGCGATACGGGCGGCGCTTGAATATTTCAAAATGATATAACCGTACACACATAGCATAGGAGAGATTTATGATTCAAATGACATTTGTAAGCAAGGAACCAATCAATAAAGGCTGGTCATGTGATCGGAAATACTGCGCAACGACCTCTGATGGTACAAAATATCTTTTACGGATTACGCCCAAAGAGAAAAGCGCAAGTCGGGCGGATATGTTTCGTATGCAGCAGGAGGTTGCGGCTCTTGATGTGCCCATGTGTAAACCCGTTGAGTTCGGCGCCTGTGAGGATGGCGTATATACTGTTCAAACATGGATCGACGGGGATGACGCAGAGAGTGTGATCCCTTTCTTGGCGGATACCGAGCAGTATATATATGGGTTGGAAGCCGGACGTATTTTGAGGAAAATCCATTCGATACCGGCTCCGGGAACGCAGGAGGACTGGGAAAGCCGTTTCAATCGGAAGATGGACAACAAAATCCAGAAATATATGGAGTGTCCGATTCATTATGAAAACGGACAAGCGTTTATCGACTACATTCGAGAAAACCGTCATTTGCTGAAAGGCAGGCCGCAGGTGTTCCAGCACGGCGACTATCACATCGGAAATATGATGATCGACCGGGACGGAAAATTGCAAATCATTGATTTTGACCGGTATGATTTCGGCGATCCGTGGGAGGAATTTAACCGTATTGTATGGTGTGCCCAGAAATCCCCCCTCTTTGCGTCCGGCATGGTGAACGGCTACTTTGACGGCGATGTTCCGCTGGAATTCTGGAAGCTGCTTGCCCTTTATATCGCGAGCAACACACTTTCTTCCGTGTACTGGGCGATCCCCTTCGGACAGGATGAAGTAAATACCATGCTGAACCAGGCGAAGGATATTCTGAACTGGTATGACAATATGCGCGATCCGGTGCCGTCGTGGTATTTCAAAGGTTATTATCTGCAATCGATCGACGGGGTTCCGTTCAAGCTGAAAAGCGCTTTTGATTTCGGTTTTCTGAAAGAGTACGGGACGGTATTCAAAGTATTTGACGATCAGGATTCGGGAAATATCTGTTTCGGAACGGAAAAGGACGGACGGCGATATTTTGTCAAATTCGCCGGTGCCCCTGCTGAACGATATGGAGGCGATCCTGCGGACGCAGTCGCCAGATTGAAGGCCACGTTGCCGGTTTACCGGGATTTGCAGCACAGAAATCTGATCGAATTTCTTGAGGCAAAAGATTTAGGCGGCGGCTTTGCGATGGTATTCAGGTGGGCCGCCGGAGATTGTATGGGAGTCATGTATCCGGCGCAGCACCGGCGGTTTATGAAACTCCCCGCTCGAGACAAGCTCTGCGTGTTCAGCGATATACTGGATTTCTTTGAATATATTGCCTCGCAAAATTACGTTGCTATCGACTTTTATGACGGCAGCATCCTGTATGACTTTGAGAATGGCAAAACAACGATCTGCGATATAGACTTTTTCCGCAGACAGCCATGTATCAACGATATGGGACGGATGTGGGGCAGTTCCCGCTTTCAGTCGCCGGAGGAATATCAGCTGGGAGCTTCTATTGATGAGATTACAAACGTCTATACCCTCGGAGCCACGGCGTTTGCTCTTTTTGGGGACGGAGACCGCACACGGGAGAAATGGCAGCTTGATAGCCGGCTCTTTGATATTGCCGCGAAAGCAGTGAGCGAGGAACGAACCGAGAGACAGCAGTCGATCAGGCAGATAAAAGAGGAATGGGAGGCGGCACTTTCCCTAGAGATATGATATGGCGATTCACAAAATGAATGTGTAATGTGGTGTGTCAACTGTTATAGGAAGATCACTATATATTCATTTGCGTACTTGGTGAAAATTACAGCGGTTTTTTATTTTCCTCGTCAGATACTCAAACTGTCCTCATCATAGTTTGGGTACTCACCGGCGAGGAAAATACGGGAGGTTTCCAAAGGAGGGCAGCGCCCGCCTTTCGGCTCTGGGTCATCCAATAGGGGCGAGCAGCATCCCT
>CANQLR010000016.1 GCA_947624745.1 uncultured Clostridia bacterium | reverse complement strand
TTTCAGACTTTTGAATATTTGGTCTTTAACGGCAAAATCTCGCCGCTTTTTATCTTTTCTTGGACCTCGCTGTAAAGCCTCCCAAGCCGCTCGACAGTTTTCGGGATGTCGCTGCATAGATCTTCCAAGATCCGGTCGCACTCCCGCACTGCCGCGTCGAACTGCTCCTTATTTATATCGCCCGTGGCGAGCGCTTCGTCCAGCTCGTCGCGGTCCATCACCGAAACGTCGCCCTCGGGGGTGAACACGACGTCGAGGTACTTGTCCACATACGCCGCGACCCCGTCCGGGTCGAATTCGAGCCGCTCGATGACGTCGACGTAGCAGACCGACAGCCGCCCGTTCGGCTTATACATCGCGGTGACAAGGCGGTCTTTGCCGTCCGGCTTGAGCTGGAGCCACTTCATTCCCGCGCCGGTGGTGGGGATATTTCCCGCTTTTTCGGCGTGCCAGCAGTGCTCCTTGCCGGAGAGTATGTCGATGAAGCTCGCGAGGCCGCAAAAGCCCTCCGTATCGAGGCGGAGCTGGTAGTAGGGAAACCCCTGGAACCCCCAGCCGAGGTCTCGGTCAAGTCTTTTTCGCTTCATTTTTCTTTTGCTCCTTAAGCTTTTCTGCCATGGTGTTCTGCAGATATTTCGCGTTGAGGCTCTCGGCCGGGCCGGCCTCGCCGATGTGATATGCGGCGGCCGCGCAGACCCCCGCGGCGCTCATGAGGCATTTATGCGGCGTGCAGACCCCGACCGACGGAAGCTCGGCAAAAAGGCTTTTTTTGAGCCTGTCCGCGCAGTCGCCGGCAAGTATGACCGGGGAATTTATCCCCGAAACAAGGCGGAAGAGCTCGCTCTCCTCCCCCACTTGATCGGGAAAGACAGGCTTTGCAGCCTCGCCGGAAATTTCGTAAGCGCCGAAATATACCACCCCCGCGCGGGCGGTCATAACCGGCACGCAAACGCCGCAGGAAACGGCGTTTCGCGCGATCATCTCGAGCGTCGAGACCCCTACGCAGGGCTTTCCGAGCGCGCAGAGGCCCTTTATCGCGGCAATCCCGATCCGAAGGCCGGTATAGCTCCCCGGACCCGCCGCGCAGGCAAAAAGCGACACGTCGGAAAGTTCCGTACCGCAGTCGGAAAGGGTGCGCAAAACGGTCGGGAGCATTATCTGCGAGTGGGTCAGCTTTGTCAAAAACGTGGTCTCGGCGATGATCTCTCCCCCGCGCGAAACGGCGCAGGAGGCGCTTTTCGAGGAGGTGTCTATCCCGAGGATTATTTTTTCAGAGGTCAAACCGTTCATCTCCGTTAATTATTATTTCGCGGTCATTGCCGTTCGGAACGAGCTCCACCGTGACCGCGCTTTCGGGCAGAGCCTCCGAAATATTTTCACTCCACTCAATGGCGATAACGCAGTCCTCCGAAAGATAATCGTAAAAGCCGACCGATTCGAGGGCCTCGGGGTCGGGGATACGGTACATATCGAAGTGCACGAGCGGCAGATCCCCGCGGTAGACGTTCACGATGGCGAACGTAGGCGAGCTCACCTCGTCCTTAACGCCCATTCCCCGGGCAATACCGGCGGTCATCGCGGTCTTTCCCGCGCCGAGCCCGCCCCGGAACGCGACGATATCGCCCGCGCGAAGGACGCGGCCGATCTTCTCGCCCAGAAGCTCGGTCTCCTCGGGCGAACAGGTGTGAAAGCGGTGCTCCATCAGTAGCCCCTGGTGCCGGTCACCGATTCGTCGTTCATTATCCACTCCATGACCTCGATGACGCGGTATTCGGTCTCGGTGTCGCGGATAATGACCCGCTCGATGCCGCTGTTGATGACCACCCTCTTGCAGAGCGAGCAGCAGACCGAGTTTTTGATGTATTCGCCTGTCGAGACCTCGCGGCCGACGAGGTAGAGGGTCGCGCCGATCATCTCCTCGCGGGAGGCGCTTATGACGGCGTTCATCTCGGCGTGGACAGAGCGGCAGAGCTCGTATCTTTCGCCTCTCGGGATCTTGAGCTGCTCGCGGACGCAGTTGCCGAGGTCGCAGCAGTTCTGCCTTCCTCGCGGCGCGCCGACATAGCCGGTCGAAACGATCTGGTCGTGGTTGACTATCACCGCGCCGTAGCGCCGGCGAAGGCAGGTAGACCTCGCGGAAACGGTGTCGGCGATGTCGAGATAGTAGTTGATTTTGTCACGTCTTTCCATTTTTTCTCCTTTCGGCTCAAAGCATGGGTTTTCTCTTAGTATAGCATATATTGGGGAGGAATGCAAGGGGGAAGATGTAGCCGAAATGGACACTCAACGGTGAGGAAGGGATAAGCAAGATTTTATTTGGTAAAAGTTAATAGCTAAACCTTCTTATTATATCTCTCCGAAACAGCCAAAAAAGGCTTTTTATTTTGCTCAAAAAATGATTTAGGAGTTTAACTTTTATATTACTCTCTCACCCCCCATTTTTGCCGATTTTAGCCCCATAATCCCCCATTTTTGTGCTTTCCCCCTTCGTTGACAATCTCCCCATAAAATGCTATAATAGTATATACCGAATTTTTTACAAGGAGAATTGATATATGTGGGCTTATGAAAGTGTCTTTTACCAAATTTACCCCCTCGGGTTCTGCGGGGCGCCGTTTGAAAACGACGGCGTGGCTGTATCCCGGATCAAAAAAATCGCCGGGTGGATCCCCCATATGCGCCGGCTCGGCGTGAACGCGGTCTATCTCTGCCCGGTCTTCGAGTCGGACACGCACGGCTACAACACCCGCGATTACCGCCGGATCGACTGCCGCCTCGGCACCAACGCCGATTTTGCGGAGGTCTGCCGCGCACTTCACGAAAACGGCATTAAGGTCGTTTTGGACGGCGTGTTCAACCACTGCGGGCGGGGCTTCTGGGCGTTTAAGGACGTTCTTGAGAATCGCGAGCGCTCGCCCTACGTCGGGTGGTTTTCGCGGATCGACTTCGGCGGGAACTCGCCCTACAACGACGGCCTTTGGTACGAGGGCTGGGAGGGCAACTACGACCTCGTGAAGCTGAATTTGCGGAACGAAGACGTCGTAAACTATCTTTTCGAGAGCGTGCGCTCGTGGGTCGAGGAGTTTGACATCGACGGGCTGCGGCTCGACGTCGCCTACTGTCTGGACGAGAATTTTTTGCGGAGGCTTCGGTGCTTCACCGCCTCGCTCAAGCCCGAATTCTGGCTTTTGGGAGAGATGCTGCACGGCGACTACAACCGCCTCATGAACCCCGAAATGCTCCATTCGGCGACCAACTACGAGTGCTACAAGGGGCTTTATTCGAGCTTCAACTCGATGAATATGTTCGAGATCAACCACTCGCTGATGCGCCAGTTCGGGCTCGAAAACTGGACTCTCTACAAGGGCAAGCACCTTTTGAGCTTCGTCGACAACCACGACGTCACCCGGGTCGCGAGCATTCTCACGAACCCGGAACACCTGCCGCTGATTTACGCGCTGATGTTCGGCATGCCGGGCGTGCCCTGCGTTTACTACGGCAGCGAGTGGGGAGAAAAGGCGGACAAGCGCCAGGGCGACCCCGCGCTGCGCCCATGTTTTGTGGAGCCGGTGTGGAACGGGCTATGCGACTACATAGCAAAACTCGCGGAGGCTAAAAAATCCTCCGAAGCGCTGAACTACGGGGCATTTCGCTCGGTTTTACTCACTAACAAGCAGTGCATTTTTGAGAGAAAGTCGGAACACGAGAGGGTGCTGGTCGCGATAAACGCCGACTCCGAGCCCTTTACCGCGCACTTCAACGCGGAGTGCGGCAGAGCGGTCGACCTCATTTCGGGGAGGGACCACGACTTCGGCGGAGGCTCGCTTTTAGAGCCGTACGCCGCCTATTACTTCAAGGCCGAAAGGTAAATTTATATAAAAAGGAGAAATTAGTATGCGCAAAAACTTCGGCATGAAAACCTGGATCTATCCGATGCCGGTGCTGATCCTCGGGACCTACGACGAAAACGGGGTCCCGGACGCAATGAACGCGGCTTGGGGAGGGGCCTACGACGCAGGCAAGATAATCATCAGCCTGAGCGCGGACCACAAGACCACCAAAAACATCAAGCTTAAAAAGGCGTTCACTGTCAGCTTCGCGACCATCGACTACGTCGCCGCCTGTGACTATCTCGGGATAGTTTCGGCAAACGACGAGCCGGACAAGCTCGAGGTCGCGGGCTTCACCACCTCGAAGGCGGAATTTGTCGACGCTCCGATCATCAACGAGCTGCCGATGAGCCTCGAGTGCAAGCTCGAAAAGATCACCGAGGACGGAAACGTCATCGCGGAGATCGTCAACTGCGTCGCGGACGAGGACGTTCTGGACGAGAGAGGTCTGCCGGATATCGACCTGATCCGCCCGATAATCTTCGACCCCGCCGCCGCGGCTTACCGCGAGATCGGCGAAAAGGTCGGCGACGCCTTCGTCGAGGGCAAATCGATCGAGTAAGACCCGGTTGCCGAAAAAAATTTGCCGCAGGAGCCTTTCCTGCGGCATTTTTTATCCGAGCATGACGTCCATCACCATCATCACCGCGAACCCCGCGACAATGCCCATCGTCGCGAAATAGGGCTGCGATTCGCGCTGCTTCTGGCATTCGGGGATCAGCTCGTGGACCGCGACGAGGATCATCGCCCCGGCCGCGAACGCGAGGGCATAGGGCAGAAGCGCCTCGACCTTCACGACCAAAAGCGCGCCGAGGACGCCGGCCACGGGCTCGACCGCGCCGGAAGCCTGGCCCCACATAAACGCCCGGAGCCGGGAGACTCCCTCGCGGCGCAGGGGCAGCGAGACCGCCGCGCCCTCCGGAAAATTCTGGAGCCCGATCCCGAGGGCGATGGTTATCGCTCCCCAAAGGCTTTCGGGGCTTATCTCTTCCCTGCCGAGCGCACCGAACGCCACGCCGACCGCCAGCCCCTCGGGAATGTTGTGGAGCGTTATCGACAGAACGAGCATGATTATCCGCGAAAATCTGTCGCCGTCGGACGATCTGTCGGCGTTTTTCCGGCTGAGGGTGACGATTTTGTCGGAGCCCCACATGAACACCGCCCCGAAGAGGAAGCCCATCGCCGCGACTAAGTAGGCCGGCAGGCGGGAGGACTGCTCGGCGCGCTCGATGGCGGGCTGCAGAAGCGACCAGAATGAGGCCGCAATCATCACCCCCGAGGCAAAGCCGAGCATGAGGTCCATTACCCGCCTCCCCGGCGTTTTGAAGAATACCACCACCCCCGCCCCGAGCGCCGTCAGCAGCCACGTCCCCAACGTCGCAGCGAGGGAATATATCAATAGGTCGATCATTTCACACCTCCTGGGATATTATATGCAGGAGATGGTGGAGGGTGAGGGGGAGAGGTTTTCATGGCTTATGACAGGGGAAAATAAAAAGCCCCGCCCTGCCGGAGCTTTTCCTTATCTATTCCACATAATCGAACTCATATCCGCAGACGGAGACGGCATCGCCTTCCTTTATCCCACGGCGTTCGAGCTCGGCGAGGATACCGCTCGACTTGAGAACGAGCTGGAAGTGCTGGAGGCTTTCGTAGTCCTCCATATCGGCGGTACGGAGTATCCCCTCGAGCCAGTCGGCGTCGACGAAATAGACCCCGTCCTCCACCGTCACGGTGAATTTCGCGCCGGCGGCGTCCGCCTTTTCCCAGACCGGCTCCGGCTCGCTCTCATAGACCTTGAGCGGCGGGAGCTCCCTTAGCGCCGCGTAGACCGCGTCCACAAGCTCCTTCGTGCCCGAGGTCGTCGCGGCGGAGATCTCGAACACCTTTAGCCCGCGGCTTTCGGCAAATTTTTTGAACCGCTCGATCTGCGCCGGCTCGGCAAGGTCGCACTTGTTGGCGGCGATTATCTGCGGGGCAGCGGCAAGCTCCTCGCTGAAGCTTTCGAGCTCGCGGTTTATTATGTCGAAGTCCGAGATCGGGTCGCGCCCCTCGCTGCCCGAAACGTCAACTATGTGAAGTATCAGCCGGCAGCGCTCGACATGCCGCAAAAACTCGTGGCCGAGCCCTACACCGTCCGCGGCGCCCTCAATGAGACCCGGGATATCCGCCATCACGAACGACTGCCCCTCGCCGACCTTTACCACGCCGAGGTTCGGCACCAGCGTCGTGAAGTGGTAGTTCGCGATCTTCGGCTTCGCGGCCGAAACGACCGAGATGAGCGTGGATTTTCCGACGTTCGGGAAGCCCACGAGGCCGACGTCCGCCAAAAGCTTCAGCTCTAAGTGAAGCTCGTATTTCTGGCCCGAAAAGCCGGGCTTTGAAAACCTCGGGATCTGCCTTGTGGGGGTCGCGAAGTGCGCGTTGCCGCGTCCTCCCCTGCCGCCCTTGGCAATTATTACCGGCTCGGAGCGGGACATATCCGCCAAAAGCCGACCCGTTTCGCGATCGTAAACCACCGTTCCGCGGGGGACCCTTACGACAAGGTCGGGGGCCGATTTTCCCGATTTTCTTCCGCCCTGACCGTTTTCGCCGCGCTCGGCCTTGAACTTGCGCCTGTATCGGAAATCAATAAGCGTGTTAAGGTTATCGTCCACCAAAAAGACGATATCCCCGCCCTTTCCGCCGTCGCCGCCGTCGGGTCCGCCCGCCGCGACGTATTTTTCGCGGTGGAAGGAGACCGCGCCGTCGCCGCCGCTTCCGGCCTCTACCGTAATGTTCACTTCGTCGACGAAGCTGTCCATAATTTCACTTCCTTTATAGAAATTCCCGTGCCGTAGCTCGGCGCGGGAGTTCCGTCAATTCTTTTTATCACTCTGCGGGGTAAACGCTGACCTTCTTGCGGTCGCGGCCGAAGCGCTCGTAGTGAACGACGCCGTCGATCTTCGCAAACAGCGTATCGTCCGAGCCGATGCCTACGTTCTCACCGGGGTGAATGTGGGTGCCGCGCTGGCGGTACAGAATGTTTCCGGCCAAGACCGCCTGACCGTCCGCCCTTTTGGCGCCGAGCCTCTTCGACTCGGACTCACGGCCGTTCTTGGTCGAGCTGACGCCCTTTTTATGGGCGAAGAACTGCATACTGATCTTTAACATTTATCACACCTCCGAAACTTTTACTCTGATGTTTTCGGGATATTCCTCGCTCACGGCCGAAAGGTGCTTATAAAGCCCCTCTATCACGCCGTTGTCCGGCTCCTGCAAGCTTAGCGCTACCCTTTCGCCCTCGGCGGAGACCTCCGCCTTAAGCTTAAAGATGTCGGTCGCAAGATTGCAGGCAAGCATGACCGCCGAGGAAACGCTCGCGCAGACGATGTCCCGACCCGAGCTCGCGTATCCCGAGTGTCCCGAAACGGCAAAGCCCTTGAAGCCGCCGCCGGAACGGAAAAATTCCGCGCTTATCATTATGCCTTTATGGATTCGACGCGAACCTGAGTGTAGGGCTGTCTGTGACCCATCTTGCGGTGAGTCGAGCCCTTCTTGGGCTTGTAGGTGAAAACGGTGATCTTTTTGCCCTTACCGTTTTTAAGAACCTTAGCCTCGACCTTTGCGCCCTCGACATAGGGAGCGCCGACCGAAACCTTTTCGCCGTCCGAGAAGGCTATCACCTTGTCGAAGGTAACGGTCTCGTCGGCCTCAACGGGGAGCTTCTCGATAAAGAGGATATCGCCCTCTTTTACCTGATACTGCTTACCGCCGGTCTCGATAACTGCGTACATTTGCGGCACCTGCCTTTACTTTAGAACTCGCTGCACAGGGCGCGAAGGCATACTTCGGCTTAACTGCCCCCAACAAGCGGCCTTAAGATTATATCACAGAGCCGCGGAAAATGCAAGGATTTCTTGAAAAGTTCACAGAAAATTAACAATTTCCGTCACTTAAGCCCCTCGACCTTTATTTTGCCGTCCTCGGCGGTGACGTTTATCGAGCGAAGCTTGATCTCGCCGCTGTCGACGATAAGGCTCGCTATTTTGTCCTCGATCTCCTTTTGGAGAACCCTGCGGATATCCCGCGCGCCGTATTTTTCGTCGTAGGCGAGCTCTGCCACCGCCTCCTCCGCCTTGCGGTCGTAGGTGAACATGATGAGCTTTTCCGAAAGCGGCGCCTCCATCTCCTTGAGCATGATGTGCGCGATGTCGGCATAGTTTTCCTTCGTCAGCGGGTTGAAAACGACTATCTCGTCCACCCTCGATATAAACTCGGGGCGCAGAAACTCGCGGAGGCCCTTTATCGCGCGGTCTTTCGACACCTGCGCGGCGGTCTTTTCAAAGCCGATGCCGAACGCCTTGTCGGTCGAGCCGGCGTTCGAGGTCATTATGATGACGGTGTTTTCAAAGTTCACGCTGCGGCCCTGCGCGTCGTTCACCCTGCCCTCGTCAAGTATCTGCAAAAGAATGTTCATGACGTCGGGGTGAGCCTTTTCTATCTCGTCGAACAGGACGACCGAATAGGGCTTGCGGCGGATCTTTTCGGTGAGCTGCCCCGCCTCGTCGTAGCCGACATAGCCCGGAGGCGAGCCGATGAGCCGCGAGACGGTGTGCTTCTCCATGTATTCCGACATGTCTATCCTCACAAGCGGCTCGGTCGCGTCGAAAAGCTCGGCGGCAAGGGTCTTTGCGAGCTCTGTCTTGCCGACGCCGGTCGGTCCGACGAAGATGAAGGACGCCGGGCGCTTTCTCTCGGTGAGCTGCACGCGGGAGCGCTTTATCGCGTTGCAGACGAGATCTACCGCCTCGGGCTGGCCGATGATGCGCCGTGAAAGAGCGTCGTGGAGGTTGCGGATCTTCTCGTATTCGCTCTCGACGATCTTGTTTGCGGGGATGCCGGTCCAGAGCTCTATTACTTTCGAGAGGTCGTCCTCGTTGACCGAAACGGCGTTGACTATCGGTTCGAGCGCGTCGGCCTGCTCCTTAAGCTTCATCGCCTCGCCCCGAACGCGGGCTATCTCCTCATAGTCGGGGTTTTCGGCGTTTTCACGCTCGTTCATCTCGGCCTCGAGGTCCGAGAGCTTCTTTTTGAGCTCGGCGTACTGCCCGAGCTCGGGAGTCCTGATAGAGGCGGATGCGCAGGCCTCGTCCAGAAGGTCTATCGCCTTGTCGGGCAGGAAGCGGTCGGTGATGTATCTCTCCGAAAGCACCGCGCACATTCTCACCGCCGCGTCCGAGACCCTGACGTGGTGGAAGTCCTCGTAATATTTCTTTATCCCCATGAGGACCTTGACCGTGTCCTCGACGGTGGGCTCAGTGACGGTGACGGGCTGGAAGCGGCGCTCGAGGGCGGAGTCCTTTTCGATGTACTTGCGGTACTCCTTGAAGGTCGTGGCGCCGATGACCTGCACCTCGCCCCTTGAAAGCGCGGGCTTAAGGATATTCGCGGCGTTCATCGAACCCTCCGAGTCCCCCGCGCCGACGAGCGAATGCACCTCGTCGATGAAAAGAATGATGTTTCCCTCGCGCTTGACCTCTTCGATAAGCCCCTTGACCCTGCTCTCGAACTGCCCGCGGAACTGCGTTCCCGCGACGAGGGCCGTAAGATCAAGAAGAAACACCCTTTTCCCCTTGATGTTATACGGGACGTTCCCCTCGACGATCTTCTGGGCGATCCCCTCGGCGATGGCGGTCTTTCCGACGCCCGGCTCGCCGATTAGGCAGGGGTTGTTCTTCTGGCGGCGCGAGAGTATCTGCATGACCCTGCCTATCTCCCGCTCGCGGCCGACGATGCGGTCGAGCTTGCCCTCGGCAGCGCGCGCGTTGAGGTCGGTGCAGTAGGTGTTCAGGAACCTGAGCCGCTTCTGCCTCTCCTCCCTGCGGTCCTGCGGGGTCTCCCTGCCGCTCTTTTTGTTCTTCTCCCCGTCGTTTTCGGGAGGGCTCTGCTGCTCGGGCTGATTACCCGTGAACCTCGACAGGAAATTCGACACCATGTTCGGCAGCGTGCCCGAGCCGCCCGGCTCGAAGCTGTCCCCCTCGGGGGTAAGGCTGTCGGCGAAGGCTTCAAGCTCCTCGTCCGAAATGCCCATCTGCTTCATATAATCGTCGATCTGCGGGATACCCGCCTCTCGGGCGCACAAAAGGCAGAGATTCTCGCTCTTTTTTTCGCCCGACTGCACCGAGGTTATAAAAATAACCGCGGGGCGCTTGTGACATCTTGAACACAACATAAACCAGACCTCCTATTTAATAAGCGCAAATAGCGATGAAATGTCAAAGCCGTAAAAATACTTGAAAACGTAGCTTTTTTCTACCGTGGGGGCGTTGATGAACATCAGCGAGCCGTCTGTCAGAACGCTCAAAAGCCGTACCGCCTGCGCGCAGACGAAAATTATCACCGCGGCCTCCAAAAGCCCGAACGCTGCTCCCGCGACAACGTTCACGGGGCCGATTATCGGGACCTTGTTTAAGCTCTCGAACGCGTTTGCGATGAGCTTTGCGATGACCGTAAGAACGCCCATCGAGACGACCCATATCGCGCCCCGAAGGAGCATTTTGACGACGGGAGCGATCAAAAGCTCCTCGGCGGTCTCGGCGGTCTTTGCCCGGTCTCCGTCCAGAAACACCCCGACCGCGTTTTTAAGGCTCTGCTCGGCGTTCGTGACCTTGCCGAGTATCTCGGTCAGCGTTCCCGGAGAGACGTGATCGCCGACGAGCGCCGTAAGCATTCCCTCGGTGACGCTGCTCTCTACGCCGTTTTCTATCTCGGAAAGCTCCCTGCCCGAGCCGTTGTTTTTTATCTCCCCGGCTATTTTCGTGAGCGCCTCGATGCCGCTTGAGGAGGATATGACCCCCTCTATCTCGGGGTCGGTCATCTCTACGCCGTAGTTTCCGTTCGTCAGCGCGGACGACACCACCGAGAGCGGGTCGGTCTTTTCGGAGGCGCTGTTAAGGCCGTTGAGTATCGCCGGCCGAACCGCTTTTTCGTATATTATCGGCGCGCCGACGGTGGCCAAAAGCCAGCTTAAGATCAGCGCCGCTATCATCAGAGCGATGAGCGCCACGCTCCTTGCAAGCCCTCTTTTCGCGCCGCAGTAGAGGCATATAAGCGCTATCCCCGCGGCCAGAACGTCATAAAACCAATAAAGCTCCTGTGCCATAATTTCTCCTTATTCAGTAGTCAAATTCAATCTTTTCGACCGAGCGGTATCCCAGAAGGAACACCTCGCCGCCGTTTACCGTGAACGAGCGGTATGTGATGTCGAGCGGGGCGGTCGCCAAAAGCTCCCCCGCCGAATTATACGCCGCGACCGAGCTGTCGGTCAGGATATATACCGTGCCGTCGCTCACATAGATGTCGCAGATGTTCTCGGTGAGGCGGATGTTCACCGGCTCGCTCGCGCTGTCCGATATGACCGACACGAGCCCTCCACCGCCGCCGACCGATTCAAACACCAGCGCCGCGAGCTCCTTCGAGGCGAAGTAGTCCTTGAGCTCGTACTCGTAGCCGAAGCTCATCTCGACCCCGCCGTCCTGATTCACCCGGCAGAGCCTGTCTCGCCCGATAAGCCAGAACCCGCCGCTCTTAAGATATTTAAGCCCGAAGCCGAGCGTTTCTATGGGCGATGTCTCCCCGGCGTTTTCGGTGGAGGATAGGTCTAAGCGGGTCACCACCGTTTTATAGGTGCCGCCGCGGGCGTAGGAGCTCGATACCAGACATCCCTTTCCGTTTTGCTCGATATCCACGGCGGTTATCATCGAACCGTCCGCCCAGTGATATATCTCCGAGCCGCTCTTGTCGTAGACCGTTAAGTAAGCAAGGTATTTTTCGTTCGCGGTGACTATCCCGACGCTGCCGTCCGGGCCGACGGTCCCCAAAAGTATCTGATCGGACAGCCGCTTTTGGTAGATTATGTCGTTAGGCCCCGCGACCGCAAAGCTGTAGCCGCCCTGATCGTAGACGAGGGTGCGCTTTTCCGCCTCGCAGCAGATGGGGTTAGAGTAGGGCATCTGCGCCGAATACTCGATGTCGCCGGAGGAGTTGTAGACGTAAAAGGTGGTGTCGGCAAAAAGCGTCCAGTAGCGGGAGATCTTCCCTATCCTCGTGTGGGTCTTCTTGGAAATGTCTATCGGGTAGTTTCCGCCCGCAAGCGCCCCGTCGTTCTGTACGGCGCTCGCCTCGTGCCGGTCGAGTATGCCGTCGAAATAGTCGAGCCACGCGTCGCGGCTCAGATATATCAGCCCCGCGATAATAAGCACCGCCATTATAAAGGTAAAGTTTTTGAGGTTTCGCTTGGCGCGCTTTTTTCGCCTTGCGCGCTTCATATCCGTCTCGAAGGAATTGAGTGATGGCACTCTGTCGCCTCCCTAAATTTATTTTGAAAGCCGCCCTACTGCTTTAATTCGCCGAAGGCGACACCTTGAAATTCTGTCCTCTGACATCTCACATCTGCCCTCTTGCCCTTGTTTTTTCGGGCAAGTACGGCTAATAGAATACTTTATTCAGATACAACCCCTGCGGCGGCACCGTCTTCCCGGCCCTCTGCCTGTCCCGCGAGGCGATTATTTCGGGTATAGAGTCCTCCGAAAGCTTGCCGTCGCTTATAAACAGGAGCGTGCCGACCATTATCCTCACCATATTGTAAAGGAACCCGTCCCCCGCGACCGTGAACCGAACGACGTCGCCCTGCCGCTCAACGTCGAAGCTTGTGACCGTGCGCACGGTGTCCTCCTTGTCGCACTGCGCGGCGCAAAAGGCCTTGAAGTCGTGCCTGCCGACGAAATCCTTGCAGCTCTTGGCGATCTTTTTGTCGTCGATGGGGTACCACGAGCGGTACATTCTGTCCGCGTAAAAGGGGCACTTCGTCTCGGAGTTGTGAATGAGGTATATATACTCCTTGCCCTTGCAGCAGTATCTTGCGTGGAAGTCCTCCGGCGCGGGCTCGGCGTGAAGTATCGAAATATCCGGCGGCAGAACGCCGTTGAGGCCGTATTTTATCCCGCGGGGGTCGATGGCGGTATCCAAAAAAACGTTGAACACAAACTTGTTCGCGTGAACGCCGGCGTCGGTACGGGAGCAGCCGTTTATCGAAACGCTCTCCCCCAAAAGCTTATATATCCCCCGCTCGATCTCGCCCTGAACGGTGCTTAAGCCGTTTTCCTGGCGCTGAAAGCCGTGGTAGTTTGTGCCCGAAAAGGCGCAGGTTATCTTAAAGTTTGTCATATCTTCACAAAAATGTTTAAAAGTATCACCGCCGCTATGAATATCAGCGTGACTAAAAGCGCGATATAGTCCCTCGGCGCGGTCTTAAGCTGCTTAAGGCGGGTTCTTCCCTCGCCGCCGTGATAGCAGCGGCACTCCATCGCAAGAGCCAGCTCCTCTGCCCGCCTGAACGCCGAGACGAAAAGCGGGATAAGTATCGGTATCAGCGCCTTTGCACGGTGGATTATGTTTCCCGATTCCATGTCGGCTCCCCTCGCCTTCTGGGCGGACATTATCTTGTCCGTCTCCTCGATGAGGGTCGGGATAAAGCGCAGAGCTATCGACATTATCATCGCGATCTCGTGCGCGGGGAACTTTATCACCTTAAGCGGCGAAAGCACCCGCTCGATGGCGTCGGTCAAAGTTATCGGCGAGGTGGTATAGGTCAGAAGCGACGTGCCGAAGATGAGAAGAATTATCCTTGCCGCCATAAAGACCATCGTGTGGACGCCGCCGGTGGTGATCTTGATGAACTTCCACTCGAAAAGCGGCTCGCCCTGGGTGATGAAAAACAGGTTTAAAATGCCGGTGAATATGATGATCGGTACTATCGGCTTCAGGGACTTGAGCATCATCTTAAGGGGTATCCCCGAGAGCAGAAACGCCAGAAGTATATATATCACCCCGACGCCGAGCCCGCAAAAGCCCTTCGCCAGAAAAAGCATGACGATAAAAAGCACCGTCAGAAGCAGCTTTATCCTCGGGTCGAGGCGGTGTATGACAGATTTTCCCGGGAAAAACTGCCCTATGGTAATGTCCTTGATCAATTCTTCCCACTCCTTTTCTCTTCCAAGAGCCTTAAAACAAGGTCCTTGGCGTAATCAAGACTGAACACCTCGTCGGAAAATTCCACACCCATGGCGCGAAGCCGATCGAAAACTCTCGTGACCTGCGGCACCGTGAGCCCCATCTTCATGAGCTCCTCCGAATGCGCGAAAACGCTCGAACGGTCGGAGTACATAAACACCTCCGCGTCGTTCATGACAAGTATCTTCGACACCGTCTTCGCGACGTCCTCCATCGAGTGGGAAACTAAAAGTATCGTCGTTCCCTTTTCGCGGTGATAGTCCTTTATAAGGCCGAGTATTCTGTCCCGCCCCCTCGGGTCGAGGCCCGCCGTCGGCTCGTCAAGTATCAGAACCTTCGGCTCCATTGCCATGACCCCCGCGATGGCGGCCCGCCTTTTCTGTCCGCCCGAAAGCTCGAACGGGGATTTATCCAAAAGCTCCGGCTTAAGCCCGACGAGCCTTGCGGTCTCCTTTATCCTGCGGTCGATCTCGTCCTCTGAAAGCCCCATGTTTTTCGGCCCGAAGGCGATATCCTTATAGACCGTCTCCTCAAAGAGCTGGTATTCGGGGTACTGAAACACCAGCCCGACCTTGAAGCGAATGTCCTTTAGGCGCGACTTGTCGGCAAAAAGCTCCTCGCCGTCGATGAAAACCTTCCCCGAGGTCGGCCTTAAAAGCCCGTTGAAGTGCTGTATAAGGGTCGATTTCCCCGAGCCTGTGTGCCCGATGATGCCGACTATCTCTCCCTCGTCTATATCGAGGTCGACGTTATTTACCGCGACCTTGCGAAAGGGCGTTCCCTCGCCGTAAATATAGGTCAGCCCCTCTGTTCTGATGATTCCCAAAGCTATCCGCCTTTCTTTAAAAGCGCGTAAAGTTTCTCGACGCACTCGTCCTCGGTGATTATGTCGTCGGGCAGATCAATACCCTCTTTGATGAGCATATGCGTGAGGTCCGTGACGTCCGGAACGTCCAGTCCGACCGACTTCAAAAGCTCCGCCTGCCGAAAGACCTCCTTCGGTCTGCCGTCCAAAAGTATCCTGCCGCTGTCCATGACGACGACCCGCCCGGCCTGCGCGGCCTCCTCCATATAATGGGTGATGAGTATTATCGTGACCCCTTCGGCGTTGAGCTCTTTAATCGTATCCATTATCTCCCGCCGGCCTATGGGGTCGAGCATCGCGGTCGGCTCGTCCATGACTATGCACTTGGGCTGCATCGCCAAGACCCCGGCGATCGCTACCCTCTGCTTCTGTCCGCCCGAGAGCTTGTGCGGCGCGTGCTCGCGGTAATCATACATTCCGACTTCTTTCAGGGCTTCGTCGACCCTGCGGCGGATCTCATCAGGCTCCACGCCGATATTTTCGAGCGCGAACGCCACGTCCTCCTCGACGACCGTCGCGACTATCTGGTTGTCGGGGTTCTGAAATACCATTCCGACCGTCTTTCTTATGTCGTAGAGCCGCTCCTCGTCGCGGGTGTTCATGCCCTCTATTATAATGTCTCCCGTTTCGGGAAGATTTATCGCGTTAAGAAGCTTCGCAAGGGTAGATTTCCCCGAGCCGTTGTGGCCGAGAACCGCGACAAACTCTCCCCTGCCGATCTCAAGCGAGACCCCGCTCAAAACGGTGTTTTTTACCGGCGGCTCCTCGTATTCGTTGACGTAGCTGAAGCTCACGTCCTTTATCTCGATGAATTTATCCATTTTTCTCCTTTATCTTTGCCAGATGGCGGTCGACCCTGCGGGAAGGCTCATCTTCTTTTCCTCGACAGTAAGGCCGATCTCGTCCGCCTCGACCCTGCCCCCGAACCGAGGCAGAATCAGCGCGCCGAGCATATAGCTCATCACCGACGGCGAAAGCCCCGCGGTATAGCTGTTCAGCATGAAAAACAGCGGCTCCGGGCTTAAAAGCTCGGTGCAGGTCTTAAGTAGGTCATAGACCGAGTCCTCAAGCTTCCAGACCTCTCCCGACGGGCCCCTGCCGTAGCTCGGCGGGTCCATGATTATGGCGTCGTACTTTCTTCCGCGCCTGATCTCGCGCTCGACGAATTTGAGGCAGTCGTCGACTATCCACCTTATCGGCTTATCCGAAAGCCCTGAGGCGGCGGCGTTGTCCCTCGCCCACTGGACCATTCCCTTTGAGGCGTCGACGTGGCAGACCGAAGCCCCCGCGCTCGCGCAAGCAAGTGTCGCCCCGCCTGTGTAGGCAAAGAGGTTCAGAACGCTGACGCTCCGCCCCGCGCCCTTTATGAGCTTTTGCTGCAGGTCCCAGTTCACCGCCTGCTCCGGGAAGAGCCCGGTGTGCTTGAACCCCGTAGGGCGTATGATAAACTTAAGCCCGTTATATGATATCTTCCAGCTCTCGGGGAGCTTTTTGCGGAACTCCCAGCTCCCTCCGCCCCTTTCCGAGCGGTGATAGACGGCGTCGCAGCTTTGCCAGAGAGGGTTATCCCTCGGCGTTTTCCAGATTATCTGCGGGTCGGGGCGGGAAAGGGTGTAATCCGCCCATTTTTCGAGCCTCATCCCCTCCGAGCAGTCTATCAGGCGGTAATCGCCCCGCCATTCAGCCGTTCGCATCGCTTTCCTCCGTTCCGACATAGTCCGAAGCGGTCTTGGCTATCGCCTGCGCGTACTGCCAGACGACCTCCTCCTCGCGCCCCTCGGCGTAAATGCGGAGTATCGGCGAGGTCGAGGATTCCCTGACGTACACCCTGCCCTCGCCCTCGAGCTTCGAGGAGCAGAAATCTATCATCTCCTTGAGCGCCGGGACGTCCTGCCAGCGCCTGCGGTATTCCGGCCGAAGCGGAATGTTGACGGTAAAGCGCGGATACGGCTTATACGGCGCCGCAAGCTCGCTCAGCTTCTTCCCGGTCTTGGCCATGACCTCCAGCACCTTCGCCGAGGCTAAAAGCCCGTCCGCCGTAGTCGACATATCCCCCAAAACTATATGCCCCGAGGCCGACCCGCCGAGGTTATAGTCCCCCGTCTCCATTCTCTCCATGATGTATCGAAGCCCGACCTCCGGTGCCTGCGAAACGACGATGCCGTTTTCCTTCGCCCACCTGAAAAAGCCGAGGTTAGTCGTCTGCGAGACCACGCAGGTGTTCGCCTTGAGCCTCTGCTCGCGCTTCATGTCAAGCGCCAAAATCGCGGTGATGGCGTCCCCGCCGAGGATATTCCCCCGCTCGTCGCACATTATGCACCGCCCGCCGTCGCCGTCAAGCGCAATTCCCGCGTGGGCGCGGTTCGCGGCGACCGCCTTTATAAGGGCATCGGTGTTTTCGGTCCCGCAGCCGAGGTTGATGTTTTTCCCGTCGGGGGTATTGTTTATCGCGGTGACCCCCGCGCCTATCCCCCGGAAGAATTTTTCCGCCGCCGAGAACGCAGCGCCGTTCGCGCAGTCGACCACGACCCTCATTCTCACGAGGTCTCCGTCGATCGACTTGATGAGCGCCCTCACATAGTCCCACTCGGCGTTTTTTTCGTTGATTATCCGCCCGATGTCCTCTCCGCCCTTGCAGAGGGTCTCGGCGCTGTCCGAGGCGCAGAGCCGCGCTATTTCGCCGAGAACCTCGGCCTTTGCCGCCCTGCCGTCGCTTCCGAAGAAGCTGACCCCGTTGAATTCAAAGGAGTTGTGCGCCGCCGAGATCATCACCCCGGCGTCCGCCCCGTATTTTCTCACGAGTCTTGCCGTCCCCGCCGAGGGTATGACCCCGAGTATCCTCGCGTCGCCGCCCGCCGAGCAGAACCCCGCCGCGAACGCCGCAGAGAATATCTCCCCCGAAAGCCTCGTATCGCGGCCTATGAGCACCGTAGGCTTCTTTGCGAGCCTGTTTGAAAGTATCAGCGCGGCCGCGCGGCCCATTTTAAGCATCATCTCGCAGGAAAGCTCGGTTACCGCTCTCCCGCTCGCCCCGTCGGGGTTGAAAACATTCAAAGACATAGCCTCATCTCCGTAAATTATTTGTCAAAAAGGGTGGTCTGCGCGCCGTTTCCGTCCGACGGCTTTTTTATGCCGAGGTGCCGGTAAGCGAGGTCGGTCGCGCATCTGCCCCTCGGCGTCCTCGCCAAAAAGCCGAGCTGCATCAAAAACGGTTCGCAAACGTCCTCAAGCGTGACAGCCTCCTCGCCTATCGCCGAGGCAAGCGTTTCGAGCCCGACCGGCCCTCCGCCGTAGCCGTTAATTATCATGCTTAACATTCTCTTGTCGAGAGAATCGAGCCCCAACGGGTCGACCTCCATTCGATCGAGCGCGATCTTCGCGATATCCTTCGTTATCCGCCCGTCCGACATCACGTCGGCGTAGTCGCGGACGCGCTTCAAGAATCTGTTCGCGATCCTCGGGGTTCCCCTGCTCCGCGAGGCCATCTCGACCGCGGCCTCCCTGTCTATCGCGACTCCCAATATCGCCGCCGAACGGGTGATTATCTCGGTCAAATCTTCGGGCGAGTAGAGTTCGAGCCTCTGGATTATCCCGAACCTGTCGCGCAAAGGCGCCGAGAGCTGCCCCGAGCGGGTGGTCGCGCCTATCAGGGTGAACCTTTGCAAATCAATTCTTATCGAGCGCGCCGCCGGGCCGTTTCCGATGACGAAATCTATCGCGAAATCCTCAAGCGCGGGGTATAAGATCTCCTCGATGGCGCGGCTTAGGCGGTGGATCTCGTCGATAAAGAGCACGTCGCCCGCCTGAAGGCTCGTCAGGAGCGCCGCAAGGTCGCCCGTCTTTTCGATCGCGGGGCCGGAAGTCACCCGGATATTTACCCCCATTTCGTGCGCGATAATGTTTGAAAGGGTGGTCTTTCCGAGCCCCGGAGGCCCGTAGAGCAGAACGTGGTCGAGCGCCTCCCCGCGCTTTTTCGCGGCCTCGATATAAATTCTCATGTTCTCCTTGACCTTGTCCTGACCGATGTATTCCGAAAGGGTTTTCGGCCGAAGCGAGTAGTCAAGGTCGCCGTCGTCGTCTTTGATGACCTGCGGCGCGACTATCCTGTTTTCAAAATCAAATTCGCCTGTCTCGATCACTTATATCACCTCACTCGAATTTTCTTCCCGAAAGCTCACGAAGAGCTTTTTTGATCAGTTCGTCCGCCCCGAGGCTTCCGTCAAGCTTTGAAAGGCAGGCCGCCGCGTCGGTCTGCGAGTAGCCGAGCATCACAAGCGCCTGCAAAGCGTCCGAAACGTTGGAGGACGGGCTTGCGATTCCCGAAATATCCGCCGCCTGCGAGGAAAGATAGGAGTAGTCCCCCGCTATCTTATCCTTAAGCTCCATAACTATTCTCTGCGCGATCTTCGCCCCGACGCCCTTTATCTTCGTGAACTCCTTGACGTCCTGCGAGGCAATGGCCAGCGCAACCCGGTCGGGCGTTAAGCTTGAAAGTATCGCGAGCGCGTATTTCGAGCCGACGCCGCTCACCGTCGTTAAAAGGCGGAAGCATTCGAGCTCGGCCTCGTCGGCGAACCCGAAGAGCTCGATCGCGTCCTCACGCACGGCAAGGTATGTATAAAGGGTGACTGTGTCCTTTCCGGCGAGCTGCCCCGCGGTGGTGGCGGTGGTCTTGCAGCCGTACCCCACCCCGCCGACGTTCACGACGGCAAGCTCGGGGGTGATCTTCACAAGTTTTCCTGTCAGACTGTATATCATGTTAATCTCCTTAAGCGTTTATGTCAGCCCTTCGGCCCGTTTCTGTACTTCTGATAGTCGCCGCTGCGGTATGCCGTGCGGGAGTATTCCTCGAAAATCCCCGAGCCGGAATAGTGCCCGTGGGTTATCGCGAGGGCGAGCGCGTCGGCGGTGTCATCAGGCTTCGGGACCTCCTTAAGATTTAAGATGGTGCGGACCATCTCCTGGACCTGCCGCTTTTCGGCCCTCCCGTAGCCCACGACCGAGCCCTTGACCTGGAGCGGGGTGTATTCGTAAATTTTCAGGCCGAGCTGCTGCGCCGCCAGAAGTATGACTCCCCTTGCCTGCGCCACGTCGATGGCGGTGGTGTGGTTCGTGTTGAAAAACAGCTTCTCGACCGACATCGCCTCGGGCGAATAGATCCCGATGAGGTCGCTCATGTCGCGGTGAATGGTCATGAGCCTCTCGGGAAAATCGTTCTCGGGAGCGGTGGTAATCGCCCCGAACGTGATGACGGAAAAGCACCTGCCGTCGTAATCAAGTATCCCGAACCCGACGGTCGCATACCCCGGGTCGATCCCCAATATCCGCAATATCACACACTCCTCCAATATAATCACTATATTATAGCACACTTTTTTGTAATAATCAAGACCTTGGGGAAGAAAAGAGGGGGGTGCAGGGCGAAGCCCCGGGCGGCAGCGGAGCTGCCGCCGCGCCGGACGCGCTTGCGCGGATGGCGGTACGCCTGCGAAGCAGGCGTACCGGGGCTTCGCCGCGGGGTGCGAGCTGAATGCGGGGGGCGAAGCCCCAACATTCGCGAAGCGAATGTTGTCCGCCGACGGAAAGATCAGTATTGTCTTTAAGAAATGCAGGAAATACGGCATTTGCAAAGGTCTGAAAGCAGTACATCGGCGGGAATCGCGCCGAATGGCGCGATTAGGGCTTCGCCTTTGCTCCCTGCCCCTTTTCCGGTTTCGCTATAGCCCTGCATTTGCTGTCATAAGGTATTCGCTCGCGAGCGAGCTCATGTTATCTCAAGCCCCCTCCCCTGCCCCTCCCCGGTGGGGAGGGGAGCGCAACGGCCAATCGACTTCTGACTCGTACCTTAGTTTCCGTTGCGCAGCGACCCCGCCGTAGCGACTGGTTCGCTCCAGCGCATACTGCCTCACCGCAGCAAACGCGCAGACCCCGCGCGGCGAAGCCCGGGCGGCAGCTCCGCTGCCGCCGTAAAGGCCGCGCGGAGCGCGGCCTTTGGCGCCCGCTTCGCGGGCGCCTCGGGCTTCGCCCTCCCCTGCCTCACCGCTCCAACCGTGCAGACCCCGCGCGGCGAAGCCCCTGTGAGCCTTCGGCTCACGTTCTGCCACGCAAGCGTGGCAGAACAGCCGCTCGCTTCGCGAGCGGCTGGGGCTTCGCCCCCTGCCCCTCTCCACCCACAACCAACCCCCTCACCCCCCGCAAAAAAGCCGCCCTTCCGGACGGCCTAATGCTTAAATTGTTTTACATTTACTCCTCATACGCGAACTGCCACTTATCGAACGCGAAGCTTCCGCCGAACACAAGGTACAAATCGTGCGTGCCGGAGATATTTTTCGGGAGCGCGCCCTTGATGACCGCGAAATCGTCGCCGGTGTCGAACTGCACCGAGCCGACCGCCTCCGATTCAAGGCTGTCAAGGCGGATCTCGACGATCCCCTTGCCCCTCACCTGCGCGGCAAAGGTGTTCGCGCCGCCGCCGAAGTCGACGTCGGTCAGGCCTATCCAGTCGCCGTTTCCGATGCCGGTGACGATAACCGAGGCTATGTCCTCGTTGTAATAGTAGGTCACGCCCGCCGCGACATGCGCCGTCTCGGCCTCCTGCATCGCCATGGCGTCCGGCTTCGAGATCTGCTCAACGCCCTCATCGGACATCTTCGACGGGCTTATCACCGCGTTTTCCTCGTCGACCTCGCAGTAGTCTATCCCGATCGAGCGGAACCCGTCCGCCGCGGAAAGCTTGTTCATATTCTCCAAAAGCGAGACGTTCTGGTAGAGCAGGTAATATTTGTCCTTAAACTTCTGCAGGTGCGAGTGGTTGTTCGAGAAGGGATACCCGTGCTGATTCGGGTTGGTGAGATACTCTCCGCCCCACACCCAGCTGTCGGGGTTTAAGGGGTCGTCCGAGGTCATATAGCACATCGAGCAGGTCTGCGGTTCCTTGCCGAGGGTTATCGGGAACATGCTCCTGTCGGCGTAGTTCGAGCAGTAGGTCAGGACGTACTTCCCGCCGATAAAGTTGAGCTCATTCGCCTCGAAGTGGAAGTATGTCGGCACCTTGCAGAAGTCGCCGTCGATTGAGATCATGTCCTTGCCGAGCTTTGCAAGGCGGCAGTTTCCGGTCCTCATTCCGTTTTCGTCCGGGTGAGCGGGGTCGCCTCCGCCGATGGCTATCCACCCCACGCCGTTGTCGTCGATGCAGGCTCCGGGGTCGAAGCACCATGAAACGGGATCGTCCTTAAGCTGCGGCATTTCGTTATATACGAGAGGCCCGCCGACCGGGTCCTTCCAAGGGCCCACGGGCGAGGTCGAGGTCAGAACGCCGACGTTCGCGCCCGAATTTGCAAAGTAAAGATAGAAATGCGTCTTTCCGTCCGACTCCTCGCGGGAGACTATCGACGGTGCCCACGAGCAGCCCGCCCATGTCGCTATCTCGGTGACGGGGATCGTTCCCTCATAGCGGAAATTTGACATATCCTCCGTTGAGTAGCAAACGAGCGTGCCTATGGAGCCGTATCCGTTCGAGCCGTAGCCGCCCTTGGCGTTAAACTCCTGCGAGTCGTTCGTTCCGTAGATATAAAGCCTTCCCTCGTACTCTACCGCGGTGGGGTCGGCAAAGAATATGTCCGAGGAAACGGGGTTGTTCTCCTCCATTCCCTTATATGCCTCTGTGAGCTTATCCCCCACCGAAAGACCGAGGTCCCGAGACTCGGCGACCTCCGCCGAAAAGCTTAAGCTGCGGGGCTTTGCGCCGCATGATGCCGATGCTGTCATAACTGCTGCTGAAAGTAACATAATAATTATCCTTTTTAAATATTTCATGGTCGTTACTCCTTTGTGCCGGTTGACCTTACTGATAGGCACATTATAATACAAACCGCATAAAATTTCAAGGGAAAATTGATAAAAAGTAATATTGTGCAGAAAACTTATTAGAAATTGCAAGAACTTTTTGCCCCTCTTACGCGCCTCTCCATGAAATTCGACATTCCCCCGGAAAAATTATTCTATAAATCTCCGCCTGAAAATTCGGCATAATTTATGCAAAATGACTTTTTTCGCTTTTGCTATTGAAAAATCCGCCGAGTTCTGCTATATTTATAATGTACGAAAGAGATAGTAAGGCGCGGGTGCGCGAAATTCCGCACGGGCGGAAAACTGAAAGGACATAAATATGGGAATTACAGATGTCATATCCCTTTTGGGAGGAGTTGCGTTCTTCCTGTTCGGCATGAACGTCATGGGCACGGGGCTCAAGCAGCTCGCCGGCAACAAGATGGAGGCGGTGCTTTGGAAGCTCAGCTCCACCCCGCTGAAGGGCTTCCTGCTCGGCACCCTTGTCGCCGCGGTGATCCAGTCGTCGAGCGCGACCTCGGTCATGGTGATAAGCTTCGTTTCGACCGGCATGATGACCTTCACCCAGTCCGTCGGGATAGTTTTGGGCGCGAACGTCGGCACGACGATGACCGGCTGGCTGCTCTACATCTCGAACTCGGGCGGCGGCGGTTTCACCGAGATACTGATATCCTTCCTTGCGCTTTTGGGCGCTTTCCTGACCCTTTTTTCCAAGAAAAATTCCCACAAGAGCGTGGGCTCGGTCGCCCTCGGCCTCGCGACCCTGCTTCTGGCGATGTCCCTGATTTCGAGCGCCGTCAGCCCTCTTAAGGACTCCCCGAAATTCGCGGAGCTCCTGATTCTTTTCAGAAACCCGCTCTTCGGCGTTTTGGCGGGAGCTCTCATAACCGTCGTGACCCAGTCCTCCTCGGCCTCGGTCGGTATCTTACAGGCGCTCTCGGTCACCGGCGCCATCCCCTACAGCGTCTGCCTGCCGATAATTTTGGGCATCAACATCGGCGCGTCCACCCCGGTGCTGCTTGCGATGATCGGCGCGAACCGAAACGGCAAGCGCACCTCGATCAGCTATCTCATGATCAACGTAATCGCGCTGATAATCACATACGCACTCTACATACCCGCGAACCTTCTTTTCGATCTTTCCTTCATGGACCGCCCCGCACAGGTCATGGGAATCGCGGTAATGAACACCTTCCTGCGGCTTTTGGCCGTGGCGTTCCTGCTTCCGTCAAGTAAACTCATCGAAAAGCTTTGCATGACGATAATAAAGCCCGACCCCACCGAGGAGGAGGACCTTTTGGAGATAGACAGCCTCGACGACAGCCTTCTCAATTACCCGCCGACGGCTTTGGAGCTCTCGAAAAACGCGACCCACAGAATGTGCGAGATCGCGAGGAAAAACGTCTACCGCGCGCTCCGGCTTCTCACGGAATACGACCGCTCGAAGTATCTTAAGGTGCTCGACAAGGAGGCCCTTTGCGACAAGTACGAGGACAAGCTCGGCAACTATATCGTGAAGATCGGAAAAAACGGCCTTACGGACAAGCAGCAGGCCATCTCCTCCGAGCTTTTGAGCGCTATCGGCGACTTTGAGAGGCTTTCCGACCACGCGCAGAACATCGCCGAAACGGCGGACGAGATCAACGAGAAAAAGGTCGTTTTCGCCGAGGAGGCGCAGTCCGAGATCAACCTCATGGTCGACGCCGCGAGGGAGATACTCGGCCTTGCGACTACCGCGTTTATGGAGCGAAAGCGCGACCTCGCGTTAAAGGTCGAGCCGCTCGAGGAGGCGATCGACGAGATGACGAAGCAGCTTCGGGCGAACCACATCGACCGGGTCAGCTCGTCCGAAACGACGATACTCTCGGGATTCGTCTTCAACGACCTGCTGATAAATATCGAGCGCGTCGCCGACCACTGCTCGAACATCGCGTTCAGCGTTCTTCACAGCTACGACATCAACGCCGAGGAGCACGCCTACTCCGCCCACGCCGCCGACTCGAAGGAGTTCATGGAGGAGCTCCGCGGCTATATCGCGAAGTATGTCGAGCCCATCAGGCCGAAGGAATAAATAAAAAATTTCCCCCGCAGGAGCTGCCCGCGGGGGTCTTTTTTATTCCACCGAAAGGACCTTATACCCCTTTGCCTCGACGGCTTCCTTTAATGCCGAGTCGGCGACGTCGCTTGTAAGGGTGACTACCGCCTGCGCGGCGGTGTGGCTGACCTCTGCCGAGGCGACCCCCGAAACGGCCTCCAGCGCGTTTTTAACGGTCATTTCGCAGTGCGGGCACATCATGCCCTCGATCTTAAGCGTTTTGCTCATGATATTTTCCTCCTTGATTCGTTTAACTTGTTTTATTTTCCGATCCCTTTTCGGGTCGTGAACGTTGATTAAATTGAGCCGCAGCGCGTTCGACACCACGCAGAAGCTCGACAGGCTCATCGCGGCGGCGGCGATCATCGGATTCAGTGTGATACCGAGCGGAATGAGCGCCCCGGCGGCTATCGGTATCCCGATGACGTTATAACAGAACGCCCAGAAAAGGTTCTGCCGGATTATCCTTATCGCCGCGCGGCTGAGCCTTATCGCGGCGGCGGAGTCGCGAAGGGTCGAGTGCATCAGAACCACGTCCGCAGCGTCGATGGCGACGTCGGTCCCTGCGCCTATCGCGATACCGATGTCGGCGGCAGTCAGCGCGGGCGCGTCGTTTATCCCGTCGCCGACCATGGCGGCCCTCCCCTCCCGCTTGAGCTCCGCTATCTTTTTTGCCTTGCCGTCCGGCATGACCCCGGCGTAGATCTCTTCTATACCGGCCTCGGCGGCGATGGCTTTCGCGGTCTTTTCGTTGTCGCCCGAGAGCATTATCACCCGAACGCCCATGTTTTTGAGCTCCGCGGCGGCCTCCTTGCTGTCTTTCTTTATGCTGTCCGAAACCGCCGCCATGCCGAGATACCTGCCTCCGTGGGCGAAGAGCAGCGGCGTCTGCCCCTTTTCCGAGACCGAGGCGGCCTTTTCCCTGTCCTCGGGGGAGATCTCCACCTCGCCGGATATGAATTTCAGGCTCCCCGCCAAGGCTTCCTTGCCGTCCAAGATCCCCCTAAGTCCGCTCCCCGCGAGGGCTTCAAACCCCGTCACCTCGCGCGGGGCGAATTTGTCCGCGCAGTACTCGGTGATGGCGCGTGAAAGCGGGTGCTCGCTTAACTTTTCGAGCGAATAGGCGGCGGATAAAAGCTCCTCCTCCGAAACGCCCTCCGCCGCGTATGAAGCGTTGAACTTCGGCCTGCCCTCGGTCACGGTGCCGGTCTTGTCTAAGACCGCTATTTCGGTCTTTCCGGTGAGTTCGAGAGACTCCGCAGTTTTAAACAGTATGCCGTTTTTCGCGCCGACCCCGCTGCCGACCATGATGGCGACCGGCGTTGCCAGCCCGAGCGCGCAGGGGCAGCTTATCACCAAAACGGATATGGCCCTTGCGAGCGAGAACCCGAGCCCCCGCCCCAGAATAAGCCATATCGCGAGGGTGAGAAGCGCTATCCCCATGACCGCCGGGACGAACACTCCCGAGACCCTGTCCGCGATCTTCGCGATCGGCGCCTTTGTCGCGGCGGCGTCGCTGACCATCTTTATTATCTCGCTTAGCGCGGTGTCCTCGCCGACCTTGAGCGCCTCGCACTCGAGATATCCGCTAAGATTGACCGTGCCAGCGTACACGCGGCTGCCCTCCTCCTTGTCGGCGGGAATGCTCTCGCCGGTGAGGGCGGATTCGTCGGTGCTGCTAACCCCCTTGACTACCCTGCCGTCCGCCGGGACCTGCTCGCCGGGGCGGATAACGAATATGTCGCCGACCGAGACCTCGGAAATCGGCACCTCCGTCTCGACCCCCGAGCGGAGCACCCGCGCGGTCTTCGGCTTGAGCTTCATAAGCCCCTTGAGCGCGTCGGTGGTCTTGCCCTTGGACCTCGCTTCAAGCGTCTTCCCGACGGTTATAAGGGTGAGGATGGTCGCCGCGCTCTCGAAGTAAAACTCGTCCATATAGCGCATTACCGCCTCGCCGTCCCCCAAAAACTGCGCGTGGGCCATCAAAAACAGCGCCGCAACGGAATAGACGAACGCCGCCCCCGAGCCGATGGCGACCAGCGCGTCCATGTTCGGCGAGCGGTGCCAAAGGCTTTTCGCCCCCGACACGAAGAAACGCTGGTTGATGACCATGATCACGACCGTTAAAAGCAGCTGCAAAAGCCCCATCGAGAGGTGATCGCCCTCCATAAACGCCGGCACCGGCAGCCCGAGCATCATGTGCCCCATCGAGAAATACATCAGTATCGCCCAGAAAACCAACGACCAGATAAGCCGCCGCTTCATCTTCGGAGTCTCGGTGTCGGTGAGCTGATCCGCCTCCGACTTTGCTCCCGAAGACGAACTCGATGCGCCGTAGCCCGCGTCGGTAACGGCTTTTATGATCGCGCCGTCGGGGGCGTCGCCCTCAACGCTCATCGAATTTGTGAGCAGGCTGACCGCGCAGGAGCTCACCCCCGGCACCGCCGAGACAGCCTTTTCGACCCGCGCCTGACAGGCCGCGCAGGTCATTCCAGTAACGTAAAATTTCCTCATATTTCCTCCTTCGAGCTACTTCATCAGCTTCTGGAGCGTCGAAACGAGCTCGTCGAGCACCTGCTCGTCGCCCTCCCGAAGCTCCCTCGCCACGCAGCCGCGAATGTGCGCGCCGACGAGGTCGCGGCTGAAGCTCTTTAAGGCCGACACGGCGGCGGCGCACTGGGTCAGAATGTCGGGGCAGTAGGCGTCCCGCTCGACCATTCCGCGCAGCCCGCGTATCTGGCCTTCGATCCGCATGAGGCGGTTTATCAGCTTTTTGCGATCCTCCTCGGACCGCGGCGTTTTCTTCTCGCCGCATTTGCAGCATTTTTTGATCTGATCGGACATAACGGCTCCTTTGAATTGAATGTATAAACGGAATGGTTGGTGAATGACGATAGCGTGGGGCGAGCAAGGGCAGAAAGGTCAAGCAAGGTGCATGAGCGCACGGGTCAAGGCAAAGCGGTTGATAGACAAGAGCGCATGGGCGCAATTATATTATTGCCATTGCCGAGCTTTCATAGCCTAAATTACCCAACGGGGGTATTCCCGTGAGTATATTATATACCCGGAGGGGGTATTTGTCAAGGGGTGGGCGTAAAATTTTTATGGAGGAGGATTATGGGCTGCTTTTCTAAAGAAGCGGAGCAGCCCCTTTTACTTATATATCCTCCCACTTGACTTTTACGTGGAAATCTGCTAAAATTTGTTCATGGAGATGCGGGGCGGGGGTTTTTGGGGGTTCCCTTTTTTCTGCTCTGACTGCTCCGGCGCTTTTCTTTACACTTTTTTACTTATTGTTTTATTTTAGGAGGGTAATATTATGACGGAGGTCGAGAAGGTCGCGTATGCGAAGTCGTTTATTGACAGGCTGGCGAACGGGATAAATCCGCTCGACGGGTCGCAGATCCCTCCCGGAGACATCGTGAACAACGTGCGGCTGTCGCGCTGTTTTTTCTATGTTTCCGACATTTTAAGACAGGTCATCGAGGCGGGCGGGACCGTATCGCGGAGGCCGAAAAGCCGCGGAAAAGCGCCCTTTTCGCTGTCTCCCGAGCAGCTTGAGGCGTACCAGTTCACGCAGTTCCCGATACCGATCAGCGAGGTCGCAAAAAGATTAAATAACTTAAATGAAGATGAGGGCATGAAGCGGCTCACCCACAGGCAGCTCACAGGGTGGCTCGTCGGGATCGGCGCGCTTCGGGAGTTCGAGGGCGAGGACGGAAAGCTTAGGCGCGAGCCGACCGACGTTGGCGCGGGGCTCGGGATCACCGTCGAGGACCGGCACGGTCAGTACGGCGATTACCGCGTGGTGCTCTACAGCCGCGAGGCGCAGGCGTTCATCGTGGACAACCTGACGGCGTTTTTGGAAAGGGACGGCGGGGACGGGGCTTGAATAGTTGAGGTTATTAACGGGGCGAGGGAAGATGGGCGAAAAGCGGGGGTTGAATAGGTAACGGAGAATGTGCGTTTATGTTGAAATTTTTGGATAATATACGAGGCGCGGAGGAGAAAATTTCCCTGAAAAGGCAAATTATAAATACGGCTGTCATTGCACTTTTGGGAATTACTTTGGGAGCGCTTTCAAAGTTTTTGGATACCGTCCCTGTCAATCATTTACCCGCTTTGCTTCAATATCTGGATATATCAAATTTTTTGGGACGGTTTGCCGTATGGACATTCATCGCCTTATGTATTTCGGTCTTCAGTTTATCGTCGATCAGAGCGGCGGTCAATGTGTTCCTGTTCTTCGCGGGAATGATCCTCAGCTATTATTTATACTCAACATTCATAGCGGGCTTTTTTCCGAAAGGTTATGCAATGATCTGGGTCGGCTTTACCGCTGCTTCTCCGTTTCTTGCGTTTATTTGTTGGTACGCGAAAGGTCAGAGCAGAATATCGCTGTTTATTTCCGCGGGGATAATTGCCGTACTTTTTAATATGTCCTTTGCGTATGGGGTCGGATATTTTCGCAGCCGCTCGCTTTTGGAAGCGTTGACATTTCTATGCGGGTGTATCGTTATGAGGCGCCGGTCTTTGGCAAGCACCGCGATCATGATAGCAATTGGCGTTGTATTGGCTTTTGCGCTTAACATTGCCATGCCGTTTGCCTTCGGCTAAAGAAATTTGCCGGTTATAGGGCGGGAAAGGCGAGGGGGATATAAACATTTTAAGGAGGGGGCAAAATGAAGGACCTGATAGTTCCGGCAAAGCTGAACGAGGGGGATACGGTCGCGTTTATTTCGGTCTCGGGAGGGCGCGCCGGGGATAAAGATATGATATCCCGGTATTTGCTGGGCAAAAGGAGATTTGAAAAGATCTTTAATGTAAAGGTCGTTGAAACTCCCAATGCGCTTAAAGGGAGCGAGTATCTTTATGAGCACCCCGAGAAAAGAGCCGAGGATTTGATGTGGGCTTTGAAGAATGATTCCGTCAAAGGGATCGTCTGCAATCAGGGCGGAGATGATTCCTACCGTGTCTTCCCTATATTGATCCGCAGGTCATTCATGGTAATCCCGACGAAGTATTTCCCCGGTCCGGATATGTGGGAAGATTCAGTTATCGCGTTGGAGCACGAAAGCGTTTACGGAAATAAATCGGCAGGATTACACCGGCTTCGCGCATTTGCCGCGGCCGGAGCTTTTGATAGGGCGAAAGCGGTGATCACGGGGCCTCTGGATAAGGAAAGTGAGGAAACGATATTAAAGGTTATCTGCAGGGAAGTGCACAGGCCTGACATGGTCATACTGGAAAATGTGGATTTTATTCACAGAACGCCGATGACCGTACTTCCTACCGGGGCGCTTACGGAGATAAACTGCGGCGTTCCGAAAATAGAAATACTCGAACCGGGCGTATCATAATGCCGGGTAAAAACATCTTACGAAAGGAAAGGGAGATCATTATGAAACGTATTAAAGTGATTTTGTGCGTCGCGGTCGCGGCGATGTTGCTTGCTTCCTGCGGGGGAGGCGGGGCGAGGGCTCCCGAAATTCCCGCAAACGAGGCGGCCGCGGAGGTCTATCAGTACCTTCTTGACAGCTTCGGCGAGGTCATGCTCAGCGGTCAGCAGGAGTCGACTTGGATGGGCTCGGCGGACTATGAGATGGACATTATCGAGGAGGCGACCGGCAAGCTTCCCGCAATTCGCGGCCTCGATTTCATGAACGGCGACTTCGACGGGGTCGTCGAGCGCGCGAAGGAATGGTGGGCGAAGGGCGGCATCGTCACGATATGCTGGCACACCGGCATAAACGGCTTCGGATATCAGGAGTCGAAGGACGATATTCCCGACTTCGACAAGCTTTTCGACGAGACTTCGCCCGAGCACAAGGCGATGATCGAAAACTGGGACAAGGCTGCCGAAGCCCTTTCCGAGCTTAAGGACGCGGGCGTTCCCGTCCTCTGGAGACCATTCCACGAGTTCGACGGCGGCTGGTTCTGGTGGGGCAAGGACGGCGGCGACAATTTCATTAAGCTCTGGAGAATGATGCACGACCGATTCACCGACGACTTCGGGCTCGACAACCTCATCTGGGTGCTCGGCTATTCGGGCGACGTCAAGGACGGCTGGTATCCCGGTGACGAATACTGCGACGTTATAGGCTCGGACACATACGACAACTCGACACACAAGAGGGCGTTTGAGCGGCTCGAAAAGATGGACACCGGCAAGCCCATCGCGTTCCATGAGTGCGGTTACGTCCCGCCGATCGAGCAGTTTGAGCAGGACGGCTGCCTGTGGAGCTGGTTCATGATCTGGCACACCGACTTCGTCACGAACCACGACAAGGCCGAGCTCAAGGCGGTTTATAACGACGAGAAGGTCATCACGCTCGACGAGCTGCCGGGGTGGGGCAAGTAGAGGGCGGAGGGCAGAAATCAGAGGGCAGATTTTGAGGGGGCGACTGAGGCCGAGCAGAAAGCAGGGGGCAGATTTTTAAGGTGGCGCCTGCGGCCGGTCAGAGGGCAGAAGGCAGAGGACAGATTTTGAGGGGGCGCCTGCGGCCTAGCAGAAAGCAGAGGGCAGATGTCAGAGGGCAGATTTTTAAGGTGGCGCCTTCGGCGCGGTTAGAAGACAGAAAGCAGAAAACGGATTTAAAAGGTGTCGCCTTTCGGCGACATTTTTTATGAATGGGAAAAACGTTCTTCCATATATAGCGGGAAAACGGGGGAAAGTTGCACGGGGACGTACAACATTTTGAAAAATTTTTTGAAAATGGGGCTCGGAGTACAAATGTACGGACTATAAATAAAGTTAAGGAACAAAAATTTGGGGTGGGTTTTGTGGAAAATGACGGGGGCGGAATACTGAAAAGGTTTTACCCCGCTTTTCCTCAAAAAGCGGGCGAGGTCGAGGGCGAGGAGCCCTCGTCGCGCTCCGCAGAGCGCGAAATCCCCTATTCCAAAAAATCGCAGGAGGGTAGGCCAAACAGTCCGGTGGACTGTTTGGCCGTAGGGGACCCTCGACGGGGGTCCCCTCCTAATTTGCCGAGCGGTGAGCGAGGCAAAGGGAAGGTGGGGATTTCATTTAAAGTAGATGGTTGCGCACTAAGGCGCGGGTTCATTCCCAATTTGCCGAGCGATGAGCGAGGCAAACTATGCGCAAAATTATGATTTAGCAGAAGATACGGGTGCTGTGCGTTGGCGGGGGCGAAGCCCCGGCCGCTCGCGGAGCGAGCGGCTGTTCGGCCACGCTTGCGTGGCCGAACGTGAGCCGAAGGCTCACAGGGGCTTCGCCGCGCGGGGTCTGCGCTTTGTAGCGGTGAAGCAGGAAAGTGCAAGTCAGCACATGCAAGTAGAGGCACGAAAGTTGGAGTTCTATGCAAATTGCGGTAGAGGCACCGAACGGGCGAAGCCCCAACATTCGCCGAGCGAATGTTGTCCGCCGTTGGAGGGTTTCCTGCTATCTTCGGGAAAGCAGTAGGTTCGGTTTAAAGCAAAGGCTTGAAAATTTTGCGACGGCGGGAAGCACGCCGGAGACGTGCTTAGGGCTCGCCATGACAGATAGCAGAAGGCATCGGTTAGCAATCAGAGAACAGAAAACAGAAATCAAAAGGCGAATCTAAACACAGTGAATACCCTCCCCTCCCTATCCCCCCAAAAAATAAAAATACCCCTTGACATCGCGGGGAAAGTGTGCTATTATAGCTTTTGTCAAAACAGGGGGACCCGTGCACGGGTTGAGATTGAGCATGCAGCTCTGACCCTATAACCTGATACGGTTAATACCGGCGTAGGGAGCTTTTGCTTTATATGTTGATTTTTGCCTTCAGGAATGACGTCATTTCGGGGCATTATTTTTTGCCTCAATTTGGAAAGGATGGTTATACCATGAAAAATCAGAAACTTCTTGCCCTCGTCGAGGGCGCCGTGATGGTCGCTCTCGCCACAGTCCTGAGCTTCATCAAGCTCGTGCAGTTCCCGTGGGGAGGCTCGGTGACGCTGCTCTCGATGCTCCCGATAATTATTTTCGGGCTTCGCCGCGGCGTGAAAATGGGGCTCATCGCATCGTTCGTCTACTCGCTCATTCAGTTCCTTCAGGGCGTTATCGACGGGCTTTTCGGCTGGGGGCTCACCGGCGTGATGCTTGTCGTCTGCATTCTGTTTGACTACATACTCGCCTTCACCGTGCTCGGGCTTTCCGGCGTTTTCGGGAACAAGAGCCTCGGCGCTATGGTCGGCGGCACCACCCTCGCGATAGTGCTTCGCTATGTCTGCCACGTCATCAGCGGCGCGGCGGTCTGGCACTCGGTCGGCAACATCTGGGACGCGTTTTATACCGAGAACGAGTGGCTCTACAGCATCGTCTATAACGGCGTGTATATGGGCGTCGAGCTCGTCGCGACGCTCGTTGTCGCGGTGATCCTCTACCAGCTGCCGCAGACAAAGCAGCTGTTCAGGGGGAAGGAGTAAGGGGATAGGGCAATAATAAATAGTAAAAAGCAGGCCGGGGTGGGTCTGCTTTTTTGCGTGGGAACATATAGGAAGAGAGGAAGAAGCACCGAGGCGGCGGGGAAATTCCGCAACGCCGAGCAGGATTGTGAGTTCGGCGGGACGCCTACAGGGCAGGAGTTGCGGAAATTCGCTGCGCAGTGAACGCACTTTTGCGAATGTGATACTGAAAAAATCAGTGACAATTTCATTCTCACGGGGGATGGACAAGGGGCGAAGCCCCCACCGGCCATGAAATGGCCGGTGGGCCGTGGACCGCAGGTCCACAGCCGCGCGGAGCGAAGCTCCGCGCAGGGGCTTCGCCATGGGCGCGAGGTTTGCGCTTTTGTGCGGTAAGTCAGAAAAGTGTGAGTCTGCTCCAAAAGTTGAGCGTTGCACAAATGTTGTTGTTAGCACCCGTATCCCAAACCATGGAACGCGCTCAGACCTTGGCTGTGCCATCACATGAAAAGGAGGCATTGGCTTTCAGGCAATAAAAAACGCCGCAGAAACGGCGCTTTGGCGTCGCTGAGAAGATTCGAACTTCCGGCCTGCCGCTTAGGAGGCGGCCGCTCTATCCTGCTGAGCTACAGCGACGTGAATATTATTTTACCACGCTTTGGGCGAGTTGTCAAGGGGGTAGGGGAAATTTGAGGGGGTGGATGATAAATCAGGGAGTGTTCCTTCCGCACACGTTAAAGCAAAAGTGGTTAGTGAAAAGTGCAAGATACCGGGAATAAAAAAGAATCTGTTTACTCACTATGAGGGCAGTTTTGACGCCTCTTATAAATTAAATCCCTATTCTGTGGATTTCGATCAAATAACCTCCCTCATTCCTTTCTATAGGCTGCAAAATTTACCTTATTCGCTCTGCGACAGCGATTGGGTTATCTTTTATGCTTTCTACTGTGCTCCCGCAGCCGCTTTCTGTCATGAGCCGTCACTCGCACATAACTGTCCTCCTTTCGGTCGATGAACGTGGGTCTATGCGATAGATAACCGAGACGGTCATAAAACAACGCAATCAAAACTCTTTGGGCTGACCGAGGCAACCGTTGTCACCAAGGAACGGCAAAAAGAAAGTTTTAACGCTTTGTTTGTCGAGTGCAGTCGCAGCGGGGTGCAAAGTGTGCGTCGTTATGATGAATAAGAGGAAATAAAAAATTAGCCGAGGGCGACCTCGGCTTTTTGCTGTCTATGCGGGCGGAAAATTGTGCCCCGCGGCTATTCCTCCGCTCTCAACTCGCTCAGATTCCCCTCCACGTCATAATCGGTCCGCACAGTCAGGGCTCCGGAGGGCTCGGCAGACGGCGCAGGGACGAGCAGGTGGCGGCTTTGGACCTCGACCGCTAAGATGATCTCGGAGAGGCCGATTTTGGGCTGGGGAGTCGAGGGGATCGGCGAGCGGCTGACGGCGGAGGCGGGAGCTCTCGCCCTGCGCGTTTGCGGCGCTCACGGCGGCGGTCGGGTACTTCGTTTCGTCAATGTTCGGGAATACGATGTATTATACCGCGCCGATGTTCTTTATGGTGTTGGGGCTCGCGGAGGACAGAGGGGGAAAATAAGGGTGGAGGAGCGCCGAGAGGCGCTTTTTTCAGGGGGGAGGGGATCGCCTGCGGGCTGTCAGGGAGCAAGGGCAGCAGGCGGGTTTTATCAACACGTTGAAAGGGTCCTTCCATATATAGCGGAAAAACGGGGAAAAGTTGCATGCAAACGTGCAACATTTTGAAAAAAAATTTGAAAAAGCCCGCCGGAGTACAAAGATTTGGACTGGTGAGGGGGTGATTAGGAGAATTGGGGGATTTTGGAAGCGGGTAAGCTGGTTAGAGGTGTGGCTTTTTTTGGGGGTGGGGTGGAGGATGATTTCGGGGGTTGGGGGCGAAGCCCCGAGGCGCGCGCGGAGCGCGCGCCGACTGCGCACGAAGTGCGCAGGGCGGCAGAGAAGCTGCCGCCAAGGGGCTTCGCCACGAGGGGGCTGCACCGAGAGGCGGTGGGCAGGGGCGGGGCAAAGCCCCCGCCGGCTGCGGAGCAGACGGCGGGCCGGGAGGCGAAGCCTCCCGACCGCGCGGAGCGAAGCGACAAGCCGGGGCTTTGCCGGATGCGTGCGCCCCCTCCCGCCGGGAGGGGGCTTCGTAAAGCTACAATTAAGCTCAAGACTTGGAGGGGTGGGGCTGAAAATAGCATGAGCGAGCCTGCGAGCGAATACCTTTTGGCAGCTTAGGCGGGGCTATAACGAAATATTATAAAACGCAGCGGGCAAGGGTGAAGACCTAATCGCGCCATTCGGCGCAATTCCCGCCGCGTAATGAATTTTTCTACTTTGCAAAATATCGAAATTGGTGCTTTTAAAAAGGATACTGAAGAGCTCAATGCGCGGCGGACAACATTCGCTCTGCGAATGTTGGGGCTTCGCCCCGTAAAATCAAGCCCTCTCCCGAGTGGAGGGGGCTTACATTTTAGTCTCTCAAAGCTTTTCGGGGTGCCTCAATACAGCCTCCCCTTGTGAACACCTTATCCCCGGTCCTTCAATTCCCCTCCCCCTCCAGCATCTTGGTAAACCCCTTTGCGTTATAGGTCGTCCAGCCGTCGAAGTCGGCGCCGTTGGAGGCGAGATGCCGGCCGGTCTGGTTCGAGGTGAAGGTCGCGGAGAGCGGCGAAGGGTTGAACAGAAGCACCACCTTCGAGCGCTCGGTCAGGTATTTTTCGTCGAGCGGCGGGATATATTCAGCCTTCTTATGAAGCACGATCTGCTCGTTCTGCATGAACGGCAAAAGCATAACAGCTTAAATACCCACACGAACCACTCGTGGCTCACGAAGTGGTAGATACGCTTCCTCGCGCGGCAGGTGACGACCCGCAGAACATAGTCGGCGCCGCCGGTTTTCACGATCATGTCCGGCTTCGGGGAGAACCTGAAAAGTGAGGCGAAGATCGGCCTCGTCTTCACGAGCGTGAAGCCGCGTTTTTTGCAGATCTTTTTGATGCTTTGGACCATCGCGAGGCGCAGAATTATCGCGTGGATCCAGTTGTAGAGCCCTTTTACGATCCACAGGGCGATGAAGAAATAAATAAGATAGTAAGTTATCATGATCTCACCTCACCCGCCGTAGAAGAAGCTCGCCCGCCAGCTTTTTTGGGCGAAAACTATCCCGAAAAGCTGCCCGAAAAGCGCGAATATAAACGACAAAAGGACTGCGGGGCCGGGGCCGAAGACCGTGTAGAGCGCGGCGAACGGCGAGGCGGCCTGAAAGTTAATCACATAAAATACATAGCCCAAAACCGTTATCAGAAGCAGCCCGATGAGGTCGGCAAGGGCGTACCGCTCGGCATGATATTTAATCCCGTTAAGCGTTAGTATCATGCCGCCGGTGTCGTGAGTGAAGCTGCGCTCGCGGCGGCGGATAGAGGCGTTCGAGGCCGCCATCGCCGGGAAAAAGCCGATCAGAAAGCCGAGGTGGAGGATGAAGCCGTAGATCTCGCCAGTGTCGCGCGTGTCGCCGATTTTCGTGAGAAATTCGTCGATCGCAGGCGAAATTTCGGTCGCGACGGGGATGATCACCCAAATAAACATTATGTAAATTATATAACCGAATACGATGGTCGCGACTATGGCTGCGCCGGCGAGCATAAGCGGCTCAAGAGGCTTAAAATCGGCCTTTTTCGGACGATCGCTCACCTCTCTGATACTCTTTATGATGTGATTTTCACGCTTCGCGATCAGCCTGCGGTCGCTTTTTTCGAGCTTTCGCTGCGACAACTTAAAGATCGCGGAGCGCACGAGGAAGAGCGCCACGGCGATCCACAGAAAAACGTCCTTGAGGTCGACGTCGAGCCGGCTTGTGACCGTGTAGGGCTCGGCGCCGTCGGTGTAAAATTTTGCCCGCTCGAAGCAGAGAAAATCGAGCGAGCCTCCCCACAAAAACGCGTCGAAAACCGTGCTGCAGATGAGCCCGGCGGCCGCGAAGATCAGGGTGAGAAGGGTCAGGCGCGGGCTGCTTTTCACGAGCTCCGAGCCGGGGATATCGCGCAGGATCGCGGCGCGCTCGTATTTAAAATAGGCCGCAAAAACGGCCAAAAACAGCATCGCGAGGACGGCGGCGAGCATGTCGAGAGGCAGCGGGAAGCGGTCGTGCAGCGTCGGGTGGAGGTGCAGCATCGCCCAGCCCCGGCTGCTCTGAAAATAAATCAGCTTATTTAACTGATCCGCAGGCACAAGAGCCCTCACCAACAGCTTTGAAATCTGGTCGAGGCACACAAGCGCCGCCACTGCCGCCCCGAAAACCGCTGCGCGGCGACGAGTTGTCAGCATATAAAACACTCCTTTTCTTGCCATTTTGGCGAAGATGGGGATATTATAGCATATTTTGGGGGCGGTGTCAAGGTTAGAGGGGAGAGTGTTAGAGATTAGAAGATAGAGGGGGGGGCTGCGCTGGGAGGAAGGGGGAGAAGCTGAAAAGGTTTCGTCGGCCTTTCCTCAAAAGGCTGCGGGTTTCTCCAAAGGGCGGAGCCCTTGGGCGCGACCGCAGTCGTGAAAGCTCCTATGCGTTAGCGAGCGCAGGACAGGGAGGAGCAATCAGCCCGTCCTCGGGCGAAGCCGCCGCTCCGGCGGGTTCGCTGCGCAACGGGTGCTAAGGTACGGGTCAGAAGTCGATTGGGCGTTGCGTTCTCGTAAGGGGTCTCCCCGTTTGCCGAGCGGTGAGCGAGGCAAACTTTGCACTAAGGTTTGGTCAATAACTGGGGGTGGGGTGGTGATGACAGCGGGGGCGAAGCCCCGAGGCGCCCACGGAGTGGGCGCCTCCTGCGCACGGAGTGCGCAGGGTCGGCAGCGAAGCTGCCGACCGGGGCTTCGCCGCGCGGGCTCTGCACTTTCCTGCGGTGAGGCAGAGGGTGCGGGCGGGCAAAGCCCCCGCCGGCCACTTCGTTTCCGGCGAGCCGGGAGGCGGAGCCTCCCCGGCCGCGCGAAGCGCAGCTCCGCGCATGGGGCTTTGCCCGGGTGCAAGAACACCCCCTCCCACCGGGAGGGGGCTGCTGCATGACTGTGATTTTGCGCGAAATACAGAGGGGGTAGGGCTTAAAATAGCATGAGCGAAGCGAATACCTTTTGCAACTCACCCCGAATTCTGCTCAAACCTGCTGATTTCGCCGCCGAATACGTCTGCCCCCTCCCCTTCCTTTGAAAAATGTGCTATAATAAAACTATCCTCCCCTAAATTTCGTATATACTTTTGAAGGCGGTGAGAATGTGGTCTCGGACGAAAAACTGGTCAGGCGGATACTGCGGCGGCAGAGGGCTGCCGCGGACGAGCTTTTTGAGCGCTACTACGGGAAAATTTACGGGTACGTCTACCGGCAGGTCGGCGAGGTCGAGACGGCTCGGGACCTCACCCAGGACATTTTCCTGACAGTATTTACCTCACTTGGGAGCTTCAACGGGCGCGCGTCATTCAAAACGTGGCTCTACCGCATCGCGACGAACAAGATTACCGACCTCTACCGAAGCCGGGCGCACCGCGAGGCAGCGCTTTCATCGCCGCTTGAGGACGTCGGCGAGGATGTCCCGGACGGATTCGACGTCGAGAGGCTTTTGGAGCGGCGGGAGGACATTCGCGGAGTGATGGAGACCGTGTCGCGGTTAGAGCCGTCGTGGGCGGCGGTCTTTCAGATGAAGGTCTTCGGGGAGATGACATTTTCGGAGATCGCGGGGCGGCTCGGGATCTCGGAAAACTCCGCCAAAACGCGCTATTACGCGGTTTTACGGAGGATAAGAAAGGAGCGGGAAAATGATCGAAATTAAATATCCCCCTCGGGAGGAGATCGAAAATTGCAAAAAATTGGTCGTCTCGGCGGCGATCATGAGGAAAAAAACGCGCCGCCCGGGACTTCGGACCGTCTTTCACGGCTGCGGGGCGGCGGGGTTCATAAGCGCGCTGGTCTACGTGCTGATGTGGTGGCTCTGCGCGGGGCTTAAAAGCGCCGACCCGCTGCGCTCGGGGGTCGCGATACTCGGGGCGTACCCGCTCGGCTACTTCGCGTTCAGCTTTCTGTCCGTTTTTTCGGAGGAGCAGTGCGAGATCGTCGAGCTCAAATCGGCGCTCATGTTTCCGTATTTTTACATCGTCGCGCTGCGAACGCTTTACTCCTCCGTCGCGGCGGTGTTCATGAATTTGCTGCTTATTGCGGCGGTTTTTCGGGACGTAGGCGGGGTGTGGAGCCTTTGCGCGGCGGGCACGGCGTTCACCGTGATCCTGGCGGCCGCGAGCCTTAAAATTTACAAAAAATTCGGGAGCTCGGCCGCAATATGCGCGCTTCCGGCCGCCTGGGCGGCGGTCTGCCTTCTGGCGGGAGGCTCGCAAAGGGGCGCGGAGATATTTAACTATGCTATTCAAACGGTGCCGCTCGCGGTGCACATTATCGTCGCGGCGGCGAGCATTCTGGGGATAGCTTTTTACGTCGGAAAGGTGGAATTTAAGTATGTTGACTGTTGATAACGTTACAAAATATTACGGCAAAAAGCCCGCGGTCGAGAATATCTCGCTGAGCCTCGGAAACGGGCTTTACGGGCTTTTGGCGCCTAACGGGGCGGGAAAGACCACCCTCATAAAAATGCTGACGACGCTTTTAACGCCGACCTCGGGGGAGATACTTTACTGCGGCACGCCTATCGAAAAATTGGGGGCGGAGTATCGCGGGCTTGTCGGTTATCTGCCGCAGAGATTCGGCTTTTACCGGGGAAACACGCCGGAGCAGTACCTTGAATATCTGGCGGCGCTGAAGGGTATGCCGGGGGAGGGACTCGCCGAAAAAATAGATAAGGTGCTTGACAAAGTGGGGCTCTCGGGCTCGAAAAAAGTTAAGATGAAAAAGTTTTCGGGGGGTATGATACAGCGGGTCGGGATCGCGCAGGCAATAATGAGCGATCCGAAGATACTTATTTTGGACGAGCCGACGGCGGGGCTCGACCCGAAGGAGAGGGTGAGGTTCAGAAACATTATCTCCGCGATGTCGAAGGAGCGGACCGTCATTCTCTCGACGCACATAGTCAGCGACATCGAGAGCATCGCGAACCGCGTTATCATGATAAAGGACAGGCGGGTTTTTCGGGACAGCACGGTGCCGGAGCTGGCGGGCGAGCTCGAGGGGCAGGTTTTTGAAGCCTCGGTGCCGGACGGAGAGTACGAGGCGTTTGAGAGGGAGTATTTTGTGCTGTCGGCGAGGCAGGAGCAGGGCTCGATGGCGGTCAGGTTCTATTCGCCCTCCCCTGCCCCGTATAAGGCCGCAGAGCCGAATTTAGAGGACTTTTTCCTCGTGACCTACAGGTGACGGTATGAAGATATTATTTAATGAAGCTAAGAAGCTTTTCAGCCCGATTTTGCTAATTATGATAATTATTTTTGCGTTTTTTGTCTGCGAGGGATTTATGGCGCTGCCGTTCTGGCCGCAGTTTCACGTCGGTAGCCCGTATGAGACCGAGGTGTACGGGGAACTGATCGAGAGGTTCGGGCCGACGCTCTCGCGGGACGAGTTGCCCGGGTTTTATGAGTTTGAGGAGGGGCTTATTAGGGAGCTGGAGGAGGAGCTCCCGAAAAGTAAGCTGTTTAAGGAAAACGGGATCGAGACGTATGAGGGCTACCTTGAGGCGCGGGAGGAGCTTCACACGAAAAGGGACACCGGGGGCACGCTCACCGAGGACGAGAAGGCGCTTTTGGAGGAGTGCGAGAGATACACTTTTCGCGAAATGCCGGCGGGGAAGCTTTTGTTTGAGCTTCAGGACCTCGACCGGATAGATCGGGACATCGAGTACGGCAGGGCGCTGGCTACAGATGAGAGTATCGAATATGAGCGGGATTACCTTGACATGGTCGGCGAGGAGCGGGCGAGGCTTTTGGAGGAAAAATTCCGATCAGAAGAGATGTCGCTTCTTCCCGCGACGCCGGTCGAGGTCATAAAAAACGACGTTTTGCTCCTGACAATAATCTGCTTTGCGGCGGTGTTTTCGGCGGTGCTGCTAATGCTTGTCACAGACAGGATAAGGGGGATATATCCGCTCGCGGCGGCTTCATATACCGGGAAGAGGATATTTAAGGTACAGGCGGTCGTGTGCGCGGGATACGGGCTTTTGGTCGGGGTTTTGGTCTGCGTGATTTACGGGGCGGCGCTTATAAATAAGGGCGCGGGGGCGTTTTTGGACTGCCCGATAGATAACTACTATAACGATTTCTGGGTGAAGCTTAGTTATCGGCAGTACCTTCTTTGCATGGCGCTCGCGGTGGTGATCTTCTCCGGCGCGGCGGGGCTTTTGAGCTACATCATCGGCAGGCTCGCGGCAAATTACATCTCGGGGCTCGCGGCGGCGATACCCGCGGCGGTCGCGCTCGGTACGGCGGTGTATTTCGCGACGGCACTGTTTTTCAGCGCACAGAGCGCGTGGGTTCTGGAGCGCTTTTGGAGCTCGGTCGCGCTGCCGTTTGCGATAACGCTGCCGATATGCGCTTTCGCGGCGGCGGGAGTAGGCTTGATACTTAAGCGAGACCGCGGGAGGGATCTACTGTGAAAATTTTTAAAAACGAGCTGAAAAAGCTGATCTGCTGCCCGTTTCTGTGGGGGCTGCTGCTGGTTTTCACGGCGTTTGATGTAGTTATGCTGCTTAACGATCTCTCGCCGGGAAATTACGACTATCCGACCATGTATGAGGCGATCGTCGGGAGCGAAAACGCCGACGAGGGCGCGGCGGAATACTACCGAGATTTTTACAGCTATTACTCGACCGTTTACGACAGCCTCGACATGAACGAGATTTTTCGGCAGAAAATGGCGCTTTACTACCCCGAGGTGCCGCAGGACAGCGCGTACTTCAGGTGGGCGCAGAGAAATTATGCCGAGCTTCAGGAGCGGGTGGAGAGCATCCGCAAAACCGGCGAGGGGAACGGCGATTTTTACCCCGGGCAGGCGTTTTTGAGCGGCGAAAGGCTTTACATGCCGGCGTTCAGGATCCACCGAAGGCTTTGCGGGCTGCTGTCGCGCTCGCTGCTTGAGAGCATGATCTGGGCGGCGCTCGCGGTTTTGTATCTTGAGGACTTCGAGCGCGTGAACGCCGCCGAGGAGGTCGTTTTTTCGACGAGGCAGGGGCGCGGGGTGCAGCTCAAAAAGGTGCTTGCGGGCGCTCTTTACGGGCTTTCGGGGGCGGCGGTGCTGTTCGGGGTGCCGCTCGGGACGTTCGCGGCGGCGGTCCCTATGAGGGGGCTTTGGGGGACGTCGGTGAGCGCATTCGCCCTGACCGAGCCGACGACGTTTTTTGCGTACCCGTTCGTGACCTGGGCGAAAATGAGCGTTTTGGGGCAGCTCGCGGCGTCGCTCGGGCTGTGCGCGGCGCTGGTCTACATCACCGTCGCGACCTGCGCGGGAGCGTATTTTTTCGCGAAAAACGGGTTTTTTGTCATGCTCGGCGCGGGGGTCGCGTTTTTGGGAACGCTGCTGCTGCCGTTTGCGGTGCCCGCGGGGGTGGGGCACACGCTGTCGATGATGAGCCCGGCGGTGCTTTGGTACAGCGCGGGGATGTGGTTCATCGAGTTCGACCCGGCGCGGGGGCGGTGGTTCGAGGTCGTGACGGTCGCAGTTTGGACTGCGGCCGCGGCGGGGATCATGAGGGCGGGGTGGAGGAGGTATGGGGAGTGAAAGGCCTTTCACCTATACCGAAAAAAAGGGCAAAAGTTGCACGGGAGGGTGCAACATTTTTGAAAATTTTTTTGGGAAGCACGGTCGGAGTACAAATGTACGGACTGTTAAGGGGGTTAAGTGGAGAAAATGAGGGGGGAATTTTGTGGAATGTGACGAAAAGGGGAACCGAAAAGGTTTCGCCGGCCTTTCCTCAAAAGGCCGCAGGGTCGAGGGGCAGAGCCCCTCGTCGCGACCGCAGTCGCGAAATCCCCTTTACGAAAAAATCGCAGGAGGGTAGGCCAAACAGTCCGTCCCCGGGCGAAGCCGCCGCTCCGGCGGGTTCGCTGCGCAACGGGAACTAAGGTACAAGTCAGCAGTCGATTGGGCGTTGCGTTCTCGACGGGGGTCCCCTATTTGCCGAGCGACGAGCGAGGCAAAGAAAGGGTAGGGTAAGCAGTTAATGAAAGGGGTGCGCTGTAAGTGGGGCGACTTTTTCTTATTTGCAGAGTGGGGAGCGAGGCAAACTCTGCATTAAAGTTGGAGCAAAACGATTAGGTACGACGTAACGCAGGGGTTGGGGCGAAGCCCCGAGGCGCCCGAAGGGCGGCTCGCCGCCGCACACGAAGTGTGGCGGGTGAGACTGCGAAGCAGGCTCACTGGGCTTCGCCGCGCGGGGGCTGCGGGTTGGCTGCGGTGAGGCAGGGGGTGCGGAGCGAAGCCCGGGGTGCGCGCGGAGCGCGCACCCGCCCGCCGAGCTTGCTCGGCGGGCATGGCGGCAATGAAATTGCCGCCACGGGCTTCGCCCACGGGCAAGGTAAGACCCGTTTAACAACCTTAAATCCGCACATCTGCGTTTTAATCAATTTTACCTACAAATCGGTAAAATATTTCAATTTCTTGTGTTCTGATGCCGTCGGAATCTTTGACTGCCTCATGAACAACAATTTTTTCAATGAGCGTATTGAGCATTTCAGCAGTCAGCTCCGTGGGCTCGGAGTATTGCTTGATTAGTGCTACCCACTTTTCAGCGTCGGCAGTAGTCTGCTTTTCAGTCGCAAGTTCGGACTTGAGCTTATCAATCTTTTCAACCAATTCTTGCTGTTCTGCCTGATACTTCTGCGACAACATCTTGAAGTTATACTCCGTAATATGCCCGCTCGACCAGTCCTCAGACAACTTTTGTCAAGGGGTAGAATACAATTTTTTAAGGCATCTGAATTTTTTAATTTCGCATGGAGCCTTTTAATTATTATTGCCTCGAAACATATTACTCATATTATTCTACAGAAAAGCATGAAAATTCATTACTCAATGCTATCCTCTCATCGTACTCTTCCTTTTAGGACAAGCTTTGTTGCATTTTTGGACACAGAGCGTTATCTGTCCAAAACAGGATTCACGAATTCAGTTGAAAAAAAGCAGGTTCTATGATATAATAAATTTGAATAAGGGAGTAGTCGGCACTTGTGTGCGGTGATTCCAACACACCGGAGTCTTTCCTGGTATCATCTGAAACGACGAGACTTATCTGTTGCGGTGGGTTAGTCTCGTCGTTTTTTTACCCGCCGTAAAAATACTTGTGAGGTGATTGTGGGAATTGATTTTGATTGTTGTATGTCTTTCTATGGATGCTTTTGCCATCATCAATTGCAAAGGCATTGTCTGTTTTGCGCGCTCATGGGCAATTTTGACAAATATAAAAAGCCTGCCGACGCACTCAAAAAGCGACGTGTCCGTTTAGTTTCAGTTTAGAATATAATGCTATTCTTATTTAAGAGGTGTAAACTATGTTCCAAATTCTTGTTGTTGATGACGATAAAAACACACGCTGACTGCTCAAGGCGGTGCTTGAAGCGGAACACTATTCCGTATTTACCGCCGCAAACGGCGAAGAAGCTCTCGATGTAATGGATAGAGAATATATTGATCTTGTGATCCTTGATATCATGATGCCGAAAATGGACGGATATGAATTTACAAAGATCCTCCGTGAAAGCAAGAATAATCTTCCCATTCTTATGGTTTCTGCAAAACAGCTTTCCGAAGATAAACGTAAAGGCTTTTCGTTAGGGATCGACGATTACATGACAAAACCGATCGATGAGGAAGAAATGCTCTGGCGAATCAAAGCGCTCCTACGCCGCGCTCAGATTGCAAGCGAACACAAAATGACGGTCGGAAACGTAGTTTTGGATTACGATTCCTTTACCGTGACAAAAAACGGCGAAACGCAGGAACTCCCGCAAAAGGAATTTTTGCTGCTTTATAAGCTGCTGTCATACCCCGGAAAGATATTTACACGGATCCAACTGATGGACGAAATATGGGGCGCAGACAGCGACACCGGCTGGGAAACCGTAACGGTTCACATCGGACGGCTTCGCAAACGGTTCGAGGGCTGGGAAGAATTTGATATTGAATCCGTGCGCGGACTTGGATATAAGGCGGTGAAAAAAGTATGAACAGGCAAAATCGAAAACATTATTTCGCACTCACGGTTTTAATTTCGGCACTCTTTTTTCTCGTTCAATTTATCATCGCTTCAATAACCGCCGTTATTATTTATTTGCTGGTACATTTTCAGGTCATCACGCTTGATACCGATATTCGCCCGAACATCGGCATTATTATCCTCTATATGGTTGTCATCAGTAATATTGTCGGTGCCATTGTTGCTTATTTCACCAGTAAAATATCTGTCCGTCCTCTGCGGAATGTTATCTATCAAATTGATCGGCTTGCATCAGGTGATTTCAACGCCCGGCTGGATTTTGGCTGGCCCATCTCCAAACATACTACTTTTTCGCAGCTCTCGCAAAGCTTTAATCGAATGGCTTCGGAATTAAAAAACACGGAGATGCTCCGCGGGGATTTTGTCAATAATTTTTCGCATGAATTCAAAACGCCGATCGTATCTATTGCGGGCTTTGCAAAGCTGCTTCGGCGCGGCAATCTGACAGAAGAACAAAAAGAGGAATATCTGGCGGTCATTGAAGAAGAATCTCTGCGGCTTTCCGATATGGCGACAAATGTACTGAACCTGACGCGGGTAGAAAACCAAACGATTCTGACCGATGTTGTAAAATTTAATCTTTCGGAACAGATCAGGTCATCAATCCTGCTCCTTGCCGACAAGTGGGAAAAGAAGCAGCTGAATTTCAAGGTGGATTTCGGAGAATACAGAATTTCCGCCAACGAGGAGCTATTGAAACAGGTATGGATCAACCTTTTGGATAACGCGATAAAGTTTTCCCCGGTTGGCGGAGTCATTGAAGTCAACATCAAAAATCAGCTGGATTCCCTGACCGTGGATATTATCAATTCGGGAGAGGAAATCCCGGCGGAAAGCATATCAAGGATATTTCAAAAATTTTATCAGGCGGACAGCTCACACTCCGGCGAAGGAAACGGAGTCGGACTTGCAATCGTCAAAAAAGTGGTGGAATTGCACAGCGGAACTGTTTCGGCTCAAAGTGAAAACGGGCTTACCATGTTTACGGTAGCGCTGCCGAAGTCGCAGACGAATGTGGAAGCATGACAAAAAGGCTGCGGAAGTTTCGGTCCGGCACGACGAGGTTGGAAAGATATTAGGAGGAAAGCGAAGCATGAATCTGTGGATAAAAATTTTAGTATGCTTTATAGCCGGTATCGGAGCGGGTCTGGGAACAGGTTTCGCCGGAATGAGCGCTGCCGCTGTCATCAGCCCCATGCTGATCACATTTTTGGGTATGCCCGCTTATGAAGCGGTGGGCATCGCTCTGGCAAGCGACGTGCTGGCAAGCGCGGTCAGCGCCTATACCTATGGAAAAAACAAAAATCTCGACGTTAAAAACGGTCTTGTTATGATGGTGACAGTTCTGGTGTTTACTCTTGTCGGAAGTTGGGTCGCAAGCCTCGTTCCGAATACCACGATGGGCAGCTTCTCAGTCTTTATGACGATGCTTCTGGGCATCAAATTTATTGTAAAGCCCGTCATGACCACAAAGGAGGCGATGACGGGCGTAAGCGCGAAAAAGCGAGTGATCCAGTCGATCGTCTGCGGAACGGCCGTCGGCTTCATCTGCGGTTTTGTGGGCGCAGGCGGCGGAATGATGATGCTGCTCCTGCTGACAAGCATTTTGGGATATGAATTGAAAACCGCCGTCGGCACAAGCGTCTTTATTATGACCTTTACCGCGCTGACCGGTGCCGCCAGCCATTTTGCCATCGGCGGTATGCCCGACCTGTGGTGCCTCGTTCTCTGCGTGGCATTTACCCTGCTGTGGGCAAGAATTGCCGCATTGTTCGCAAACAAGGCCAGCGCAAAAGCGCTCAACAGAGCCGTAGGCGTCGTCCTGACGGTCTTGGGCGTGGCAATTCTTTCCGTTAATGCTTTCAGAGGGATATGATAAAATTTTGTAGCGTACCGGTATTTCCAATATGAGATTTTTATGAGAGCCTTCGTTTGGGAGGCTCTTTTTTGTAGGTTTATACCCTCTGCGGTGTTTCATAAGGCTCATCAGAGATAAACCTGCAAAAATAAGCAGGCCGGAAGAAAAGTCTTCCGCGGTTTCGTTTCAGTTTAGATTTCTCTGCTATCATCACTCAATGGAAACGGCAGAGCCGTTATTGACTTTTGTAAAGGAAGTCCCATAATGTCCGAATGGAATCAAGAGGTTGAAAATATAAAAACACGAATGCTCTCTATTGTGGACGATCAGACAATCGACTGGATGCAGAGGAAATCTGTACCGTTTATCCGCCTGATGTCATATTACAAATGCGCCATGATGGAGATTGAAACAAAATTCAATGTGTTGAATGAAGAATATTCTTTGGAGTTTGACCGCAATCCGATCAGCAGCATCAAAACCAGATTGAAAAATCCTCGCAGCATAAAGGAAAAATTGGAGCGGCGGGGCTTTTCTCCCTCGCTTTCCTCAATAGAAGAAAATCTGAACGATATTGCCGGCGTGCGGGTGATCTGCTCATTTCCGGAGGATGTCTATGCGCTGTCAGAGGCACTACTCATACAGGATGATGTCACTCTGATTGAGAAGAAGGACTACATAAAAAATCCGAAACCCAACGGGTATAGAAGTCTGCATTTGATTGTAGCAATTCCGATTTTTCTGGCGCATGAAAAGCGGATGATGAAAGTAGAAATACAGTTGCGCACGATAGCGATGGATTTCTGGGCGAGCCTTGAACATCAGCTTCGTTATAAAAAGGATTCTGAATTTACCTCGGAAATGGCTGAAGAGCTTTATCAGTGCGCAAACCTCAGCGCGGAACTTGACAGAAGAATGGACGGTCTCCTAAAAAAGACCCAACAAAATTGCTGACAATGGAAAACATTTTGTTTTCGGCAAGGCGGTGGAAGAACCAATCGTATGAAAAAAGACGCCAGTTTCGTTTCAGTTTAGATTTCCGTGATAAGTTAAGTGCAACAAAGCACAGAGAGGAAGTAAGAATTCTATGTTAGAACTTCAAAACATCAAAAAGGACTACCCCGCGGGCGACGGCGTCGTTCACGCGCTGAAGGGTATCTCCCTGAAATTTCGGGACAATGATTTTGTGTCGATCTTAGGCCCGTCGGGCTGCGGGAAAACCACGATGCTCAACATCATCGGCGGCTTAGATCAGTACACCGAGGGCGATTTGATCATCAACGGCCGCTCGACAAAGGACTTCAAAGACCGCGATTGGGACGCATACCGCAATCACTCGATAGGCTTTGTATTCCAGAGCTACAACCTGATCCCGCACCAGTCGGTTCTTAGAAACGTCGAGCTCGCGCTGACCCTCTCGGGAGTGTCAAAAACCGAGCGCAGAAAGCGCGCTAAAGAGGCTTTGGAGCGTGTCGGGCTTGGCTCGCAGCTCAACAAGCGCCCCGCCGAGATGTCGGGCGGGCAGATGCAGAGGGTGGCGATTGCCCGCGCAATCGTCAACAACCCCGACATAATCCTCGCCGACGAGCCGACCGGGGCGCTTGACACCGAGACGAGCATTCATGTTATGGACATCTTAAAAGAAATTGCCAAGGATAGGCTTGTAGTGATGGTGACGCACAACCCCGATCTCGCGGAAAAGTATTCGACGAGAATTATCCGCATGCTCGACGGCGAAATTACCGACGATTCCGCCCCGCTCACGCAGGAGGAAGTAAATCGGGAGCATTTGAAAGAAAAATCCAAAACGGAGAGCAAAAAGCTGCCGTCTATGTCGTTTGCAACGTCTTTCGGGCTGTCGCTCAAAAACCTGTTCACGAAAAAGGGCAGGACTGCGCTGACCTCCTTCGCGGGGAGCATCGGCATTATCGGCATAGCCCTTATTTTCGCGGTTTCGCAGGGCATGACAACATACATCAACACCGTGGAAGAGGACACCCTTTCGTCCTATCCTTTGACACTTGAATCCCAGAATATGGACATCTCCGCCCTGATGGAGACCTTTATCGGCGCAGCGCGTTCAACCAATACCCACGACAAGGACGCGGTCTATGCCAAGGGAATGATCTACGATATGGTCAACTCGCTTAGCGAAATGGAGGCAAACGAAAACGACCTTGCCGCGTTCAAGAAATATCTTGAACAAAAACGGATTGATGACCCAACGCTCGCCGAAGCTATAAGCGGCATTCAGTACACCTACGACCTCGATCTGCTGGTCTATACGAAAAACATCGACGGCGACATAATCCGCTCCGACATGGAGGAGCTGATGAAGGACTTTTTGGTGGAATATCTCAACACCGACATCACCTCGCTTTTGTCCCTCGGCGAACAGTACGGCATAACCGATTCGCCCGCGCAGACGATGATGATGCCGGGCGGAATGTCGTCGCAGCTATGGCAGGAAATGCTCCCCGGCGACAACGGCAGGCTCATCAGTCCGCTTTTGGAGAAGCAGTACGACGTCGTCTACGGCTCATGGCCGACCGAATATAACGAGATAGTTTTGGTGCTCGATGAAAATAACGAGCTTAACGATCTGTCGCTCTACGCCTTGGGTCTTTCCCCGAAAGAGAACGTGGATAAGGCTATGAACGCGGCGATCAACAAGACGGAGCTTCCCCCGACTGAGAGAAAGTGGAGCTACGAGGAAATCTGCGACATGGAATACCGCACTATCCTCAATTCCGACTGCTACACCTTTGACAGCGCGACGGGAACATACAGAGACCTGCGCACGACCGACGCGGGGCTTCAGTATCTCTATGACAACGCTATCCCGCTGAAAGTTTCGGGCATTATCCGCCCGAAGGAAAACGCGGTTTCGACCATGCTTTCCGGCTCGATTGGATACACAAGCAAGCTGACGGAATACGTGATCGAGCATTCCAAAGAATCCGCCGCTATCAAGGCTCAGCAGGCCGACCCCGAGACCGATATTTTCACGGGTCTTCCGTTCAACGAGAACACCGGGAGCCTCTCCGACGAGGAAAAAGAGGCGGCTTTCAGGGAGTATATTGCGGGGCTCAATGAATCCGAAAAAGCCGCGGCGTATATCGACATAATGAGCATTCCGAGCGATGAACAGCTTGAAGCGACCGTTGAGCAGACAATGTCAACGATGACCCGCGAGGACATGGAAACCGCGATGATCACGGGGCTTGTCGAGCAGATGGGAATGGACGAGGCGCGGATCACCGAATATGTCAGCAACATGAGCGACGAGGAGATGACCGAGCTGTTTTCGCAGATGGCGGCAGAGCAGGTCAAAGCGCAGTACGCCGCGCAGGTTAAGGAGCAGATGTCGGGAATGGAGCCCGCGCAGCTCGCAGCGGCTCTTGATATGGCGATGGAAACCTACACCGCCGAGCAGTGCGCGGTCTACTACGACGAGATAACCGAATTTTCCGATTCGACCTACGACGACAACCTCTCCTCACTCGGCTGCGTGGATATTGACAGCCCCGCGAGCATAAACATTTTTGCCTCGACTTTCGAGAATAAAGAGGTCATCGAGGACGCGATCGCGGCCTACAACGACACTGTCGAGGAGCTTTCGCAGATACATTACACCGACTACGTCGGAATCATGATGGCGTCGGTCAACACGATAATCAACGCGATTACTTATGTGCTGATAGCGTTCGTCGCGATCTCGCTGGTTGTTTCGTCGATAATGATTGGTGTCATCACGCTGATTTCGGTTCAGGAGCGCACAAAGGAAATCGGAATCCTGCGCGCGATAGGCGCCTCGAAGCGCAACGTCTCGGGAATGTTCAACGCCGAAACGGTGATAATCGGGTTCGCCTCGGGGCTGCTGGGCGTGCTGATGACGTATCTGCTCTGCATACCGATAAATCTCATTCTGCACCGCCTGACGGGTATCAAAACCCTAAGCGCGTTCCTGCCGATACCCGCCGCGCTGATTCTGATCGCGATAAGCATGGTGCTGACGCTCATCGCGGGGATCATACCGTCGAGGAGCGCAGCAAAGAAAGACCCGGTGGTTGCGCTGAGGACGGAATAAAATGCTATTGCTTCTTAATTAAAAGCCTCCTGCCCCACATTTTTTGCCTTTCCTTGCGTTTCCTCCCTTTCCTTATAATATCGCATCTTTTCCGCAATGGATTGCTTCTACTCCGGTTTGTTCTCAATCTCCGACTGCTCCGGCGAAAGGACTTTACCCACCCAACGGCGTATATCTTTCATCGGCTTTAGCTCATCATCGACGGTGGCAAGCGAAAGTGCGAAGATGAATCTTCGGGCAAGCTGTGAGTTCCACTGTTTTTCAATCTCCTCGGCGGCATTCCAAAGAGTTCCTCGGTCGGCAAATTCGGGTGGGGCATTTGACGGCAGCATTATTTCCGTGTAGACTATGCCCTGCTTTCGCGAGTAGTCTTTGTATTTTTGGTCGTACTCTGAAAACAGTCTGTTGCCGCTTTGGTAGGCGTCACCCGCAACTGCCGACTGTCCGCGGCTGCGTTGGGTTATTGATACGTTGAAGTGCGGATTGGACATTTTTCAAACCTCCTTTCTTGGCTGTGGATAAATAAAAAGAGCAGATAATCCGGTGACTATCTGCTCTACTGCAAATATAGATTTATTTTAAAAAGGGATAGCCGGCGAAAACCGGCGCAGGGGTGCGGGTCTCCGGTGGAGACCTCTGCGAAGCAGAAGCACCGACCGAGGCGACAGCCGAGAAGCGGGTCTCCGGTGGACACCTCTGCCGCAGGCAGAAACGCCGACCGAGCCGACAGGCGAGATATTCCCTTGGATGATTGTAGCAAACCCTTTTGCGAAAATCATCGGCTCCCTGCAAGGGGCTTCCGGCAGGACGCAATACACCACGACGGGGTTCTCGAAATGCCTGCGTTTTAGGGTGACAACGAGCGGTGTATAATTGCGCACTTGCCTACGTCAAGTGCTTTTCAGCGGAGGCTGTCACCCATTCTTCCTGCCGCATTTTAATCATCGCATTCAGTTTGTTTTGAACGCTTTTCTCGCTGAAAATAAACGCGAGAAGCTCCATAACGTCATCGTCGGTGAGAAGCGTCGGCTCTCGCAAAAAGGTTTCCAACATACCTGCTCGCGTGCAAAGACGGTGCGTTCTTTCATTTCGTGTCAGCAGCTTCAACTCGTTTTTCAGCCGCTTTTCTTTGCACCGGGCGGCGGTCAGCTTTTTCTCCAAAACATATTCTTCTTTTGCAATTTTTTCAAGTTTTTCGTTTGGCATAATTCATTCTCCTTGAGATTCTCAAACGAACATTCCGGCGTTTGTTTAGTCATAAATATCAGAAGCAAAGCAGCCACTGCAAAAAGACCGATTGACAGCAAAAGATGTTTTACGCTGTTTCTCATCATTTTTGACAGGGATGCAATAAATATCTCAGATCCGACGCAGAAAAAGGTAGTCAGAACAAACTCAAGAGTGTTATCAAAATTGGCTTCCGTAACCATCAGCGGTATGCAATAAAATGTGAGAATATCAGCAAGAGGCAAAAGGTTTATAAACATTGCAGCAACACCTATTATAATAGGTCTGCTTTTTCGGTAGATAAAAAGTCCTAATACGATGGCCGTCACAAAATATACTGATAAACACAATACCAAATGTGACGCATAAAACTGGCAAAACTTTTTCAACATCAAGAACATAAACAGAAACGGAATCGTCACAATAAACAATATTATAGTCCAGCTCTCAGCAAGACTGTCATCACTGTAATATCGGTAAGTCTGAATAGGAGCGTCAGGTCCAAATATGTCATTCCTTAGAAATATTCCCATTTCTATTCCTCCGAACGATTTTTATACTTCACCCTCAGGTAAATGTATCTAAGAACGCCAATAAAAGCGTTAAAAATGCCAAAGAAAGCGCCAAGAAAAACATACGCTATGAAAATTATAACACCTATTACTACATTTCCACTGAAGATAGACCCTATAGTCACATATCCAAAAAATGCTTTCATAAATCCCCAACCCCAGTAATACACCATGATAACGTAAATTAGCCCGACAAACCCCATGACACCGGCTATTTCGTTGTTTAGCCTTTCACCAATTAAGCCAATTATAACACAAGCAATACCGATGACAAGAGCAATTACTGTTGTTTTTACTTTTTTACCCAGATAAAAAAGCTGATCCTCGTCTGTTTCACCATAAAGTTTTCTGAACATATTAGTCAATCCTTTCATTTTTTCTTTAGTGAATATATCGCTAAAACTATCTCAAGTTCAGCTCAGTTATAGCGGATTTTTCGCTATTTGTCAATAGAAAATTTTTCGCTAATGTATAATTTTTCTGAGGTGTTATTATGTACGAAAGACTACGGGAACTGCGTGAGGATCACGATCTTAAAAATTCTGTTTTGCAGTCAGCGTGTTTACAGCAATTACGAAAGAGGAGATATAGACATTCCGACATCAGTTTTAATTAGGCTTGCAAGTCTTTATGATGTTTCTACAGATTATATTCTCGGACTTACAAACTATCGAAAAAGATATCCTAAAATCGAGCAACATATCGACAACACCACCGCTATGAATATGTCTTTCCAGCGTGGATATGCCGAACGCTTCGACTGGCTTAAACAGCAATTCACCGACTGGATTTTCGTTTTCTCGACAAGTCTGCTTTATTATGAGGGGAGCGATGACGAGGAAACAAAGGAGCTTTTCAGACAGGCGATGGCCGCATGCGACGGCAACGCTCCGACGTATCACATTGAGCTGCGCGATAAGCCGACGATGGTCTGGGATTTCCATTCGCTGCTGCTTATGATTCAGATGATGTTCAGCACGATGCTGACCGACAGCAAAAATCCACTGCGGCTTTGCAAGCACTGCAATAAGGTCTTTGAGGCGAAACGCCCCGACAACCTCTTTTACAGCGCGGAGTGTAAGAATAGGTTTAATGTTTACAAATCGAGAAACAAGGATAAATAAAAAGCCGCCCTCAAGCGTTTGCCTGAGGGCAGTTTTTAAAGCGTGTAAATTAACTCTGA
>CANQLR010000015.1 GCA_947624745.1 uncultured Clostridia bacterium | reverse complement strand
TTTCGTAAGTGATAAATAATTCAATAGACCCGCCCGAAAATAAAAAGCGTATGCTTTATCATCTCCGGGATCGGTCGGAAAAATGTGATATCGGCATCCGTCTTAAAAATATAATGTATATAATATAATGTGAACTTGGAAAAATATATATAATAAACATTACAATCGTCCCGGCGGCATTTCGCCGAGCATACTGATGCAATATACATATCATATTGTATACTTTTTTTGCGTATATGTCAAGGCCAATTTGAAAAAATGTTTAAAAACCCGCAAATTTTTTAAAAATAAGCCCCGCGGCCTATTGACAAGCCGGCCTTTTCGTGATAAAATCATCGGTACAAAGCTATGAAGGAAAATCCCGTGCCAACGGCTTTTCAAGAGAGCGCCGGAAGGTGTGAGCGGCGCAAAGCCCAAAGCAAGAAAACAGAAAACAGAGATCAGAAATCAGAAAGTGCCCCCTCGGCTTTTTCGACAAAGTACGGCGCATACGCGTCTATCTTCTTACAGGCCGATAAAGCCCGGACGACCGCCCCTATCGCAGCCCCCGCTAAATCGCACCTCTGACATCTGAATTCTAACAATCTGTCTTCTAAACGGGTACCGTTTCCCGAGCGCGCCCAAAAAGCGCCGGCTGCCTCCGTTATAGGCTTACGAGTTATAAACTTGGGTGGAACCGCGGTTTTTGCCGCCCCATGAGCAGGCGCTTGTGGGGCGTTTTTGTTTACCCCCCGCTGTCAACAAAGAGGAGGTTTTTCGATGAACGATTTATTTCGCGGCTTATTCAGCCGCCGGCCCGAAAAAGTGATCCGCGGCGATTACTACTACGGCACCGACGCAGACGGCGACCAATTTGATGAAGAGGACCGCGATTATTGGCTCGACAGCTGCTTCCGTAACACATGGCATGATAAGCAGCATGAAGGCCCCGTCCTCAAAGAGATCTTTGACGAGGTCCGAAGGCTGTTTTCCGACGTCTCCGCACCTTTTCTTGAGATCGCCTGCGGCCCGGGAATGGGTCTTGCCCCGATAATTTTAGGGAGCAACCCGAAGCTTGGCTGTCTGGCGACCGACGCCTGCTCGATTCTTATCGAGGCTTGGCGAGAGTATATTGACAAGGATCTGCGGGACTTTAATATCGGCCTTGCACAGTTCAGCGTCATGGATATCCCGCTTGTCGACGGCGCTTTTGAAAACGTGACAAGCTACATCGGCGTTTCTTCGACGAGGGCGGGCAAAGAGGGGCAGATAAAAGCGCTTAAGGAGATACACCGCGTTTTAAAGGACGGCGGAAGGTTTGTCGCCATAGAAAGCGACGGCTGGAAGGATATTGAAGCGGTCAAAAAGGTCTATGCAACGTGGGACCCGCCGCTTTGGAAGCCCTACAGCGACGAGCCCGGCGAAACATGGAAAGAGATGTTTATTAGGTGCGGGTTTGCGATCGAATCCTGCGACAAGTCGTACTATCACAAATGGGACAGATCCGACAACGAGTTCGGCAGGCAGGCCGAGCGCGTGGGCATTGAAATAGGAGACATCACCACGCTGTATGTTTTAAGAAAAGTTTAATACTATATAAATAGGAGGATACACCATGAAAGTAATTTACCCGAACGGAAACGTTGAAGAAGCAAAGCAGGAGGAGGAGCTGCACATACTTCGGCACACCGCCGCGCACATCTTGGCGCAGGCAGTGCAGAGGCTGTGGCCCGAGGCGAAGTTTGCCTACGGCCCCGCGAACGAGCAGGGGTTCTACTATGACATCGACCTCGGCGAGAGCACAGTCGGCGAGGAGGACCTGCCGAAGATCGAGGCCGAGATGAAAAAGATCGTCAAGGAGAACCTGCCGATCAAGCCGTTTATTCTGCCGCGCGAGGAAGCCGTGGCTTATATGCAGGAGCGCGGCGAGAAATACAAGGTCGAGCACATCTCGGATCTTCCCGAAGACGCCGTCATAAGCTTCTACAAGCAGGGCGACTATGTCGATATGTGCGTAGGCCCGCACCTTACCTACACCAAGGGGCTTAAGGCGTTCAAGCTGACCGCGGTGTCCGGCGCATACTGGAAAAACGACAAGAACAACAAGATGCTCACCCGAATCAAGGGCACGGCTTTCAAGTCGCAGCAGGAGCTGGACGACTATCTCAAGCTTCTTGAGGAGGCCGAAAAGCGCGACCACAGAAAGATCGGCAAGGAGATGGGGCTGTTCATGCTCGCAGAGGAGGCCCCCGGCTTCCCGTTCTTCCTGCCGAAGGGAATGGCTATCAAAAACGCCCTCGTCGATTACTGGCGCGAGATACACACCCGCGACCACTACGTCGAGGTACAGACCCCGATGATAATGAGCCGCAAGCTCTGGGAGACCTCGGGACACTGGGACCACTACAAGGACAATATGTACTCCACCACCATCGATGACGAAATTTACTGCGTCAAGCCGATGAACTGCCCCGGCGGAGTTATGGTATACCGCTCGCAGCCGCATTCCTACCGCGACCTGCCGATAAGAATGGGCGAGCTGGGACTTGTCCACCGCCACGAGCTTAAGGGCACTCTGCACGGGCTCTTCCGCGTGAGATGCTTCACACAGGACGACGCGCACATCTTCATGACCCGCGAGCAGATAACCGACGAGATCATAGGCGTTGTGAACCTCATAGACGAGGTCTACAAGAAATTCGGGTTCAAATACACCGTCGAGCTCTCGACCCGGCCCGAAAACTCGATGGGCTCGGACGAGGACTGGGAGGCCGCGACGAACGGCCTTAAGCTCGCGCTCGAAAAGCTCGGCCTGCCCTATACCATCAACGAGGGCGACGGCGCGTTCTACGGCCCGAAGATCGACTTCCACATCGAGGACTGCCTCGGGCGGTCGTGGCAGTGCGGCACCATCCAGCTCGACTTCCAGATGCCTCTCAATTTCAACCTCGAATATATAGACCAGAACGGCGAGAAGCAGCGCCCGATAATGATACACCGCGTGGTGTTCGGCTCTCTTGAGCGCTTTATCGGAAACCTCATCGAGCAGTTTGCCGGCAAGTTCCCGACATGGCTCGCGCCGGTTCAGGCGAAGGTGCTTTTGGTCTCCGAAAAGTGCGCCGACTACGGAAACAAGGTCTACGAGGCGCTGCGCTCGGCTAAGGTCAGGACGGAACTCGACGACAGAAACGAAAAGATCGGCTATATGATCCGCGAGGCGCAGGTCGTCGGCAGGGTGCCTTACATGGTCATCGTCGGCCAGAAGGAGGCCGAAGAGGGCACGGTGTCGGTAAGAAAGCTCGACTCGACCGAGACGGTCTCCATGCCGCTCGACGAATTTGTCGAAAAGATCACGAAAGAGATAAAGGATCGGGTATAAACAAAAAATCGCGGCGTGATGCTCTCACGCCGCTTTTTTATTCCTTTTTACTTTTTGGAGTTTAATATCCCCGCGAGCCTTGAGCCCAAGACCGCCGCAAGGGCGATTTTCAGCGCGTCGCCCGGCAAAAATGGTATCACGCAGACGGAAAGCGCGGACAAAAGCCCGCTCCCGCTCATTATGCAAAACCATGCCGTGCCGAATGCGTAAAGCGCAACAGTCCCGAGAACCATTCCGAGGGCCGCGCCCCAAGCCTTGCCGATCTTTTCGGACAAAAGCCCGGTTATTACCGCGCAGAGAATGTATCCGACGAGGTATCCCCCGGTAGGCCCCGCGAGGCGCTGCACCCCGCCCATGAACCCCGAGAACACCGGCAGCCCGACAAGCCCCAGAAGCAGGTATACCGCGACCGCCGCCCCGGCCCTTTTCCAGCCGAGAACCGCACCGGAAAGGTATATCCCGAAGGTCGCGAGGGTGATCCCGACCGGGCCTATCGGCACCGAAAAGGACGAAATTATGCACAAAAGCGCCGAAAAAAGCGCGATGAGTGTTAAATCTCTGATCTTTACTTTTTCTGTCATTTTCTGCCTCCGTTAAAAATAAAACCGAATTATCATGTCGTCCTGCTCCTCGCCGCTTATTATCGCGGTGACGCCCGAGCCGTTCCAGTGCACCGTCCAGTTCCCGCCGTTCATGTTCTTGCCGTCGTTGTGAAGCTCGAAATCCTCCTCCGCGACGGTCCTGCCGTCTTTTTTGAGGACGACCCGGCCGTCCTGCGGACCGAAAGGCCAGTCCGGCGAGCCGAGCGCCTGAAGATAAAGGGTATACTCGCCGTATTTCGAGGTATCGACGGCTTGGGGAGCGCTCCGTGCGATCAAAACTGCGCTCCGAAGGATAATGCAGCCGACAAGAAGCACCGCGCAGAGGCGGACCGCCGAGCCTATCGCTATAATCAGCGCAAGCTCCGGCTTTTTTAATTTTCCCGAGGGCATGCTCCGTTCAGCTTTCCGCATAGTTTCCCAAGAACTTGAAGCTCTCGCAGGTCTGCTCAAGCGTTTCGAGCATGGCCGCAACTCTCGGGTCGCGGACCGAGCCCTGCATCTCGAAGAAGAACATGAACTCGAAATCGTGGCCGACGATGGGGCAGCTCTCGAGCTTTATAAGGTTTATCTCGAGCGCGGTCAGCCGCGCAAGTATCTCGTAGAGCGCGCCGGGGCGGTGCTTTAGGGCGAGGATCAGGCTTATCCTGTCCGCGCCGGGGTATATCTCCCGCTCCTTGGAAATGCAGATGAAGCGGGTGTAGTTGTTGTCGCTGTTCTGGATATTTTCGGCGATCGGCACAAGCCCGTAGAGCTCGCAGGCGGGGTGGGAGGCGATCGCCGCGATGTCGCCGAATTCGGAACGCGAGGCAAGCTCGGCCGCCATGGCGGTGTTCGCGCAGGGAACGACCGAGACCTTCCCGCCGAGGCTCTTTAGAAACTCGGAGCACTGCCCGAGCGCCTGCTCGTGGGAGCGAATCTCGCGGATATCGCTGAGCTTGGTGCCCGGCTTAGCCAAAAGCTCGTGGCGTATGCAGAGCCGTGTGGACTTTACTATGCTGACGTTTTTGCGGTTTAAAAGCTCGTACGCCGCCCTCACCGAGCCGTTCGAGGAGTTTTCTATCGGTATCACGCCGAAGCGGCAAAGCCCGCTCTCCACGGCGTCGAAGACCGCCTCGAAGCTCTTGAAGAACATGAGGTTTCCGCGCGGAAAGAGGCTGTCCGCCGCCATCTGCGAATTTGCGCCCTCGACCCCCTGAACGGCGACGGTGCCGCTCTGCGGAAATTCGCCGAAGTCCTTTTCAAGCACCTCGGCGAGCATTTTTCTCACCTTGGTGCTTCCGGGGTCGCGGCATTCGCGGTATGCCCGCCCGAGTTCGAACAGCGAGCTGTAAAAGCGGTGTATGTACGGCTCCATGTCGCCGCCGCGCTCGGTCGCCCACTTAAGCATCTCCCGCTCCCGCCCCTTTATCTCGGCGGGGCTTAATCCGCTTTCCTCCGAAGCCTTTGCCGAAAGCTCCATTCTCTTTAAAATTATCGGCAAAAGCTCCCGGTCGAGCTCGTCTATCTCTTTTCTTATCTCGTCAATCGCCATGTCCTCGCCCCCGTCAGTCGCTTTCCAAGCGCGTTTTTTCTATCCTTCTCACCTTTTTGACTGTTTTTTCAAAGCCCTCGACCTTTATTGAGAGCGGCCCGTCGCACAAAGCGTGCGCGGGGTCTGCGTTCACGACCAGAAGAAGCCCGTCCGCGCCCGCCGCCGCGGCTGCCTCGGAAAGAGGCTCGGCCAGGCTGTAGCTCCCCGCCGCATAGCAGGGGTCGGCTATCACCGGAAGATGCGAGAGCTGCTTTAATACGGGTATCGCCGAGATGTCGAAGGTGAAGCTCGTATGAGGCTCGAAGGTGCGTATCCCCCGCTCGCAGAGTATCACCTCGGGGTTGCCGGCGGACATTATGTATTCGGCGCTCATCAGAAGTTCCTCGTATGTCGCCGAGACCGCGCGCTTAAGTATCACCGGCTTATTTATCCCGCCGAGGAAGCGTAAAAGCTCGTAGTTTCGCATGTTCCTTGCGCCGACGATGATGATGTCGACATCCTTGAGCTCCTCGGCCTGCGAGATGTCGGCAAGCTCGGCCGCGACGGGGAGCCCGCAGAGACTTCCCGCCTCGCAGAGATATTTTACCCCCTCGGCCCGAAGCCCCTGGAAGGAATAGGGAGAGGAGCGGGACTTATACGCCCCGCCCCATAAGATGTCCGCTCCGGCGGCCTTTAAGCGCTCGGAAAGGGAGACTATTTGTTCCCTGCTCTCGACCGCGCCGGGCCCCGCCAGCACGGCGAGCCTCCCCCCGCCGATACTTACCCCCTTTACGGTGACGACGGTGTCCTGCGGGTGGAATTTTCTGTTTGCGTTTTTATAGGGCTCCTGAACGCGGCGAACAGCCTCGACGATATCGAGAGCCGAAATGAGGTCGATATCTATGGCCGAGGTGTCGCCGACCAGCCCGAGTATCGTTTGCTGCGCGCCGACGGTGGTGTGTACGCTCACGCCCTTCGATTCGAGCCAGGTCATAAGCGAGCGGAGCTGCGCCTTGTCGGGGTCGCGTTTCAAAATAACTATCATGGCTTACTCGTAATCGACGACGTTCACCCAGTTGAGGAGGAACTCTCTTTCCTTTTCCTTTTCCTTTACCGACTGCGAGGCCGCGACTATCGGCATCCACTTCTGGACGTACTGCCGCGCGGTGTCGGATTTTAAGCAGAACAGGTCGAGGTATCTCTTTGCGGTCTCGTATTCTCCCGAGAGGCAGAACAGAAGGTATGTCCTTGCGGCGTCGGCCGAGGCGTTGCCCTGCGTGGCGTGCGCCCAGTCGATGACGTACCACTTTCCGTCGTCGGTGATGATGACATTCGAGGGGTTGAAGTCGCCGTGGCAGACCTTGTTGTGCTTCGGCATTCCATCGAGGCGGACGTGGAGCTCGTATCTCGTGGTCGCGTCGAGGCGGGCCTGAGAGATCTTCGAGTTCATCTTGTCCTTGAGCTTGTTGAGCATGGGGCAGGTCTTTGACTGTATCTCGACCTGAATGTCGACCAAAAGCTCAAGATATTCCTGCTTCTTTTCGGGGTTTTCGTCCATGAGTTGCTGGAGCGTCTTCCCCTCGATATACTCCGAAACTATTGCCCAGCGGCCGTTTATCATGGTGACCTCCAAAAGCTTCGGTATCGGAAGCCCGGTCTCTTCGATGCGCGCCTGGTTCAGCGCTTCGTTTAAGATATTCGCCTTGCTGTAGCCCTCGGCAAAGAGCTTTATGCAGCGGCCGCCGTCGCGGTAGACCGTTTTTGTCGGGCGCTCGGCTATGATGTTGGAAAGATCCATAATTACTCCTCCTCCGTCCATTTTTTGCCGTAATATGCGTTAAGATACATTTTTTTGATCTCGCTCATAAGCGGGTACCTCGGGTTCGCGCCGGTGCACTGGTCGTCGAAGGCGTTCTCGACCATTTCGTCGAGCGTTTCGAGGAACTTATTCTCGTCCGGCACATAGTCCTTGATGGTCGGCTTTATGCCTATCTTCGCCTTGAGCTCGTCTATCGCCTTGATGAGGCTTTCGACCTTCGCCCTGTCGTTACTGCCCTTGAGGCCCAGAGAATCGGCGATCTCGGCGTATCTTTCAAGCGCGTGAGGATAGGCGTACTGCGGGAAGGTGCCCATCTTCGCGGGGACCTCGGCCGAGTTGAAGCGGATGACTTCGTCTATCAGAAGCGCGTTTGCAACGCCGTGCGCGATGTGATGATACGCGCCGAGCTTGTGCGCCATCGAGTGACACACCCCCAAGAACGCGTTCGCAAACGCCATGCCCGCCATGGTCGCGGCGTTGGCCATCTTCTCCCTCGCCTCAACGTCGGAGCCGTTTTCATAGGCCCTCGGGAGGTACTCGAAGATTATTTTCAGAGCCTGAAGCGCGAGGCCGTCGGTGAAATCGGTCGCCATGACCGAGGCGTAGGCCTCGAGGGCGTGGGTGACGGCGTCGATGCCGGAAGCAGAGGTAAGCCCCTTGGGAGCCGACATGTGGAAATCGGTGTCGATTATCGCCATGTCGGGCAGAAGCTCATAGTCGGCAAGGGGATATTTCACCCCGGTAGTCTCGTCGGTGATGACCGCGAAGGGTGTTACCTCGGAGCCCGTGCCGGCAGAGGTCGGCACCGCGACGAAGTAGGCCTTCTCGCCCATGTGCGGGAACTTGTATACCCTCTTTCTGATGTCCGAAAATCTCATCGCCATGTCCGCGAAGTCCGCCTCGGGGTGCTCGTAAAGGACCCACATTATCTTTCCGGCGTCCATCGCCGAGCCGCCGCCCAGAGCGATTATAAGGTCGGGCTCGAAGCTGGTCATTGCCTTTGCTCCCGCCTTTGCCGAGGCAAGGGTGGGGTCGGGCTCGACGTCGAAGAAGCAGGTGTAGGCGATGCCGAGCTCTTCAAGCTTGTCGGTTATCGGCTTTGCGTAGCCGTTTTTGTAGAGGAAGCTGTCGGTGACGACGAACGCGCGCTTTTTGCCCATTTCCTTAAGCTCGTTCATCGCCGTGGGCAGGCAGCCTTTTTTGATGTATACCTTTTCGGGTGCGCGGAACCAGAGCATGTTCTCTCTCCTTTCGGCGACTGTCTTTATGTTCAGAAGGTGCTTCACGCCGACGTTGTCGGACACCGAGTTGCCTCCCCACGAGCCGCAGCCGAGGGTCAGCGACGGCGCGAGGCGGAAGTTGTAGAGGTCTCCTATGCCGCCCTGCGAGGAGGGGGTGTTCACCAGAATGCGGCAGGTCTTCATTCTCTCGGCAAATTCGTTGAGCTTTGCCTGCTCGGTCTGCACGTTGAGATAAATCGAGGAAGTATGCCCGAAGCCGCCGTCGGCGATAAGCCGCTCGGCCTTTTTGAAGGCGTCCTTGATGCTCTTTGCGCGATACATTGCCAAGACCGGCGAAAGCTTTTCGTGGGCGAATTCCTCCGAAAGATCGACGCTCTCGACCTCGCCGATAAGAATTTTGGTGGCGGCGGGGACGGTGAAGCCGCAGAGCTCGGCTATCTTCGGGGCACGCTGGCCGACGATCTTCGCGTTCAGAGCGCCGTTTATGATCATCGTATGGCGGACCATGTCGGTCTCCTCGGGGCTTAAGAAGTGGCAGCCGCGGCGGGAAAATTCCTCCTTGACCTCGTCGTAAACGCCGTCAAGAACGATGACCGACTGCTCGGAGGCGCAGATCATGCCGTTGTCGAAAGTTTTTGAGTGAATTATTGAATTTACCGCAAGTTTTACGTCGGCGGAGTCGTCGATGATCGCGGGGGTGTTGCCCGCGCCGACACCGAGGGCGGGCTTGCCGCTCGAATAGGCGGATTTTACCATTCCCGCGCCGCCCGTGGCGAGGATAATGTCCGCCTCGCGCATCAGAAGCGTGGTCATTTCAAGGGTCGGGACGTCTATCCAGCCGATGATGTCCTCCGGGGCTCCGGCCTCGACGGCGGCCTCCAAAACTATCCGCGCCGCCTCGATGGTCGACTTTTTCGCCCTCGGGTGAGGGGAGATTATGATGCCGTTTCGGGTCTTTAGCGAGATAAGGGTCTTGAAGATGGCGGTGGAGGTCGGGTTGGTGGTGGGAATGACCGCCGCGATGACGCCTATGGGCTCGGCGACCTTTTTCATGCCGCCCGAGACGTCCTCCTCGATGACGCCGCAGGTCTTGAAGTCCTTATACTGGTTGTAGATATACTCGGAGGCGTAATGGTTTTTGATGACCTTGTCCTCCACAACGCCCATGCCGGTCTCCTCGACGGCAAGCTTGGCGAGCGGTATCCTCTGCCGGTTGGCGGCCGTCGCGGCGGCAAGGAAAATTTTGTCGACCTCGGCCTGAGAGAATTCCGCAAATTTGGCCTGAGCCTTGCGCACCCTGCCGATCAGCGATTCAAGCTTTTTAACGCTGTCGACGGTTTCATAGATTCTTTTTTCCATATATATCCTCCTATATAAAATTATAAAAGAGACTTAAATATCGCGGCTGCCGTACCGATCGCCCTCAAGGGACGTCCAATTGAGGGCGCCGTTCTCCCAAAGTATGAACCCCTTGGGCGTGCCGTTTTTCGGGATGGATACCGAGCCGGGGTTGGCATAGATAACGCCGCCCCTGACTGTGTTGTCGGGGATATGCGTATGCCCCGAAAAGACTATGCTCACGCCCTTAAGCGGGAGGCTGTCCATGCCCCTGTGCCCGTGTATCGCGAGGGCGGTCACGCCGCCGTTAAAGATAAGCGCCGTCTCGCTCATTATCGGGAAATCGAGGACCATCTGGTCGACCTCGCTGTCGCAGTTGCCCTTTATACATATGATCCTGTCGGCGTAAGCGTTAAGCAAATCCGCCACGGCCTTGGGGTCGTAGCCGTCGCAGAGTCCGTTCCGGGGGCCGTGGTACAGGATATCCCCCAAAAGAAGGAGCTTTTCTGCGCCGGAGCGCTCAAACCTCTCCAAAAGCGCCGCGCAGCAGGTCTTAGAGCCGTGTATATCCGAAGCGATCGCCAATTTCATATTCTCACCGCCCTCTTGCTTATTATTCATTATTATAATATAGTCCGCCGAAAAAGTCAATCAAACCCGCGCGTTTTGTAACAGCGCACAAAAAAAGCCGACTGCAAAAGCCTGCAATCGGCTGATTTTATTGATAGTCCTCCCCCGAAGACAGATCACTGCGCACCTTCGCGAAGATCTCCGCCGCCTCGTCGGATATCCGCCTGTCCTTTTGGGCGACGTTTTCATGAATAATCGCCACGGCCCGGGAAAGCTCACCGGAATGTCCCGAAAAACTTTCGGGGCTTTGGAGCATCATCGCCGCGAGCCCGCCGATGTCGGCAAGCTGGGCCTGAGTGAGCTTGGGATAGCCCCTTCGGAGCGCAGCAAGAACGCTGCCCGGTTCGGAATTTCTCTTCGCGACCGAGTAGAAGTCTAAAAGCCTCTCGCCGGCGGAGGTTATACCCGAGGTATCGCCGTCGGAAAGTCCTCTCTCGGCGACGGCGAGGGCGTTTTCCGAGGTGATGCGGTCAAGCTTCACCCGGCGGGTTATGTCGACCTCGGCGGCGAGCCAGAATATGCAGAGCACCACCGACAGAAGGTAGAAAATTATCAGCCGAATTTTAAATGACGCGATCGGCGAAAGCGGTTTTTTTGACATTTCATCGCCTCCAAGCAGGTCTGGGGATATTATAGCACCGGGGAGGGCGGGTGTCAAGCGCTGCGCGCTTAGAGGGTAGAGGGTTAGAGGATAGAGGTTAGAGATTATGCTCGACCTTCGGCAAGACAAACCGAGAAGGTTTCGCCGGCCTTTCCTCAAAAGGCCGCGGGGTCGAGGGGCAGAGTCCCTTGTCGCGACCGCAGTCGCGAAATTCCCCCAAGCGTTAGCGAGCGCAGGAGGGTAGCCAAAATCAGTCCGGTTGACTGTTTTGGCGTAGGGGACCCTCGCCGGGGGTCCCCTATTTGCCGAGCGACGAGCGAGGCAAAGAGAAGGTGTAGCTAAGCAGTTAATGCGAATGTTGCTCTATGAGTGGGGCGGCGGCTCCTTATTTGCCGAGCGATGAGCGAGGCAAAGAGAAGCCCGGAGTTACGTCAAAGGTAAACGATTGCGCACAAAAGGCGGGCGGCAGGCGGTTTGGGCGCTGCACTCCGGCCGGGGCGAAGCCCGGGCGGCAGCGGAGCTGCCGCCAAGCCCTCCGAGCTTGCTCGGCGGGCGGTGCGCCTGCTCCGCAGGCGCACACGGGCTTCGCCCACCGGGCGCCCTGCAGACCCCGCGCGGCGAAGCCCCGGGGCGGCAGCTTCGCTGCCGCCCCGCCGAACGCGCAAGCGCGTTCGGCATTGGCGCACTCCGTGCGCCAACGGGGCTTCGCCCCCGCACCAACCCGCTTAATCCCCCAGCCTCTGCACCAGCACCGTCGCGTTAGGCGCGGCGGCGTCCGCAGGAAGGTTAGCGGCGGCAGTCCCGGTGTTGACCACGCTGACGGTGTCGCCCGCCTGCGCAGTTATCACCACCGGCCCCGAGGCCGCGCTACCGTTGTTCGGGAGCGTTCCTCCCGCGACAAGCTCGCCGTTTCGCTCGACGGCAAAGCTCCCGGCGGCGTCCGGCGCGATATAGGGTTGAATAAGGTAGGTCCCCGGCTCGTTCAGGGTGATGGCGCTCCCGCCGTTCGTGAAGCTCACCCCGTTCGCCGCGGAGGTGCTGTCAAAGGTGACGGGGCTCCCCGCCGGAACTGCCTGCGCCGCGGTGTTGTAGACCTGCGCAAACGCGCTGACAGGCGCGGGCCCCGCAGCCCCGGTCGGCCCGGTGACCCCTGTGGCACCGGTTGCCCCGGTCGGCCCGGTAGCCCCAGTGGGTCCGGTTGCGCCGGTGGGCCCAATAGGACCAGTAGTACCCGTCGCACCAGTAACACCGTCAGCACCCGTAGCTCCCGTAGCACCGTCAGCACCCGCAGGGCCTGTAGCACCAGTTGGCCCGATCGGACCAGTTGCACCAGTGGGCCCGGTTGCTCCGGTCGAACCGATAGGCCCAATAGGACCAGTTGCTCCCGTAGGACCAATAGGCCCAGTTGCGCCAGTCGGACCCGTCGCACCAGTAGCGCCGTCAGCACCCGCAGGTCCCTCAGGCCCGGTAGCCCCAGTCGCACCTGTCGCCCCCGTCGCCCCAGTCACGCCCACGGGTCCGGGGGCTCCTGCGGGGCCGGTGGCGCCGGCAGGGCCTGTCGCTCCTGTCGCTCCCGTAGCTCCCGTTGCCCCGGCGGGACCCGCAGCGCCCGTGGGACCCGCAGCTCCGGCCGCGCCCGTTGCGCCTGTTGCACCCGTGGCTCCCGTTGCACCCGTAGCGCCGGTGACGCCGGGGGCTCCCGCTTCGCCGGTGGCTCCTCTTGCGCCGACGGGGCCGGCTGGACCGGTGACCCCGGTGGGGCCGATGACGTAACCGCCTCCGCCGGCCGCGCCGCAGCCGAAGTTATATACGTTGGTGCCGTTCGGCAGTCCGCCGCAGCACCCGCAATTGTTTATTTCCATAAATTTTCCTCCAGATAGATACCTCCCGAGGGAGGCGGCGCGCTTTGTCGCCGTAATACATTTTATGCAGCCCCGCGCCCCGCCGCCACGGTCTTTAAAAGCCTCCCGCGCGAATATAATGTATAAAAAACTTCGGAGGCTTTTTATGAAAATTTCGCTTACCATGATAGTCCGCGACGAGGAGGCCGCCCTGCCGAGGTGCCTTGAAAGCGCCGCGGGGCTTTTCGACGAGATCGTTATCGTCGACACCGGCTCGCGGGACAGGACCCGTGAGGAGGCCCTTAAATTCACCCGGAACGTTTTCGATTTCGAGTGGGCGGACGACTTTTCGGCGGCGCGCAACTTCGCTATCTCAAAGGCTTCGGGGGATTACATCATGTGGCTCGACGCCGACGACGTGATCCCGCCCGAGAGCCGCGAGGAGCTCAAAAACCTCTTTTCCCGGCTCGAAACCGAGCGCCCCGATATCGTGATGCTTAACTATCGCGTCGGCTTTTCGGGGGAGAGGGCGACCCTCGAGTATCCTCGCGAGAGGATTTTTAAAAACGACCCCGCGTTCCGCTTTGTCGGCGAGGTGCACGAGGCGGTGCCTCCGCGCGGAAAAATAATCCACAGCCCCGCGTACATCGAACACCGAAAAATAAAGCCCTCCGACCCCGCGCGAAACCTTCGCATTTTGGAGAAAAAGCTCCTTCGCGACGGCTTTTTGCCCCCGAGGGAGAGCTACTACCTCGCGCGCGAGCTCCTCTCTGCCGGGCGGCGTGAGGAGGCCAAAAATTGGTTCCTGCGCTGCTCGCGCGACCCGTCCGGCTGGCTTGAAACGCGCATATCCGCCTCGTTCGAACTCTCGCAGCTGCTTTTAGATATGGGCGAGCGAGAGGCCGCCGACCTTGAACTCTCCTACTGCCTTCTTTTGGGCGAGCCGAGGGCCGACCTCTGCTGCGAGATGGGGCGGAGGTTTTTGGAAAAAGGCGACCTTAACGCCGCAAAGCTCTGGTATCTCATGGCCCCGGGGCAGTACCGAAAGCGCCTCGGCGGGTTCGTCCCGGCGGATTACGGGGGACTGGTGCCGTATTTACAGCTCTGCGTGATTTGCGACCGCCTCGGGCAGCATGATCTCTCGGAAAAATTTAACCTGCTTGCCGAAAAAATCGAGCCCGGCCACCCGTCGGTTCTGGCCAACAAGGCATATTTCGCGGCGAAAAGAGGTAAAGTGTGAAACGCTTTCAACTGTTAAAATCGTCAAATAGTCCAAAAGCATGGCCTAAAAACTGTATAATATCACACTTGCAACCAGTACCGTTTTCGTGCTATAATTATTTGTACCCTTAATATCGTATTAAGGGAGAATTTTCGCATTTACCTTACAGAAAGGCAGGAACAGATGAAAAGAATTATCGCCATAGCGCTTTGTCTGCTTATGATAGTCGCCCTTGTAGGCTGCGGCGGCAGAAAGCGCGAACCTATTCAGCTGACGCTCTCGACCGAGGACGCCGAAGCTATACTTAACGCAGCGGGAATCTATCTTCCCGACGCCGAGACTGCCGCGGGCGCAAACTCCGTGGTACAGTGGTTCTGCTGGTACGACCCGCTCCAGAACTACGATGAGGACGAAATAGTAAACTCGGGTTACTGGACCTTCCAGAACAAATACGGAAGCAAGATCGAATACGTCGAGACTACATACGAGAACCGCAACGACGACCTTGCCAACCTCCTTATGGCCGGCACCTCGCCCGACTGCGGCCCTGCGGGTACCTCGAACACCGCCGTCTTCCCGATGAGCTGCCTCAAGGGCATGTATCAGCCGGTCGACGCGTGGATCGACTATACCGACCCGCTTTGGTCCGAGATGGCCGACGCCGCCGAGTACTTCGCTCTGGGCGACCACCACTTCGCTATAATCACCGACCTTGCCTTCAAGTCGGTAATGCCCTACAACCGCAGAGTCATGCAGGAATGGGGCTTCGACGATCCCGCCGAGCTCTACTACAACGACGAGTGGACATGGGACGTTTACTATGACATGTGCATGGACTTCACCGACGGCGACGCCGGAAGATATGCCGTTGACGGCTGGTACGTCGTAAACTCGCTCTGCGAGGAGTCGACCGGCCACTACATCGTTCAGAAGGACGAGGAGAGAGGCTTCTACTCGAACCTTGACGACCCGATCATCGAGCGCGCCGAGAACCTTGTCTATGACCTTGTTAAGAACGGTTGCACCTACCGCGAAGGCACTAACTACTGGGCCAACAGAAACAACGCCGAATACGGCGCGGGCATAAAGGACGGCGTCTGCCTGTTCTGGCCGTGCGACGACTCGGGCTTCACTCACCCCGTTGACGAGATCAACCAGGTCTGGGGTGACATCGAGGCCGGCGAGCTCATGTTCGCTCCTCTGCCGAGAGACCCCGACGGCGACGGCACCTACTACCTCAACTCCACTCCGACCGGCTACATGATCATCACCGGCGCAAAGAACCCCGAGGGCGTTTACCTCCTCGCGGCCTGCAACCGCTTCAAGATCATCGACCCGACCGTCATCAACATCGACCGCAAGCAGCTCAAGGAGATCTACAAGTGGAACGAGGAAATGCTTTCCATGTGGGATACCTGCCGCGAGCTCGCAGCAGCCAACATCAGGATGTACTACACCGGCGATATGCCGACTAACCTCCAGGACACCTACAACCAGATCGACTGGGGTATCCACCGCTCCGGCGCGGCCAACACCTGGGCGCAGATCAAGGAGCAGCGCGGCGAGCAGCTTCAGTACTATCTCGACGAAGTCAACAAGCTTGTTGCCGACTATTCCTACACCGGACAGTTCACAGGCTGATAACAGCTGATCAAGTCCCCATCGGCTAATACCGACGGGGACTTTTTTACGAAAGGAATTTTATTATGAAGATGATTTGCTATAACCGCCGCCCCGTTTCGGAGGCGGAATATGCCCCTCGGCTCGGGCTTTCGATGCACCTCGGCTATGAGACCGCGGACGGCTTCGCTCCGCTGAACCACAACTACGGCGTTCTGTTCGCCAAGGCTACGCAGGACCCGACCACCCACGCCCTCACGCCGATGAGCCTTAAAAAGCCGTTCGTGCTCGACATGGGCGATAAATTTCTCGTGATCGCGATAAGAACCCTTGCAAACGGCGAGCCGGACGAGAGCTCAAAGGGCTGCGCGCTTTTGTTCGAGACGGCGGATCTCGTTCACTACAGCGAGCTCGGTCTTATAAGGCTCGCAGGGGAGTATCTCGAGGACGTTTCCCTGAAGCTCTGCGGCTGCCACGGCGGGGTGGTCGCGAAATACGTTGCCGGGGGGAAAGTTTACCGCAGGCGGCTCGACGACCTGCTTCTTCCGACCGACGACGTAAAGGAGTGCGGAAACCTCGGAAAAGATTATACTGACTGTAATATCGAGGGAGCATATGACTGTGCGGAGTTTGAAATATCTCCCGAAAAGGCGGATTATGTCCTCAAAAAGCTGCTGACCCCGAAGGCGGTCTCGGTGGACGTCCCCGAAACGGTGAGCGCGGAAAATCTCGGCGAATATCGGGTGACAGTGCACTACTCGGACGGCTCGACGCACAAAAAGAGGGTCGACTGGGGCTCCCCCGAGGGCGGAAAGATCAGCGGAAAAGTCCACGTCGAGCACTATGACTTCCCGATCGCCGAAAACCGCGCAGACCCCTGCGTTTACTTCTACAAGGGCGATTACTACTTCATCGCGACGAACGACGCCGACGGCAACCGAAGCCTCTACGCGCGCCGCGCAAAGACTATCCCGGGGCTCGTGACCGCCCCCGAAAAGCTCGTTCTGGACGCGGTGACATATCCGCACGTCGGCGGACTGCTCTGGGCGCCGGAGTTTCACAACGTCGCGGGAAAGGAGTACATCTTCCACGCCTGCACCCCGAAGGAGTTTGGCGACGAGCAGTCGCACGTCATGGTCTTGAAGGACGGCGGCGAGCTCGACGACAAGGGCTCGTGGGAGGCGCCGAAGAGGGTGCTGAAAAAGGACGGCACGCCGCTCTATGACAAGGGGATCACCCTCGACATGACCACGCTCGAGAGCGCGGGGCGCGTCTATGTCGCGTGGAGCCAGCGGCAGTTCAACCCGATTGATCTTGGCGCGTGGGTCTACATCGCCGAGATCGACCAAAAGGAACCGTGGAAGCTCATAAGCGACCCGGTACTGCTGACCCTGCCCGAATACGGCTGGCAGAACAACCACACGCTCGTCGACGAGGGGCCGTTCATGCTCAAAAACGGCGGAAAAATTTATCTGACCTTCTCCTCGGCCTTGGTCGATTCGACCTACTGCGTGGGAATGCTGACCGCCGACGACGGGGCGGACCTGCTCGACGTTAAAAACTGGACCAAGACAAACTATCCGCTGCTGCACTCGCTCTCGAAGCCGGGCGAATACGGTCCCGGGCACAATGCCTACGTCACCGACGAATACGGCGACGTGTGGAACACCTATCACGCCCGCCCGGGCATAAACGGGCCGAGGTCAAGCGGCATCCGCCGTGTGCATTTCGGCTTCGACGGCGAGCCGGTGCTCGATCTTTTGGAGGAAAACGAGCTTCCCGAAGGCTTCGGCGAGATCACTGTGAAGACGGTGTAAAAAATCTTCGCGAAGCTATTGACAATCGGCGCAAAATGTGATATTATATTTGGGCGGTCGAGCGGTCGAGCGACATCGTCCGCCTGATATCGAGGTGTGGCTCAGTTTGGTAGAGCGCCACGTTCGGGACGTGGAGGCCGTGGGTTCGAATCCCGTCACCTCGACCATATATGTGCCCCCTCCGGGTGGAGGGGGATTTTTTGTGGGGAGCTGGGCGGGGCGAAGCCCGGGCGGCAGCGGAGCTGCCGCCATGCCCGCCAAACAAGTTCGGCGGCGGTGCGCCTGCTTCGCAGGCGCACACGGGCTTCGCCATGTGGCGCGAGCAGCAACCCCGCTACACCCCCTCGCAGGCCTCCGTGTCCTCCCCGCCCCCATGAGCGTCCATCCCGCCCACATTATAAAAAACTTTGCCTGATGATTCTTCGTTACTGACCGTTTTCCATTTCCCGCTTTTCACATAAATTTGGCCGCTTTGCCCCCTCCCCTCCCCCTTGACATTCCCCCCTTAAAAGTGTATAATACTATATATTTATTCTTTAGCCGAAAGGAAGAACCATATGTCCAAAACGCCTTATTTGATCACCACCGCCATTGCCTACGCCTCGAAGCGCCCTCACATCGGCAACCTGTACGACCACGTCTGCGCCGATATGATCGCGAGGACAAAGCGAATGCAGGGCTATGACGTTTTCTTTCTGACCGGCACCGACGAGCACGGCCAGAAGATCGAGGAGGAGGCCGAAAAGCAGGGCATCACCCCGAAGCAGCACGTCGACAACATCTCCGCGATAATACGCCGCGACATCGACAGCCTCGGCGTGAGCTACGATAAATTCATCCGCACCACCGACCCCGAGCACGAAAAAGCTTTGCAGAGAATGTTCGACAAGCTCTATGAGCAGGGGGATATCTACAAGTCGGAATACGAGGGGTGGTACTGCCTTCCCTGCGAGAGCTTCTTCCCCGAGGTCCAGCTCAAAAACGGCCGCTGTCCCGACTGCGGGGCCGAGGTAAGAAAGACCAAGGAGGAGGCCTACTACTTCCGCCTCTCGAAGTACCAGAAGAGGCTCGAGGAGTTCTTCGAGCAGGACCCCGAGTTCATTCAGCCCGAAAGCCGCCGCAAGGAGATGATCAACAACTTCATCAAGCCAGGCCTTCAGGATTTCTGCATCACCCGCTCGACGTTTAAGTGGGGCGTGCCGGTCGATTTTGACCCGAAGCACATCGTCTATGTCTGGATCGACGCGCTCAACAACTATGTCACCGCGCTCGGCTACGACCCCGAGCACCCCTCCGAAAATTATGAAAAATACTGGGAAAACTGCACCCACGTCATCGGCAAGGATATCCTTCGCTTCCACTCCATTTATTGGATAGCGTGGCTGATGGCGCTCGGCGCGAAGCTCCCGAAGAAGATCTTCGCCCACCCTTGGCTCCTTTTCGGCGAGGATAAGATGTCGAAATCAAAGGGCAACGTTATCTATGCTTCCGAGATGTCCGACCGCTTCGGCACCGACGCGACCCGCTACTATATGCTCTCCGAAATGCCCTTTGCGGCGGACGGCTCGATGAGCTACGAGGCGTTTATAGAGCGCTACAACACCGACCTTGCGAACACCCTCGGAAACCTCGTGAACCGCACCGTCGCCATGGTGAATAAATACTTCGGGGGAGTGGTGAACGCTCCTCACGAAAAGAACGAGTTTGATCTCGATCTCGAGGCCAAGAGCCTTGAGGCGGCGCAGAGCTTTATAAAACACGTCGACGCGTTCCGCCTTGCCGACGCCGTCGAGGACGTTATCGCCCTCGCCCGCCGCGCAAACAAGTATATCGACGAGACGACCCCGTGGGTGCTCGCAAAAGATGACGATAAGTCGCGGCTCGAAACGGTTATGTATGAGCTCACCGAGGCGATACGCTTCATCGGCGTGCTGATAAGCCCGATAATGCCCTCGACCGGCGCCGAGATCTTCCGCCAGATAAACACCGACATCACCGACTTCGCGACCCTTTCCGCCTTCGGGGGATACGTCGCGGGAACGACTGTGGGCGAGGCAAAGCCCCTCTTTGCGAGGATAGACAGCGAGAAAATGCTGAACGAGCTCATAGCCGAGATGGAGGAGATGAAGAAAAAGGCCGCCGCCGAAAAGGCCGCAGAGGAGGCCGCCGAAGCCGCCGAGGCCGCGCCTCTCGCCCCCAAAATAGACATCGACGAATTTTTCAAAGCGGATCTTCGCGCGGGGAAGATAATCTCCTGCGAAAAGGTGGAAAAGTCCAAAAAGCTCTTAAGAATAAAGCTTGACGACGGCATGGGCGGCCGGCAGGTGCTCTCGGGCATCGCAAAATGGTACTCGCCCGAGGACCTCGTCGGCAAGACCGTCCTTTTCGTCGCGAACCTCAAGCCCGCAAAGCTTGCGGGAGAGCTGAGTGAGGGCATGATCTGCGCCGCAGATATGCCGGACGGCTCGGCAAAGGTCTGCTTCCTTGACGGCAGCGTGCCGGCCGGGGCGAAGATAAGGTGAAATAAAGCAGAGGGGAAAAATATGGCGAAGAAAAAGATGGTCATGCCGCAGGACTGTATGCTCTTTACGAGTGAGTATAACCGTGCGCTGAAGCTTCTTCACAAAAGCGGAGAGTTAAATTCGGGCAGCGGTTACTGCGGTGCGTCGGAGCTTGTATCGCGGACGACGGCGGAATTTGAAAAGCGCTTGCAGAGCGACAGGGAAAACCCCTCGGGCAGGCAGGTCCTTGAATATGCCGAGTACACCGTCGACTATGCGCTGAGGATCCTTGAGTTAAACAACATGTACGATCAGTCGATGGCCTTGAGAGAGGTGACGCTCACCTATCTTGCCAAGGCGAATGCGGACGGCTCGGCAGATCTGAGCCTTATCAACAACGCCGCCATGATCGGAAACACCCTTCTGATCCGAACGACAGACGGCGAAACACCGTATCCCTTTTCACATATCGGCGCTCTTATGGAGCGCCTTTATAAGGCGGAGAGGATCTATACGGGCGGCTCGCTGGGCGGGTTCATCAAAAACCTGATAATTCTTGCTATAGTCGCGGGGCTTGTTTGCGCGCTGTGGCTCGTCGAGCCCGTTTCCGCGCTCTTTTCTCGGGATTTCTGCGGAGCGCTTTCGGTCATATCCGCGATAGTTTTAGGCGTGTTCGTGTGGAAAAAATATCAGGAACACCTCGGATATTTCAGCGGCTGCCTCGGCTATATCCTGGCGGGCGGCCTCGGAATGGTCATTGCGATAACTGCTCTTGACAACGATGTGCCGAGGGCAGAGGCCAATTCCGCGGCGACGGTCCTGGCGCTCACCGCGATCGCGGTCGTTCTGATGATCGCATACTGGGTGCCGTCGTTTTTCGGGAATCTGAGATATATGTTCCACATCGCCAACGCCCGCGAAAAATATTTAAGCGCCAAGTCCGCAGTCGGGGAATATCTTGAAAGCGTTCGCGGCGGGATAAAAGCGGTGAGAAGGCTTGCGACGAAAGGAAACCCGAATTTTGAGAGAACCTGCGAATATGTTGCGCGGCATTTCTCGGTCGTCGGCGAAAACGGCGAAAAGGCCGCCGACGACGTCGTTTGGGGATCGTTTATGTCAAGGCTCGAAGCGGCGGAGAAATACTATGACCGCGTGAAAGAGCTGGCAGACAAATATTGAGCGGAGGAAGCGCCGTGAAGCTTGTAATTATCATCGGCGGAGGGGCCTCGGGGAAGATGACCGTAGGGCAGGAGCTCTGTAAGATCACCGACCTGAGGCTCTTTCACAACCACATGAGCATCGACCTCGTGAAGAGCGTTTTCGGCCGGTACGACGGCGAGACCATCAACGCCGTGCGAAACGTAATCTTTAAAAATTTCGCAAAAAGCGGGCTTTACGGCCTTGTTTTCACCTATATTTGGGACTTCGCCGCCGAGGCCGATCGGCAGTACATAAACAGCGTAAGGAAAATTTTTGAGGACGCCGGGGCGGAGGTTTATCTTGTCGAGCTTGTGTGCGATCTTGGCGAGAGGCTCAGGCGGAACCGCACCGAAAACCGCCTCGTCAAAAAGCCGGGCAAGCGGGATTTGGAATTTTCGGAGGCGCTCATCATGGACGAAAAAACCGGCCGGGTCGAGAGCCTCCCCGGCGAGACGGGGTTTGAAAATTATCTGAAAATTGATAACACGGAAATTTCCGCTCCCGAGGCCGCAAGGGCGATCAAGGAGCGGTTTGGGCTTTAAAGGAGGAAAAATATGGTCACGCTGCGGGAGGAAGTTCTGAAATTCTGCCTCGACTATTTCGGGACCGAGCCGGACTATCCTTGGGACGACGAGCCGGATTACGCGGTCCTTCGCCACAAAAAGAGCAGGAAATGGTACGCGCTGATCATGCGCATCAACAGGGAAAAGCTGGGGCTTGACGGCGGCGAGGTCGATATCCTGAACGTCAAGTGCGACCCCATCGCGCTCGGCTCGCTTCTTGCGCGCGAGGGCTGCCACCCGGCGTATCATATGTCGAAGGCGCACTGGCTCACCGTCCGCCTCGACGGCACCGTGCCGATGAAGGAGATCGAGGGGATGATCAGGATGAGCTATGAGGGGACGGGGAGAAAGAATGGGGTGGGGAGGGAGTAGGGGTCGAAGTTTGGGTGACGGGGAGAAGCCCCGAGGCGCCCACGGAGTGGGCGCCTGTTCTGTCGCGCTCGTCGTCGCGGACTACGTATCGTTCGCGACGGCATTTTAAAAGCTGAAATATGCCGCCGCTCATTCACTCCGTCGCTCCTCCTCTTCCCGCAAAGTCTTGCGACTTTGCGGGACCCTTATTTGGCAGAACGTGAACCGAAGGCTCACACGGGGCTTCGCTTGTATGCGTAGGCAAAGAGCCCCCTCCCACAGGGAGGGGGCTGATTTATAGCTGCAAGTCTGCGCAAGGGGCGGAGGGGGTGGGGCTTAAAATAGCATGAGCGAGCCTGCGAGCGAATACCTTTCAGCAACCCATGCGGGGTTATCGCGAAATTCGCAAGACACAGGGGGCAGGGGCGAAGCCCTAAGCACGTCTCTGACGTGCTTCCCGCCGCGGAGCAGTTTTTCAGAGCTTTTAAAATGTCGAAATTCCTGCTTTTTCTTAAGATAGTGTAAAACCGCTGGCGCGGCGGACAACATTTGCTTCGCGAATGTTGGGGTTTCGCCCCGCTTGACAACCTCCCCCACCCGGTATATAATAACTGTAGTTTATCCCGAAAAATATTTTTTACTGCAATATTTTGGCCCGCGCGGGCGTATTATAAGTGCAGGGATAAATCACAGGAGGTTCAATATGGAAAAAATTGTTGCAATTATTCTTTCTTTCGCGATGGCTCTTTCGCTCGTCGGGTGCGGGGATAAGCCCGAGCCCGAAATCGGCGGCGGAAACGAAAACGCAAACGACAGTGCAGCCGCAGAGGACAACCCTCCCGCGGAGGCGGTCGAGGACACTTCCGCTCCCGATGTGGAGGACGAAAACCCGCTCACGGGCGCGGTCGACGCAATTGCGCGGGTGTGGGACGCCTACGCCGAGGAGGACCGCTTTATGACCTTCGGAGGCGACTATAATGAGGAAAATCAGGTCGAAAACGCGCCCGGCGTGCACAGCATCGCGACCGAGGACGACGCGGCCATGCTCGACGACGCGACCGGCTTCCCGGCGGAGATGGTCGGAAAGATCGGCGAAGCGGCGGCCATGCGCCACATGCTCAACGTCAACACCTTCACCTGCGGGGCGTATGCGGTCATTGATCCGGGCGACGTCGACGCCGTCTGTCAGGGCATTCGCGACGGGCTGATGAACCGCTCGTATATGTGCGGCTGGCCCGAGGTGCTTTACGTCGTGACCCTGCCGAACAACTTCGTCATGAACGTTTTCGGGGCGAGAGATCTCGTCGACAAATTCATCGACACCGCGAAGCAGGTCTATGGCGACGGGCTGAGCGTTTACTGCGAGGAGGATATGTCCGAGGCGGGCGGCGACAACACCTTCGCCTTCCCGGTGCCCGAGCTCGATGAAACGGGCGACCCTGTCGGAGAACTCGGTAGAAGCGAGACCGTCGAGGAGATAAGAACGCTGGTCTATGAGCTTGCGGATAAATACAGCGTTACGTCGTGGGGCACTTATCACAACGACGAAGGCGAGCCGTACTGCGACATCGGCGTCCTTAATCAGGAAAACGCCGACGAACTTCACGACTATCTTATAGATCTCGGCTATCTTGACGAGATGTTTCTTGTGACCGTCAGGGATTATCCGTCCGCAGAATAACACGCCGCGCTTGTGAGGGCTTATGGTATTTTCTTCAATTCCGTTTCTTTTTTGGTTTTTTCCGATAACTCTGGCGCTTTACTTTGCCGTGCCGAGGTTCATGAAAAACGGCGTGCTTTTTGTCGCCTCGCTCGGCTTTTACGCGTGGGGAGAGCCGAAATTCTCGGTCTTTATGCTCGCCTCCATCGCGCAGGGCTACGTCTTCGGGCTGCTGATCGAAAAATTCCGCGAAAAAATTCGCCTGAGGAGGCTTTTCACCGCGCTCTCCTGCGGATTCAGCATCGGGCTTTTGGTGTATTGCAAGTACGCCGACTTTTTCATCACGAATTTCGACCGCCTGACCGGACTTTCGGTGAAGACCCTCGGCGTCGTCCTGCCGATCGGGATCAGCTTTTATACCTTCCAGATGCTAAGCTACACCGTCGACGTTTCGCGGGGAAGGGTCAGCGCGCAGAAAAACCCGATAGATCTCGGGGCGTACATCGCGATGTTCCCGCAGCTCATCGCCGGGCCGATAGTACGTTATTCCGACATCGCGGAGCAGCTTAAAAGCCGCTCACACTCCGCCGAAAAGGCCGCCGCCGGGGCGAGCCGCTTTGTCATCGGCCTCGCGAAAAAAATACTTATTGCTAACCGCTTGGGCGAGCTCGTTTCGGTATATAAGGCCTCGTCGGGGAGCTCGGTGGCGTTTGTCTGGCTTTACGCCGTCGCCTACGCTCTCCACATTTACTACGACTTTTCCGGCTATTCCGACATGGCCATCGGTCTCGGGAAAATTTTGGGGTTCGACTTCCCCGAAAACTTCAACTACCCGTTTATTTCAAAGAGCGGGACCGAGTTCTGGCGGCGCTGGCACATGACCCTCGGCTCGTGGTTTCGCGATTACGTCTATATCCCGATGGGCGGCAACCGCGTTTCAAAGCCGCGGTGGTACCTTAATATCTTCACCGTCTGGCTGCTGACCGGCTTCTGGCACGGCGCGGACTGGACGTTCATCGTCTGGGGGCTGTTTTTCGCGGTGCTGCTCCTTTCGGAAAAGAGCTTTTACCTTGAGCGGCTCGAAAAAGGGAGGTTCTGGCCGCATGTCTACCTTATCCTCTGCGTTTTGGTGAGCTTTGTGATCTTCGACGCAAAAAGCCTCGGGCAGGGGTTCAGGACGATCGGGGACATGCTCGGCCTCGGCGGACTGCCGATCATGAGCTCCGAGACTCTTTATTACCTTAAAAGCTACGCCGTGACCCTTGCTGTCGCGGCAGTCGGCTCGACCCCGGCGGTCAAAAACGGCGTGATGAAGCTGTTTTCCGCAAAGCACGGTGAGGCCGTACGCGCCGTCGCCGAACCGGTGACGCTTTTGGCGCTGCTGGCGCTTTGCACCGGGTATCTGGTCGACGGCTCGTTCAACCCGTTTTTGTATTTCAGATTTTAGGAGGCCGGAAAGATGAGAAAATTTACGGTCTATGCCGTTTTGACGGTGTGCGCGGGGTGGATATTCGGGCTGTTCGCGCTCGGGATTATCACGCCTGACGGCGAGGTATCGGTGCCGGAGAGAAGAAAGCTCGCCCAAATGCCGGAAATAAATGCCGACAGCCTTTTGAGCGGCGAATTTATGAGCGGGTTCGAGACCTATTCGGCCGACCAGTTTCCCTTCCGCGAGAGCTTTCGCAGGATAAAGGCGCTCGGGCAGTATCGGCTTTTTATGCAGAGCGACTCGAACGGGATATATCTTCATGACGGATACGCCGCAAAGCTCGATTTTCCGCTCGACGAGGGGTCGGTGGATCACGCCGCGGAGAGAATGAGGTTCATTTACGAGAGCTTCCTTGAGGGTAAGGCCTCGGCGGTGTATCTTTCGGTGATCCCCGACAAGAACTACTTTATGAGGGACGGCGGCGCGCCGACTCTTGACTATGACGAGATGGTCAGGCAGCTCACCGAAAAGGCGGATTTTGCCGAGTATATCGACATCTTCCCGTATTTGGAGCTTTCGGATTATTACCGCACCGACACCCACTGGCGGATAGAAAAAATTGGGGAGGCGGCAAAGGCTCTCGCCGAGGGAATGGGGGTCAGCCTCTCGGGGCAGTGGGAGGCAAAGCCGCTTGACGTAAGGTTTTACGGGGTACTCTGCGGGCAGTCGGCGCTTCCGCTCGGCGCGGAGGAGATGTATATTATTTCCTCGCCCGAGATCGACGGGGCGCGGGTATATAACGCCGAGACGGGGGAGTATCAGGGGGTGTACGACCTCGGCCGGGCGGGCGGCGCGGACCCGTACGAGGTATATCTTGGCGGGGCGAGGAGCCTTATGAGCATCGAAAACCCCGCCGCGAAGACGGATAAGGAGCTTATTATCTTCCGCGACAGCTTCGGGTCGTCTTTAGCGCCGCACCTCATTGAAGCGTACAGAAAGATCACGCTCGTGGACACGAGATACCTCGCCGCGCCTATGCTCGGGAGGTTTTTGGACGCCGACGGCGCGGACGTGCTGATGATATACTCGACGATGATACTCAATTCGAGCGAGACGATGACTTGATAATGAAAGAGCCGCCTGCGTGGAAGCCGGCGGCCTTTTTTCAGCGGATATTGAAGTGCTTTTTGAGCCTGTCGGAGCAGATGACCTTGCCCTTTACGTCAATTTTTTCGACGTTTTCGAGCGCGAGGTCGTCAAGCTCGCTGTCGATGCAAAGAAGCCCGTAGCCCTTTATTTTCAGCTTGACGCCGCTTTCCCGGGCTTGTATAAGCTCTTCCCTGTCGAGGGACGACGCGCCGATGAACCATGAGTAATCCCGCGATTTCTGCTGCCTGCCCGCCTCCTCGATGACCGAGCGGTTCTCGCTGAGCGCCTGCCTCACGGCCTGATTGATAAAGTCGCTTCGGTTGGAATAATATCCCTTGTCAATCAGCAGGTCTATCTGTGACAGGGTCGCGATGTTCATATTGACCGATACCTTTTCGCTTGTTTCCATGAGTATGCCTCCCGTTCATGATATGCTCTGATTGGAGCATATATAGAATATCACAATTTTTCGGCTTTGTCAAGAGCTCCCGAAAAAAATTATTAAAAAACAGCCCCGGCGAGACTTGCTCGGCCGAGGCGTTTGGATTATCCTGCAAATTATCAGTCGTTATACGCGATCGCGAGGACCTGAAGGTCGCTCTTTTCGCTGCCTTCCTTGGCCTTGAATTCGAGTCGGTAGCTGCCCTTCGAGAAGCTTCGGTAAAGCGGCCCGACGTTCGGGCAGCCCCAGCCGCCCTCGACGTGCTCGCCGAAATCGACCGTCTTTACAAGCTCGCCGTCGAAGTAGACGTCGCAGACAAGGTCGGAGAAGGTCGCCTCGCCCTTTGCGGGGTAGACGACGTAGGCGCACCTGCCCTCGAACTCGAACACGAGCGGGTCGTTGGAGTCGTCGAAAAGCTTGGTCCAGCCGTCCTCGAAGTGAAAGCCCGAGCTCGCCTTGCGCCACGAGCCGAGATCCTTGGGCTCGCCGCTCGAACGCTCGACCATGTGGCAGCCCTGGAAGAAGGAGGTCGTATACATCGGCTCGGCGGGGACAGTCACGTCCTCGGCCGAAGCCTCGGCGCGGTCCTCCTCGTTATAGAAGTAGGAGATGAACTCGGCCACTATCGCGTTTCCCTCGGCGTGGGGGTGGGTGTAGTCGCTCGAAAATTCCTCCCACTTCATCGCGCCCTCGTCAAGAAGGTAGGTTATGCCGTCGGCGTAGCTTATCATCGGGAGGTCATAGTAGGCGCCGATCTCCTTTTTCCAGCCCTGCGAGGTCCAGCCCTCCTGCATTCTCGCGAAGAGAAGGATTATCGCGGGCTGCGACTTGTATTCAAGAGCGTCGCGTATCATCGCCTCGTAGGCGGCCTTGGTATCGTCGTCGTCGCCGTCGTTCACCGCAAACTCGATAAAGACGATGTCCGGCTCGTTGTTTAAAACGTCCCGCTCGAAGCGAAGCGCCCCGAGATTTGACGGCGTGCCGGAGATGCCGGCGTTGAAGTAGTGGATATTGTCGCCCTTGCCCTTGCCGTAGGTGTCGCGGAAGCCCTCGAAGGAGCGGTTCGCGTAGCAGGTGTCGAGGTGGTCGCCCTCGGTTATCGAGCCGCCGATGTAGCAGATGTTGACGTCCTCGCCGCTGCGGGCCTTTTCTATCGCTTTTTTGAGGCGGAAGTTGTTCCCGAGCGAGGTTATCGAGGTGATCTTGGCGTTGTTAAGGTATTCGTCCCAGTTCGAGGGGTTGTCTATCCACTCGAGGCCCGCCTTCGGAGCGGAGCCTCCGCAGGCCGACAGCAGCCCCATCGAGAGGGTGGCGGTGAGTATGCAGGCGAAAAATTTTCTGAGGTTCATTTGGTTCTCCTTCCCGGAAATTTTTCCCTAAACCCACAACGAGCCCACTTTTGTGGACCCGTTGCGGTATGTAGAGAGCTTAAAAATGAAGAATTCCGTGTGTTATCAGTTGATGATGACCTTCTCGGTCTCTTTATCGAAGATGTGGATCCTGTTCGCGTCGAGAGCGCACCGGATAACGTCCTGAGGCCTTGCGGTCGAGCGGTTCGAGACGCGCGCGGTGAGGTTGATGCCCTCGCAGTTGAGGTAGAGATAGGTCTCGGCGCCCATCATTTCGGCGACGTTTACGGTGGCCTCGATGATACCGGTCTTGGCGGTCGAGATGAACATTTCCTCGTCGTGGATGCACTCGGGTCTTACGCCGGTGATGATCTCCTTGTTGAGATAAGGCGCAAGGGCTTCCTCGTTGACCTTAGACTCGGGCAGCTCGATGTAGAACTTGCGGCCGCGTCTTTCCTTGGTGTCTTCGGAGCCGAATTCGATGTTGTACTTGCCGTCGATCTTCACGAGTTTTGAGTCGATGAAGTTCATCTGGGGCGAGCCGATGAAGCCCGCGACGAAGAGGTTGCAGGGATAGCTGTAGAGGGTCTGCGGGGTGTCGACCTGCTGAATGAAGCCGTCCTTCATAACGACGATACGGTCGGCCATGGTCATGGCTTCGGTCTGGTCGTGGGTAACATAGATGAAGGTGGTGCCGAGCTTCTTGTGGAGGAGGGCGATCTCGGTACGCATCTGAGCACGGAGCTTAGCGTCGAGGTTGGAAAGAGGCTCGTCAAGAAGGAAGACCTGAGGCTCGCGGACGAGGGCGCGTCCCAAAGCGACACGCTGTCTCTGACCGCCGGAGAGAGCCTTCGGCTTTCTGTCAAGAAGGTGGGAGATGTCAAGTATGCGAGCGGCCTCCTCGACCTTTCTCGCGATCTGATCCTTAGGCGTCTTTCTGAGCTTAAGGCCGAACGCCATGTTCTCGAACACGGTCATATGCGGATAGAGGGCGTAGTTCTGGAAAACCATCGCGATATCTCTGTCCTTCGGGGCGATGTCGTTTACAAGGCGGTTGCCGATGTAAAGCTCGCCGTCGGTGATCTCTTCAAGACCCGCAATCATACGGAGAGTTGTGGATTTGCCGCAGCCCGAAGGTCCGACGAAGATGATAAATTCCTTGTCCTTGACCTCGAGGCAGAAGTCCGATACGGCAACCACGCCGCCTGCGTACTTTTTGTAGATGTGCTTGAGTGATAAGCTTGCCATTTGTAGGCCTCCCTTTCGAGAAATATTTTTAGGCTCTCGTGCTTCATAGCGATAAAGCGACGCGCCCAGTCTTACTTATAACAGAATAAGTTACTCTTACATTATAGTACAAATCGCCCTCAAACACAAGTGTTTTTTTTACCAAACTTATTTGCCGAGCTTTATTAAATTTGACGGAAAAATGTCCCTTATTACGATTTTTGTGCCTGCTTTTCCCGATTTTTTAAAAGAGAGGTCTCGCTTGAGCTAAGCTCGCGGCACTCGCCCTCGCGAAGAGCGGAGTCGAGAGGTATCCCCGCGAACTCGACCCGCTTAAGATATACGACCTCGTTTGAAAGCGCCGAGAACATTCTTTTTATCTGGTGATACCGCCCCTCGGAGACAGTTATCAGGCACTCCTTTTCGCCCGTAATTTCGAGCTTTGAGGGCTTGACCCGCTCGCCGTCGAGGACTATTTCCTGAAGCCGTGCCTCGCAGCCGTCGGGGACGGGGTCGCGGAGGCGGACAAGGTATTTTTTCGGGACGTGGAATTTCGGGGAGAGGAGGCGGTGCGCCAAGGGGCCGTCGTCGGTTATCAGCAAAAAGCCGACGGCGTCCTTGTCGAGCCTTCCCGCCGGGAAGAGCCCGGGGCGGCGAAGGTTGGACGGCAAAAGCTCGGTGACCGTTTCGGAAAGGCCGTCCCGCGTGGCCGAAACGACCCCCGCGGGCTTGTTGAGCATGATATAAAGGTGCTCCTTATAGCCGATATCCCGCCCCGAGACCGAGACGGTATCGGCGGCCGGGTCGAGCTTGGTCTCGGGCTCGCGGACCAAAGCGCCGTTTATTTTTACCTCGCCCCGGCGGATAAGCTCCTTTGCCTTCGCGCGGGAGATCTCGGGGAGCTGCGATGAGATGAATTTGTCAAGCCTATCCATTTTGCACGTCCTTTTTTCATATCAGCTTTGCGGATTTTCTGCTTTCGCGATCCCCTGCATGAACCCGCCGAGCTCGGTGCAGCTTATGTCCGCCGCGATGAGCCTTCCCTCGCGGATAAGAAGGTTCGCGACCATGTTGTCGGGGTGGGAGTCATAGTTGAGTATTCTGAACGAGTAGACCGAGGCGGTTTCGCCGCGGAATTTGTCGAGGTCGAAGCCCTGCTGGCGCTGGAGGTCGTTATAGCGGGTGTAGACGTCGTTCCACTCGGAGGGGATGGTCACCTCGCGGATATTTATCGCGGTCTCGGAGGTCTCCCAGCCGAGGTCGTGGAGGAATGTAAGCATCTCCTCCTCGGTCGAAAGCTTTATCGCGCGCTTTGCCGAAATAAAGCGGTTTATCGCGTATACGGCGGCGAGGATCACGGCGGCGATCACCAAAACGGTCAGAAGCGTTTTCAATATGCCCTTTATTTTCACAGTCTTTACGATCATACTTGATACCCCTTTGCTATTTAATGGTAGTCAAGTATATGCTTGTATCCGCTAAAACATTCTTGTCAGCGGCGGAACTGGCTGTTATAGAGCTCGGCGTAAAATCCGCCCTTTGCCATCAGTTCACTGTGGTTGCCCTGCTCGACGACGTTTCCGTCGCGCATGACAAGGATTATGTCCGCCGACATCACCGTCGACAGGCGGTGGGCGACGATGAAGCTCGTTTTGCCGCTCATCAGCTTTTCAAACGCGCGCTGGACCCGAATTTCGGTCTTGGTATCGATGTTCGAGGTCGCCTCGTCCAAAATAAGCATAGGCGGAGCGGAGAGCATCACCCGGGTTATGCAAAGAAGCTGCCTCTGCCCCGCCGAGAGGCTGCCGCCGTCCTCGCCGACCTCGGTGTCATAGCCCTGCGGCAGGCGTTTTATGAAGCTGTGGGCGTGGGTGGCCTTTGCCGCGGCGATTATCTCCTCGACGGTGGCGTCCGGCTTTCCCATCGTGATGTTGTCGCGTACCGTTCCCGAGCGGAGCCATGTGTCCTGTAAGACCATGCCGTAGCCGCTTCGCAGGGAGCGCCTTTTTACCTCGGCGATGTTTTTGCCCTCGACCGCGATAACGCCCGAATCGACGTCGTAAAAGCGCATGAGAAGGTTGATGAGAGTGGTCTTTCCGCAGCCCGTCGGGCCGACGATTGCGACCCGCCTGCCCTCGCGGACGTCAAGGTTAAAATCGGTGATGAGCGGGCGCTCGGGGGTATAGCTGAAGTAAACGTTTTGCAGGCTGACGTTGCCCTTTATCGGGGGAAGCTCGCCGAAAGCCTCGTCCGAAGGCTGGGCGGGCTCGTCGATGAGCTCGAATATCCTTCCCGCGCAGACAAGGGCGTTCTGGAGCTCGGTTATAACGCCGGAAATTTCGTTGAAGGGCTTGGTGAACTGGTTCGCGTAGGAGAGTATTGCGCTTAAGCCGCCGACGCTCATTCCCCCGGAGATTACGGTGAACGCGCCGACAAGGCACACAGCCGCGTAGACCATCGAGTTGACGAAGCGGGTGGTGGGGTTCACGAGTGACGAGTAGAAAAGCGCCTTGCGGGTGGTAGTCTCGAGCTCGCGGTTGATCTTATCGAAGCGCTCCTCGGCGCGGGCGCGGTAGCCGTAGGCCATGACCGTCTTTTCGCCGCCGATCATCTCGTCGACGAGGGCGGTCTGGCTGCCGCGGATCTTCGACTGCTTCTCAAAGAGAGAGTGGGTGTTTTTCGCGACGAAGCGGGCGACGAAGATCGACAGCGGGGTCAGAAGCGCCGCGACGAGCGCGACCCGCGGGTTTATATAGAGCATGAAGCCGAGGGTCACAAAGATGGTGCAAACGCCGGTGAAAAACTGCGAAAATCCCATCAGAAGCCCGTCGGCGAACTGGTCTACGTCGGATATGACCCGGCTCAAAAGATCGCCGTAGGCGTGGCTGTCGATGTATTTTAAGGGCAGGACCTCTATCTTTTCAAACGCGAGGCGGCGGACGTTTCGCACCGCGTCGTAGGTGATGCGGTTGTTGATCATTCCCATCGCCCACTGCAAAAGCGCGGTGACGGCGGCGATGATCCCCGCGCGCGACAGGAAGCCGAACACGACGTCGAATTTTATGCCGGTCTCGACGATCTCGTCGATCGCGTTGCCGAAGAGTATCGGGACGTAGAGCGAGAGCCCGACGCTCGCGGCGGCAAGGGCTATGCTTAAGGCGAGGGCGGCCTTTGATCTTCCCAAAAGCTTAAGGAGGCTTTTTACCGTTTTTTTCATGCCGCGCCCCCCTCCGCCGATCTTATCTGGCTGTCGTAAATTTCGCGGTACTCGGGGCAGGTCTGCATCAGCTCGCCATGGCTGCCGATACCCTCGGTTTTTCCGTCCTCCAAGACGATTATCTTGTCGCAGTGCATGACCGTCGAGACCCTCTGTGAGACGGTGACGACGGTGGGCTTGAAGCTCAGGGCAGAAAGCGCCGCGCGGAGCTTCGCGTCGGTCTGATAGTCGAGCGCGGAGGAGGAGTCGTCAAAAACGAGGATCTTCGGCTTTCTGACGAGGGCGCGGGCGATGGAAAGGCGCTGGGCCTGTCCGCCCGAGAGGTTCGACTGACCCTGCTCGATCACGTGGTCGAGCCCGCCGTCAAGCTTTTCGACAAACTCCCACGCCTGCGCGGCCTTAAGGGCTTCGATGATGTCTTCATCCGAAGCTTCGGGCGCGCCGAAGAGCATATTTTCGCGGACGGTTCCGTGGAAAAGGCGGCTTTTTTGCTGAACAAAGCCGAAAAGCCCGCGAAGACGCTCAAGGCTGTAGTCCTTGACGTTTCGGCCGAAGACTCTGACCTCGCCGGAGGTCGCGTCGTAAAAGCGCGGCAAAAGGCTCACGAGGCTGGTCTTGCCGCATCCGGTCGGGCCGATGACCCCGAGGCTCTCGCCGGGCTTGAGGGCGAGGCTGATGTTTTCGAGCGATTCCGCCGAGGCGGAGCGGTATTTCAGGGAGCAGCTTATAAACTCTACGGCATATTCGCTGCTGATATTACGGCCTGTATAGTCGCCGTCCGCCATGCTGCTCTCGGTATCGAGCACCTCGACCGTCCTTTTGAGGCAGGCGACGGTCTTGGGGACGGAGATTATGAGGTTCGCGAGTTTGACAAGCTCGACCAAAATCTGGGACATATAGTTGTAGAGCGCGATGACGAGCCCTTGGGTGAGCGCACCGCCCTCGACCCGAAGCGCGCCCTGCCATATGAGGATTATTATCGCGAGGTTGACGGTCACGAAGGTGAGGGGGTTCATCGCGGCGGAGATCCGCCCGACCTGCTTCTGGGCCTTGCAGAGTAGGCCGTTTTTCTCGGCGAAGCGGGCGGTCTCCTCGTCCTCCTTGCAGAAGGCGCGAATGACCCGCGCGCCGGTGAGGTTCTCCTTTGTCGAGAGCAAAACGCCCTCGAGCCTTCGCTGAACGCCGTCGTAGAGGGGTATGCAGCGAAGGGTTATCCCGACGACGATGACCGTGAGTATCGGTATCGCCGCCGCAAAGACGAGCGCCGCCTTGAAATCAATTGTAAAGGCCATTATCATCGCGCCGAAGACGATTATCGGCGAGCGCATCATCAGCCGAAGCATCATGTTGAGCCCCGACTGCACCGTGTTTATGTCGCTCGTTATGCGGGTGATGAGGCTCGACTGCCCGAGGGTGTCGAGCTCGGAGAAGCTTAAGTCCCCGATATGCTCAAAGACCGCGCGGCGAAGGTTCGTGCAGAATCCCACCGCGCCCTTCGCGGCGAAATACTGCGCGGCGAGGGTCGAGGCGAGCCCGACCGCTCCCAAAAGAACCAACACCCCGCACATTTTCGCGATGTAGCCCTTATCGCCCGAGGGTATGCCGTTGTCGATTATCGCCGCGACGACGAAAGGCACCAAAAGCTCGAAGCAGGCCTCAAGTATCTTGAAAAATGGGGCGGTGAACGCCTCCAAGGTATAGCCCTTGAAATATTTAAGTATGTTTTTTATTTCCCTCACCTCGCGAAGATCTTTCACATAAAACGCCGCTCGTGAAAAGCGGCGCCGTGTTTTTATTCGACCGAAATAATATAGTAGTAGACCGGCTGGTCGCCGCGTATCACCGTGACGTCGAACCGCGAGCCGAATTTCTCCTCGACCCTCTGCCGAAGCGCCTCGGCGTCGGCGTCGGTGGCCTCCTCGCCGACGATTACCGTCACGAACTCGGTGTCGCCGTCGACCATTCTCTTGATGAGCCGGTACGCCGCCTTGTTCATGTCGGTGTCGACGAAGCTTAATTTGCCGTTGTCGAGAGCAAGAATTTCGCCGTTTTTGATGCTCACCCCGTCGAACTCGCTGTCGCGGGCGGCAAAGGTGACCTGCCCGGTCTTGACCCGCTCGAACGCCTCGGTCATGCTGCTCCTAAGCGTGTTGAAGTCGGCCTCGGGGTCGTATGCCAAAAGCGCGGAGATGCCCTGCGGGATAGTCCTCGTCTGTAAAACGCAGACCTTTCTGTCGGCGAGCTTTACCGCCTGCTCGGCCGCCATGATGATGTTTTTGTTGTTTGGAAGGACGAACACCGTCTCGGCGGGGGTAGCCTGAATTGCGGCCAGAATGTCCTGCGTCGAGGGGTTCATGGTCTGTCCGCCCTTGACGATGCAGTCGGCGCCCGCGTCCTTGAACATGGCCTCTATGCCGGGGCCTGCGGCGACCGCCACAAAGCCGTATGGCTTTTCGGGCGGGACCGAAACGTAGGCCTTGTTCGAGCTCGACACCGTTACCTTGTCGGCCTTCTTGGCGTTTTCGTGCTGATAGCGCATGTTCTCTATCTTCGGGAGGTTTATCGAGCCGTACTCCAGCCCCTTCTCGATGGCGAGGCCGGGGTTGTTGGTGTGGACGTGGACCTTTATTATCTCGTCGTCCTCGACCACCACAACGCAGTCTCCGATGGATTCGAGGTATGCCCGAAGCTTGAGGGACTCCCCGCAGCCCGAGGCCTTTCTTACGATGTATTCGGTGCAGTATGTAAAGGTTATCTCGCCCTCGAACTTGCCGACGGCGGAGGCGTAGGTCTCGATGGTGACCGGCTCGGCGGGCTTCGCCTCGGACTCCTTGAACTCGTAAATGCCCCTGCCCGCAAAAACGTCGCCCATGGCGCGCATATACATGCAAAAGCCCTTGCCGCCCGCGTCCACAACGCCCGCTTTTTTAAGGGTCGGGAGCATTTCCGGGGTCTCGTCGAGGGTCTTTTCGGCCTGCTCGCAGACAGCCTCCCACATTTCGGAAATATCCATATCCTGCATGCAGAGCTCGTTTGCCTTTTCGGCGGCGAGCCGCGCGACGGTGAGTATAGTCCCCTCGGTGGGCTTCATCACGGCCTTATAGGCGCGCTCGACCCCGAGGGTCATCGCCTTCGCGAGATCCTGCGCGGTGACCTCGCCCACGTCCTTGAAGGCTTTGTCGTAGCCCTTGAACAAGATCGACGTTATAACGCCCGAGTTGCCCCTTGCGCCGCGAAGCAGAGCCCCGCTCATCGCCTTTGCGACCTCGGGCACCGAAACGCCGTCGCCCATTCTTTCAAGCTCGGCCTTCGCGCTTCCGAGGGTCATCGCCATGTTGGTGCCGGTGTCGCCGTCAGGCACGGGGAAAACGTTCAGGGCGTCTATATCCTTTTTGTTGGCCGCTATGCAGTTAGCGGCGCTTATAAATGCGTCTCTTAAAACCTTGCCGCTTATTGTTTTCATATAACACACTCCTTAACTGTTTTCCATTCCGTCGACGAAGACGTTCACCTTTGCGGCCGTGAGCCCCGTTTCACGCTCGACCGCGAAGCGGACCTTGTTGCGTATGCTGTCGGTGACCGCGGTGACGTTCACGCCGTAGCTTAAGGTCAGGTGAAGATCTATTATTATCTCCTTGGGGCCTTCTCCCGGCCTCACCCTGACCCCCTGGTCGGCGGGATTGGACTTTAAGACCGCCGATTTTACCCCCTGCGAGGGCTTGGCGGGGTCCATGCGGACCACTCCGAAGCAGCTTGAACAGGCGTGCGCTATAAGGTTTGAGAGATATCCCCCCGAAAGCTCGATAGCCCCGAGGTGAGTATTGACTTTTATCACGGAAATTCCCCCTATTCTGAATCGGAGGACGGCGGCCGCCCTCCCGGGTGCAATATCGGATATATCATATCACATTTCGGATAAAATTGCAATAGGTAAAATGTTGTTTTGTCAATATTTTCGCAGACGCACATCTACAGAAAATGCTGTTTTGGGAATTATTTCGGAAAAACTCTCCCCCCGAGCGGTAAAATATGCCGGCTCGTATTTCATAACGAGCTTAGTTATCTCAGCGGTGTCGCCGAAGAAAAGGGTGTCCGCGGCCTCGGAGCAGAGGCTTAGGATCTCCCTCTGCGCGGCAAGGCGGACCTCCTCCTCTTTTATCCCGGCGGGGAGGTAGTTTATCTTGTACCGCCCCGAGATGTGAAGCCTTACCTCCGGCAGACCCCCGACTATCTCGAGCCCGCGGGTTATTTTTAACCTGTCGATCTCGGCCGAGGCGGCCTTTTCGCCCTCGCCGAGGGAAAGGGTCAGCTTTTTCGCCTCCGCCCGAAGAAGCGAAAGCCCCGTCGCCGCGCGCACCGAGATGTCCTGCCTCTCTCCGCCGGGGCTCACAAGAGCCGAGCCGAAAACGCCGATGGTTGTGTCGGTGAGGGTATAGCCGTCGCCGTGGCTGTCCCGCTTGTCAAGGGTCAGTATCGGTATGGCGGGGGTCTCGCCGTCCTGCTCGAGCGCGTTTGTCAGTTCTATTATGCGGGAGCTTAAGGCCTTCGAGACCTCTCTCGCCTCGTCTATCACCCCGCGCAGGAGTATCGCGGTCGCCCCGCCCTGACGAAGCTTTACCCCGACGGTTTCTGCGGCGCTGCCCTCGCACCAGACAACGCTCACTCCGAGATATATGTCGCTGTCCCGGAAATAATTCAGAAATTCGAGGATATCCCCCGCGGGAACGCTCTCGCCGATGACGACGAGCTCGGCGTCCCCCAGAAAGACCTCCTTGCCGGTCTGAAGCCGAAGGCTCTCCTCCGTCTCGCGGAGGTTTTTGCCCTGCGCGGTCAGGGTCACGACGGTCGATTCGTCGGCGTCGACGGGAGCGACGCCGTCGGGTGCCTTGCCGCTGAATATCTGATAGGAAACGCTGTAGCCCTCGGGGGCGGCGTCTATCCCGATCGCGTGAACGACTATCCTACGCTGGACCTCGCCCGCAGAGCCGCAGCCGACAAGGCTCAAAAGCATAATCGCCGCTGCCAAAATCGCAAGCTTTTTCATTTTTCTTCCGCCTTTCGGGAGTTTTTTCGGATCATCGCCGCGAGCGGGAAGGCTATCCCTAAAACGGCTATCCCTGCGCCCTTGAACCAAAGGAGCCACGGCTCGTTATAGCGAAGCCCTCGGTGAAGCTCGTATAAAGCTATCGCCGTCGAGACCGCTGCCGCGAGAAGTGGGGCGGATTTTTTGCCCTCCATGGGCTTTGACGAGATAAAGACGTATACCCCGAACACCGCCGCGCAGTTTATCGCCCAGACGAGCATATTTATCGCGTCGAAGCGCTGAATGAAGCCGCTTTTCGCGTATGCCCCGAGCGCGTAGATGGGATAGCCCAGAACGCCTATATATTTCCATAAAACGAGGGTGATCAGCACCAAAAGCGTCTCGATAATTAAAAGCTTGAGCGCCAGAAAGCCGTAGGCCGCCCCCGCCGCGCCCCGGCCGAGATGCTCGCCCAAAACGCAGAGCATCGGTATCCACCACGCCGAGGAGAGGGATTCGAGCGCGTAGGAGAGCATGGTCTTAACGTCGTCTCCGATGAGCGGGCGGATGTTCAGAAAATCGAACCGCCCCTCGTTGACGGCAGCCATCCAGACGAACATGACCGCAAAGAGCCAGAATATCACGCTCGAAGCGCGCGCCAAGGCCTCTATCCCGTGGGAGGCGCAGAACGCCGCCACCAGCCCGAGCAGAATTATCGCCGCCTCGGGGGACACGGAGTCGGAAAATTCCTTCTGTAAAAACTGCGCGAAGAGCGCCGCCGTCCCGCCTGCGATAACGCAGAAATAGGCGGAATACAAAAGCTTCGCGGGCTTGGAAAATCGGCCGAGGTCGTCCGTGACGCTCCTTCCTCCGCGCGAGTAGTAGAGGACTGCCGGAAGGCACAATACCCCCTCAACGGCGGTCGTGATTATCAGCCCGAGCATTATCGGCAGCCCCGAGCTGAACCCGTCGAAGCGAAAGATCATCGTGTGCATTATCCGCGCCGTCAGAAGAAGTATCATAAGCTGATACGGCGATATTTCGGGTCTTTTTCCGCTCATTTCAGCCTCCTTGGCCGTTTTTTGCGCCCGCAAGGTCCTCGACCGAGCCGAAGCGCTGTCCGCCCGCGCGGTTTTTCAGGACGGCGTCCCGCATCGCCCGAGGGGTAAAGGGGGTCAGGGGCGCGGTGTAGGGCACCGAGAAGCAGTCGGTCGCGCAGGCGCTCACGAGGACCGCCGCCGAGAGCACAGCAATACCAAAGAACCCGAGCGTTCCGCCGACTAAAATGTTCAGGAGCCGAAGCAGGGTGAGCTGGGGGTTCAGCCCCGGGATAACGAACGCGCTGGTCGCGGTCATGCCGATGATAATCAAAAGCGGGGCAGAGATTATCCCACTCGTGACGGCGGCGTCGCCGATGACCAGCCCGCCGACTATCGACACCGCCCCGCCGACCGCCCGGGGAAGGCGTATACCCGCCTCGCGAAGGATCTCGAACATCACCGTCACGATGAGCATTTCCGCCGTGAGGGGATAGGGCGTTTTTTCCTCCGAGGCGATGAGATTCAGAAGCAGCGAGCGGGAGAGCACCTCGGGGTGGAACACCGCCGCCGCGACGTAAAGCCCCGGCAGGAGCCAGCTTATGAAAAACGCCGCGAAGCGTATCAGCCGCTGATATGTCGCGAAATAGGGGGTCTCGGCGTAGTCGTCGACCGCCTGAAAATTCTCGATGAAAAGAGACGGGCATATCACCGCGAACGGCACGCCGTCTATCAAAACCGCTATCCTGCCCTCGTTGACCTTTGCGCAGAGGACGTCGGGGCGCTCGGTGGTCGACACGCCGGAGAAAAACTCGCCGTTTCCGCGCGGCATATAGGGTATGACGTTCCCGCTCGTGAGGATAAGGTCGCTGTCTATTTTTTTGAGCCCCTGCCGGGTCTCGTCGATGAGCTTTTTCGGGGTCTTCCCGGCGATATAGACAAGGCAGAGCTCGATATTCGAGAGCCTCCCCGCCCGTAAAAGCTCGAACCGAAGCCGGGGGCTTTTTATCCGCCGCCTAAGAACGCTCATCGAGGTGCGGATATTGTCGTTTAAGGCCTCGCGGGTGCCCTTTATGTTAGGCTCGGTGTCGGGAGCCTCTACCGAGCGGGTCTTATAGCCCTGCGCGCTCACCGCGACGCCCCGCCCGCAGCCGTGTATCAGCACCACCGCGAACCCCGAGCAGAGCCTCTCCACAGCCTCCTCATAAAGATTCACCACGCACACCTCTGTCGAAAAGAATGCGCGGGAGCTTAAAAACTTAAGAAGATCATTAGGTTTTGCGCCGCTCGCTTTAAATCTCATCAACGGCTCGAAAAGCGCCTGCGAGAGGGTCGCTGTCGAGACCATGCCCTCGAGAGTTAAAAGCGCGCATTTTATCCCCGATGCCTCGGCGCGGACGATATTGAGGTCCGACGAGCCGCCGAAAAGCCGTTTTATCCCGCCGAGGGCCTCCTCGAGCGAGAGCGGCAAAGAAGTCTGATTTTCCATTTTTCCCTCCGTTTTTTTCTTAGCTTTTCCCCGCGCGGCGGAAAATATACCCGAAAACACAGGTATAATTTTGCTCTTTCGGGGGAGGCTAACCCCGGAGGCGATAGATTTGCTGACTGTTTTTATTCGCGGGGTGTTTCTGTATGTCCTGGTGATATTCTCGGTGCGGCTGATGGGAAAACGGCAGCTGGGCGAACTGACCCCGTCGGAGCTCGTGATAACGATACTCATTTCAAACATCGCGACCCTCGCCATGGAGGACGTCTCGGTGCCGCTTCTTACGGGGACCGTGCCGATTTTAACGCTCGTGAGCCTTGATGTGGCGGCGGGGTATCTGAGCCTTCGCTCGCGGCGGTTCAGGCACCTCATCTCGGGGCGGCCGAAGATAGTCATCTCGGACGGAAGGATAGACCAGAAAACTCTTCGGGAGCTTCGTTATACCGTGGACGACCTGATGTCGGCGCTTCGGTCGCAGCAGATCTTCGACATTTCCGAGGTCCAGTACGCCGTCGTCGAAACGACCGGAGCGGTGAGCGCCTATTTAAAGCCGGAAAACCGCCCACTGACCCCCTCCTCCGCCGCCTCGCCCGAGGAGGCAAGCGACCCTCCGCAGGTGATAATCTCGGACGGGGACTATATTCTCTCGGCGGGGGTGAGGCTTAATTTAAACGAGAAGGACGTTCTTAAGGAGCTCAAGCGGAAGCACCTTGAGATAGGCGAGGTGTTTCTGTGCACCGTCGACGCGGGCGGGAGCTTCAGGATAATTAAAAAGGAAAACGCCAAGGAGGAAAGATGAAGCGGCTTGTTTTGTGCATTGTTATCATCGCGGCGATAGTCGCGGCGGGGGTGTGGTCCTGCGAGGAGGTTTTGATAAAAAACCGTAAGCTCTACGGCTTTATCCGCGAGGTCGAGGCCGACTTTTCGCAGGGGATGCCCGCGGAGGAGAGCATTTCGGCTCTTGAAAATTATTTCGAGGAGGACTATCGCCCGGCGCTGGCGGTGTTTATAAACGACGAAAAGCTTTACGAGATGTCGGAGGCGGTGTCGCGGCTTCGGCCGATGTATGAAAGCGGCTGCGACGAGTTTTCCGCCGAGTGCGCGGCGCTCGAGGCTCGGGCGGACAGCATATACCGGGGCGAGCTCCCCGGGGTCGGGAGAATATTCTGAAAAGGCCGAAAATTTTAAAAAATTCGGAAAATCCTATTGCAATTTTTCCGAAAGTGTGTTATACTTTTGGTAATAGCCAAAGACTATATTACCCTTTGGAAATTTGCCGAGAGGATGTGTAAGACGTGAAGTGCCCGTTTTGCGGATATGAAAAAACCAAGGTCATAGACAGCCGCCAGAGCGAGGGCAAAAAGCGCCGCCGCCGCGAATGTCCGCAGTGCGGCAAGAGATATACGACCTATGAGGTCGTCGAGAAGCCCACCCTTTTGGTGATAAAAAAGGGCGGCGGGTTCGAGCCGTTCGACCGCTCGAAGCTCATCGCCGGGATAATGTCGGCCTGCAAAAAGCGGGTCATAAGCCCCGAAACGGTCGAGGGGATAGTCGACGGCATCGAGAACAGGCTCCAGAACGAGATGCGCACCGAGGTCACGACGAGCGAGCTCGGCGACAACGTTCTCACCGCCCTAAAGGACATCGACCTTGTCGCGTATGTCCGCTTTGCCTCGGTGTATAAGGACTTTAACGACCTCGACAGCTTTATAAGAATAATCCGCGAGCTGAATAAGTGATTCCCCCTTTTTCGGCATAAAAAAGCCCCGACTCATATATGAGCCGGGGTCTTTGTTTTAGGGTTTTTGCTTTATTTCGCGGCCTTGGCGGCGTGCCTTTTGTCGATGGCGCCCTGCCATACCGTCCAGAGGGTCGGGGCTATGCAGTTCGAGCTGTAAACGCCGGCCAGAAGGCCGATGACCAGCGGGAACGCGAAGCTTAGGATCGACTGAACGCCCGCGATGAGCGCAACCACGCAGATGGTGAGCATCGCGATGACGGTGGTGACGGTGGTGTGGAGCGAGCGGCCGAAGGACTGCGTGACGCTCATGTTGACGAGCTCGGTGAGGGTCTTGCCCTCGCCGTAGAGCCTGCGGTTCTCGCGGATACGGTCATAGATGATGATCGTCGCGTTGATCGAGTAGCCCAAGATCGTGAGAAGTACCGCCATGAAGTTCGAGTCGACGTCGAACCGGCAGACGAGGCAGCAGGCGTAGACGAAGCACATATCGTGCACCAGCGCGACGACCGCGCAGCAGCCCGCGACCCAGCCGCCTATCTTGCGGAACCTGAAGCCGATGTAGATTATCATGACGACCGCCGAGAAGATGACGGCGACGATGCACTTACCGAAGAAGCCGAGACCGGTCGACGGGTTGACGTCCTGCGAGCTGTAGAGCTCGAGATTTGCCGAGGCGAACTGCTCCTGAAGGGCGTTCGTCAGGTCGGCCTGCATGTCGGCGGTGAGACCCTCGGACGAGGGGAAGGAAAGGGCGACGGTGGTCTCGCCGTCCGCAAGGCTTTCGCCGAGCGTGGCGTTGCACTGCTGTCCCGTGATGTCCTGCGCGGCGGAGGCGATGGCGTTTTCATCGACCGAGCCGTCATAGGCGTAGGAGATTATCGTGCCGCCCTTGAACTCGATGGCGACGTTCATGCCGAAAACGGCGGTGAAGACTAAGCTCAGAACAATTACTGCCAGCGAAACGATATAGAAGATCTTTTTCTTTCCGCAGACGTCAAAAACCTTACTGCTGTTCAACGCTGACACCTCCTCCGTAAAGCTTGGGATCGCGGAGCGACTTGAATTTCGCCAACGAGGCGAGCATGAGCCTTGTCGCGCCGACGCCGAAGATGAAGTTCAGTATAACGCCGACCAAGAGCGTGTAGCCGAAGGAATAGATGGTCCCCTCAATGGTTGTCGGGAACAGGAAGTAGAGCCACTTCATTACGATGGCGAAGGCGGAATCCGGAGGCCCGAACGCGCCCATCAGTATGACGGCGACGAAGACGATGGTGATGTTGCCGTCAAAGATGGCCGACCAAGCTCTCGAATAGCCCTGCTCGAGAGCGCTCATGAGGCCCTTGCCGTTTCTGAGCTCCTCCTTGACGCGCTCAAACGTGACGACGTTCGCGTCGACGCCCATACCGACCGCCAGGATGATACCGGCGATACCGGGGAGGGTGAGGGTGAAGCTCGGGATATTTCCGAAGAAGCCGGTGATGCAGGCGATGGTGCCGACGACCTGACCGAACAAAGCGATCGAGGCGACAACGCCGGGGAGCCTGTAAACGGCTATCATGTAGAGGCAGATGAGGATAAACGCTATAACGCCCGCGATGAGCATCGCGTTTCTTGCGCCCGCGCCGAGCGTAGGAGATATGGTCGAGAAGTTGGAGGTGACCATCTTATAGGGCAGGGCGCCGGCGGCGATCTTGTCCGCTAAGTCCTTCGCGGTCTCATAGGTGAAGGTGGTCGAGGTGATGGTCGCGTTGCCGTCGGTGATGGCGGTCTCGACGTTCGGGTAGCTTATGCAGGTGTCGTCCATCCAGATCGAGATGCAGCCGTTGCCCGCGAGCCTTGCGGTCGCGTCGGCGAAGGCCTTTGCGCCCTCCTCGTTGAATTCGAGGGCTACCATGAACTCGGTCTTGCCGTCCTGCTCGGTCCAAACCGGCTGGGCGCTGACGACCTCGTCGCCTGTCACGATGATATTCTCGGCGGTGACGCCTGTGGGCATGCCGTACTCGTCGACCTCATGTCCCTCGCGGAAGGTAAGCTCGGCCATTTCGCCAAGCTCCTTGACGGCGGCTTCGGGGTCGAAGTCCTCCTCGCCCGCTTGCCACGGGAACCTAACAATGATGTCGTAGTTTGAATCGTCGATATAAAGCTCATAGTCGGTGATACCGAGGTTCACAAGCCTTACCTCGATAGCGGCCTTTGCAGCGTCCATCTGCTCGGCGGTGGCGGTGACGCCCTCCGGCGGAGCGAACGTAACGTCGACGCCGCCCGAGATGTCTATGCCCCAGCGGATATCATCGACGCCCTTGATATGGCTCGTCTTTATATCGCCGTAATAGGTAGAAACGCCGTTAAAGGTCAGAAACGCGAAAACGGCTATAAAAACCACTACGATAAAAAACACGGGTTTTTTGATACGTCGCAAATTTATTTCCTCCTTGATGTTTATTTCAGGAACAGGAGTCCAAGGTGATGAGCCTGTCCAATAGCGCGGCGAAAAGCATACGCCCTCACAGCGCAATTATTTATATTATATCCGCTTTAGGCAAAAATGTCAAGGGTTTTGGAAAACATAAATCATAAAATTACAGCTTTTGTGCGGATATAATGTCATTTTATGGCTGAAAAAGCGCCGACCGCCGCCGACGCTTTCCCTTTTATACCTTAATATAGTATATCTGATCACTCCCAGCCGTTGACAAGCCTGTCATAGACGACCTCTATCCAGCGGTATTCGCGGGTGTACCAGAAGTTCGGCTCAATCGAGTCGAGATACTGCTTCACTATGTCCGCGGTGATGGCGGCCTCGGTGTATTCGGTCGCGTTGTGCGATGAAAGCCATTCGAGGTCGTAGACCTTGTCCTCCGAGCCGTCCGAGCTCGAAACGATGATGTCGCCGGCGACCGCCTCGGGGTCGGCCGCAGGGGTGAGCATCATAAGCTCGGTGAAGTCGGAGACCTTTCTTTTTATCGCCTCGAACGCCTCGTCCGAATAGTCAAGCCCGAGTATCGACACGGCGCGGTCGTTCACCTGGTCGAAGGATATCCCGGCCTCGCGCCAGTCGTAGATGTTGTGCTCGTAAAGCCAGCCGATGGTGTAGCTCTCGCCGTCGACCTCGATGGCAAGGCTCGGGTCGGTAAATTCGGGGAAGTCGGCCTCGGGCATGTCGTCCGGCTCGCAGAATCTGCCGACCTCTATCGGCGGCTCGGGTTCGGGCTCGGGGGCTTCCGTCTCGGCGGCCTCGGTTTCGGGAGCGGCCGCGGGGGTCTCGGGCTCGGCGTCCTCCTCAAGAAGTCCGCAGGCGCAAAGGCTCATCGCCATGACGAGCGCAAGAATTATGGCTAAAAATTTTTTCATTTCGTTTCCTCGCTTTCTTCATCGCCCGATGTCTGATTCTCCTCATGGGGCGGCTCGGGCTCGGGGGCCGGAGCGGGCTGCTCCTGCGGGGGATTTTGATTTACATATGGTTGATATTGGTACTGATTATACTGATAGTATACATTTTTGCGCTGTTTTTCCTCCTCACGCATGCGCTCGTACTGCTCGTAAAGGCGGAACTGAGGAGGGGCGTTTTTAGCGGCGACGTAGAATCCCGCGAGAGCGAGGCCCTCGAAATACGGCAGAAACGCGACGCAGGCCAAGAGGAACGCGACTGACACCAAAAGGAACAGCCCGCCGATATAGGGTATCGCCGAGAGAAGCGACAGCACCGCCGAGATCGCCGAAACGATGAGGGAGGGTATCGCGAAAAGGCCGAAAAGCCGCCCTTTTATGCCGTAGGTGAGCTTGCGGGACTCCTTCCACGCGTCGAACGGGCTCACGTCCTCGCGCTCGGCAAGAATGAACGGCACGAAGCAGTATTCAAGCGCCTTCACGATGAAGACCACCTCGAAAACGCAGCAGACGATGACCGCGATGAACATGAACACCGCTATGCCGAAGCCGTTTGCCGCGGAGAAGACGTTGCTGTGGTCGAAGAAGCTGTGATGGAACAGCCCGAGCCCTGCGATCGCGAACGCGCCGATCCCCAAAAGAAGAATGACGGGTATCAGCCAGACGCAGAGAATGAGCGCCGTCCAGAGCACCCCGCCGATGACGCGCTTTGCGGTCTTAAGGTCGCGGAATGCCGCGAAGAGGTCGCACGCGCCGACGTCTTCGAGCTCGACGGTCTTGAGGCAGACCGAGAACACGCCGACGGAGATTCCGGCGCATATCGGGAGCGCCAAAATCGGCACCGCGCCGCAGAGAGCGGCCGCCAAGACGCTCGCCAGCGTGGCGAGAATTATCAGCCACCAAGCGGTCTTCGGCCGGGTCTTTATAAGGTGGAACGCGTGCCGGAACCGCTGGAACAGTGTGTTGTAAGGCATATTATCACCCCGAAAATAAAAGATATTGCTATTTTAGCATTTTTGGACGGGGTTGTCAATGATAGGTAAGGGGGTTAATGAAGGGGGAGGGGCGAAGGCCGGGCGGCAGCAGAGCTGCCGCCATGCCCGCCGAGCAAAGCGCGGCGGGCGGTGCACCTGCAAAGCAGGCGCAGAAGGGCTTCGCGACAGCGGCAAGGTGATTTAATACGGTAAAGTAAAGGGGCTTCGCCCCCGGTTTCCTGTGCAAAGACAGGCCCCCCTCCCACCGGGAGGGGGCAATCGCATCGCTGCAAGTCAGATCAAAGCTGGGAGGGGGTGGGGCTGAAAATAGTATGAGCGAGTGTGCGAGCGAATACCTTATGCCGGCAAGGTGGGGCAAAAGCGAAATTCTGCAAGGTGCAGAGGGGTGAGGGGCGAAGCCCTAATCGCGCCTTTCGGCGCGATTCCCGCCGTTACAGTTTTTATAAGGCTTTGCAAAACGCCGAATTTTCTGCCTTTTAAAAGACTGTACTAACTTTTCCCACGGCGGACAAAGCCCATTTCATGGGCTTTGGGGCTTCGCCCCGAGGTGCCTCTCCGATGCCCTTGCAAAGGAACACAGCTTTCCTGCCTCTACTTGCACGTGCAGGCCCGCGCTTTACTGCGTTAGAATCACAAAGTGCAGGCCCGGTGCTGCCGAAGCCCGGGCGGCAGCTCGTCATCGCAAGCTCCATATCCCTCGCCCTTCCGCGAGCGTCGGGGCTCGCTCATTCTGTGCACAGAAGCGATTGCTTTTCCGCAAGACAACCGAGCCGATACTTTACGGTGAGGGCAGTCGAGCGGATAAAAGCAACGCTTGCTGTTACCTCCTCTTCCCCGCAAATGCTGGCATTTGCGGAGCCCCTGATGCCGCCTCGGGGCTTCGCCCCCCGGTTTTGCGCAAAGATAGCCCCCTCCCGGCGGGAGGGGGCTGCTGCTTAGCTGTAAGTCAGCTCAAGGTTTAGGTGGGGGTGGGGCTTAAGATAGCATGAGCGAGCCTGCGAGCGAATACCTTTTACGGTTTGCCCGAGCTCCGCTCAAACTTGCAGATTTTCAGCAAAGTTCGACGAGTGACCCCTCCCACCGGGGAGGGGCAGGGGTGGGGGCTTTAAATAGCATGAGCGAAGCGAATACCTTATGCGCAAGGTTGGGCTATATCAAGGTGGGATAAGGCGCAGGAGCGAGGGGCGAAGTCCTAATCGCGCCTTTCGGCGCGATTCCCGCCGTCGCAGTATTTGCAAGGCTTTGCAAGTTGTCGAATTTCCTGCTATTTATAAGGACAGTACAAACCCTCTCAACGGCGGACAAAGCCCATTCCATGGGCTTTGGGGCTTCGCCCCTCCCCCTATTGACAAACTCCTAATTTTGCGCGATAATATATACAGAAATTTTTGAAAAGAGGTACCGGCATGAACTACAATGTATCCGAAAAATTCAAAAGCCTCAAGCCGTCGGCGATACGCGAGATATTCAAATCCCTCGGCACGCCGGGGGCGATTTCCTTCGCCGCAGGGAACCCGAACCCGAGCTCCTTCCCGGTCGCCGACATGAAGCGCATCGCGGACGAAATTTTTGAGAACGACCCCGTGACCGCGCTGCAGTACGGGATCACCGAGGGCTATACCCCCTTGCGCGAACTCGTGAAGGCGCGTCTCAAAAGGGTCTACGGGATCGGCACCGATGACGACGAGCTCATTATCGTGACCGGCGGGCAGCAGGGGATAGAGCTCAGCTGTAAGGTGCTTTGCAACGAGGGCGACGCAGTCGTGTGCGAGAATCCGTCCTTTATCGGGGCGCTGAACGCGTTCCGCTCGCTTGGGGCGAGGCTCGTCTCGGTCGAGCTTACCGACGACGGCATAGACGTAGACGCGCTGGAATCCGCATTGAAGGCAAACCCCGACGCCAAGCTGCTTTACACGATCCCGACATTCCAGAACCCGGCGGGGATCACGACGAATCTCGAAACAAGAAAAAAGGTCTTGGAGCTCGCCAAAAAATACGACATAATTATTCTGGAGGACAACCCCTACGGCGACCTGCGTTTTTCGGGCGAGGACGTCCCGACCTACAAAAGCCTTGACACCGAGGGGCGGGTGCTCTACTGCGGCAGCTTCTCGAAGGTGCTGTCTTCCGGCATGAGGATCGGTTTTTTGTGCGGTGGCAAGGAGCTGATCTCGAAAATAGTGGTCGCAAAACAGGTCGAGGACGTGCACACGAACGTCTTCTTCCAGATGGTCTGCGCGAGGTATATCGAGCAGTGCGACCTTGAGGGGCACATCGCCGAAATTCGCGAGCTCTACCGCCGCAAGGCCGCGCTCATGGTCGGCGCTCTCGAGGAAAACATGCCCAAATCAGTGAAATTCATCCGCCCCGACGGCGGAATTTTCCTCTGGTGCAGCCTGCCCGAGGGCATTGATCTGGGAGAGTTCGTGAAGCGCGCCGGCGACAGGCTCGTTTTCGTCGTCCCCGGCACCGCCTTCGCCCCCGACCCCGACGCCCCCTGCCGCTCCTTCCGGCTCAACTACTCCATGCCGACAGATGAGGAGATCGTTAAAGGCATTAAAATACTTGCGGAGATAGCGAGGGAGATGGGGGCGGGGTAAGGAGGCAAAACTTACAATTTGCGGAACAAATAACTGACTCACTTAATATCTTGCATTTACTTGACAAAATAAAAATAAAGCTATATAATAAATAAAGAACCAGTATGCAAGGGGTGATTTTTGTGTCTGTGATTGGAAAATTGCACGAGGTTTCTTTTTACGGATTAGTTTCGGCAATTATCGCTCTGATCATGAAAAAGGTAAGCATTTCTGCTTTGGTGAATTATGGCTTTCACCCGCAGGGCTTTCCGGTGTTTTTCTTTTGCTACCTGTTTTGGGCTTCCGTTCTGTTTGCCCCTATAGCTATTATCGGCGCCTATGAATCAAAGTATGCGGATAATGGTGAAGGCTTGACATTTGATTCTGATTTTATTTTCGTTATTATCTTGTCACATATAGCGGAAGAAATCATGGGACTGATATTTACACCGTTTTGGTTTTTAAGAGATTTATTTACTAAAGAATTTGACTTCTGGAAAGTCATTGATTATCTTACATATGCTATACTGGTTATTTTTATTGTTATCAGCATGATACTAATATGGTAATTTATTTTCAAAGAATTGGAGGATTATTTTATGGCAATCAGAAAAACGAGAAGTGACTGCACAGTTGGAACCTTTGAAAAAACGAGAGGACTTCCCGCCGGCACGATAAGAAATCAAAACGGCCGCGACACAAGAAGTGATAAAAAGATTGGAACTATACGCAAAGAAAACGACAAAAAGACAAAATAGCAAATAGCTGATGTTTGCAATTTAAGGGGACATAATCCATTTAAATGGCAAGGACTGTGAGGTACTTTTGCCTTTTGAAAAGAATTCTCTTCCCCGCGGCGGACAACGCCCGCTTCGCGGGCGTTGGGGCTTCGCCATGCGGGTCGGCAACACCTTCGCGTTACAAACCCTGCGCCGATTTTTGCGCAAAGCCCATACGCTTGAGCAGACCCCGGGCAAACCAGCACAAGGTATTCGCTTGCACGCTCGCTCATGCTATTTTCAGCCCCACCCCCTCCGACCCTCGAGCAGACCTACAACTATGCTGCAGCCCCCCGGCGGGAGGGGGGCTATCTTTACGCAGGAAACCGGGGCGAAGCCCCGAGGCGGGCAGCTTCGTTGCCGCCGTAAAGGCCGCGCAAGCGCGGCCTTTGGCGCGCACTCCGTGCGCGCCCGGGCCTTCGCCCTCAGACCCTGCACTTTACCACATTAAATCACCTTGCCGCTATCGCGAAGCCCATGTGCGCCTGTTTTGCAGGTGCACCGCCCGCCGAGCAAGCCCCGCCTTCGCCCCCCCTCTTAGGCAAGCCCGTTTAACAAACTTAAAGACGTGCGTATGGATTTTAATCAATTTTACCTACGAATCGGTAAAATATTTCAATTTCTTGCGTTCTGGTGCCGTCGAAATCTTTGGCTGCCTCATGGACAACTATCTTCTCAATGAGCGTGTTGAGCATTTCAGCAGTCAGTTCCGTGGGTTCGGAGTATTGCTTGATTAAAGCAATCCACTTTTCAGCATCGGCAGCGGTCTGCTTTTCGGTTGCGAGTTCGGCTTTGAGCTTGTCAATCTTTTCAACTAACTCTTGTTGCTCTGCCTGATACTTCTGTGATAGCATTTTAAAGTTGTACTCCGTAATATGCCCGCTCGACCAGTCCTCATACATTTTCGTGAACAGTCTGTCTACTTCCGCCTTGCGCTTTTCAGCCTTGGCAAGCTCGGCAGACTGCTTTTTATAGGCTTTTGCAGATTCCTTGTCACTTGTCTTAAGTAGCCTATTCAGAAGCTCTTTCTCGTCTGTATGAGCCTGATAAATCCAGTCTTGTAACCTCGCAAGGACATAGGCATAAAGCACATCATACCTGATATAGTGTGCAGAACATCTTCCACCGACTTTGCCGAGCTTCCGAAACTGCGAACAGTTGAAAAATCCTGTCGAACAGGTCTTATATTTTCGCTCGGCATAACTCATCGACCAACCGCAGTCCGCACATTTAACAAGTCCCGCGAAAATTTGCGTTTTACCCGATTTCATCGGTCTACGGCGACTTGCAATCTGTTTCTGGACTTGATTGAAAACTTCTTTGGAAATAATAGGCTCATGGGTATTCTCGACGCGAAACCACTCGCTTTCGGGACGGCGAATGCTCTTTTTATTTTTGTATGAAACATTTGTCTGCTTTCCGTGAATACTGTTGCCGATGTACGTTTCATCTTTCAAAATGTCGCTGACTGCTCGTATGTTCCATGCATAGGCTTTTTCGGCGGGAGCATTTTCGTAAATTTTCGCAAACTGACCGTACTTTTTGTAGTTGATGTAACCCGCCGTCGACACTTTCTCTTGAATGAGAATTTTCGTGATTTTCCCTGCACCTGCGCCATGAACAGCGAGGTCGAAAATCTTTTCGATTATCCAAGCTGTATCAGGATCAACCGCAAGTTTGTTCCTGTTCTCTAGGTGACGCATATAGCCTAAAGGTGCGGTCGTGAATGTTCGCTCGCCTGCTGCAAACTTGGCGTGAAGAGCAGCCTTAACTTTACGACTGGTATCTTTTACCATAAACTCGTTAAACAAGTTTTTGAATGGTACAAAATCGCTCAAGTCTTTATCCGTATCTTCGTTGTCATTGACCGAGATATAACGGACGTTCATTTCGGAAAACACAAACTCAAGATAATAGTCCATAGTGACGTGCTCACGCCCGGAGCGGGAGAGGTCTGCTTGTGTCAAGTAGTAACTAAAAAAATTTTTTATTTTTTTCTAAATGCCGTCCGGATTGCCGAATTTCCACTCAATCTCTACCCTGTCCTCGGGATAAATATACACTGCCTTAATAAATGCGTGAGCAAGGTCGTGGGTAAGCTTCTCAACGCCTTTGGAGCTGTTGCAAACCTCAATCAAGTGTGTATCAGCCTCAGATTTGGGGAAATCAGGCATCGCCTCTTTCACCTCCTTCTCGTTCTCAGATAACTTGCTGTCAAGCTCACCCTTGGCTTTCAGATACGCTTCCCGCGAAATCTCGTCGGCGGCATATTTCTCATAAAGCCTTAACTTGGCAACTTTAAGTTGCTCCGCTTGGGATTGCAGTCGCTTTGCTTTATCCACGGCATTTTTGCGCTTTTCGGCAGCTTGCTTTCTTTGGGTATGTTCATGCTCTGCAAGCTGAATAAACTGCTTAATGGCATTAAACGCAACGCGCTCAAGCTCATCTTCTGCGTAATGTTCGCCTACCGCGCACTCAGTATCGCTGTCTTGCATCGAATTCATGCAGGTGAAATATGCTTTGTTATTCCATATACGCCTACGCATGGCACGTTTGCAGTTACCGCAGCGGACAAGTCCTTGAAGTGGGTAGTCGCTTAATTTTCTCAGTTCTTTCTTACCATCCTTACGGATAGCCTTTTGCGCGGCTTCAAACTCGGCTTTTGTGACGATTGGTTCGTGCATATTTTCGACAATAATCCAGTCGCTTTTGTCCGCTCTGACGCGCTTTTTTGAGAGCGGGGCAGCAATTTTCATCGCGTGACCGACAGTCGCGCCGGTGTAGACAGGCTTTGTCAGAATACGGTAAATCATCGGCGGGTTCCAACTTATTTTGTCGCTCATATAGCTGAAATTCTTTTTGTCGGGGTGATTGGCTCGGAAATATTGCCCCGGCGTTGGAAATTCGTCGTCGTTCAGACCCTTGGCTATCTCTGAAACGGTCTTGCCAGCCATCGCTTCATCGAAAATGCGACGAACAATTAACGCGGAATCCGGGTCAATCGCAAGCTTATTGCGAACCGTCGGGTGCATTTTATATCCATACGGAGCATACCCGCCGACGTATTTGCCTTGCTTCATCATCTGGAGCTTCGCGGAAGTCGTTTTAATCGACAAATCCTTGCTGTACGCGGCATAGATAATATTCCGCATGACGACTTCCAGCCCGCCTGTCGTGCCTTTGTAATCGTCGCTGTCGTAGCCGTCGTTCACCGAGATAAAGCGAACGCCGAGAAACGGAAAAACGCATTCGAGGTAGTTTCCGGTTTCGATGTAATCTCGCGAAAAGCGCGAGAAATCTTTAACGCAGATAACTGAAATTTCTCCTGCTCTTACCTGATTTATCATCGTCTGAAACTGCGGGCGGTCGAAGTTTGTTCCCGTGTAACCGTCGTCAACAAATTCGGCACGAGGGAGCTTTGACAAGCTCTCATGATTATCCAAAAATCGGTTGATGAGCATACGCTGATTGCCTATGCTGTCGCTCTCGGATTTTACCTTGCCGGTGTCCTCATCGGCAAGCGAAAGCCGGATATACACCGCTATTTTGCCGCTCATTTCATCACCTCCTGCACGTCTTTAATGCTTTGCACTGTCAGCTCATAAATATCTCTGTACTTCATAGTCAGCTCAATGTCGCCGCCCTCGTGGACCTTGATAAGCTCAATAGATTCGTCCACAAGCTCCTGCGTAAGCCGCGTTGCCGTACTGACCGATTTCATTAGCTTTATCCACCTGTTCTCCTCCGACATCGCTTCGGAAAAACTGTTCCTGCGCTGAATTACTTCATTGAGCCTCCTTGATAGGTCGGAATATTCGCTGTCAAAAGCTTTCTTTGCATAGGCGTACTCCTCGCCGTTCAAAATGCCGTCGGTGAAATCTTCGTAAAGTCTTGCGCGCTTTTTAGATATGCCGCCGAGCTTGAGGGTCAGGCTGTTTATCTTGGCATTCATTTCGTCGCGAATACTTTTCTCGCCCGAACTGCCGCGGAGTTTTGTAAGGAGTTTGTCGTAGTCGAGCGCGGTCTGAACTTGGAGCTTGATAGCTTCGAGGACTTTGGTTTCGAGCGTAGCCTGTTTCAAGTGATGGGCCGAGCATTTTTCATATCTTTTGCTGACGTGAGTGCTGCACTCATAGTGCGCGTACCAGTCGCCATTTTTACTTTTGTCCACTCGCCGGCGGTGGTAATACATCTTCCCTCCGCAGTCGGCGCAGACGATTTTTCCGTCAAAGAGATTTACGAGCGAAGCTCTTATTTCGGCGGTTTTCTGCATATGCTCCTGACGGTAGCTGCTCGCCGCCGACATAATATCCTGAACCTTTTGAAAATCCTCGCGGGACACTAAAGCTTCGTGGGTATTTGGGTAGATTATCCAGTCTGACTTGTCCTTTGCAGCGTACTTGATTCCCTTGTAAATCGCCCTTTCGGCTCGTCCGTGGACGGCATCTCCGACATACTGCGGGTTTGAGAGTATGCCATAGAGTGTAGAACATGCCCAGCCTTTGCAGGTGCAGCCGTCGCCTGTTCTCGTCCCGACCTCGCGCTTTCTCTGCTCGGGATTGGGAGCGTTCATATCGTCCAAGCGGTTGAGAATTTCGGAATTGGATACGCCCTCCATTTTCCATGTGAAGATTTTCTGAACGATAGGCGCGGTAAGCTCATCTGGAATCATATTGTCATGGCTTTTGTTCCATCGGTAGCCATATGGCAGGTTGCCGCTTTTGTATGTACCCTCGGCAATTTTCGCATGGAGCGCGGTGGAAACCTTCCTTGAAATGTCCTTGGAATACAAGGCATTTATCATGTTTTGGAGCGGAATTATAAGGCTGTCGCCGTCGGAATCGAGGCTGTCAAAATGCTCCTTAACGGAGATAAAACGCAGACCGATTTGCGGGAAAACTCTTTCCAAATAAGTCCCGGTTTCAATGTAATCCCTGCCGAAGCGGCTCAAATCGCGGACGACGAGGCACTTGATTTTGCCGGAGCGAATGTCCGACATCAGCCGATTGAACTCGGGACGGTCGAAAACCGTTCCGGTGTGACCGTTGTCGGCATAAACCTCAACAAGGTTCAGATACGGACAACTCTTGACGTACTCCTTGCAGATGTCAATTTGGTTTTGAATAACGTCTTTTTCTTCCGACTTACCGCTATTTTCGACCGATAAACGAGCGTAAATTGCGGTTGGAAATGACGTTTCCGATGTCTGGATTATGGACTGCTCAACTGTAACTTTTCTGCTTTTTCTTGCCATTTTAGCACCTCCTTAGCTCGCTTTGAGCATATCTTTATAGCCCAAAACATACTCCATAGCTTTCTCAAATTCGTCCTTATACTTGAAAACGATTTCGATCGCGTGGTTCTCATAAATGAAAATCCGATCGACAAGCGACATCAGCACTCGGCGGTTAAGCTCGGTTATATTTTCGTACTGCCGAAAAAGCGTGACCCAGTTTTTCTCACCGGTTCCCAATACGGCAGCGTCGCTTTTCTCCTTTTTGATTCTTAGGACTGCTGCTTGCTTATCTTCAATTATCTGCGTGTAGCGATTTCGGAAATCCGTGTACTCTGACTTGTCGATTACGCCGTCCGCGAAGTCCTCATAAAGCCGAAGTTTGAGTTTTTGGTATCTTTCAATTTCTTCGCCGAGCTTTTCGATTTGCGCTTCGTAACTGAAAACCTTGCGGTTTTGCAGCGGCAGGTTCGCTATCATTTCAAGCGCGTTTTCGAGGTTCAAGACAAGCTCGATCTGGTCGTGGATTGCGTGGAAAACCTTTTCTTCAAGCTCCTTTTCGCTGATACTGTGCGGGCGGCAGTCGTGGGTCAGGCGATTCGTCGAGCAGACATAATAAACATACTTTTTCTTGCCTGACGGCACCGTCTTTTTGACCATGCTGCCTTTGCAATCTCCGCAGAACAGAAATCCCGAGAAGATTACCGCTTCGGACTTGTCAGCTGAACATCGCGTATCTCGCTTAAGCATTTCACCGACCGCCATGAAGTCGTCGTAAGAGATGATAGCTTCGTGTGCATTTTCGACCTTGACCCACTCGCTTTCGTCCTTTGCTCGGACGGTTTTCACCTTATGATTCGGCGTTCCTCTTTTTCCCTGCGCCAAAGTCCCTATGTATACCTCGTTCGTGAGAATCCGCTTAACCGCTTTGTACGTCCACTTTGCCACATCGCCGCGCTTGAAAGCTGTTTCAAACTTTTCGCCCTTGGAACGCCTGTACTCCATCGGAGAAAGTACGCCCATTTCATTCAAGCGGTCGGCGATTTTTTCAATGCTCATGCCGTCTTTGTAAAGCGAAAATATCATTTTCACCGTTTCGGCTGCGGGTTCGTCTACCACAAGTCGGCTTCGATTATCCGGGGATTTTTCATATCCATA